>NZ_JAKNQI010000006.1:0-298479 GCF_022662295.1 Sphingomonas sp. CARO-RG-8B-R24-01 | reverse complement strand
ACCACACCCGGTCGTTCAGGCTGGCGACCCGAGCTCCCGAAAGCAGCCATTCGTTAAGCGCGATCTTTCCCGTTTTTCCGTCACCGCCATGCCATTTTGGGAAAAAGCAATTGGGAACAGATTTTAGAAAAGCAGGTGCCCCAGGCGACCACTACAGCGGTCTCCTAGGCGACTGTCCCGGCTATGGGTTCCCAACCGGGAATGGCGAGAGAGAAGCGGCGCACGCTTAAGGCGCTGACGCCTTGTTCCAAAGCGGTCCCCGTTGCATCGTCGTTGCATGATGACGTTCGGCTTCTCCACACTGCTCGACCTTTTGAGTTGGATGGTCGCTATCACGCTGGGTTTGAAAGTCGTGGCAACGCTCATACTGCTAAACCTCAGTAAGGAAATTTGGGATCGGCCAGGATGGGGTGCCGTCCTATGGTGGTCCACTAAGATTACACCCGTAATCGCAGTGCCGTGCGTCATATGCATCGCTTGGCTGCAAGGTATGACGGATCAGATTTGGATATTCGTCGGATTGATGGTGTTCGTCATGGTCGCAGTGCCATGGAAAATTCGCCAGCGCCGGGCGCGTATAGCCGATCGAGCAACTGCTAAGTCCATCTCGTAACGTCAAGCTATCGGACGTTCCTCACCAACCCCAAGCCATATAAAGGGGCGTTAGTGATCCGCAGAATTTTGGTACCATCGTTGGCCGGGACGACTCTGGTGTTCCTGTGTAGCCCTGCGCTCGCCTCCAATAGGCCTGGTGATGGGTTCGAAGTGACGAGCTACAGGCTGGCGCTTACCCCTGACATCCAGAACAGGACCGTTGCAGGGCGTGAGGCGATCACGCTGCGCGCAACGGTGGATGGCGTTCGTCGCCTGAACTTCTCCGCCAATGCTCTTGGCATCGACAGTGCGGTCCTTGATGGCGTGGCGCTCGCCCACACCGTGGAAGGCGACGTGCTCAGCTTCCACCTGCCTCGGCAGCTTCGGCGCGGACGTACCGTGAAGCTCGAATTATCCTATCATGGCCGCCCCGCGCGTGGGTTCGCCGGCTCGGCAGAAACGCTCTACACCAGCTATTTCGCGTGCGACTGGATGGTCTGTTCTCAGAACAAGTTCGGCGAGAAGGCCGTCTTCTCGCTCGATCTGCGTGTCCCGGCCGGAATGACCAGCCTGTCGGTAGGCAGCATGATCGCGCGGAGACCGACACCGGACGGCAGCGAAGTCCAAAGCTGGAAAGCGCCCCGACCCTACTCGGCCTATCTTTATGGCTTCGCAGTGGGTCGATTCACGCAGGTCCGCGAGTGGGTCGGATCAAAAATGCTCACCTATCTGAGCGACACTGCCGACGCGGACCAGCTGAAACGACGCTTGGCAGGGACAAGAGGGATGGTCGCTTTCCTCTCCGCAAAGGCCGGAGTGCCGCTTCCCGTCGCCGACTACAGCCAGCTTCTGGTCGATGGCGGTGAGGCGCAGGAGGCGGCGACATATTCGGTCCTCGGCACCAATGCGTTGCCGATGAAGCCAGATGATGCGTCAGAGGATTGGGCGATCGTGCACGAACTTACCCATCAGTGGTGGGGCAATCTCATCACGTGCGAGACCCTCAAGGACTTCTGGCTGAATGAGGGTATCACCACCTTCATGACGGCCGCGTGGAAAGAGCACCGCTACGGCCGCGGCGCCTATGATGCCGAACTCGATGTAGCGAAGGGCCGGCTTGAAAAGGCGCGTGTGACGGGCTTCGACAAGCCGCTGGCCTGGAATGGGAGCTACCCGACATTGGGCGTCCGGCGCGCGATCCAATACAGCAAGGGCGCGCTGTTCATGGCGCAGCTGCGTGTCACGCTCGGCGATGCCGCGTTCTGGGCAGGCCTGCGTCGCTACACCCGTGACCATGCGGGCGGCACGGTCACCAGCATCGACCTGGAGCGGGCGATGGAGGAATCGAGTGGCCGGGACTTGCGACCGCTGTTCGCCGAATGGGTGTTCGGTGACAGCCTTTCGGATCGGCAGCGGCAATAGCCTGGTCCGTGATGTTTCCGGAAATCGGATCCCTTTTGGTGAAAGCTGGAGCCCCGCAATGTCGGCTATTGCCACCCGCCTCCCGAAAGTTGCCGTTCCGCTTCCCACCACCGACTGCGTTCCGCGTTCAAGTGCCAGCGCGCATCGCCCTAAAAGCGACCGGCAGCTCTCAATCAACAGCTACTCCGGGCATAGCGGGTGTGCCCGAATGGGGTCGTGGCTTCGGGTACCAGAGGAGTACCAGACGGCCGAGGTTGGTACGGACGTATAAAGCGCTACGTTGGGCGACATGAGCATGGACGTGATAGACCGAAGCACGCGAGCAGCGATCCTGCGCCTGACGTTAGCGGAGCGGGAATGCCTGAAACGCTGCCTGAACCACCAGACTGCCAAGCAAATGGCGCTCGATCTTGGTATCTCGCCTCATGCCGTGGAGAAGCGGTTGAAGATGGCCCGCGCCAAGCTGGGTCTTTCCTCATCACTTGAAGCGGCGAAGCTCGTGGAGTCGGTAGATCGTTCCGGTCGACTGGTACCCGCTGTGTCGGACCTTCCGCAGGGAAGTGCCAGGCCGGAAGAAGGCAGCCCTATTGCCGCCCCGCGAAACGAGACCGCGTGGATCACACGGCGGCACCTTGTCTATCTGGTCTCAGGAGCAATGCTAATGAGCGTTTTTGCTGCAGCAGCTATAATGATGTGGGTTCAGTCTTCTGGCGCCATCGCGGGACAGGCCGGGCCGCCGGCAAGGGTTCCGTCGGTACCGTCCGTCGCTCCCAGCTCGGTTCCGACTGCCGGCACCGAAGCTGCGTTGCGACGCCTTGTCGCCGGTCTAGCGAGCGGCGCGCCCGACTATGACAAACTCTCTCCGCGGTTTGCCGACGTCGTCCGTGGGGATCTGCCCATGACACATCCCATGTTCCAAAAGCTGGGCGCGCTTAAGTCGGTCACGTATCGCGGGCGAGGTATGATGGGCGACGACGCCTACAATCTGGTGTTTGCCAACGGCGAGGTATTCATGTCGGTCGCGCTGGATCCAGAAGGCAGGATGGCCGGCGGCATTCTCCGACCGGAGGGTGATGTTCCTTACCGCTGAATGCGGACGCCGACTGCTTTACCGGGCAAGGAATGTCTGCTGTCCACCAAGGTGGGACGTTCACCTGCGCTGATCGACGATCGGACGGAGCGCCGACAACGCCCGACGGCTTGACCCACGCGCGCAGCCGGATGACAGGGAGGGCATGAGCTTCAACACCTTTGGCCACGTCTTCCGCTTCACCACCTGGGGCGAATCGCACGGTCCCGCGATCGGCGCGGTGGTCGACGGGTGCCCGCCGGGCATCCCGCTGACCGAGGCCGACATCCAGCCGTGGCTCGACCAGCGTCGCCCCGGCACCTCGCGCTTCACGACGCAGCGGCAGGAGCCCGATCAGGTCCGCATCCTCTCGGGCGTGTTCGAGGGGCGGACGACCGGCACGCCGATCAGCCTGATGATCGAGAATGTCGACCAGCGCTCGAAGGACTATTCCGAAGTCGCCAAGGCGTATCGCCCGGGCCATGCCGATTACGCCTATGACGCCAAATACGGCTTCCGCGATTATCGCGGCGGCGGGCGCTCCTCGGCGCGCGAGACCGCGTCGCGGGTGGCGGCGGGGGCGGTCGCGCGGCTGGTCGTCAGCGAAGTGACGATCACCGCCTGGGTCGAGGCGATCGGCGGAGATGCGATCGATCCCACCAATTTCGACGTGGACGAGATCGCCCGCAACCCGTTCTTCTGCCCCGATGCGGTGGCGGCGGCGCGGTGGGAGACGCTGGTCGACGCCGCGCGCAAGTCGGGATCGTCGCTCGGCGCGGTGGTCGCCTGTGCTGCCACGGGCGTGCCGGCAGGCTGGGGCGCGCCGCTCTACGCCAAGCTCGATGCCGAGCTGGCGGCGGCGTGCATGGGGATCAACGCGGTCAAGGGCGTCGAGATCGGTGACGGCTTTGCGGCCGCCACGCTGCGCGGCGAGGACAATGCCGATCCGATGCGCCCCGGTGCGGAGGGGCCCGAATTCCTCGCCAATCACGCCGGCGGGATCGCGGGCGGGATCGCGACGGGGCAGCCCGTCACGCTGCGCGTCGCGTTCAAGCCGACCAGCTCGATCCTTACCCCGGTCGCGACGATTGCGCCCGATGGCACGGCGGCGAAGATCGCCACGAAGGGGCGCCACGACCCCTGCGTCGGCATCCGCGGCGTCCCCGTGGTGGCCGCGATGGTCGCGCTGGTGCTCGCCGACCAGAAGCTGCTCCATCGCGCGCAATGTGGCCCAACAATCGGGTAACAAACCGATAAGGTGGTTAATTTTGGCGATAGAGGGAGCGACCAAACGCCAAGTCGGTCGTTATTACCCCGACCCATTTGAAGGTCACGTCACAGAAGAGGACCAGACCCCATGCGTATCGCAACTTTGGCAACCATTGCCGCCCTCGGCCTTTCGACCGCAGCCATCGCCCAGACCGCCCCAGCCGGTGGTGCAGGCGCAGGCGGCATGCCGTCGACCGGTTCGACCACCGGAACCACGACCGGTTCACCCTCGACGATGCCGGGCGCGCCGATGGGCTCGACCGCAACCGATCCGTCGATGTCGTCCAGCACGCAGTCGAGCACCTCGACGACCGCAGGCAGCCCGGCAACCTCGACCGACTCGGCGATGAGCACCGGTTCGACGACCGACACGACCGCGACGACGACCAAGTCGAAGCGCAGCAAGAAGCGCCCGATGTAATCATCCTGCGCTGACAGGTTGAAAAAAAGGCCCCGGCCGCGCGAGCGGTCGGGGCCTTTTTCGTGTCAGTCGGCGAACGGATCGCGCACGAGGATCGTGTCCTCGCGCTCGGGGCTGGTCGAGACCAAGGCGACCGGGCATTTGATCAGTTCCTCGATCCGGCGAATGTACTTGATCGCCTGCGCGGGCAGGTCGGCCCAGCTGCGCGCGCCTGCCGTCGTTTCCTGCCAGCCGGGCATGCTCTCATAGACCGGCTCGACCTCGGCCTGGTCCGCGGCATGCGCGGGGAAATAATCGAGCGTCTCGCCCCGAAGCTTGTAGCCGGTGCAGATCTTCACCTCGTCGAACCCGTCGAGCACGTCGATCTTGGTGAGCGCGATCCCGGTGATGCCACCGACGGCGGCGGACTGGCGCACGAGCACCGAGTCGAACCAGCCACAGCGACGCTTGCGCCCGGTGACCGTGCCGAACTCATGGCCGCGCATCCCGAGCTGCTCGCCGGTGGCATCTTCCAGTTCGGTCGGGAACGGGCCCGAACCGACGCGCGTGGTATAGGCCTTGGCGATCCCCAGCACGAAGCCGACCGCGCTCGGCCCGAGGCCGGAGCCGCCCGCCGCGGTGCCCGAGATCGTGTTCGACGAGGTGACGAACGGATAGGTCCCGTGGTCGACGTCGAGCAGCACGCCCTGCGCGCCCTCGAACAGGATCCGCTTGCCGCGCGACCGCGCGTCGTTGAGTACGCGCCACGTCGGCTTGGCGAAGGACAGGACGAACTCCGCGATCTCGCGGAGCTCCTGCACCAGCGCGTCGCGGTCAATCGGCGGCTCGCCGAAACCGGCGCGCAGCGCGTCGTGATGCGCGGTCAGCCGGTCGAGCTGCGCACCCAGCGAATCGAGATGCGCAAGGTCACACACGCGGATCGCGCGGCGGCCGACCTTGTCCTCATAGGCCGGGCCGATCCCGCGCCGCGTCGTGCCGATCTTGCCCGCCCCGCTCGCATCCTCACGCAGCGCGTCGAGATCGCGGTGGAACGGCAGGATCAGCGCGCAGGTGTCCGCGAGCATCAGCGTGTCCGGCGTGATCGTCACGCCCTGGCCGCAGAGCTTCTCGACCTCGGCCTTCAGCGCCCACGGATCGAGCACCACGCCGTTGCCGATCACCGACGGCGTGCCGCGCACGATCCCCGAGGGGAGCAGCGACAGCTTGTAGACGCTCTCGCCCACGACGAGCGTATGCCCCGCATTGTGCCCGCCCTGGAAGCGCACGACGACATCGGCGCGCTCGGCGAGCCAGTCGACGATCTTGCCCTTGCCTTCATCGCCCCACTGGGCGCCGATCACTGCTACGTTTCCCACGGTCTGTTCCACACATCGTCTGTGACAAAGCGTGCAGCCCTAATGCGCGGGGGGCGGGGGGTCCATGCCTATTGCGTCTGCGCCGTCACCCCGGCGGAGGGCCGGAGCCGCCCGGTTCCATGCGGACCGGCGGTCAAGACAAAAACCGGGCCGACCCCCGGCCTTCGCCGGGGTGACGGGGGAGGCATTCCGGATAGACTGGACGGGGGGAGGGCGATCAACATGCTGCTTGCGATACTCTTGGCTGCCGCGCGGGTGGAGACGGGCGAGGTTTATGGCGATCTCGGGCGAGAAATCCCGCGCGAGCTCGCCGCCACGCTGGACGGCATCGACGCCCCTCTGGACGCGGTGGGCGAATCCCTCGACCGGTATCCACGCCTTGATGCTGACGCAGCGCTTGCGGCGCGCACGCAACGCTCGATGAAACTGTATCGCGCGATCAGCGAGATCTGGGCGCGATCCAAAGAGGACGTGCTCCGTGACCCGCCGCCGCGGCGCCGCCGGGCGTGTACCATGGCGAACGTAACCGCTGCCCTGCGAGAGGCCGACGTCGCGTTGCAGCGGGCCGAACAGGCGTTCGCGCGCGCGACCGTCGCCCTTCGTGCCGGTGCGTGGTTCGGTCCCTTACAGCTCTGTCGCGCGAGCGTGCTTCGCGCCGAAGTGGTTCGCCGCGAGGAGGAAGACGACTGGTACCTGTCGATCGCCTTGCGGCCCACCGCCGCCGCCGCGTTTGAGGGGATCACGAGCCGCCGGGCCGGAGACCTGCTCGCACTCCGCGTGGCCGGGACGGTCGTTTCGCGGCCCAGGGTTCATGGACCTATTCTGGAGGGGCGGTTCTATGTGTCCGCGGGGGACGCCGGCCCGCTCGAGCATGCCGCCATGCTGGCGCTGGGGCCGTGTTAGCGACGGGATTGTCGTCAGGCTCGGAGTGGCAAGCGTTCCGTCATTCCCGCGGAGGCATGGCCTCTGCAAGACCATAGGTGTTCTCCCGCGGAAGCGGGAGCCCAGGAGTCGCGAGAATTGTAAGCCGTGATTTTGCCTGGCCCTGGATTCCCGCCTTCGCGGGAAAACAGCAAATCAAGGGGCCGTAGAACGACTTTCGCAGAGGTCCGGCCTTCGCGGGAATGACGGTTGCCGGGAGGGCGTCCCGCTCCCCCCAAAGCCGACTAGACCGCGCGCGCTTCGCCCTCCATTAGCACGTGCGTGCAGAGCTGCGCCCCGGGCGTATCCCCCGCCTCGAGCGCCGCGACCGTGACCCAGCCCGCCGCGCGCATCGCTGCCGCCGTTTCGGGCGGGGTGCCGAGCGGCACGAACAACCGCCGCCGGTCGACCTCGGCGAGCCCCGCCGCGACGATCGCGTCGGCGTAGAGCGAGAAGCCGACCGCCGCTTCCTCCGCCCCGCTTTCGTGCAGGATCGTATAGGTGCCGCCACGCCCGATCTCGCCGCGCACGCCACCTGCGAAGATCGAGAAGCCGAGCCAGCTCTGATATTCGAACCCGTGCCGCTCGGTCGGGTCGAGCGTCAGCGCGACGCGGCCCTTGAGCCCGTCCGCGATCTTCCACAGGGCATCGAGCCGCGAGGTCAACGCGCCGCGCGCGTCGAACGCGCACAGCCGGTCGTGTGCGGTCTCGAACGGGCCCGCGGCCTCGATCAGCGGGAGATAGGCGGGTGCGATCGCCGCGACCCCGCCCGCGTCCTTGGCATCGAGCCGGTCACGCAACGCATCGATCTGCGCCGCGTCGATTGGGAACGGTCCGCCCGCGAGCACGTCGATCAGGTCGGGGAGCGTGAAGTCGATCGAGATATTTGTAACGCCCGCCGCCTCGAGCGCCGCGACCGCGACCTCGACCACTTCGCGCGCCGCCGCGACCGTATCGAGCCCGATCAGCTCGCAGCCGATCTGGCGCAGTTCGCGCTCGGGCGCGAGCTGCGAGGCGCGCAGCTTGAGCACCGGGCCGGCGTAGGACAGCCGCACCGGGCGCGGGTGATGCGCCATGCGGGTCGCGGCGATCCGGCCGATCTGCGCGGTCATGTCGGGGCGGATCGCGAGCGTCGCCTGGCTGACCGGATCGACGAAGCGCACCGCATCCTGCGCGCGCGCGGACTTAAGGCGACCGGCGAGGCCAGCCTCGAACTCGGCGAGCGCGGGGTCGGCGCGTTCGTAGCCGTACGCATAGGCGGCAGCGAGCGCTGCGGCCTCGAGCCGGGCGGCGGCATCGGCGAAGGGGGGGAGCCGGTCACGAAAGCCGGTCGGGAGGAGCGCGGTGGTCATCAAATGTCCTTCTCCCTCTCCCCTGCGGGGAGAGGGCCGGGGAGAGGGGCAGCCGCAAGCGCAGCACCGATCGTCCCGAGCACGCCGTCGAGATTTCCCATCACGTCGGCATTGTCGAAGCGGATCACGCGATACCCTTGTCGTTCGAGCCACGCGGTGCGGCGGGCGTCGGCGCTCTCGTCGTCGGCGTGGGTGTCGCCGTCAAGCTCGATCACGAATTTTCGGGAACGCGCGACGAAGTCGGCGATGAACGGGCCGATCACGACCTGATGGGTGAACTTGACCGCGGCGAATCGCTTGGCGCGGAGGTTGTACCAGAGGCGTGCCTCTGCGGGGGTGGGGTTGCTGCGCATTGCTTTTGCACGCGCTAGCAACAGCTTGTTGGTTTGCGGCACGGCCCCTCTCCCCGGCCCTCTCCCCGGAGGGGAGAGGGAGAAGAAGAAGGTACCGCCCTGATTTTAGAACGCCAGACCCATCGCCGTCACCACGCCCGGCAGCGCGCGGACCTGCGCGAGCAGTTCCGGCGTCAGCGCCTCGTCGATCGACAGCAGCAGCACCGCCTCGCCGCCCGCCGAGCGGCGACCAAGGTGGAACGTCCCGATGTTGACCCCACCCGTGCCAAGCAACGTCCCCAGCCGACCGATAAACCCAGGCGCATCCTCGTTGACGACGTACAGCATGTGGCCGGCGAGATCGGCCTCGACCTTGATCCCGAACAGTTCGACCAGCCGCGGCGCGGCATCGCCGAACAGCGTGCCCGCGACCGAGCGCTCGCCCGCATCGGTCTTGACCGAGACGCGCAGCAGCGTGTGGTAATCGCCCTCGCGCTCGGTGCGGACTTCGCGGACTTCCATCCCGCGCTCCTTGGCGAGCAATGGCGCGTTGACCATGTTGACCGTGTCGGTCTGCGTCCGCAGGAACCCGGCGAGCACCGCCGACACCATCGGCTTCTGGTTGAGCTCGGCCGCAGCACCCTCGCTGTGGATCGAGATCCGCGCGATCGCGCCGTGGGTCAGCTGACCGACCAGCGACCCGAGCTTTTCGGCGAGCGCCATGTACGGCTTGAGGCGCGGCGCTTCCTCGGCGGAGAGCGACGGCACGTTGAGCGCGTTGGTGATGCCGCCCGACATCAGATAATCCGACATCTGCTCGGCGACCTGGATCGCGACATTGACCTGCGCTTCGTCGGTCGACGCGCCGAGATGCGGCGTCGAGACGAAATTGGGCGTGCCAAACAGCGGCGAGTCCTTGGCCGGCTCGGTCACGAACACGTCGAGCGCCGCACCGCCGATATGGCCCGAATCGAGCCCCGCCTTGAGCGCCGCCTCGTCGATCAGGCCGCCACGCGCGCAATTGATGATGCGTACGCCCTTCTTCGTCTTGGCGAGGTTCTCGGCCGACAGGATGTTGCGCGTCTGGTCGGTGAGCGGGGTGTGGAGCGTGATGAAGTCCGCGCGCGCGAGCAATTCATCGAGCTCGACCTTCTCGACGCCGAGTTCGACCGCGCGTTCGGGCGAGAGGAACGGATCATAGGCGACGACCTTCATCCGCAGGCCGAGCGCGCGGTCCGCGACGATCCCGCCGATGTTGCCCGCGCCGATCAGCCCGAGCGTCTTGGCGGTCAGCTCGACCCCCATAAAGCGGTTCTTCTCCCACTTGCCCGCCTGCGTGCTGGCGTCGGCTTCGGGAAGCTGGCGCGCGAGCGCGAACATCAGCGCGATGGCGTGTTCGGCGGTGGTGATCGAATTGCCGAACGGGGTGTTCATCACGACGACGCCCTGCGCCGAGGCGGCGGGAATATCGACGTTGTCGACGCCGATCCCGGCGCGGCCGATGACCTTGAGGTTGGTCGCGGCGGCGAGGATCGCCTTGGTCACCTTGGTAGAGCTGCGGATCGCCAGGCCGTCATACTGGCCGATGATCGCGATGACTTCTTCCGGGGTCTTGCCGGTGATCTCGTCGACTTCGACGCCGCGTTCGCGGAAGATCTGCGCGGCTTTTGGGTCCATTTTGTCGGAAATGAGGACTTTTGGCATAGGATGTCTCCGTTGCCCCGGGGTTGGCGGGGCCTGAATTTACTAATGATCGTCACCCCGGCGCAGGCCGGGGCCGGCATGTTGGTCGCGTCACGCCCGAATTACGGGGCGGCCCCGGCCTTCGCCGGGGTGACGGACGTTATTTCGACACGCTCGCATAGGCCCAGTCGAGCCACGGCCCGAGCGCCACGATATCCGCGGTGTCGACGGTCGCGCCGCACCAGATGCGCAGGCCCGGCGGCGCATCGCGGTAGCCCGCGATGTCATACGCCGCGTGCTCCTTCTCGAGCAGCCCGGCGAACGCCTTGATGAACGCCTCGTCCGCACCCTCGACCGTCAGGCAGACGCTGGTCTTCGAGCGCGTCGCTTCATCCGCCGCGAGATGCCCGAGCCACGACCGGTCCGCGACGATCTGGTCGAGCGCGGCGGCATTGGCGTCGCTGCGCGCGATCAGCCCGTCCGCGCCGCCGACCGTCTTCGCCCATTCGAGCGCTGCGATACAATCCTCGACCGCGAGCATCGAGGGCGTGTTGATCGTCTCGCCCTTGAACACGCCTTCGGTCAGCTTGCCCTTGGACACGAGGCGGAACACCTTCGGCAGCGGCCACGCAGGCGTATAGCTTTCGAGCCGCTCGACCGCGCGCGGCCCGAGGATCAGCACGCCGTGCGCGCCTTCGCCGCCCAAAACTTTTTGCCAGGAGAAGGTCGCGACGTCGATCTTGTCCCAGTCGATGTCATAGGCGAACACCGCGCTGGTCGCGTCGGCGAACGAAAGCCCCTCGCGGTCGGCGGGGATCCAGTCGGGGTTGGGGACACGGACGCCCGAAGTGGTACCGTTCCATGTGAACAGGACGTCGTTCGACCAGTCGACCGCGCCCAGGTCGGGCAGCTGGCCATAATCGGCGCGCACGACGGTGGGATCGATCTTGAGCTGCTTGACCGCGTCGGTCACCCAGCCTTCGCCGAAGCTTTCCCAGGCGAGCGCGGTGACGGGCTTTGCGCCCAGCATCGTCCACATCGCCATTTCATAAGCACCGGTGTCGGAGCCGGGGACGATCCCGATGCGATGCGTATCGGGGAGCTTCAACAGCTCGCGCATCAGATCGATCGAATATTGCAGCCGCGTCTTGCCGATCTTCGAGCGGTGCGAGCGCCCCAGCGAGTCGGTCGCGAGAGTGGCGGCGGACCAGCCCGGAGGCTTGGCGCATGGGCCCGAGGAAAAATACGGGCGTGCAGGCAGGTGCGCAGGACGCGCAGGCAGTTCAGTCATGTAGTCTCTCCTTACAGAGAGCACGCGCGGCGTTGGGACCGCGTGGCCCGTCGCCGCTCCTAGAGGTCTGCCGCGCAACGTCAAGTCGTAATGACCGCACGCGACGCAACGATCGTACAGGGCTACGACGCGCACGGATGGTCCTGGCAATCCAATGGCTGGGCGCAAATCCAGGCGTGCTTATCGATCCTCGCATTTTTTGATGGCGTTCCGCGCTGAGTAAGGCGCTAACAGTCCGGCATGTCACGTAGTCTTGCCGTTGTTCTGCTGACGCTTTTGCTCGCCGCCTGCGCATCGGGAGGCGGGCGCGACAAACAGCCGCCGCAGCGCCCTGCCGGGGCGCGGCCGGTGACGCTCAACTTGCCGACGAGCCGTGAGACCAAGGCCTGCTACGCCGACTTGTCGCGCGAGGATGTAAGCTATTCCCCGCTCCCCGACCGCGATTTCGGGGGCGGATGCCAGATCGTCGGCGCGCTGCAGTTGCTCGACATCGGCATCCCCGTCACCAATCTTCGCGCGATGCGCTGCGGGCTGGCGCGCAGCTTCTCGGGCTGGGTCGAGCATGCGGTCGTCCCCGCCGCGCACCAGATGCTCGGGAGCGACCTGGTGCGGATCGAGAGCATGGGGACCTACGCCTGCCGCAACGTCGTCGGCACCAAGGCGGCCTATGCCGCGCGGCGCTCGGGCCATGCCACCGCCAATGCGGTCGATGTCTCGGGGTTCGTGCTCCAGGACGGGCGGCGGATCACGATCCAGGGCGGGTGGAACAACCCCGATCCCAACATCCGCGCGTTCCTGCGGACGATCCGCGCGTCGGCGTGCCGGCGGTTCGGCACGGTGCTGAGCCCGGACTACAACGCGGTCCATTACAATCATCTGCATATCGAGGATGATCGCGCCGGGTTCTGCCGGTGAAGCCGAGCCGTCACCCTGGCTTTGCGAACGCGCTCTGCAAAACCCTCCGTGTTCTCCCGCGCAGGCGGGAGCCCAGGAGTCGCGAGGACCGTAAACTGTTGTTTTGCTTTGCTCTGGATTCCCGCGTTCGCGGGAAAACAGCAAAGGAGGAGGGCCCAAAACTGACATTTGCGGCGGCGTCGCGTTGTGCCGGGGTTCATCGAGCCGCTTTATAACCAATTTCCAGCTACGGATCACGGTAGACCGCAGGACGATAGCAAGTTGACTGGAGAACGCGCAGTCGGCGAAGAAACTGCCGCCTTCAATTCCACCGCCGAAACGCCTATTTGGCGCGGATGAGTCAGTCCCCCAAGCACGACACGCACGTTCCTTCGCGCGTATTCCCCGCCGCCCGCACCGACGCCGAACAGGCCAAGACCGGTGTCAGCACCCCCCAGACCGAAAATCCGGCGTATCGCCTCGCCTTCCAGGACATGGATTTCCTGCTGCGCGAGGATCTCCGCCCGATCCGCTTCCAGCTCGAATTGCTGAAACCCCAGCTGATCATGGACGAGGCCAATATCGCCTCGACCTTCGTGATGTACGGCTCCGCACGCATCCCCGAGCCCGCCAAGGCGCAGGCGCTGCTCGACATCGCGCACGCCGCCCAGGGCGACCGCGCGCAGGCGGTCCGCATCGCGGAGAATCTCGTCGCCAAGTCGAAATATTACGACGTCGCGCGCGAACTCGGGCAGCTGGCGAGCGGCTTCCCGGTCGATACCGAGGGCAAGCGCCACTTCGTCGTCTGCTCGGGTGGCGGACCGTCGATCATGGAAGCCGCCAATCGCGGCGCGGCCGACGCAGGCCATGAATCGATCGGGCTCAACATCGTGCTCCCGCACGAACAGGCGCCCAACCCGTACGTCACCCCGTCGCTGTCGATGCAGTTCCACTATTTTGCACTGCGCAAGATGCACTTCCTGCTCCACGCGCGCGCGCTGGCGGCGTTCCCGGGCGGGTTCGGGACGTTCGATGAATTGTTCGAGCTGCTGACGCTGATCCAGACCGGCAAGATCGCGCCGATCCCGGTGCTGCTCTACGGGCGCGCCTTCTGGAACCGCGTCGTCAATTTCGACGCGCTGGTCGAGGAAGGCGTGGTCAGCGCCAAGGACCTGTCGATCTTCACCTTCGTCGAGACGGCGCAGGAAGGCTGGGACGTGGTTCAGGCCTTCTACCGCGACCGCGACTGATCCGGACTGCTCCGGAGGCAGGAGCAAGGGGATCGGGCGCTGCGCCCGCAGCCCTCGACCCTGGCCTTCGCGAATTCTCTGGGAAAGTCGGTAACGACCCGTCATTGGCTGTTTTCCCGCGAAGGCGGAAATCCAGCGTGCAGCAAAACAACGGCTGACCGTTCTCGCGACTCCTGGACTCCCGCCTTCGCGGGAGAACAGTTATGGTTTCGCAGCGGTCATGCCTCGTCGGGGCGCAGCTTTACTTCCCCGCCGCCGCCGGAACCGTCGTGTTGCCAAGCCCCTCGACGCTCGGCGACGCCTTGCCGCCCGGATCGGCCGCGCCCGCCGCAGGCGGTGCCTTGGCGTCGGTCGCGGTCGGTGCGCCCGCCGGAGGCGGCGGGAGCGGTACGTTCGAGCCCTGCTGGTTGAGATACAGGATCACGTCGGCGCGGTCCTTGCCCGCGGTCAGCCCGGCGAAGGTCATCTTGGTGCCCGCCGCATAGCCACGCGGCGAGGTGAGCCACTTGTTGAGCTCGTCGAAGGTCCATTTCTTGCCCGCACCCGCGGACTTGAGCGCGTCCGAGAAGGCATAACCGGCCTTGCCCTGCGCGATCCCCTCGCCGACCGTCGCGTACAGGTTCGGCCCGATCCCGTTCGCGCCGCCCTGCGCGATCGAATGGCAGGCGGTGCACTTCTTGAAGACCTCGGCGCCGTGCGCCGCATCGGCCTTGGCGAGCAGCGCGGCGATCGGTTCGTCGGGGGCGGCGGCACCGCCGCCAGCGGCGTCGTCGGCGGGCGCTTCGATCGGATAACCGGCCTTTTCGGCCTTGATCGGCTTGACCAACATGTTGCCGCCGATCGTCAGTGCGAGCGCGAGCCCCATGGTGCCGAGCACCCAGCCTGCGATCGTATTGGTGCGATTATCCATATGGTTGCCGCTGCCCCTGCCGATGTCCGGCCCTCACCGGGGCCGCTATGATACTTTCGTGCATAGATTCGCATGGGGCTGACCGCAAGCCGTGCGTGTACCGGGGTTGCACCCGCTTGCCGTCCGGACCCGGGAACGGTACGCGCCGAGCCAATATGGAAAATTTCGCCGCCCCCGCCCGCGCGATCGTCGCCGAGATGACCGCCGCCGCCGCCGCCGACCCGAGCCGCGCGGTCGCGTTTCAGGGCGCGCCGGGCGCGAATTCGCATATCGCCGCGCGCGAGGCGTTCCCCGACGGCCTCCCGCTGCCGTGCTTCGATTTCGCCGACGCGATCGAGGCGGTGCGCGATTTCCGCGCGGATTGCGCGATCATCCCGATCGAGAATTCGCTCCACGGTCGGGTGGCGGACATGCATTTCCTGCTCCCCGAATCGGGGCTGGTCATCACCGGCGAGCATTTCCTCGCGATTCGCTACGCGCTGATGGGGACCGGCCCGCTGGCGGGCGTGCGCGAGGCGATGAGCCATCCGCAGGCGCTCGGGCAATGCCGGCTGTGGCTGCGCGAGCGCGGGATACTGCCCGCCTCCTATCCCGACACCGCCGGCGCGGCGGCGGTGGTGGCGGAGCGCGGCGACCCTGCGCTGGCGGCGCTCGCCCCCCCCGGCGCGGCGGCACTGTACGGGCTCGAGACGCTCGCCAGCGACATCGCGGATGCCGAGCACAACACCACGCGTTTCGTCGTGCTCGCGCGCGAGGGGCATGAGCCGACCGGCGACGGCGAGTGGATGACGACGCTGATCTTCGAGGTGAACAACGTCCCCGCCGCGCTGTACAAGGCGATGGGCGGGTTCGCGACCAACGGCGTCAACATGACCAAGCTCGAAAGCTACCAGCGCGGCGGCAGCTTCGCGGCGACCGAATTCTACGCCGACGTTGCGGGGCGGCCCGGCGACCCTGGGCTCGGCCGCGCGCTCGCGGAACTCACCTTCCATTCGAAATGGGTGCGCGTGCTGGGGACGTATCGACAGGCGCGCGTGCGCGGTTGACCCCTGCGTCCGGCGCTCAGGCGGGCCGGACGAGGTGCTCGGGCAAGACCCCCGGTCCGATCAGCTCCATCCCGAACGCGCGCATCACTGCGGCATCCTGCGCGGTGCTGCCATACTGCCCGGGCTTGAGCGTCTTCCCGCGCTGCGCGAAGAACGCCTCCATCTTGCCGGCGGGGGCGAAGGAGATGAGCAATCGCCCGGGCGTCGTGCCCGCGAACGCCCAGGCATGCGGAATCCCGCGCGGGCCGAGCACGCATTCGCCGGGGGTCAGCCAGTAGCGCGCGTCGCCGACCTCGACGACATAGTCCCCCTCGAGCACGAAGAACAATTCGTCCTCGCCGTGGTGGAGATGCCGCGGCGGCCCGCCTTTCAAGGTGTTCGCCTGTTCGAGCACGAACAGCGCGCCCGCGGTATCGTCGGTCAGCACCTTGTAGCGCGTGGTGCTCAGCCCGATCGCGCGCGCCTTGCCCTCGCGGTCCGCGTCAGCGGCAACCTTGCCGGGAATCGCCGCCCTGACTGCGGCGCGCGCCTGCGTCAGGATCGGCGCGAACACCGCTAGAGCGGGGACGGACAGAAGCGATCGGCGCAGCATCGACGGTCTCCCCGTAGAACTGCACCGATCCTACACCAGAAACCGCCGCGCGGCGATCTCATTCCGTACGCGTTACAAGGGCCGCGGCAGCTTTGTCAGCTGCGCATGCTGGGGGCGTATCGACAGGCGCGCGTTCGAGGGGGATGTGCGCCTTGCTCCCCTCCCTGGAAGGGAGGGGTTGGGGGTGGATCGCTCTCCGGGGCTGGCGACGTCCGAATAACGGGCTGGCCACCCCCGGCCACTCCGTTCCAGGGAGGGGAGAAGAAAGGGCGTTACCCCTTCGCCCACGCGATCATCAGCGTCAACGCGTGGGCGGAGGCAGGCGGCGTACGCCTTGCTCCCCTCCCTGGAAGGGAGGGGTTGGGGGTGGGTCGCTCTCCGGGGCTGGCGACGTTCGAATAACGGGCTGACCCACCCCCGTCCCCTCCCTTCCAGGGAGGGGAGAAGAACGGACGTTACCCCTTCGCCCACGCGGTCAGCAGCGTGAGCGCGAGGGCGGAGGCAGGCGGGGTGCGCCTTGCTCCCCTCCCTGGAAGGGAGGGGTTGGGGGTGGGTCGCTCTCCGGGGCTGGCGACGTTCGAACAACGGGCCGACCCACCCCCGTCCCCTCCCTTCCAGGGAGGGGAGAAGAACGGACGTTACCCCTTCGCCCACGCGGTCAGCAGCGTGAGCGCGAGGGCGGAGGCAGGCGGGGTGCGCCTTGCTCCCTCCCTGGAAGGGAGGGGTTGGGGGTGGGTCGCTCGCCGGGGCTGGCGACGTTCGAATAACGGGCTGACCCACCCCCAGCCTCTCCCTTCCAGGGAGGGGAGAAGAAAGGACGTTACCCCTCCGCCCACGCCGTCAGCAGCGTAAACGCGATCGCATAGGCAGGCGGCGGCAGGAACGGTCCGTCGCCCCCGGCGAGCACCGTCCGCACATCCTCGCGCGAGACCCAGATCGCATCTTCCAGCTCGTTGGTGTCGAGCGTGATCGTGTCGTTCTCCGCGATCCCAACGCACGCCACCATCAGCGAGGAGGGGAACGGCCACGGCTGGCTCGCGATATAGCGCACGTCGCGCACCCGCACCCCCGCTTCCTCCATGATCTCGCGCGCGACCGCTTCCTCGATCGATTCGCCCGGTTCAAGGAACCCCGCGAGCGCCGAATAGCGCCCCGGCGGGAAGGCCGGCTGGCGACCGAGCAGCGCGCGCCCGTCATGCTCCGCGATCATGATGACGACGGGGTCGACGCGCGGGAAGTGCTCCGCGTTGCAATTCGGGCAGCGGCGGCCCCAGCCCGCGCGGAACGGCGCGGTCTGCGTCCCGCAATTCGCGCAGAACTGATGCCGGCTGTGCCAGTCGAGCACGCTGCGCGCGGCGGCATAGGTTGCCGCCTCGCCCGGCGCGAATTGGCCGAGCAGCCCGAACAGCCGGGGCGAGCGCCCGGGCGGCGCGCGCATGCCGGGGATGTAGGCCGCGAAATGCCCGCGCCCGGCATCGTCCAGCCCGAGCAGCACGAGCTCGGCCCCGTCGGGCACGTCGGCGAGCGTCGTCCAGCCGAGCGTGCCGTCGCCCATCAGCACCGGATCGAACCCGTCGAGCCGGAGCAGCCGCGAGCGCCAGTCCCCGGTCAGCGCGGCGAGCTTCGCTTCGTCGTGGCGCAGCGCGTCCGCCCGGTCGAGCGTCCCGCCCGTAAACCCCGGAGCGATCACCGCTTGGCCAGGACCGGTGCGAGGTCGGCGTAGATCGCCCTGGTCGCATCCGCGCGGAGCGGGTATTTGTCGCTCGGCAGATAGTTGACCATGATCGTCGCGCGAACCTTGTTGACCGGGTCTACCCAGGCGATCGTCCCCGCAGCGCCGCCCCAGCCGTACGTGCCCTTCGCCGGACCACCGGGCGCGTCGTACAGCGTGACCGAGCCCCCCGCGCCGAAGCCCTGCGGGCTGGTCGTGCCCCCCGTCGCCGAGACCGCGCCCGGATAGACCACGCCGAGCGGGAGCAGGTTGGACATCGCGAGCGCGACGGTCGCTGGCTTGAGGATCCGCTTGCCGTCGAGCGTGCCGCCGTTCTGGAGCATGTGGAGGAAGCGGTCGTAATCGCCCGCCGACATCACCAGCCCCGCGCCGCCATAAGGGAAGCTCGGCTTCTGCAGGTAGACCGAGGTCGCGGCCGGATCGAGCGGGACACGGTTCGCGCCGAGGATCGCATAGCCGGTCGCGAGCCGGCGCGCGTCCGCTTGCGGCACGGTGAAATAGGTCGACTTCATCTTGAGCGGCTTGAAGATCCGCGTCTCGAGGAAGCGGTCGAACGGCATCTTGCTCGCGACCTCGATCACGCGGCCCATCACGTCGAGCCCGATCGAATAGCTCCAGCGCGTGCCCGGCTCGGCGATCAGCGGCAGCGTCGCGACCTTGTTGGCGAACGCCTCCAGCGTCGCGGGGCGCTTGAGCCGCATCTGCGCCTCGCTTTTCGCGTCCGAGGTGAACGGGGTGATGCCCGCGTCCTCATAGGCCTTGAGCAGCGGGCCCTTGGTGATGATGGTGTAGCCGAGCCCGGCGGTGTGGGTGAGCAACTGGCGGATCGTGATCGCATGCGTAGCGGGCAGCGCGACCAGCGAATCCGGGCTGACCTGGACCTTCATATATTTGAAGGCGGGAATGAAATCGCTGACTTTCTGGTCGAGGCCGATCTTGCCTTCCTCGATCAGGATCATCGCCGCCATCGCGGTGATCGGCTTGGTCATCGAATAGACGCGCCACAGGCTGTCGGCATCGGTCATCGCCGCGCCGGGTTCGTCGCCCAGCTTGCCGTCGGCGATGACAGCGGGGGGCGCATCGCCGCGCCCGATCACGCCGACGATGCCGGGCATCTTGTTGGCGGCGATATAGTCGGCGAACAGCTTCTGCGTGGCGGGCAGCGCCGGCGCGGTCGCGCCGCGCGCTTCGGTCTGCGCGGCGGGGCGGGGTGCCATCGTCGGCGCGGGTTGCTGGGCAAATGCGGTGCCGGCCATGAGGGCGGCAAGGGTAGTTCCTGAAACCAGATACCGAATCATCACGCTCTCCTGTTTGCCGCCCGTATCGTCGTCGCCGCCTTGGCAAAGACCGTCGGCAGCCCGGCCGAGTCGAGCTCGGCGACGGGCCACCATTCACCCGAATCGCCATGCCCACGCCCGCGCGCCACGGCAAGCGACAGTTCCAGCCGGAAGTGCGTGAAAACATGCGCCACCGTATCGGGAAGCAGCGTCCAGGCGGCGGCCACCGGCGGATCGGCGAGGCCGGGCGGTGCTTCTGTCCACGGCCCCGTCGGCAAGGCGCGCATCCCGCCGAGCAACCCGCGCGGCGGTCGACGGACGAGCAGCACGCGGTCGTCCTGCTCGAGCCAGAAGATCGTGCCGTGGCGCTGCGGCTTGACTACCTTTGGCTGCTTGATCGGGAAACCCTCGGGATTGCCCCGGGCGTAGGCGGCGCATTCCGCCGACAGCGGGCAGGCGAGGCAGCGCGGTGCGCGCGGGGTGCAGACGCTCGACCCGAGGTCCATCATCGCCTGTGCGAAATCACCCGCGCGCGTGTCCGGGGTGATCGTGTCGGTCGCCGCACGTATTTCGCCTAACCCTTTGGGAAGAGGGGTTTCTATAGCAAACAGCCGCGCGACGACACGTGCAACGTTCGCATCGATTACCACCGCGCGCTCCCCGAACGCGATCGCGGCGATCGCGGCGGCGGTATAGGCGCCGACCCCGGGGAGCGCGCGCAGGCCCGCCTCGGTTTCGGGGAACCCGCCCGCCGCCACTACCGCGCGCGCGCAGGCATGGAGGTTGCGGGCGCGCGCATAATAGCCGAGCCCCGCCCACGCCGCCATCAGGTCCGCCTCGGGCGCGGCGGCGAGCGCCTCGACGCTCGGCCAGCGCGCGACGAATTCGGCGAAGCGCGGCGTGACCGCGGCGACCGTCGTCTGCTGGAGCATGATCTCGGACAGCCACACGCGATACGGGTCGGGCGCGTTGCTGCCGGGGGCGGCACGCCACGGCAGCGTGCGGGCGTGCGCGTCATACCAGGCGAGCAGATGTAGGGGCAAATGACGGGCGATATGGGAAGGACGCTTGGCGGACACGGCCCCGCTATGGCATGGACGGCGCAATGAGCACCAGCGGCACCAAGGCCCCCACCAAGACAAAGCTCCCGCCCGCGCAGCCAGAGCATCGCCGCGGCGGCCGCGCGCGTTCGGTCGCCGAGCTTTTGCCCGACGCCGGACGCGCCGCCTTCCGCCGTTTCGGCTTCGTCCAGAGCGCGGTCGTCACGCGCTGGGGCGAGATCGTCGGGCCGCGCTACGCCAACGTCTCCGCGCCCGAATCGATCAAGTTCCCGCACGGCGAACGCACCGGCGGGACGCTCAACCTGGTCGTGCGCGGCGCGCATGCGACGATGATGCAGCATATCGCGCCCGAGATCATCGAGCGGGTCAATCGCTTCTTCGGCTATGCCGCGATCGCCAAGGTGCAGATCCGGCAGGGCGACGTGATCAGCCGGCCCAGGCGCACGCCGCCGCCGGTGCTCCCGCCCGCGCCGGTCGAGCTCGGCGCGAGCCTGCGGACGATCGCGGATCCGGAATTGAAGGCGGTGCTCGAAGCGCTTGCGGCAGGGGTGGCGGCGTCGCGCGGCGCGCCGGTGATCGGGGAATAACGGATGCGGAACTTGGGGTGGGTCGCCGCGCTGGCGACCGTTGCGATGGTCGCGCCGCTGGGCGCGGCACCCGTGCGGCACGCGCCGGCGCGCCGGGCTGCGGTCGACTGGACGCGGACGGTGGTGCGGACGCCGGAAGGCGGCGTGCGGATGGGCAATGCGGACGCCAAGGTCAAATTGGTCGAATATGGTGCGCGCACCTGCCCGACCTGCGCCGCCTTCGCGATCGACGGCGCGCCCAAGCTCGTCGCGGGTTATGTCGCGACGGGTAAGGTCAGCTACGAATTCCGCGATTACCCGGTGCACGGCGCGCTGGATCTGGGGCCGATGCTGCTCGGCGATTGCGTGCCGCTGCCGCGGTTTTTCCCGCTGTTGCAGGCGATGATGGCGCAGCAGAAGACGCTGGTCGGGCGCGATGCGCAGATCCCCGACGCCAAGGGCAAGGAACTGGAGAAAGCGACGCCCAATGCGGTAGCGGCCTATCTCGCGGAATTCTACGGCTATACCGATCTGGCGGTGAAGATGGGCCTGACGCGTCCGGCGGCGGCGGCCTGCCTCGCCAATACCAAGGCGGTCGACGGAATCGTCGCTCGCGCCAATGCCGCCCAGACGAGCTACAAGATCAGCGGGACGCCGAGTTTTGTCCTTGGAGGCAAGCTGCTGCCCAACGTGTATAGCTGGGATGCGCTCGAACCCGTGCTCAAGACCGCGCTTGCCGCCCGATAACCCCGTCACCCTAGGAGCTATTCCACGATGAAAACCCGTATCCTGGCGCTCGCGCTTCCCGCTCTCGTGCTGGCAGCCTGCGGTAGCGGCACGTCCGGCAGCGGCAACACCACCGCCGCCAGCGCACCGGTCGCCGCGAAGGCCGCCCCCGCCGGCAAGAGCTGGACCGACACGGTCGTCAAGACCGGCGACTATGGCTATCGCATGGGCAACCCCGATGCGCCGATCAAGCTGGTCGAATATGGCTCGCGCGCCTGCCCGTTCTGTGCGCAGTTCGAGGCCGAAGGCTTCCCGCTGCTCAAGGCGCAATATGTTGCGAACGGCAAGGTTTCCTACGAGTTCCGCGATTATCCGATCCATGGCGCGCTCGACATCGCGCCGATCCTGCTCGGCCACTGCGTCGATGAAAGCGCGTTCTTCCCGCTGCTCGAGGCGATGATGGCGAACCAGCAGACCCTGCTCGCGAAGGAGCAGGAGGTCGGCCAGAAGGTCCAGGGCATGCAGGGCGCCTCGCCGCAAACGATCGCGACGACCTTCGCGCAGGATCTCGGCTATCTCGACTTCGTCAAGCAGCGCGGCGTTCCGGACGCCAAGGCGCGCGCGTGCCTGGCAGATTCGACTCAGCTCGATGCACTGACCAAGGCGACCGCCAAGGCCAATGCGGATCACAACGTCCAGAGCACGCCGACCTTCCTGATCAACAACGAGCCGGTCGAGCTGCAGCCGACCGGTCCGGCCTGGCCGCAGCTGGAACAAGCGCTCAAGCGCGCCGGCGGCTGATCCGGCAGGGGGCGGGAGGCCCGGGGGGATGCAGATCAAGCGGCTCAGGCTGTCGGGGTTCAAGAGCTTCGTCGACGCCGCCGATCTGCGGATCGAACCCGGGCTGACCGGAATCGTCGGGCCCAACGGCTGCGGCAAGTCCAACCTGCTCGAGGCGCTCCGCTGGACGATGGGGGAGACGTCCGCGCGGTCGCTGCGCGGGGCGGGGATGGACGACGTGATCTTCGCAGGGACGTCCACCCGTCCGGCGCGCGATTTCGCCGAAGTTTCGATGCTGATCGAAACGCCCGGGGCGGCGGGGCCGGAGGAGAGCGAAGTCGTCCGCCGGATCGAGCGCGGGACGGGGTCGGCCTACCGGATCGACGGGCGTGACGTCCGCGCGAAAGACGTTGCGCTGTTGTTCGCGGATTCGGCGACGGGCGCGCATTCGCCCGCGCTGGTCAGCCAGGGGCGGATCGGCGCGATCATCGCCGCCAAGCCCGCCGAGCGCCGCGCGATGCTCGAGGAAGCCGCCGGGATCGCGGGGCTCCACGTTCGTCGCCGCGATGCAGAGCAGAAACTGCGCGCGACCGAGGCCAATCTCGCGCGGCTCGACGAACTGATTTCGGACCAGGACGCGCGCGCCGCATCGCTTCGGCGGCAAGCGAAGCAGGCCGAACGCTATCGCGCGCTGTCCGACCAGATCCGCACCGCCGAAGCGCGCATGATCTACGCGCGCTGGCGCGATGCGCAGGCGGCAGCCGATGCGGCGAAGGCCGAGGCGGCAACCTGCGAGGCGCGTGTGTCCGATGCGGCCGAGGCGCAGCGCGCGGCGGCGGTCTATGCGCTTGCCGCGACCGAGGCGTTGGGGACCGCGCGCGCGGCCGCACAGGCGATGCGCGATGCGGCAAGCGATGCGGCGCATCGCCTGGCGACCTTGCGGAGCGAGCAGGCGGCGGCGGTGCGGCGGCGTGATGAACTTGCGGCCGGACGCGCGCGGCTGGCGGAGGACCGGTTGCGCGAAGGCGCGCTTGCGCACGATGCCGCCGGGGCGATCGCGCGGTTGACCGAGGAAACGCGTGCCACCGAGACGCGGCTGGCCGAAATGACGGCGCGCGTTCCGGCGCTGGAGGCGCGCCAGGCCGAAGCGGAACGCGCCGGGCGCGACGCGGAGGTGGCGCTGGCGCAGGGGCTTGCCGCACAGGCGACCGAGGCAGCGGACGCGCGCGTGGCCGAGGCGGCGCTCGCCGCAGCGCGCGCGCGCGCCGATCGCAGCGCGCGCGATCTCGCCCGGGTGACGGCGGAAGCGGCTGCGTTGGGCGATGCGGCACCGCTGCTGAAGGATCGCGCGATGGCGCAGGAAGCCCGCGCGCAGGCGTTGCAACATGGGGAAGATGCGCGCGCCGGTCTCGCGCGCGCGGATGCCGACGAACGCGGTGCGCGCGATCAGCGCGACCGGGCGCAGGCGACGCGGTCGGGCGCGCATGCCGATCTGGCGGCGCTCGACAGCGAGGCGGCGGCGCTGACTCGCGCGACGAAACGCGACGGGCGCGACCGTGTGCTCGACCGAATGCGGCCCGATCCGGGCTATGAACGCGCGCTCGCGGCGGCGTTGGGGGATGATCTGGAGGCCGGGCTCGATCCGGCGGCCGAGCGGTTCTGGGCGGGGGCCGACGCGCAGCCCGACGATCCGGCCGTGCCGCCAGGCACCGTGCCGCTCGCGACCCACGTCGTGGCCCCGCCGGCGCTGGCGCGGCGGCTGTCGCAGGTGTTCGTGGTGGACAGCGATGACGGTGTCGCGCTCGCGGTCGGGCAACGATTGGTGACGCTGCGCGGGAGCGTGCGGCGCTGGGACGGCTATGTAGCGAAATCGGGCGGGGCTGCGGCGGCCGAGCGGCTCGAGCGGATGAACCGGTTACGCGCGATCGAGGATCAGCGGCCGGCGGCAGTGCGTGCGGTCGATTCCGCCGATGCCGAACTCGCACGGATCGATGCGGCGATCGCCGAGGCGCGAACTGCGGCGGTCGCGGCACGGCGGTTGCTCGAGAGCGCCGAGAGCCGCGCGCGCGACGCAGCGCGCGCCGAAGACCGCGCGACCGCCGCGATCGAGCGGATCGAGGCGCAACGCACCGACCTGGCGGCACGGCGCGCGCGGGTCGAGGCGGATCATGCCGAAGCCGCCGCTGAAGCAACGCGCGCCGCCGCGACGCACGCAGCGCTTCCCGATGGCAGCGCCACGCGCGCGCGCGTGGCTGACCTCTCGCGCGAAGCCGAGCACCGTCGCGCCGAGATTGCCACCGCACGTGCCGACCGCGCCGGGGTCGACCGTGACCTTGGCAGCGCGCGTGAACGCCTCGCGGCGATGGCGGCAGAAGTGAAGGGCTGGCGTACGCGCGCGGGCGAGGCAGCCAAGCGGATCGCGGACATGGACAAGCGCGACGCGGCGCTTTTGGTGGAAGCGAAAGCGCTGGCCGGTCGTCCCGAGGCGCTGGCGGCCGACGTCGTCGCGCTGCAAGTGGCCCACGCCACCGCGCGCACCGATGCCGATGCCGCGCAGGCGGCCGAACGCAGCGCCGACGTGGCGCTCCGCGACGCCGAAGCAACCGCCGCCGCCGCTGCCGAAACACTCGCGCAGGCGCGCGAGGCGCGCGCTGGCGCGGCGGCGCGCGCGGAGAACCAGGAACTGCGCCGGATCGAGATGAACCGGCTCGCTGGCGAGCGCTTCCAATGCCCCTCGGTGCTGTTGCCCGAACGAGTCGGCTTTGACGGCGCGACGGTGCGCGCGCCGGCCGAGGAATCCGCGACCCATGAGAAACTGAACGTCGATCGCGAGCGGATCGGCCCGGTCAACCTCGTCGCGGAGAGCGAGCTCGCCGATCTGGAGGCAGCGTCGCAGGGGAATGCCGCCGAGCGCGAGGAACTGGGGTTGGCGGTCAACCGGCTGCGCGGATCAATCGGCACGCTCAACCGCGAGGGGCGGCAGCGGCTGCTCGCTGCGTTCGAGGCGGTCGACGGGCATTTTCGGCGGTTGTTCACGACGCTGTTCAACGGCGGTAGCGCGCATCTCGAACTGGTCGATTCCGACGATCCGCTGGAGGCCGGGCTCGAGATCATGGCGCAGCCGCCGGGCAAGAAGCTGCAATCGTTGACGTTGCTGTCGGGTGGGGAACAGGCGTTGACCGCCGTAGCGTTGATCTTCGGGCTGTTCCTGACCAACCCCGCACCGATCTGCGTGCTCGACGAGGTGGATGCGCCATTGGACGACGCCAATATCGAGCGGTTCTGCGACCTGCTCGACGTCATGACCCGCGAAACCGAAACGCGCTATTTGATCGTCACCCACAATGCGGTGACAATGAGCCGGATGCACCGGCTGTTCGGCGTGACCATGATGGAGCAAGGTGTAAGCCGGCTGGTCTCGGTAGATCTCAGTGCGGCCGAAACCTTACTGGCGGCGGAATAGGCGCCGGGCCGTCACCCCGGGCCAACCCGGGGTGACGGAGGCGGCATTAGCGGCAGCGGTTCTTTGCGGTGATCGTGCGATCGATCGCGCGACCCGCGAACGCCCCGCCGACACCACCGGCGATCGTACCAAGCGCACCATGGCCAAGCACCGAATTGCCGAGCAGCGCACCACCGACGCCGCCCGCGACAAGGCCGGTCGTTCCGCTCGAATGGCGGCAGGTACGGTAATGGCGACGCGCATGCCCGTAATAGCGCTTTTTCGCTTCGGCCTTGGTCGTCGGCAGGGTCATGCTGACCGGAACGACCAGCGATGCGGCCGCGAGCGAGAGGAGGAATTTGCGCATGAGGGGTTCCCTGGAAACTTGTTGTTAAGGCGCAACGTGTTGATGTCGATTAAGTTGCAGTGCCACATAAGTGAGTGCCTACGGTGTACGAAATTCGGGAAGATCCCGCCAATGCAACCGAGCGTCAGCGCACCGCGAGCGTCGGAGATGCGCCGTTGCGGGTGCGCAGCGCCTGCGCCCCGCTGACCCCGATCCCTGCGCCCGTATCTGCGACCATGGGGTTGTGGGAATGCGACCTGCTGTCGCACGCGCTGGCATGGAGCGACGGCGTGTACGACCTGTTCGGACTTCCGCGCGGCGTAAAGATCGACCGCCGTGAAGTTGCGGCGCGCTATACGCGTCAGTCGCGGATCGATCTCGAACTCGCGCGACTGGAGGCGATCCGCGATTGCACGGGATTCATGCTCGATGCGCAGATCGAAGTATCGGGCGGGGCGCGCTGGATCCGGATCGTCGCGCAAGCCGAGGCGGTCGATGGCAAGGCGGTCCGCTTGTTCGGATCTAAGCATGACGTGACGTTCGAACGCGCCTTGTGGGCGGCGCAGGGACGCGCGCTCGACGTCAAGCCGTGTCGGGGGCCGTCCGCGGACACAGAACCCATGCGGGCGCCGGTCGTAGCAACGACGACCCGATAAGCCACAGCATCGACGCGGCGCGGAACGTCGCTGCGACGGCAATGTCCGACGACGATGCCGCGGGATGATATCCATCGATCCCCGCGAACCACCAGAATTCGGCGAAATACGCCGCGATATCGCCCAGCGCGAACCACGCCACCGGCCACAGCCGATAACTCGTCAGGACCAGCATCGGATAGAGCCACAAGTCGAACTGGGGGGAATAGACCTTGTTGGTCAACAGGAACCAGGCGAGCACTGGCGCGAACAGCAGCCACGGCCGCGCTCGGTGGCGGATCCAGCCCAGCCCGACGATCATCGCGGCCCCGCCGAGGAAGACCAGGCCGGACCACAGGTTGCGTGTCGGGACCGGCGTGACCCACCAGCCCGCTTGCGCCAGGATTTCCCAGACCGACGCCGCCGTGCCGGATCGCGCGGAAGAAAAGGTGTAGAATTCCGACCAGTTGGCGAAGGCTTGAACCGCGATCGGTGCATTCACCAGGCCCCAGCTACCGATGGCTATGGCCGCCAGGACTGTCGCTGCGCCGACCCGTCGCCAGACCCCGCCGCCCCCGCGAGCGAACAGCGCTGCCAGCCCGAAGACCGGAAGCAGCAGCACCGGAAACAGTTTGGCGGCACTGCCCAGTGCCGCCAGCGCGGTGGCGATCCGCAGGCCGCCGCGCCGCGCGAACAGCACCGCGGCGACCGCAAACGTCACCGCAAGCATGTCCCAATTATGCCCGAGATACAGGACTAGCGGCGGCGCGCCTGCCCATGCAAATTGCCGTGTGCGATCGACTCTGGCCCGTCGCATCATTGCGAGGACCAGGAACGCCAGCCCGGCATTGACCGCAGCGACAACGAACAGGAAATGCGCCGCCGTTGCGCCCGACCCGAACAGCGTTCGCGTGACGAGCCCCTCCGCCCAGATCAGCCAACCGGTGAGCACCGGATATTCCATCCGCGCCTCGAGGTACGGGATCTGCCCTGCCGAAACCCCGCGCAGTCCCCAGAACGGCACCGCGTCGCTGTAACATCCGGTGAGATACTGGATGTCGCCGAGCCAATAGGCGCCGCAATGCCCCTTGAACGCCCAGCCGAGCAGGCAGGTGATTGCCAGCACCCAGCGTGGATCGATCCGCTTCGTCCAGCCGTTCATGATCGCCCCCTTCGAAGGCAACGCCTTATATCGCCGGGATTAAACCGTCGACAGAAGGTGAAAAAGAACGTAGAGAGAACATCATGGCGCAACTCGATGTCCAGCAAAAGCTTGCGATCCTTGCGGACGCGGCGAAATATGATGCTTCCTGCGCTTCCTCGGGTTCCGTCAAGCGGACGTCACGCGACGGAAAGGGCGTCGGGTCGACCGATGGCGGGATGGGGATCTGTCATGCCTATGCGCCCGACGGACGGTGCATTTCGCTGCTCAAGATCCTGCTGACGAACAGCTGCATCTTCGACTGCCATTATTGCATCAACCGCAAGAGCTCGAATGTCCGCCGTGCGCGCTTCACCGCGCAGGAGGTCGTCAACCTCACCCTGTCCTTCTACAAGCGCAATTATATCGAGGGGCTGTTCCTCTCCTCGGGGATCATTGGCTCGTCCAACTACACGATGGAGCAGATGGTCGAGGTCGCGCGGTCCCTGCGCGAGGATCATAATTTCCGCGGCTATATTCATCTCAAGACGATTCCCGATGCCGATCCCGCGCTGGTCGAGCAGGCTGGGCTCCATGCCGATCGCCTGTCGATCAACGTCGAGCTGCCGACCGTCTCGGGGCTCAAGCGGCTTGCGCCCGAAAAGTCGGCGGTGCGGATCGAGGATGCGATGGCGGAGACCAAGACCTCGATCATCGACGCGACTGATGCCCGCAAGAAGTTCAAGTCCGCGCCACGCTTCGCGCCCGCGGGGCAATCGACCCAGATGATCGTCGGCGCGGATGCCGCGACCGACGGCGACATCGTGATGCGTGCCTCGTCGCTGTACAACAGCTTCGATCTGCGCCGAGTCTATTATTCGGCGTTCAGCCCGATCCCGGATGCCAGTACCGTGCTCCCGCTCCAGCGCCCGCCGCTAATGCGCGAGCATCGGCTGTATCAATCGGACTGGCTGATGCGCTTCTACGGCTATACCTCGACGGAAGTCGTGTCGGCGGCGGACGAGACGACGGGGATGCTCCCGCTCGACATCGACCCGAAGCTCGCCTGGGCGCTCAAGCATCGCGCGATCTTCCCGGTAGACGTCAACCGCGCGCCGCGCGAGCGGTTGTTGCGCGTGCCAGGGCTGGGGGTGAAGGCCGTCAACTCGATCCTCGCCGCACGCCGCTGGCGGCGGCTGCACCTCGCGGATGTCGCGCGACTGACCGTGTCGATCACCAAGCTGCGCCCGTTCCTGATCGCGGAGGACTGGCGACCGCTTGCGCTCAGCGACAAGGCGGAATTGCGGCCTGTCGTTGCACCCAAGGTGAAGCAACTGGAGTTGTTCGCCTGACGGGCAAAGGCCCGATCGGGAGGATGATACGATGCACAGGGTAACGCTGGCCGAGCCGGACGATTTCGACGGCTGGCGCGAGGCTGCGCGCGGGCTGGCGGTGGCCGGGGTCGCGCCTTCGGACGTGACGTGGCAGGTCGGCGACGCGCCGGTCGACCTGTTCGGCGAGGATCTGCCGCTGCCGCACAGCGACGCGCCCGCCTTCTCGGTATCGCGCGGCTTCGTCGATCTTGCGCGCAAGGCGTTGCTGCACAGCGATCCCGAGCGGTTTGCGTTGCTCTATACGCTGCTGGTGCGGCTGCGCGACCGGCCCGGCGCGGTCGAGGACAAGGCCGACCCGCTGGTCCGCAAGCTCGAAGGCTTCGCGCGCGAGGTGCGCAAGGACATCCACAAGATGCGCGCGTTCGTGCGCTTTCGCGAAGTCGAGGAGGAGGAGAAGGCGCGGTTCGTCGCATGGTTCGAGCCCGAGCATCATATCGTCCGTTACAATGCCGGCTTCTTCCTCGATCGCTTCGCCAGCATGCACTGGTCGATCCTGACCCCCGAGATCGCTATCCACTGGGACGGCACGACGCTTGCCGAGGGGCCGGGCGCATCGAAGGCGGATGCGCCAGCGGGCGACCCGATCGAGGATGTGTGGAAGACCTATTACGCGTCGATCTTCAACCCGGCGCGCGTCAAGATCGGTGCGATGCTCAAGGAGATGCCGCGGAAATACTGGAAGAACATGCCCGAGACCGCGCTGGTCCCAGGGCTGATCGCCTCGGCGCAGGCACGGGAGTCAGGCATGATCGCGAAGGCAAGGGACGAGGTCGGCGGCAATAGTGTGATCGCGTGGGATGCGCTGCGCGACGAGGCATCCGCATGCACGCGCTGCCCGCTTTATGGGCCGGCGACGCAGACCGTGTTCGGCGAAGGCCCGGTCGATGCGCCGCTGATGTTCGTCGGTGAGCAGCCCGGCGACCAGGAGGATCTGGCAGGACGGCCGTTCGTTGGTCCAGCGGGGCAATTGTTCGACCGTGCATTGGCGGCGGCTGGGGTCGACCGAACGCGCACCTATGTCACCAATGCGGTCAAGCACTTCAAGTTCGAGCAACGCGGCAAGCGGCGAATCCATTCGAAGCCCGGTGCGGGGGAGATCGAGGCGTGTCGCTGGTGGGTCGAGCAGGAGCGGTTGCTGGTCAAGCCGCAGGTGACGGTCGCGCTGGGGGCGACCGCGGCGCGGAGTCTGCTCGGGCGGGTGGTGACGATCTCGAAGGAGCGTGGGCGGCCGATTGCGCTGGCCGATGGCGGGACGTGCTGGATCACGGTGCATCCGAGCTACCTGCTGCGCCTGCCCGATCCGGCGGCCGCAGAGGTGGAGTTCGGGCGGTTCGTCGAGGATCTGCGGATGGCGGGGGCCGGGGTGGCGGGGTTTGTCGGGTGAGACTCAAGCCGTAAAGCGAGGCTTCTTGCAAACCGCATGTTCTCCCGCGAAAGCGGGAGCCCAGGAGTCGCGAACGCTATCGATTGTTGTTTTGCCTGGCCCTAGGTTCCCGCCTTCGCGGGAAAACAGTAGGTGGGAGGGTCGTAGCCCCCCTCTCCAAGGCTTTTAAGGTCGAGTTCAGACCTTGGGCCGAGCCCGGAGGAACCGTCATTCTTTATGATAAGGAAAGGTGGGGAGCTTCTGTTGCTCGGTGCTCCCCGTACCGCCGGTGTCCGCTTCTGTTGCCCGGTGCGGCCCGAACCGCGCTTAGCTTAGTAACCTAGACCGTGAGGCCTTGAGTTACGCTGCAATCGCGAGTGCTTCGTTATCGTTTGCACTTGTGGTTTTGAGCCTTTTACAGGTTACTCAGCCCGGGAAAAAACAGCGCTTTTCGAAACACGTCGATCCTGCTTCGGCCCCGTCATGACCGGTCTGGCTGAAAGCCGTGGCCGGTTGTGGTGGAGCCGCCGGGTACTGCCCCCGGGTCCGTTGTATCTATTGCACGCCGCACTTTATCGCCATAGCCGGGCGAACCCGGCAGAACCGATATAGGCATTGCCGCACGAATGGGAAGCGTACAAAATTAGGTCAGCGCCTTTGACTCGCCACAAAAGCGGTGCATGGGCTATAGTATCATGCTTACCCAACGGTCCCGCTACGCCCTGCGCGCGATGATGTTCCTGGCTGGTGCTCCCAAGGGGAGCCCGCCGATCCCGATGAACCGGATCGCCGCGGAAGCAAACGTCCCGCGCAAGTTTCTCGAACTGATCCTCGCCGACCTGCGCGAGGCGGGGTTCCTCCACAGCCACCGCGGCAAGATGGGCGGCTACTGCCTGTCGCGTCCGACCCACCTGATTTCACTGGGCGAGATCATCCGCGTGATCGAGGGGCCGCTCGCGCTGGTCCCGTGCGTCAGCCGTACCGCTTATCGCTCGTGCAAGGACTGCAAGGACGAGGCGACCTGCGCAATCCGCCACGCGATGATGCGCGTCCGCGATGAGACCGCGCGGATCCTCGACGGGACCAGCCTCGCGGATTCGATCGCCGAGGATCTGGTCGCGGCCTGACCGGGCGCTTGCAGGATGATACTCGAGTCACCCTAGGGAGGGCCGGGGCCGTGTCGTTACCCAGGCGCGGCGGCGTGCCGTATTGTCGGTCGCGCCACATAACACGGCGGCCCCGGCCTTCGCCGGGGTGACGGGCGGATTACCGCCGCTTCAGTTCATCCCGGATCTCGCGCAGCAGCGTCACGTCGGCGGGTTCGACCGGCTCGGCGGGGACTTCCGGCGGTTTCGGCATCAGGCGGTTTACGCCACGCACGATCAAGAAGATGATGAACGCGACGATCACGAAATTGACCGCGGCGGTCAGGAACGCGCCATACCCCAGCAACGGCACGCCGGCTTTCTTGAGGGCGGCATAATCCGACGACCCGGCAAGCGCGCCCGGCACCTTGCCCAGCACCAGGAAATAGCTCGAAAAGTCCAGCCCCCCGGTCAGGCGCCCGATCACCGGCATGATCACGTCGTCGGTCAGCGACGTCACGATCTTGCCGAACGCCGCGCCGATGATCACCGCGACGGCCAGGTCCAGCACGTTTCCGCGCGCAATGAAGGCCTTGAACTCCTTGAACATACATCGTCCCCAACCGATTTCGTTTCGCGTGGCCATCGTACCCCGCTATCATGGGGGCGCAAGGTCTGGAGGGATCCTAACAATGAAGTACCGCACCCTGTTCGTCGCCTCGGCCGGTCTGGCGCTCACGGCATCGCTGTCCGGTTGCGGGCTCAACAGCGTCCCGACGCAGGAAGAAAACGCCAAGGCCAAATGGGCCGACGTAGAGAATTATTACCAGCGCCGGGCCGACCTCATTCCGAACCTCGTGGCCACGGTGAAAGCCGCCGGCGCACAGGAAAAGAGCATCCTCGTCGAAGTGACACAGGCGCGCGCGGGCGCGAACCAGGTCAAGCTGACGCCCGACCAGCTCAACGATCCGGCCAAGGTCGCCGCTTATGAGAAGGCGCAGTCCAACGTGACCGTGTCGCTCCAGCGGCTCCAGGAAGCCTATCCCGAGCTCAAGAGCCAGGCGAATTACGCGACCCTGATGGACCAGCTCGAGGGTACCGAGAACCGTATCTCGACCGCCCGCCACGATTACAACGGCGCGGTGCAGAGCTATAACACCACGATCCGGACCTTCCCCGATGCGATCGGTGCGAAGATTTTTTACGGGGCGAAGCCGCTCGTTCCGTTCAAGGCGACGACCCCCGGTGCCGAAGCCGCGCCCACGGTGAACTTCGGCAACAGCAATTGATCATGGGGCTCAGAGGGCCCGTCCGATGCAGATCCTGAAATCGTTCCTGCTCGCGGTGGCGGTGCTGTTCGGCACCGTCACCACCGCCGCCGACGCGCAGACCTATCCGAAGTTCACCGGGTTGGTCGTCGACGCGGCGAACGTCCTGCCGCCCGCGACCGAGGCGGACCTGACCGCCAAGCTCGAGGCGTTGCAGAAGGACACCAAGCGCCAGCTGATCGTCGCGACCATTCCCAGCCTCGAGGGGCGCGAGCTCGAGGAATATGGCGTCGGGCTCGGCCGCGCCTGGGGCGTCGGACTGAAGGACGTCAACAATGGCGCGATCCTGTTCATCGCGCCCAACGAACCCAAGGGGCATCGCGGGCCGCGGATCGAGGTCGGCTACGGGCTCGAACCGTTCCTGACCGACGCCTTCACCGGGCGCGTGATCCGCGAGCAGATGATCCCCAAACTGTCGCAGTCGGGGGACATTCCCGGCGCGATGGAAGCGGGCACCGATGCGCTGATCAAGCAGCTGCGCGCCTCGCCCGAGGAAGCCAAGGCGGCGACCGATGCCGCGGCGGCGGCGTTCGACAAGACACATCGCCGCTCGACCAACAGCGGCGGGGGGATTCCGTTCGGACTGATCTTCTGGGGCATGGTGATCGGTTTCGTCCTGCTCTCCGCTTTGCGGCGGCGCGGCGGTGGTGGGCAGCAGTATCGGAGCGGAATCGCGCCCGCGATTCTCTGGGGCGCGACGCTCGGCGGCTGGGGCGGAGGCACCGGGGCCGGTGGAGGTGGTGGCTGGGGCGGCGGTAGTGGCAGCGGCGGATCCGATGGCGGATCCGACGGCAGCTGGGGCGGCGGCGGCTTTACCGGCGGCGGCGGCGGATCGTTCGGCGGCGGCGGCGCATCGGGGGATTGGTGATGGCACGGACACCACGGCTGACGCCCGACGATCATGCGCGCGTGCTTGCCGCAGTCGAGGCCGCCGAACATGGCACCGACGGCGAGATCGTGACGATCGTCACCGAACGCTCTGATTCCTATCATGATGCGGCGCTGCAGGTGGCGATCCTCGCGATGCTGCTGGTCGTCGCGCTCGCCGCGGTCGATCCGCTGCGGATGGAGCTGTGGCTCAGCGGCTTTACGCAAGGGTGGGACGCGGCACCCGATCCACGGCTGTTGCTCGGCGCGTTGCTGGTGGTCGAGACGCTGGTGTTCCTTCTGGTGCGGCTGGCGCTGTCCTACATGCCCTTGCGGCTCGCGCTGGTCCCCAAGGCGACGCGGCGGCGGCGGGTGCGGCGGCGGGCGATCCAGTATTTCAAGGTCGGCGCGGAGCGGCGGACCGAAGCGCGGGTCGGCATCCTGCTGTATCTGTCGCGCGACGAACGGATGGCCGAAATCGTTGCGGACGAGGGCATCCACCGTGCGGTCCCGGCCGAGCGCTGGGGCGACGCGATGGCGGCGCTGGTGCACGAGACGCGTGACGGCAGGCCGGGCGCGGGCATGGCGGCGGCGGTCGAGCGGATCGGCGCGATCCTGTCCGAGAGCTTCCCCAAGACCGAGACCGACCGCAACGAACTTCCCGACAGGCTGATCGAACTATGACCGCAGCGACGGTGTGGGCGGGCAAGTACATCAAGGTCATCAAGGACGGGACCTGGGAATATGTCGGCCGCGCCCGCGGAATCGAGGCGGCGGTGATCCTCGCGATCGACGACGGGCATGTCCTGCTGGTCGAGCAATATCGTGTGCCGCTGGGCAAGCCATGCCTGGAGTTGCCGGCCGGTCTGGTCGGCGACGAGGAAGCGGGGGAGGACGTGCTCGATTCCGCCGCCCGCGAGCTGGAGGAAGAGACCGGATATCGCCCGGACTCCGTCGAATCGCTCGGGTTCTTCTATTCCTCGCCGGGGATGGTGTCGGAAGGCTTCACGCTGGTCCGCGCGCGCGGGTTGCGCCGGATTGGCGATGGCGGCGGGGTCGAAGGCGAGAACATCACCGTCCACCGCGTCCCGGTCGCCGAGATCGCAGCGTTCGTCGCAGCCAAGCGCGCAGCGGGGGTGGCGATGGATGTGAAGTTGCTGCTGTTGCTCGGGGCGGGGATGCTGGCGACATAAGCCCGTTATGCCGGCGTAGGCCGGGGCGGCGTCACTGTGCTCGCGTGGCATTCGATAGCGCGCCGGCCCCGGCCTTCATCGGGGTGACGGCGGCAGTTCTGACGACCACCGCAAGGGTCATGCGCGTCACCCCGGCGCAGACCGGGGCCGCATGGTTACTCTCACACGGCGTTCGATAACGCGCAGGCCATGGTCTGAAGTAACGGCGGTCCTACCGAAAGTTGTCGGCGTAGCTCTGCAGTTTGAGCGTACGTTCGGGCGCCGGAACGATCGTGAACGCAAGCCCCTCGCGCTCGGCATAAGCGACTGCGGCTTCCTGCGTCGGAAAGGTCAGGCGCACCTGGTCGCGCGTGTCGCCGGATCCTGCCCAGCCCGTCAGCGGATCAGGGACCTTGGGTTCGGCGGGTGCAAAATCGAGCACCCAGATCGAGGTGCGGGCACGCCCGGAGGACATGGCGTTCTTGGGGCGCTGATAGATTCGGGCGGTCGACATGGCGTCTCCTTATCGTGCTTCGCGCGCGCGCGCATCTGCGTTTTTCGTTCGCAGCGTCGCCGAAGCGGCGGCAGGGTCGTCGGGCCACGGATGGCGCGGATACCGCCCGCGCATTTCGCGCGCGACGTCCGCCCAGCTGCCCGCCCAGAAACCGGGCAGGTCGCGCGTGGTCTGGATCGGGCGGCCGGCGGGGGAGGTGAGGCTCAGCACCAGCGGCACGCGCCCGCCGCCGACCATCGGATGCGCCGCCAGCCCGAACAGTGCCTGCGGGCGAAGCTCGACGCGCGGGCCACCCTCGGCGGCGTAATCGATAGCATGGCCGCTCCCGGCCGGACTGTGAAAGTGCGTCGGCGCAAGCCGGTCGATCGCGGTCAGCGCGTCCCAGCCGATCACCCCGCGCACCGCATCGGTCAGCGCCCCCTGTTCGATCGTGTCGAGCCGCCGCTTGCCTTCGAGCAGCGGGACCAACCATTCGTCCGCGCGCGCCAGCAGCGCGGCATCGTCGAGCGCGAGGTCCGCGCCGCCATGCGCGGCGGCGAAGGCGGCACGGTGGCGCAGCGCCTGCGCCGAGTCGCTCCACGGCAGACAGGAAAGGCCATGCGTCCTGATCCCGTCGACCAACGCGGTGGTGATCGCAGCGGGGTCGGCGGTGGCGTCCGGTCCGCTCGACAGCCGCAACGCGCCGAGCCTGCGCTCGCGTTTCGTCACGACACCCCCGGTCGTAGGGTCGAAGGTGACGGTGCGGTGCGTCGCGATCCGGTCGCCGAACAGCGTCTCGATCGTCGGCAGGTCGATCGCGGCAGCGGACAGGATCCGCGCCCCCGAGGCGAGTCCCTGCGTTTCGGCCACTGCCAGCCATTCCGCGCGGGCTAGGCTCGCGGTCGGGTCGAGCTTGAACCCGCGCCCGCCGACCGACGCCCAGGTCTCGCCCGAGGCGTCACGGCGGCGCGCGATCCGGTCCGGGAAGGCCAGCGCGATCGCGGTGGCGGTCGCTTTGTCCCGCTCTCCGCTCGCGGGGGGAAGGCGGGTCGGAGAAAGCGCGGCCCAGCGCCTGGCCAGCTTGCGCCCGGCCTCGGCGCGTTGTCCCCGTTCGCCATGCCATCGGCGCCGGCGCGATTCGAGGTCGACGTCGCTGCCGCCGAGCCCGCGCTCGCCGAGCAGCACTGCAACCTCCGCCGCGGTCGACGCGAATCCCAGATCGCCCGCGCGCACCAGCATGTGGCCGAGCCGCGGCGCCAACGGGAGTCGCGCGATCGCCTTGCCATGCGCGGTGGGGCGGCCATCGGCGTCGATCGCGTCGAGCGCCATCAGTCGGGTCCGGGCCTCCTGCACCGCCGCCTCGGTCGGCGGATCGAGCCACGCCAGCGCGCGCGGATCGGCGACGCCCCATAAGGCACAGTCGAGCGTCAGCGCGGACAGGTCGGCTTCGAGGATCTCGGGCGGGTCGAACCGCGGCAATCCGGCGGTGGCGGCTTCCTCCCACAAGCGATAGGCGACCCCCGGCCTCTGGCGCGCCGCGCGGCCCGCGCGCTGCGTAACCGCCGCCTGACTCGCGCGCTCGGTGACGAGCCGAGTCATTCCCGCCGCCCGGTCGTAGCGCGGTCGCCGCGCCAGCCCCGAATCGACCACAACGCGAATGCCGTCGAGCGTCAGGCTGGTCTCCGCAATCGCGGTCGCCAGTACGATTTTGCGCATACCGCCCGGATCGGGCGCGATCGCGGCACGCTGCGCGGCGGGATCGAGGCTGCCGTGGAGCTTGTGGAGCACGATGCCGCTGCCAAGTCCCTCGAGCCGCTCGGCGGTCCGTTCGATCTCGGCAACGCCGGGCAGGAAGGCGAGCACCCCGCCGCTTTCCTCGCGCAACGCAAGCCGGATCGCCGCAGCAACCGAATCCTCGATCCGCTGCTCGCCCGCGCGGCCGAGATGCCGCAGCGTCAGCGGAAACATCCGGCCTTCGCTTTCGATCACCGGCGCGTCGCCCATCAGCCCGGAAAAGCGCGACCCGTCGAGCGTCGCCGACATCGCGAGCAGCCGCAGATCAGGCCGCAACCCGCCCTGTGCATCGAGCGCGAGCGCCAGACCGAAGTCGCTGTCCAGACTCCGCTCGTGGACTTCGTCGAACAATACCGCCGATATGCCCGCGAGCTCGGGGTCGTCCTGGATCCGCGCCACGAAGATTCCTTCGGTCACCACCGTCACGCGAGTCACGGCGGAGCGCTTCGTATCCATCCGGGTCGCGTAACCAAAGGTCTTGCCGACCGCCTCGCCCGCCAGCGCCGCCATCCGTTCGGCCGCCGCGCGTGCCGCGAGGCGGCGTGGCGACAGCAGCAGGATTTCGCCGGTGCACCACGACTCGCCCAGCAACGCCGGTGCGACCGCGGTGGTCTTTCCGGCCCCAGGGGGCGCGACGAGAACGGCGTTGCTGCCGTCGCGCAACGTCGCGAGCAAGTCGGGAAGGACGGCGAAAATCGGAAGCCCGCTCATGCCGTCGTCCGTGCCATCCCACGGCGTCGGGGGACAGCCAAATCCGGCGGGGTGGCAAGCGAGATGCCATTTGCTATATCGTTCCGGTACCGAACCGAATGGATGGGTGATGGGCGCGCGCGTACTGATCGTCGGACTCGACCCCGATCTCGTCGATTATGCCGATCCCGATCTGCCCCCCGGGATGGAAGCCGCAAGGGTTCACGCCGGTCTGGTAGAGGTCGATGCGGCCTTCGCCGCGCGCGGCGACCACGTCGACACGTGCGTCCGAGCGGGAGGCTTATGACTGTATAGTGATCGGTGGTGGGATCCGGCGGCCGCAGCGCAACCTGCCGCTGTTCGAGCAAGTCGTGAATGCGTTGCGCATCCATGCGCCCGATACGGCGATCGCCTTCAACACGACGCCAGCCGACAGCGTTGCCGCAGCAGATCGCTGGCTGACGTCGGCTTCGGCGTCCTAGTATCACATTGGCAGGCAATGATAGGGCGCGTTCCGGACGGAGGAACGCGTGGCTGGTCATCAACACAATCATCATCATGGTCAGCATAACGATCATGGGCATAGCCATGGCGGGCACGGCCACAGCCATGCGCCCGCGAGCGGGCACGATCGTGCCTTTGCGGTCGGGATTGCGCTCAATCTAAGCTTCATCGTGGGCGAGGTCGTGTTCGGGCTGATGGCCCATTCGGTGTCGCTGCTGGCGGATGCCGGACACAATCTGTCGGACGTGCTCGGTCTGGGCGCCGCATGGGCGGCGATCGCGCTCGGGCGGCGGTCGCCTTCCAAGCGGTTTACCTATGGGCTGAAGGGTTCGACGATCCTCGCCGCGTTGCTCAACGCCCTGCTGTTGCTCGTCGCGCTCGGGGCGATCGTTCTGGAAGCCGCGCAGCGGCTCGCCATGCCCGCGGCGGTCGATGGCCCGCTGGTCGCCTGGGTCGCGGGCGCGGGAATTCTGATCAATGGGATCACCGCGCTGATGTTCCTGCGCGGCAGCGCCGACGACATCAACATCCGCGGTGCCTATCTCCACATGGCCAGCGACGCGATGGTGTCGGCCGGAGTCGTGGTGTCAGGGGTGTTGATCTGGTGGACCGGCGCCATGTGGCTGGACCCTGTGGTCAGCATCGTCATCGCGGTCCTGATCTTCCTGCAAACCTGGGGATTGCTGCGCGAATCGGTCGAAATGTCGCTCGCCGCCGTACCGCGCGGAATCGATTCTGACTTGGTTCGCGACGAGTTGCAGGAGCTGCCTGGGGTCGCCCGCGTTCACCACATCCATATCTGGCCGATGAGCACGACGGAGACCGTGCTGACGGCGCATTTGGTGATGCCGGGCGGGCATCCAGGCGACGCCTTCCTCGAGTCCGCGCGAGCGATGCTGAAGGACCATTTCGGAATCGGCCACGCGACCTTGCAGGTCGAACTGACGACGTCGGACATGTCGCCGGAGCCGCAGTGTCACGCGCATTAATGGCCTGCCGACCCGAACTAGGGCGATTCAAGACGCGGTCATGCTGGTCGTGACGGTGGTGAAGGTCGCCGATAGCTTGCTCCCCAGCGATTGCATCGCGGTCATCGACGCCACGGCGATGAGCGCCGCGATCAAACCATATTCGATCGCGGTGGCGCCACGCCGTTCGTTCCAAAATCGCTTCATGTCGTTTCCCCTGCCGCATTGACGGGGAATTGGTGACGCCGAAAGCTTGCCAGGAGTTGGGCGCGCGCCTCCGTATCTCTACGGTATCGCGCGCCTTCGAGCGTCAATAGGCGCGCGCGACCGCGAACTCGACCGCTTCGATCATCGAGTCCTTTGCCTTGCCATTGGCAAAGACGCCAAGCGCATCGATCGCACGCTGTCCGTAATGCCGGGCGCGCGCAAGCGTGTCCTCGACCGCGCGAGTCGAACGGACCAGGGAAATCGCGCGGGCGAAATCCTCGTCCCGATTGCGATGGCCTTCGATCGCCGCCTTCCAGAAGGTCCGGTCCTCGGCCCCGCCGCGCGCATAAGCGAGGATCACGGGTAGCGTCGCCTTGCCCTCGCGGAAGTCATCACCCGCGTCCTTGCCCATCGTGCCCGCGTCCGAGACGTAATCGATCGCATCGTCGACCAGCTGGAACGCAATGCCGAGGTTGCGGCCATAGGCGTCGAGCGCGAGTTCTTCCGACTCGGGACGTTCGGCGACGACGGCGGACACCCGGCATGCGGCGGCAAACAGCGCGGCGGTCTTGGCGCCGATGATGTCGAGATAGCGTTCCTCGGGCGTGTCGACCCGGCGTGCCGCTGTCAGCTGGTTGACCTCGCCCTCCGCAATGATTGCGCTCGCGCCTGCAAGAATGCCGAGCACCTTGAGCGACCCGTCCTCGACCATGAGCTCGAACGAGCGGCTGAACAGGAAGTCGCCGACGAGTACACTCGCCGGATTGCCCCAGATCAAATTGGCGGTGCGCTTGCCGCGCCGCAGGTCGGAGCCGTCGACGACATCGTCGTGGAGCAGTGTCGCGGTGTGGATGAACTCGACCGCCGCGGCGAGCCGGTGATGCCGCGTGCCGGTATAGCCGAGCAGGCGCGCGCTTGCGAGCGTCAGCATCGGGCGCATCCGCTTGCCGCCGCCGGCAATGAGATGACCCGCCAGTTCGGGGATCAACGGGATCTGCGATTGCATGCGCGACAGGATCACCGCGTTGACCATGTTCATGTCGCCCGTGACGAGCTGAACCATGGGTTCGAGCGACGGGGTGGGCCGTGTTTCGCCCAGGCGGTGGATCGTGGCGGTCATGTGGACTGCGATGTGGCCGCGTGGCGTCGCAAACGCAACCCTTTGCGGGTTGCACAGGGCGGCTGGGTCCCGCAAAAAGACGCCTCACGGGACGGGAGTATGCTGGTGTCCGACGAAACGCTCAACGGATACCGCCAAAGTATCGACAATATCGATGCTGCGCTGGTCTTCTTGCTGGCCGAACGGTTCAAGGTGACCAAGGCGGTCGGGCGCTACAAGGCGCGCGCCGGATTGCCGCCGGCGGACCCCGGGCGCGAGGAAGCGCAGATCGCGCGTCTGCGCGGCCTGGCGGACGATGCGCAACTGGACGCCGATTTCAGCGAGAAATTCCTGCGGTTCATCATCGACGAGGTGATCCGCCACCACGAGCGGGTGCGCGAAGCCGAATAGCATCGCAACCGACCACGTCGCGCGAGCAGCGGCGCAATCGCGCTGTACCCGCGCGCCAACCGATGGCAGACGGTGCCGCATCTTTCGACCGCGTCTTTTGTGATCGCTGCCGTGCCGCATCGATCTGAACCAGGAGCATTTCATGGCCTTGAACCCGGGCGCCAAGCCCGCCGCACCCGCCGCCGGGGGGGATGCCGACCACGGCGTCAACGCGCCCGACCTGCAGGTCTTCGTCTTCGCGCTGTTCTTCATCTTCGGTGGCATCACCAGCCTGAACGACGTGATCATCCCCAAGCTGAAGGATCTGTTCACGCTCAATTACGGGCAGGCGCTGCTCGTCCAGTCGGCATTTTTCGCGGCCTATTTCGTCTTTTCGCTCCCGGCGGCGGCGATCGTCCGGCGGCTCGGCTATATGCAGACCGCTTCGATCGGGCTGTTGCTGATGACGGTGGGCTGCGTGCTGTTCATCCCGGCTTCGTCGTCCGGGTTGTTCGTGGTGTTCCTGATGGCGCTGTTCGTGCTCGCGATCGGCATTACCACGGTGCAGGTCGTCGCCAACCCGCTGATCAGCCTGCTGGGCGCGCCCCGTACCGCATCGAGCCGGCTGACCTTCGCGCAATTCTTCAATTCGCTCGGCACGACGATCTTTCCGATCGTCGGATCGATCCTGATCCTCGGCAGTCTCGCGAAGGTTGACCCCAAGACGCTGTCGGGCGCGGCGCTCGACGCCTATCGCACCGCCGAGACGCAAACCGTCGTCCACACCTATCTTGGCCTCGCGATCGCGCTGGTGCTGGTCGCGGTGGTCGTGTGGTCGCGCCGCAAGCGCCTGCCGCATACGGTGGAACAGAATGGCAGCATCTTCCAGGCGTTCGACCTTCTCAAGCGTCCGCGCTTCGCCTTCGGGACGGCGTGCATCTTCCTGTATGTCGGCGCGGAAGTCGCGATCGGGTCGCTGATCGTCAGCTATCTCGAGCAATCGACCACGATGGGCTTCGACGCGGTCACCGCGGGCAAGCATGTCGCTTATTACTGGGGCGGTGCCATGATCGGCCGCTTCATCGGCGCGTTCGTGCTGCGCGTCCTGTCGCCGGGCAAGGTGCTGGCGGGCGTGGCAACGGGGGCGATCCTGCTGATCGCTCTGTCAACGCACAGCACGGGCGCGGTTGCGGGCTGGTCGCTGCTGTCGATCGGGCTGATGAACTCGATCATGTTCCCGACGATCTTCAGCCTTGCCAGCGAAGGCCTGGGCGCACGCGCCGCGGAGGGATCGGGGATCATTGCCACCGCGATCGTCGGCGGGGCAATCGTGCCGCCCTTGACCGGCGTTCTCGCCGATCATTCGACGCTGCAGTTCGCGCTGCTGGTGCCGGCGCTGTGCTATCTCATCATTGCCGCCTACGGGATCTTTACCCGCAAGCCGACGGTCGCATGACCGTATCGCGGGCCGTTCCCTGGTGGAACGGCCCGCCCTGCGGTGGTTACGGCATCGAAATCTGGACGATCGCATCGACCTCGACCGCCGCGCCAAGCGGAAGGCTGGTCACGCCGACGGCGCTACGCGCGTGCTTGCCAGCCTCACCGAACAGTTCAACCATCAGGTTGGACGCGCCATTGGCGACTTTCGGCTGATCGGTGAAGTCCGCGGTCGAATTGACGAACACGCCGAGCTTCACGATCCGCTCGACCCGGTGGAGACCGCCAAGCGCTGCCTTGACCTGCGCGACCAGCATCAGTGCGCACGCCTGTGCCGCCGCGGCACCATCCTCGAGGCTGACGTCGGCGCCGAGCCGACCCGTGATGACCGCGCCGTCCTTGAACGGCAGCTGCCCGGAGATATGAAGCAAGCCATTGACCTCGACGGTCGGCACATAGGCGGCAACCGGCGCAGCGGCCGCGGGAAGCGTCAGGCCGAGTTCGGCGAGCTTGTGGTCGATACGGTCGGTCATGGAATAGCTCCTGATGGTAAGGGGGTTAGGCAGGCTGGCCGCTGGCGAAGCGATCCGCAATCCAGCGCTCGGCGACTTGCCAATCGTCGATGCGAACGTGCGCATCGGGGGCTGGGGGCACGTTGACCGCGAGCTTCGGCTCGGAAATCATGTGGACGCGGTGAACGCCGGGCGCGTGCTTGGCGACCGACGCATGGTGGACCGCGAGATCGTCGACGAACACCGTAACCGGGTTGCCGAATTCGGCCTGGAGCCGCGCGACCGGATCGCCCTTGCCACCCTGGTTCGTCTCGACCCGATAGGGCATGTCGTGACCAAGCAACTGCGCGATCCGTGGTTCGCGATTATGATCGCCCAGATTGGTGAGGATCACCACGTCGGCCATCGTCGACAAAGCGGCAAGCGCCTCGCGCGCATGCGGGACGAGCGTCTGGCGCCCCATTTCGTGCGGGAAGAACTGGTCGAGCAGGCCCCACATCTCCTCGCGCGTCGGAGGCGGGGCGCCGTCACGCCGCGTCATGCTGTTGGCGAAGTCGCCACCCTCGATCGCAAAATCGATGTCATGCGTTTCGTGCAGCCACACGCCGAAGTGCCGCACCATGTGCAGCAGCACCTCGTCGCAATCGCAGATCAACAGGCCTTTCACGCAAAGTCTCCGGAAGTGTTCGGGCCGTCGAGCGCGGCATGGGCTTCGGCAAAAGCCTGAGGCGGGACGTCAAGTCCCTCGGCGCAGGCGATGAGATCGGGTTCATGCGCCAGCAGGAAGGCAAGCGTGGCGGACAGTACGCTCGGCTCGCCTGCGCGCGCGCGCAAGTCTGCGGGCGTCAGGCCGGTCACGTCGAGCAGGCGCATCGCGCGGTCCGGCTCGGCCAGCGTCCAGACCAGCGCACGGAGCGCAAGCTGCGCAGGATCGGAGTTTGTCAGCGAGGCGCGCATTGCGTATTCATCTGGCCCATGGACGAGGAAAGCGCTGGCGTGGCAAAAAGGGTGCTTGTTGTCGAGGACAACGAACTCAATCTCAAACTTTTCTGCGACCTGCTGGAGGCGCACGAATATGCCACCGAAGGCGTCCGGGATGGCCGGGAAGCTGTTCTGCGCGCACGGAATTTTAAACCGGACCTGATCGTCATGGACATCCAGCTGCCGCATGTCAGCGGATATGACCTGATCCTGCAACTCAAGGCCGATCCGGTCCTGAGCGGGATCCCCGTAATGGCCGTGACCGCCTATGCGGGGCGCGAGGACGAGGAACGGATTCGCGCCGCCGGGGCCGACGCCTATGTGTCCAAGCCGATTTCGCTGATTCGCTTCGTCGATGCGGTAGCCGCGCTGCTTTGACAGCCGCACGCAATCGCCAGCCAAGAGCGGTACGCAAAAAAGCCGCAAGGCTTGCGCCCGCGGCTTCTGGCCCGGGCGAGCCCGGGGAAGGCAAACCGCAAATGCGGCTTACTTGATCTTCGCTTCCTTGAACTCGACATGCTTGCGCACGACGGGGTCGTACTTGCTGAAGCTCAGCTTCTCGGTCTTGGTACGCGGGTTCTTCTTCGTGGTGTAGAAGAAGCCAGTGTCCGCCGTGCTGACGAGCTTGATCTTGACCGTGGTCGGCTTTGCCATGACCTGAATTCCTGTGATCTGAAAATGCAAAAGCGGCGAACCGGTCGCCGCTCTCAAGCGCTGTCCGATGGCGGATGTAGTCGGGAATGTCAAGCCGAAGCCAAGGCGTCTGCGGGGTCGGGAACGGGTTTAACGTGCCCTTTACCGAACTGGGTCCAGATTGCGGATCTAGGGAGTGTCCTGCCATGACGCCAGCTTCTGCCACCGAGACACCCGATGTCATCGCTCTTGCCGAACGGGTCAGCCTGATCGCCGTGCGTGCCGCACGGGCACCGATTCCGGCGCTCGCCGCGGAGATCGAAGCGATCCGCGCCGCTGCTGCGGCGTGCGGCAACTTCCCGGCGGTTGCGGTTACCCAGGCAATTTCGGCGGCACTGGAGCGGGGCGAGCGGGGTGCCTTGGTCCAGGCGTGGATCATCGTGCTGCGGGATGCGGTCTTGTCCGGACGTCACGATCAGCGCGCGTGCGATACCTATGGTGCGGCCTGTTCGGTGCGACTCGCGGGCTGATTCGCACAGGTCATGGATGCCCTGATGGCTGCGCTGGTCGCGGCGCTCCTTGTTCAGGCGAGCGATCGTACCCCGTTCTCCAGCGCCCTGCTCGGTACGCGCTTCGCCGACAAGCGTGCCGTGCTCGCTGGCATCGCCCTTGCGATCGCGCTGGGCAATGCCGCCGGGGCCATCGGGGGGTGGCTTGCCGCGCCCTATGTCTCGCCCGATGCAGCGGACCTGCTCGTGGCGTTCGCGGTGCTGTCGGCGGGCGTTGCTGCGTGTTGGCCGATTCGATCGCGGGGCGTTCCGCAACGCCTCGGGGCATTCCCGGCGGCCCTTACGGCGATCGGTCTGCTCGCGATCGGCGATCGCACGCAATGCATCACCGCCGCGCTCGCCGCCCGCAGCAGCACCCCAGCGCTCGCTGCCGTCGGTGCGACGATCGGCGCGATTGCCGTGAATGTCCCGGCTGTGTTCCTGGGCGAAGGGGGATGGGGTCGCTTGCCGCTGACCCCGGTGCGACGTGTCGCTGCGGCGGTGCTGATCATTGTAGGAGCGATCCAGGCGCTGGCCGCGATGCGTCTGATCTAGGGGACCGCCCAGGCCCAACGGCGCGCCTGGTTCCCGTTCGAGACCAGCCGCGAGGATGCTCGTACCGACCTCCGTCGACGTCAGAGTGACCCGGTTGCGGTTGCGGGCGATCCCGCACGGGAAACGGCGCATCGGTTAGGCGATCCCAAGCGCGATGCAGACGTTGTGATGCGCACAGCCAAACACGGCGACGATGGCAAGGACGGCGAGCACGATCCGCGATCGAATCAGGGCCATGCCGGCGCCGTAGCGGGGTGGCGCTACCACCCCCCAGCGATGGGTCTGGCGGAACATCCGCAGCACGGCCATGTTGTGGCACGATGCGGGCGTTTGCGGACCTTCTCGATCGGTTGATCTACACGCGGTCGCGCAATGCCAAGCTGCGCCTGATCGTCGACTATCTCCGCACGACGCCGGATCCCGACCGCGGCTGGGCGATGGCGGCGCTGACCGGGGAGCTCGACTTGCCGGGGGTGAAACCCGCCGTGATTCGCGCGCTGATCGAAGCGCGGGTCGATCCCGTGCTGTTCCGGATGAGCCGCGACTATGTCGGCGATACCGCGGAAACGGTTGCATTGCTGTGGCCGACTCCGCCGGGCACCGTGGTCGAGGCACCACTCGGCATGGCCGACGCGGTCGAGCGGCTGGCGAAGCTGTCGCGCTCGGATACGCCCGCCGTCCTCGGCAAGATGCTCGACCAGCTCGATTCGGACGAACGCTTCGCCTTGCTCAAGATGGCGACCGGGGCGCTTCGGATCGGCGTCTCGTCGCGGCTCGCCAAGACGGCGCTGGCACAGGCGTTTGATCTCGATGTCGAGGCGGTCGAGGAAGTGTGGCACGGAATCGCGGCACCCTACACGGCGCTGTTCGACTGGGCCGAGGGGCGCGGCGCGCAGCCGACTGCCGCCGACGTGCCGGTGTTCCGCCCGTTCATGCTTGCGCATCCGCTCGAGGACGGGCGGGTCGATCTCGCCGATTATGCCGCGGAGTGGAAATGGGACGGCATCCGCGTCCAGATCGTCCACGTCGCCGGGGAAACGCGGCTCTACAGCCGCACCGGTGACGACATCACCGCGAGCTTTCCCGAAGTCGCGCGTGACTTTACGACCGTCGGTGCGGTCGACGGCGAACTGATGGTGAAGGGCGATGCGCAGGGCGCCGCGACCGAGGAAGGTGGGGCAGCCAGCTTCAACGCGTTGCAGCAGCGACTCGGGCGCAAGATCGTCTCGGCGAAGATGCTGGCGGACTCCCCGGCGTTCGTGCGGCTCTACGACATCCTGTTCGATGGCGAGGAGGATCTGCGTCCGCTGCCATGGAGCGCGCGGCGCGAGCGGCTCGAGGGGTTCGCGGGCCGGCTCGACCCCGAACGGTTCGATCTCAGCACCGTGATCGCGGCGGAGGACTTCACCGCGCTCGAGGGGATTCGCGCTGGCGCGCGCGACGGCGCGATCGAGGGGGTGATGCTCAAGCGCCGCGATTCCCCCTATGTCGGTGGCCGCAAGACCGGACTGTGGTACAAATGGAAGCGCGATCCGCTCACCGCCGACTGCGTGATGATGTACGCGCAGCGCGGCAGCGGGCGGCGGTCGTCTTTCTACAGCGACTATACGTTCGGCTGCTGGACCAAGGACGGCGCGCTGCTTCCGGTCGGGAAGGCCTATTCCGGGATCACCGACGAGGAATTGAAGTTCCTCGACAGCTTCGTGCGCAATCATACGACCGGACGGTTCGGCCCGGTGCGCGAGGTGGACAAGACGCTGGTGCTGGAAATCGCGTTCGATTCGATCCATGAATCGAAGCGGCACAAGTCGGGCGTGGCGATGCGCTTTCCCCGCATCGCGCGGATCCGTACCGACAAGCCCGCCGCCGAGGCCGACACGTTGGACGGCCTCAAACGATTGATAACCTGACCGCTCGACACGCGCGGGTAGGTTGATAATCTGCTCCCCAAAAGGGGAGTAAGGCGTGCACAAATTAGTCATGGCGGCGATTGCCGCGCTGTTGGCGGGGACGGCCGCGAACGCCGAGACATTCGCGATCCAGGCGGGGCATGTGATCGTCGATGCCGCCAGGCCGGCGCGGGGCGCCTCCACGGTCGTGGTCACCGACGGCAGAATCGCCCGGATCGAGGACGGAGCGACTGCACCCGCCGGCGCGACCGTCGTCGATCTGCGCGACAAGACCGTCATGCCCGGATTGATCGACGTCCATGTCCATCTCACCAGCAATTCGGGCGAGCCCTGGTACCAGGGACTGACCCCGAAATATTCCGAACCCTATGCCGCCACGGTCGGCCTTCGCAATGCGCTTATCACGGCGCGGGCGGGGTTCACCACGGTCCGCGATCTCGGCGGGCCGCCACTTGCGAGCATCGCGATGCGGGATGCGATCAAGGAAGGGGGTTTCCCGGGGCCGCGAATCCAGGTCGCTGGCCCGGCGCTGTCGATCATCGGCGGGCATGGCGATGCGACCGTGGGGCTCGCGCCCAACCTTCGCGCGGCGATCGAGGCGACGGGTGAGCAATTCTGGGTCTGCACCGGGCCGCTCGAATGCGGGAAGGCGGTCCGCAAGATTGCCGCTTACGGCGTCGACGTGATCAAGTTCCACGCGACCGGCGGGGTGCTCGACGACGGGAAGATCGGGCTCGAACAGCATTTCACCGACGAGGAAATGAAAGCGATCTGCGACACCGCGCACCAGCTCGGGCTCAAAGTCGCGGCACATGCGCATGGCGCGAAGGGGATCGGCGCGGCAGTGCGTGCCGGGGTCGATTCGATCGAGCATGGCACCTATGCCGATGATGCCGACGTCGCGCTGATGAAGGCGCGCGGGACGTATTATGTCGGCACGCTGATGGCGTTCAGCGGGCTGCAACTGTATCTCGGCAAGGGCATCTACACCGCCAATACAGAAATCAAGGCGCGGCAGACGCTGCTCGTGTGGGGCAAGGCGCTGAACCGTGCGTACAAGGCCGGCGTCCCGATCGCGCTTGGCACCGATGCCGCCGTCTTCCCACACGGTCGCAACGGCGAGGAGGTCGGGCTGATGGTCAGCAAGGGCGGGATGACTCCGCGCGACGCGCTGATCGCGGCAACGAAGGGGGGTGCGGATCTGCTCGGACTGTCGCGCGAGACCGGGACGCTCGAGCCCGGCAAGTCCGCCGACCTGATCGCCGTGACGGGTGACCCGCTGACCGATCCGGCTGCGGTGACGCATGTCAGCTATGTGATGGTGGAAGGTCGCGCGATTCCGCTGCGGTAGCGCGACTTGCCTGGACCGGTGCGCGTTCTGTGCGAAAGTCGGTTCTGCCTCCCGTTTTGCCGTTGAAGCGGGAATCCACAGTTCGGCAGAACCACGACGTTTGCATGTCCGACCGCTGCACTCCTGTCGTCTCGCGCGCGCGGTCGGGGTGTCGGACCGGTTTCGTTTTTAGCAAGGGATCCGCCGTGTCACCACATCGGCCTTCCGAACGCGCTTGGGGTTCCGAAGGTGCAAGAACCCCGGCCGCCGGCGACGCGCGGTGGTTACAGGTGACAGCGCCTGTCCCCCTCGTTACCTCTCTCTCATGACCGACTTGCGCACGCTGTACCCCGAGATCGAACCTTACGCGACGGGGATGCTCGACGTCGGCGACGGTCATCGCGTCTATTACGAACGCTGCGGGACGCCGGGGGGCACGCCGGCGGTGTTCCTGCACGGCGGCCCGGGGGGCGGGATCGCGCCGAGCCATCGCCGGCTGTTCGACCCGGCGCGCTACGACGTGCTGCTGTTCGACCAGCGGGGATGCGGCCGCTCGACCCCACATGCGTCGCTGGAGGCGAACACGACCTGGCATCTCGTCGCGGACATCGAGCGGTTGCGCGCGATGCTGGGGGTCGACCGCTGGCTGGTGTTTGGCGGGTCATGGGGGTCGACCTTGTCGCTGGCCTATGCCGAAACCCATCCGGAGCGGGTCAGCGCGCTGATCCTGCGCGGGATCTACACTGCGACGCCGGCCGAGATCGCCTGGTATTATCAGTTCGGCGTGTCCGAGATGTTCCCCGACAAATGGGAGGGCTTCGTCGCGCCAATCCCTCCCGCCGAGCGGAACGACATGGTCCGCGCCTACCATCGCCTGCTGACCGGAAACGATAGCGCGCGGCAACTGGCAGCGGCCAAGGCATGGACGATCTGGGAAGGGGAGACGATCACGCTTCTTCCCGATCCGGCCATGTCCGAAGCGTTTAGCGATGGCCATTTCGCCCTGGCGTTCGCGCGGATCGAAAATCACTATTTCGTCCACGATTGCTGGCTCGAGGACGGACAGCTGCTGCGCAATGCCGGGCGGCTGGCGGGAATTCCCGGCACCATCGTCCATGGCCGGTACGACATGCCGTGTCCGTCGCGCTATGCCTATGCGTTGCACAAGGCCTGGCCCGAGGCCGATTTTCATCTCGTCGAGGGTGCGGGCCATGCTTATAGCGAGCCGGGCATTCTCGACCAGTTGATCCGCGCGACCGACCGGTTCGCCAACGGCTGAGAACGGCGCGCGGGCGGGGCCCAAAGGGATTTGACGGACCAGGGACGCTGGTGAGTATCAGGCGCTACGGACGGTAAAGGCTTCGCCAACCCTGCCCGGTTCGCCTGCGAAAGCATGGGCGCAGGAGTCCCGAACGCCAGCAGCGGATCCTTTGCGCAGACCCCAACTGCCCATCCGCGGAGGAACGGGGCGGACGTCACTGGCCGTGTAATCTCCGCTCAGCGCGTCCATTGCGCCAGCCAGTCCGCCAGCGCTTGCGGCGTCAGCGTCCGGGCGTCGGCCAAGGCGGCGGTCCGTCCGGCGTTGCGGAGGGTGTCGGTGCGGGGATCGATGATCAGCACACTTGGCACGCCACCACCGAAATGGCCGTCGAGCCCATAATGCGCTGCGATGTCCATGTTCTTGTCGAATCGTCCGACGTCCACGGTCACGATCTCGTAATGTCGCGCCAGGAAGCTGTGGAGCGCGGGCAGGTCCATCGTGCCGGCGAGAATGCGGCAATCGAGGCACCAGTTTCCGCCCAGGTCGACCAATAAAAACTTGTGCCCGGCCTTTGCCCGCGCTCGGGCGGCAGCGATCTGCGCCCTGGCGTTGGCGGCTTCGTCATACGGCAGGGGCAGCGGCGTCTTGAGCTGCGCGAAGCTGGTTGCGGCAATCTTCGGCGCGGGCGCGGCCACGATCGGAGTGGCAAGGGTCAGCGCAAGGAGGGTTGCAGGCTTCAGCAGGCGCATAACGAGGACTTTCCTGGGAGCAGACGCCCTCGAACCGACAGGTTCGGGCGATCCATTCCGGTAAGGCACCTCAGCGCGTTGAACGACAAAGAAAAACCCGGCGGGCATAAAGCCCGCCGGGTTTTTCGTAACCGGTATCGATGCGTAGGGTTTACGCGATCGACGTCAGGTTGACGGCTGCCATCTTGCCGCGACGGTCGACTTCGAGTTCGAACTCGAGACGATCGCCCTCGTTGAGCGAGGTCATGCCGCCGCGCTCGACTGCCGAGATGTGGACAAACGCATCGGGCTGTCCATCGTCGCGCTGAATGAAGCCGAAGCCCTTCATCGCGTTGAAGAACTTGACCGTGCCGGTAGCCTTCTCGCCGGTCAGCTGGCGCTGCGGCGCGCCGCCGGGGGCCGGACGACCACCAGGGGCCGCTGCATCACGCTCGCGCGGCGGACCGCGGTCGGTGACGGCCATCGGCTCGCCGTCGATCTTGAGATCGGTTGCAGAGATGCGGCCACCGCGGTCCACCAGCGTGAAGCCAAGCGGCTGGCCTTCGGCCAGACCGGTCAGGCCGGCCTGTTCGACCGCCGAGATGTGAACGAACACGTCCTCGCCGCCGTCGTCGCGAACGACGAAGCCGAAACCCTTCTGGCCGTTGAAAAACTTAACGACGCCCGTGCCTTCGCCGACAACCTGCGGGGGCATCCCGCGACCGCCGCCAGCTGCACCACCGCCGAAGCCGCCGCCACCGCCGCTGCGGAAACCACCGCCGCCACCGCCGCCGCCGCCGAAGCGATCACCGCCGCCACCGCCGCCGCCGCCGAACCGGTCACCGCCGCCGCCGAAACGATCGCCGCCACCGCCAAAGCGATCGCCACCACCGAAGCCGCTGTCGAAGCCGCCGCTGTCGCCGAAACCGTCGCGCTTGTCGCGCCCACGCCCGCCACGATCGCCGCGGCGTCCTTTATCGAAACTCATGCCCTGTTCGTCTTCCCGCTTCGTCCGACCTCATTATAGCAACCATTGCATCGGACGAAAGACGCAAGGCTTCGTGCACCAAACCGCTCGTGCCACCGACTCGTGTTAGCCTAATTTTCCATACGCTGCGAACAAATTCGTCCAAATTGGGGCGTGGGTCGCACCGATCTTGCGCAAGCGTTGCAACCACGGCACAGGCTGCGCCCTTATGTCGATCCTTGCGCTCCTGTCCGATCCCGTCGCCTGGGCCGCGCTGGCGACCCTGATCGTCATGGAGGTTGTCCTTGGAATCGACAATCTCGTGTTCATTTCGCTCCTGTCGAACAAGCTGCCGGAGGGACAGCGCGTGCGGGTTCGGCGCGTCGGGATCAGCTTGGCGCTGGTACTCAGGCTGATCCTGCTGTCGACGATCGCGTGGATCGCCGGGTTGGTCGAGCCGGTGTTCGACCTGGGCCTGACCGGCGCGCTTGGCGATCATGGCCAGCCATCTTTCGAAACGGCGTTTTCGGTGCGCGACCTGATCCTGATCGCGGGCGGGGTCTTTCTGCTATGGAAGGCGACGAGCGAAATCCACCACACGCTCGACCCGAACGACTCGGGCGGGGAGACCGCCGAGAAGCCCTCGATCGCCATCTCCTTCGGCAGCGCGATCCTCCAGATCCTGCTGCTCGACATCGTCTTCTCGTTCGATTCGATTCTGACCGCGATCGGGATGACCGACCAGTTGCCGATCATGCTGGTGGCCGTCGTCGTCGCGGTCGGGGCGATGCTGTGGGCCTCGACCCCGCTCGCCAATTTCATCGAGCGCAACCCGACGGTCGTGATGCTGGCGCTGGGGTTCCTGCTGATGATTGGCGCGATGCTGATCGCGGATGGCTTCGGCGTGCATGTGCCAAAGGGCTATATCTATGTCGCCATGGCCTTTTCCGGTGGGGTCGAGGCGCTTAACATCGCGGCCCGGCGCAGTCGTGCACGCACGCGCGGGCATTGAGCCCAACCCGATTCGTCGCTAGGGCCGGGCGATGAGCGTAACACTCCACGAAGAAGACATTCCCGCTGACCTGTTCGCGCCTGGCGTCGACATCGCGGTGGATACCGAGACCATGGGTCTCATCACCCCGCGCGATCGTCTGTGCCTGGTCCAGCTGTCCGACGGCGGACCCGACGAGCATCTCGTCCGCTTCGGACCCGAGAGCACCTATGCCGCGCCCAACCTGCGCGCGCTGCTCGAGGATCCGGCCCGGACCAAGCTGTTCCACTTCGCGCGCTTCGATCTCGCCGCGATCAGCCATTATCTGCAGGTCACCGCAACCCCCGTTTATTGCACCAAGATCGCATCGCGGTTGATCCGCACCTATACCGACCGCCACGGTCTCAAGGAACTGGTGCGCGAGTTGCTGGCGCAGGACATTTCCAAGGCGCAGCAATCGTCCGACTGGGGTGGCCCGGTGCTGAGCGATGCACAGAAGGACTATGCTGCATCCGACGTGCGGTTCCTCCACGCCTTGCGCGAGGAACTCGATCGCCGGCTGGCCCGCGAAGGGCGCACGGCGCTGGCGCGTGCCTGCTTCGAGTTCCTGCCCGCACGCGCCGAACTGGATCTGGCGGGCTGGCCAGAGACCGACATCTTCGCGCATGCCTGACCCCCGCGCGATCCGCAGTGCGCGCCAGCGCTGGGCCGCGCCCGGCAGCAGCCACGACCGTACGGTCGCGGTGTTGCGCGTCGTGCTGCCGGTCGCGATCGGGATCATGGCAGCGTTCGTCGTCGTCCTGCCGCTATACGCCGGCGGGGATGTCAGTTTCCTGCTCGACAAGACAAAGGTGGAGGTCGCCAAGGAGCGGATCCGTATCCAGTCCGCGACCTATCGCGGCCAGGACGACAAGGGACAGCCGTTCGCCGTAAACGCCGGGTCGGCGGTGCAGAAGAGTTCGGCCGAGCCGATCCTGCGGCTAAACAAACTGTCCGCTCAGATCGGGCTGACCGATGGCCCCGCCAACGTCGTCGCGGATCGCGGCCATTACGACATGGACACGCAGCAGGTCATGATCGACGGGCCGTTGAAGGTCGACAGCACCGGCGGCTATCACCTGGCAACGCAGGACGCGACACTCGATCTCAAGAGCAAGACGCTGAAAAGCGGCGGGGCGGTGACCGGTACCGTGCCGCAGGGCACGTTCAGCGCGAACCAGATGAATGTCGATCTCAATAGCCATGTCGTCAAGCTAGACGGCAATGCGCGCTTGCGGATCGTGCCGCGAAAGACGAGATAGGCCGCATGCGCCGCACCCTCACCTTGCTGACCCTTTCGCTCGCGCTCGCGAGCCCGGCCTTGGCGCAGGGGCGCAATTCGCAGGCGCCGATCAACCTCAACGCCGATCATATCGAGTTGCAGGACAAGGCCAACCGCGCGTTGTTCTCGGGCAATGTCGTGGTCAAGCAGGCCGAAATGACCCTCAACGCCCAGCGCATGACGGTCAGCTATGCCGGCCAGATCAGCACCGGCGCCTCGCCGGAAGCGCAGCGGATCGATGCTTCGGGGGGCGTCACGGTCACGCGCCCGACGCAGACGGCGCGCAGCAACTTCGCGGTATACGACCTTAAAAAAGGCGTGATCACGATGCTCGGCGCGGTGACGCTGATCCAGGCGGGCAATACCGTCAACGGTGGTCGCCTCACGATCAATCTCGATACCGGTCGCGCAATCATCGACGGCTCGTCGGTCGGTGGCGGCGGGTCGTCGAGCGCTCCGGGCACGACCACGACGAGCAATGGTCGTGTGTCGGGCACGTTCTCGGTCCCCAAGCGCAACTGAGCCTGCCGTACCGCGGGCGGACTCGTCGCCCCGCCGGTCGCGCTTTCCTGATCGCATCGATTGGCGTAGATGCGGCAGCGGACATGCGATATGCATGCACGAAGCCTGCCAGATGCCGCCCGGTAACGCTTCGGTAAGATCGAAATGCGAGCAGGGACGTGCGATGACCGATACGCTTACCCCAACGCCGGGCCTGACGCTCGATACCGCGCCGCCGATCGCGGAAGCGCCGGTGATGAACGGCCTGTCGGTCGTGTCGATCGCCAAGTCCTACGACAAGCGCCCGGTGCTGACCGATGTGTCGGTGTCGGTCGGCAAGGGCGAAGTGGTCGGGCTGCTCGGGCCGAACGGAGCAGGCAAGACGACCTGCTTCTACTCGGTGATGGGCCTGGTAAAGCCCGATTCGGGTCGCATCATGCTCGACGGCGAGGACATTACCGGCCTGCCCATGTATCGCCGCGCGATCCTGGGGCTCGGCTATCTGCCGCAGGAAACGTCGATCTTCCGCGGCATGACGATCGAGCAGAACATCCTGAGCGTGCTCGAACTGGCGGTGCCCGATGCGACCGAGCGCAAGGCACGGCTCGATACGCTGCTCGAGGAATTCGGGTTGACACGGCTGCGCGATTCCCCGGCGATGGCGCTGTCCGGCGGCGAACGCCGGCGCGCGGAGATTGCCCGCGCGCTTGCTGCCAATCCGTCGATCATGCTGCTCGACGAGCCGTTCGCGGGGATCGATCCGTTGTCGATCGCGGATATCCGGGACCTGATCTGCGAATTGAAGCGACGCGGGATCGGCGTGCTGATCACCGATCACAACGTCCGCGAGACGCTCGAGATCGTCGACCGCGCCTATATCATTTATGACGGTCGCGTGCTGTTCACCGGATCGCCTGCCGAACTGGTTGCCGATGCCAATGTGCGGCGCCTGTATCTCGGCGAGGGCTTCTCGCTGTGATGGCATGACCCCGGTCTCCTTCCCTGCAACCAGAGCCGCACGGTAGCGATGTCGCTCGCGCCTCGTCTCGATCTGCGCCAGTCGCAAGCGCTGGTGATGACGCCGCAGTTGCAGCAGGCGATTCGCCTGCTCGCGCTGTCCAATCTCGAGATCGAGGGGTTCCTCGCCGAGGAGATCGAGCGCAACCCGCTGCTGGAATCCGGTGAACCGAACGACGATGGCCCGACGCTGGAACGCGAGCCCGATATCGCGCCGCGGGACGAACCCGCCCCCGCCGACGAACTGCTAATGCAGGGTGGCGACACCGGGGAAGCATCGCTCGACGTCGACTTTACCGCAGAGAGCTTCCACCACGACAGCGTCGCGGACCAGCCCGGCGGCGCGGGGATGGACGGTGCGCTAGGGCTGAACGGCGCGACAAGCGGTGGCGCCGGGAGCGAGGATGGCCCCGACCTCGACTCCTTCACGACCGCCACGCTCAGCCTGTCGGATCACCTGCTTGCGCAGGCCGGGACCGCGGTCGACGGACCTGACTTGTTCATCGCCGCGCATCTGATCGACCAGATCGACGAGTGCGGCTATCTCACTGCGCCGCTGCTCGACATCGCGACCCGGCTGGGGGTGCCGCTGGCTCGGGTCGAAGCGGTGCTGGAAACGATCCAGACGTTCGATCCTACCGGTGTCGGCGCACGCGACCTTGCCGAATGCCTCGCGCTCCAGGCGCGGGAGGCGGACCGCTACGACCCGTGCATGGCGCGGTTGCTCGACCATCTCGATCTGCTCGCGCGGGGCGACCTCTCACGGTTGCGGCGGATCTGCCATGTCGACGACGAAGATCTCGCCGACATGATCCGCGAGCTGCGTGGCTACGACCCGAAGCCCGGCTGTCGCTTCGGGGGGGAGCCGGCGCAACCGGTCGTCCCCGATCTGTACGTCGCCAAGCGCAATGACGGCTGGGGCATCGAGATCAACGCCGCCACGCTGCCGCGCGTGCTGGTCAACCGCACCTATTATGTCGAGCTGTCAGCGGGAAAGACCGACAAGGCGTCCAAGGCGTGGCTGGGCGACATGCTCGCGAGCGCGAATTGGCTGATCAAAGCGCTGGACCAGCGGCAGCGGACGATCATCAAGGTCGCCACCGAAATCGTGAAGCAGCAGGAGGCGTTCTTCCTCCATGGCGTCGCGCACCTCAAGCCGATGACGCTGCGCCAGGTGGCCGAAGCAATCGAGATGCATGAATCGACGGTGAGTCGCGTGACCAGCAACAAATATCTGTCGTGCGCGCGGGGTCTGTACGAGCTCAAATATTTCTTCACCTCCGCGATCCAGTCCTCCGAAGGCGGGGATGCGGTGTCGGCGCAGGCGGTGAAATCCGCGATCAAGGCGCTGATCGCGGCCGAGGGGGATGCAATCCTGTCGGACGATACGCTGGTCGAGCAGTTGAAGGCCAAGGGCTTCGACATCGCGCGCCGCACCGTCGCCAAATACCGCGAGGCGCTCGGCATTGGCAGTTCCGTCCAGCGCCGCCGCGCGCGGGCGCTTGGGGCGGGGTGAAGCCGCGGGCGCAGTGGCGGACGGTGAGCATCAGTGCGGATAGAAGGCGGAGCGATACGGACCAAGGTGTAACGCCAGCCTAGTCGTCCTCATCCTCATACCCCACCAGCGCCAGCGCGCGCGCCTTCATCTGGCGGGTGGCGCACCAGTGTACGAGCGCATCCTCGCGCCCGTGCGTGACCCACACTTCCTTTGGGGCGATTTCGGTCAGCGTGTCGGTCAACTCGTCCCAATCGGCGTGATCGCTCAGAATCAACGGCAGCTCGATCCCGCGCTGCACCGCGCGCTGGCGGACCCGCATCCAGCCGGAGGCCATGGCGGTGATCGGGTCGGGCAGGCGGCGTGACCAACGGTCCGCCAGCGCACCCGGCGGGGCGATGACGACGTGCCCCATCATCTCCGCCTTGCTCGCCGCCGTCGCTGGGCGAAGCTCGCCGAGATCTACGCCATGCGCCTGATACAAGGCGCACAGCCGTTCGAGTGCGCCGTGGATATAGATTGGCGCGGCATGTCCGCGGACGCGCAGTTCCGCGATCACGCGCTGCGCCTTGCCGAGCGCATAGGCGCCGACCAGCACGCAGCGGTCGGGATTGGCGTGAAGGGCTGCGATCAGCTTGTCGATCTCGTCCCCGGTGTCGGGGTGGCGGAACACCGGCAGCCCGAACGTCGCCTCGGTGATGAACACGTCGCACTGCACCGGCTCGAACGGTGCGCAGGTCGGATCCGGCCGACGCTTATAGTCGCCCGAGACGACGATCCGTTCCCCACGATAGTCGAGCACGATCTGTGCGGAGCCCAGCACATGCCCGGCGGGGACGAAGGTCGCGCGCACCTCGCCGAAATCGTGCGTCTCGCCGTAAGCGACCGGATGCCCCGCCTGCTCGCCGTAGCGCGCGTCCATGATCGCGAGCGTCTCGGGCGTTGCCCACACCGCGCCATGCCCGCCGCGCGCATGGTCGGCATGGCCATGCGTCACCAGCGCGCGCGGCGTCGGGCGCGACGGGTCAACCCACACGTCGGCGGGTTTGACATGAATGCCATGGGGTTGCGGATCGATCCAGTCGCCGAGTTTTGCCATCCGACCCATGTGGGGGCGGTGACACGCGCGCGCCATTGCCGGGTCATGCAAAAGGTGGAGCGGCAACCATTCGGCGGGCCATGCATTTCTCCAGCGTAACGAACAGGGAGATATCCGATGCGTGCACTCACTCTTGGTTTGCTGGCTGCGTCAACGCTGATTGCCGGTTGCGACGAATATGGCGGCCGCCCGGGCGGTTATGGCGATAACCGCTACGCGCAATATGATTATGACCGGCCGGATCCGTCCTACAACGGTTATGATGCGTCGCGCTATTATCGGGACGATCGCCGCCATTATCAGGAGCGTCGCCTCTCGGAGAACGATCGGGTCTATCGCGGCAGCGACGGGCGCTACTATTGCCGCCGTAACGACGGCACGACCGGGCTCGTGGTCGGCGGCATCGCTGGCGGGGTTCTGGGCGCGGCGATTGCCCCGGGTGGCTCGGGCCTACTCGGTGCCCTGATCGGCGGTGCGGGCGGTGCGCTTGCGGGCAAGGCGATCGACAAGAACGGCAGCGACAACCGCTGCCGTTGAGTGGGTAGGGAGCGCGGTTCCGAAGGGACCGCGTTCCCGCCGTACCGGAACGCTCCCGGCGATGGACCGTTGACCACCCTCAGCATCCGACAAAGGTCCATCATGAGCAAGACGCACAAACATCACCCGAAAAAACCGCCGCATGCGGCCGGCAAGCCCGAGCCCAAGCGTCCATCCCGGACCATCAGCACGGCAACCGCCTGGTCGATCGGTGCGGCCGCGATCGCGGCCGGCGCGGGTATCGCTGCGTTTCTGACGCGGGGCAGGATTGCGGCGCTGCTGTCGGGGTCCGCTGCCGAGGGCCATGTTCCGACCGACTTGCTCGACCCGAAGCGCAATGCCGACGATCGTGCTATCGCCGATTTCCGTCCCGACATGTCGGCACCGATGACCGCTGCGGAACGGGAGGCGCTTCGCCCTGCGACCGGCCCGGCACCCTCGATGGTCGCGTCGCGTGGTACCATGAACGCACAGACGGGCGCGTCCAACTAACATCTCTTGCAGGATCGGCCGCCGTGCGCGCTGGCGGCCGACCGCGTCGGCGGGTCAGCGTCCGGCGTATCGACGATGCACGATGCGGCGGATGAGCGCTTGAAACGCGATGATCGACAGCAGGCCGGCCTGGCTGAACCGTGCATCGACGAACGCAATCCCTAACGACAGCAGCGCGCCTGCAACGACGCCAAAGCTGCGCGTCCGTGCCAATGTCACGGCTTCCGAAGGGACATCGTCCCGTACGATATCCGTCGCCGTGGCCAAGCGGGTCACCCGCAGGCTCAGCAACCCACTCACGACCAGCGTAAGCGCATAGACGATCGATGGCACGAGCATGCCGGCATTGGCGCTCATGAAGGCCGTCGCGAACGGCAGGAACACGATGGCGCACAGCAGCTGGAGATTGGGACCGACCAGACGATCGGAATAATGGCCGGCAAGGCCGAACGCGCGGTGATGCCCTGTCCAGAACGCGCCGATGACGAAGAAGCTGACGAAAAACCCGACAAAATTGGGCAGCAGCGCCAGCAGCGCCGCGACATACGCCTGCCACGGCGACCCGAACGGCAGATGCGGGGGATGGACTTCGATGATCAGCAGCGTGATCGCGATCGCAAAGACGGCGTCCGAGAAGAAGATCATGCGTTCGAGCGGATGATCCGGTTTATGTCCGTTATGCGACATCGTGCGTTTTCCCCCGGGTTTGCGGCCGGTTATCGACGACCCAGGGTCGCTTGCGCAAGCGACCGATTGCACCCCGTCCAACGCCGCCCCATATCGCTGCCATGAGTGGAAACGAAACGGTGTGGCACGGCACTACGATCCTGTCCGTGCGTCGCAATGGTCGTGTCGTCGTCGCCGGGGACGGCCAGGTGACACAGGGCCAGACGGTGATGAAACCCAACGCCAAGAAGGTGCGGCGGCTCGGCGACGGATCGGTGATCGCGGGCTTCGCCGGCGCCACCGCGGATGCGTTCACGCTGTTCGAACGGTTGGAGCGCAAGCTCGAGCAGCATCACGGGCAGCTGCTACGCGCCGCGGTCGAGCTGGCCAAGGACTGGCGGACCGACAAATATCTGCGCAACCTGGAAGCGATGATGATCGTCGCCGACAAGGAGGTTACGCTGATCCTGACCGGCAACGGTGACGTGCTCGAGCCCGAAGCGGGCGTCGCGGCGATCGGGTCCGGTGGCAATTACGCGCTCGCGGCGGCACGCGCACTGGTCGATTACGAGAGCGACGCCGAGACGATCTGCCGCAAGGCAATGGCGATCGCGGCGGAGGTCTGCGTCTACACCAACGACCGGCTGACCGTGGAAAGCCTCGAAACGAGCTAACCTATAAAGCCCCTCCCCTTCAGGGGAGGGGTTGGGGTGGCGACGTGGGAAACATGCCCCCCGGCCGAACACCAGGAACTGCCCCACCCCAACCCCTCCCCTGAAGGGGAGGGGCCTAAGAGAGACCCTACCCCTTCCCGAAGGGGACGGGCTTGAGAGAGACCCATGAACGACTCCCTGACCCCCAAGGCCATCGTCCGCGCGCTCGACGCGCACATCATCGGGCAGGCCGACGCCAAGCGCGCGGTTGCGGTTGCGCTGCGCAACCGGTGGCGGCGCCAGCGGCTTGGTGATGACCTTCGCGACGAGGTCAGCCCGAAGAACATCCTGATGATCGGACCGACCGGTTGCGGCAAGACCGAGATCAGCCGCCGCCTCGCCAAGCTGGCCGACGCGCCGTTCATCAAGATCGAGGCGACCAAGTTCACCGAGGTCGGCTATGTCGGCCGCGACGTCGAGCAGATCGCGCGCGACCTGGTCGAAGAAGCGGTCCGGCTGGAAAAAGAGCGCCGCCGTAGCGCGGTCAAGGACAAGGCCGAGGAAGCGGCGATGGCACGGCTGCTCGATGCGTTGACCGGCAAGGGCGCGAGCGAGGCAACGCGGGAAGCCTTCCGCCAACGCCTCCACGACGGGCATCTGCGCGACACCGAGATCGAAATCGAGCTCGAGGCCGCGCCGCAGATGCCGTTCGAGATGCCTGGCAGCGGCGCGCAGATGATCAACCTGTCCGAGATGATGGGCAAGGCGTTCGGCAGCGGCCAGATGAAGCGCCGCAAGCTGACCGTGCCCGCCGCCTGGGACAAGCTCGTCGAGGAAGAAGCCGACAAGCGCTTGGACCAGGACGAGGTGAGCCGCGTGGCCTTGGCGGATGCCGAGGCGAACGGGATCGTCTTTCTCGACGAGATCGACAAGATCGCGGTCAGCGACGTGCGCGGCGGGTCAGTCAGCCGCGAAGGCGTGCAGCGTGACCTGCTTCCCTTGATCGAGGGAACGACAGTGTCGACCAAATACGGGCCGATGAAGACCGACCATGTGTTGTTCATCGCGAGCGGCGCGTTCCATGTCGCCAAGCCGTCCGACCTGCTGCCCGAGCTGCAGGGGCGCCTGCCGATCCGGGTCGAGCTGAAGGCATTGACCGAAGACGATTTCGTCGCGATCCTCAGCGACACCAAGGCATCGCTCACCCAGCAATATGTCGCGCTGATCGCGACCGAGGGCGTGACGATCACCTTCACCGACGACGGCATCCGCGCGATCGCGAAGATGGCGGCACTGGTCAATGGCGACGTCGAGAACATCGGCGCGCGGCGATTGCAGACGGTGATGGAGAAGCTGCTCGAGGACATCAGCTTCAACGCCGAGGATCGTGGCGGAGAGACGATCGCGATCGATGCGGGCTATGTCGAGACGCATCTGGCGGGGATCGCGCGCAATACCGACCTCAGCCGATTCGTGCTGTAGAATTGGGCACGCTTCAATGTATCGTAAACCCGGGGCAGGGTAGTCGTGGTGCGAGCCGGTCAGCGTGTCGTCTTCACCTTGTTCCACGGTACGAACATGCCGATCCGACACCGTGGCCCCGGAATACCGATGCCCCCGCGTTGCAACGTGTAGATCATGTCGTTGCGGCACAATTGCCCGCCGTGGATCTCGGTCACGATGATGGCGTCGGTATCGAGCCCGGGGCAGGCGGCCGGCAGGTCGTTTCGCCAGATCCGCGGTCCGTCCTGGTACAGCAGGACATGATCGTTCATCGCTTGCGGCGTCAGCTGGCGGCTCGTCGACAGGCAGGTTTCCGCTGTGCCCGCGGTTCGCCCTGCCAATGCCTTGTCGAGATCACGCGTGTCCGAAGCCGTCGTCGCGCCCATTGCGAGCATCGCCAGCGCTAGGCGGATCACGGCTTGCGGTACCGGACGAACGGCCCGAACGTACAGCTGCCGCTCGGCACCCGCGAGACGAGGTCGACCGTCTGAATGATGTCGCCGCGACACAATTGCCCGGTGTAGCTCTTGGTGATGATCGCATCCCCCCGGCGCAACCCGAAGCATCCACCGTTGGTATCGGTACGATAAATGTCGTTGCGATTGAACTTGTACAGGATCGTGTCGCCGACTCGGGACGTGTCATTGTAGTTGCGCTGCTGGATACATTCCTGCGGCCTGCCGGGGACAAGTCCAGCCAGCTGCTTGGCGAGGTCGGCCTGGTCCTTTGCCGCCTGACGTTCCTGGAAACCGCGGCTGTCTGCCGACACGGCGGTTCCGCCGGCGACCAGCAGCGCGGCGGGCAAAAGCAAGCGTAGCATCGCGATCATCCTCTTCCTGATGTCGCCCCCGGCGGTGATCCTACTCCCATCAGCCGCGGAAAGCATCCTTCTCTGCGCGCCGTTCGGCGAGCTGTTGTGCAGAGGACGCGCGAAGGAACGGGTTGGTTGCGCGCTCCAGCGCGATCGTCGTCGGAACGGTCGGCCTGCCGAGCGCGCGCTGTGCGTCGACGTCGCGCATCCGCGCGGTGATGCCGGCGTTGTCAGGCTCGGCGGCGGCGGCGTAGCGGCCGTTCGACGCGGTATATTCGTGCGCGCAATAAACGACGGTCTCGTCGGGGAGCGCGGCGAGGCGCTGCATGTTGCCGAACATCTGCGGCGCATTGCCCTCGAACAGGCGGCCGCAGCCCATGGCGAACAGCGTGTCGCCGCTGAACAGCAGCGCATCGTCCACCATGTGGAAGACGATGTGCCCGGCGGTGTGACCCGGCGTCTCGATCACGCGCGCGACATGGGAGCCGATGCGCACGCTGTCGCCCTCGCGCAAACCGTAGTCGAGCGTCGGGATCCGTTCGGCTTCGGCCGATGGGCCGCTGACCTTGGCGCCGAGCGCCTTGATCGCGGCGTTGCCGCCGGTGTGATCGGGATGCCAGTGGGTGTTCCAGATCTGCGAGATCGTCCAGCCCCGCTCGCCGACCGCCGCTATGACGGGGTCGGCTTCGCTCGGGTCGACCACGACCGTCTCGTTCGAGACGGGATCGTGGATCAGCCAGACGTAATTGTCGCTGAGCGCGGGGACGCAGACGATCTCGAGATCGGTCGCCATCACCAGACGCCGGTATTCGGCATCGAGGCCCACGGCTCGGCGGGTTCGAGCGCGCCGCCATCCTGGAGCAGCTCGATCGAAATGTCGTCGGGCGTGCGGACGAATGCCATGTAGCCGTCGCGCGGCGGGCGGTTGATCGTCACACCGGCGTCCATCAGCCGCTGGCAGGTCTCGTAGACATTGTCGACGCGGTACGCGAGATGCCCGAAATTGCGGCCGCCGTCATATTCTTCCGGATCCCAATTGTGGGTCAGCTCGACCTGCGCGTCATGATCGCCGGGGGCGGCGAGGAAGATCAGCGAGAAGCGGCCCTTGTCGTTGTCGATCCGACGGACCTCCTCGAGCCCGAGCAGTTTGAAGAAATCCATCGTCGCGGTCGGATCGGCGACACGGATCATTGTGTGCAGATATTTCATCGTGCTGGGGCTCCCTTGGTTGCCTGGTCAGATAGGGGTGCCCTTTGCACTTCGCTAGGCTGGGGCGTGATCTGGCTGCAGAGAATGCGCCCCCGACGAAGGCGGGTGCCCAAGCGCGACACGTCGATGTGAGAAGGCGGCGCATTGTTCCATTGGGCACCTCCCTTTTGCCCCGGCCTTCGCCCGGGAGGGCTCTTGTACGTTGACGGCAGGGACTCGCCGGCGGGCTATGGTGCCCCGCTGAACTGCCGCAGCGCAGCCGCCGCGGCCTTGCCCGAGGGACTATCGGGCCGCAGGTCGACCGCTTGTTGCCACGCGGCCTTGGCGTTGGTCGCATCGCCCGCCTTCGCTGCGATGTTTCCCGCCTCGAGCTGGACGTCGCTGTCGTCGCCGCCGAGCCGCAGCGCCTCGACAATATCCTTCCTGGCCCGCGGCATGTCGCCGTCGCGCCGCGCGAGGGTCGCCGACAACAGCCAGGCCAGCGGATCCGCCGGCACTTCGCCGAGCGCCCGGTCGAGATCGTCGCGCGCGCCTTCGGTATCGTTCGCCGCAACCAGCGCGCGGGCGCGGTCGAGATGCGCTTCGCCAAGTGGGAGCCCGGTCAGCGTCCCGCTCGCGATGGCGGCATCAAGCGCCGTGCGGGCCTTGGAGGGATCGCCCGCGGCGAGCCAGGCATTGCCGGCCTGTGCCCAGTAGTTTGCACTGCGCGCATCCTTCGCCTTTTCGGCAGCGGTCGCCGCGGCTTCGAACGCGGCGGAGGCGGCGGGCCAGCGTTGCTCGCGGCTGTACGCCATGCCGAGGCACTGGCTCGCAAGGAACGCGCCGCCGCCGAGCTTCCATTGCCCGGCTTCCGCCTCGGCCCCGGCCGGATCGCTATTCGCACGGTCGAGGCAATGCTCGTAGCGCGTCCGTTCGGTCGAGGCGGGGCCGACGGGCGCGGGCCCCATCGGTGTGGCGGCGGCTTGGGCGAGGAGCAGCAGGATCATAAGGCGGGCGTTACATCCTCGATCGCCTGGATCAGCTGCGCGATATCGGACTCGCGCGACAGGCGGTGGTCGCCGTCCTTGATCAACGACACCTGCACGTCGGCTGAACGGATCAGCTCGGCAAGCCGGACGGTGCGGTTGTAGGGCACTTCGGCATCCGCCATTCCCTGCAGCAGGCGCACCGGGCAATCGACCGCTATGACCCCCGCCATCAACCGGTTGGCTTCGCCCGACTGCCAGAAGGCGCGGGTGTAGACGGTCGGCGCGGGACCGTAGGGCGACGGGCGTTCGAGCCGGCCCTCGGACAGCAAGGCAAGCTTGTCCTCGGTCGTGAAGCCCCAGTCGGTAAAGTCGGGCGCGGGCGCGACGCCGACCAGCGCCGCGACCTTCGCGGGATGGTCACGCGCGACAAGCAGCATCAGCCACCCGCCCAGCGACGACCCGACCAGGATCGCGGGGCCCGTAACGAGCTGGTCGAGCGCGTTCAGTACGTCGTCGCGCCAGTCGGCGAGTGTCTGGTCCTCGAACGCGCCTTCGCTCCTGCCGCAGCCGCCATAATCGAACCGCACGAACCCGCGCCCGTTCGCGGCCGCCCAGGCTTCGAGCGCAAGCGCCTTGCTGCCGGTCATGTCCGACCCGTAGCCAGGCAGGAAGACGACCGTCGGGCCGGTGCCCTTGGTGCGGTGGAACGCGAGCCGGGGGCGTTCGACTTTGGTGATGGTCATTGCATTACTCGCGGATGGGGGAAGGCGTGGTCTCACTGACCGTCGTTCTCCCGCGCAGGCGGGAGTCCAGGGTTACGGGCGTAGGGTCTGGCAACCCTGGGCCCCGGCCTTCGCCGGGGAACTAAGACGTTGAATAGTAAGGCGCGTCAGATCACGTAATCGACGCTGCGCACCTGCGCGACCTCGCCACGCTTGACGACCATCCGGCGATGCAACTTGGCGACCGTGCTGCTGCCGCTGGTCTTGCACCAGGCCGGCACGAACGCATGGACCACGGCGCCCAGCCCGCCGACGATCATCGTCATCCCGAAGCGCGACGCGACGCCGAAATGCTCGGTGTAGCTTTCGCCGACGGTGGCGGGATGGTCGAGGAACAGGCGTCGGAACATGAGCTTCTCCTTCAGGCGGCAGGCGCGCCGGACTTGGTGGCGATCCGGGCCAGCAGGTCGGCGGCGAGCTGGCTGAGCGTATCGTCGCGGGCTCCCATTACCACGATCCGGTCGCCGGGGCACGCCTGCTCGACCAGCCAGGTCGCGGCATCGGCGCGGTCGGGGATGTAGCGTGCGTGGTCGCCGATCCCGGCGACGATATCGGCGCTCGTCACTTCGCGCGAAACGGTGCCTCCCTGATAGACCGGATCGGGCAGCACCAGCCGGTCGTCGTCGCGAAGATGATCGCGGAACATCGCGATCAGTTCATGGCGCATGATTTTGAGCGGGCCATAGCCATGCGGCTGGAACAGCACCAGCAACCGCCCCGGGAAGGCGTGGAGCGTGGCCAGCGTCGCGGCGATCTTGTCGGGATTGTGCCCGAAATCGTCGATCACGGTGACGCCGCCCGCAACGCCGACCAGTTCGAACCGTCGTTTGAGCCCGGTGAACCCCTCGATCGCCTTGACCGCCTCCTTGAGCGGCACCCCCGCTGCGCGGGCCGCACCGAGCGCTGCCAGCGCGTTGGAGACGTTGTGCGCGCCGGGCACCGACAGGCGGACGCGCTGCGTCTCGCCCTTGGCCACCAGGTCGAAGGTGATCGCGGACGGGGCAGGGGCGAGGGCGGTCGCGCGCAGGTCCGCGCTCTGGTCGATCGCGAACGTCACCAGCCGCGCCGGATCGAACCCGCGCGCCAGTGCCGCTGCCTCGGGATCGCCGACGTTGAGGATCGTCGTCTCGGCCTTCGCCGCGAAAGCAGAGAATAGCGTACGCAATTCCTCGAGCGACTTGTGGTCGAGGCTCACGTTGTTGAGCACCGCGATCTTCGGCGCATAGAGCGCGATCGACCCGTCGCTCTCGTCGACTTCGCTGACGAACGCTTCGCCATCGCCCACCAGCGCGCTGGCGAAGGGGGCATCGTCGGCCACGAAATTCTTCATCACCGCGCCGTTCATCACGGTCGGGTCGCGCCCACAGGCGTGGAGAATCCAGCCGATCATCCCCGTCACGGTCGACTTGCCGCTCGTGCCGGCAACGCCGATCGGCAGCGTGCTCGCGTTGAAGAGCGAGGCGAGCAGCTCGGGACGGCTCAACCGCGCCGTGCCGACGCGCTCCGCCGCCACGATGTCCGCGACGCTCGGCTCGACCGCGGCCGAGGCGACGACGATCTGTTCGGCCGAGGTGACGCCCGAGCCATCCTGCGCGAACAGCGTGACGCCTTTGGCGGCAAGGTCGTCGAACTTCGCGGGCAGGCGTCCGGCGTCCAGCGTCCGGTCCGAGCCCGCCACGGTGGCACCGCGCCCGGCCAGGATCATCGCGAGCGGCATCATCCCGCTGCCGCCAATGCCGACGAAGAAGTAGGGTTTGCCGTTGGTCATCCTGCGGCGCTATCGCGGGTCAACGGAAATCGCCACGGGAAATGTGATGAAGATCGGAGTGGTGGCCCCCGCGCGGGGCATCGACGCGGCGCTCGCGGCGCGCGCGCAAGGGCTTGCGGCGGTGGTCGCGCCCGAGGTCGATCTGGTCGTCCACCCGCAATGTTTCCTGTCGGACGGGCATTTCGCCGGGTCGGACGCGGTGCGGACGGCGGCCTTCGTCGAGCTGGCGAACGATCCGACGATCGATGCAATCTGGTTCGCGCGCGGCGGCTATGGCTCCAACCGGATCCTGCAGGCCGCGATCCCCGCGCTTGGCGCGGCGGCGCGGCGCAAGACCTATCTCGGTTTCTCGGACATGGGGTTCCTGCTCGGGGCGCTCTATGCCGCGCGGATCGGGCAGCCGGTCCATGGGCCGATGGTCTCCACGGCCGGCAGCGGAGACGGCGGGATCGGGTTCAGCCGCGCGCTGTTGTGGCTGACCAGGAAGGACCGATCGGTCCTGGAACCCGGGCTGGACGGGCGCCCCGCAGCGGCGTTCAACCTCGCGATCCTGACCGGGTTGATCGGGTCGCCGTGGCTGCCAGACCTGACGGACCACGTCCTGATCGTGGAAGAAGTATCCGAGCCGCTGTACCGGATCGACCGCATGTTGTTCACCATGGCGCATGCGACGCAGCTGAAGGGGATCGCCGGGGTACGGCTCGGGCAGATCACCGAGGTGCAGGCGAACGAACCGGTGTGGGGCGAGACGATCGAGACGATGATCACGCGCTGGTGCGGCGAAATGCGCGTGCCGTATTTGGGACGCGCCGAGATCGGTCATTATCGCGGCAATCGTGTGGTGCCGTTCGGCGTCGCCTAACGCAAAAAAGATTCCTCCGCGCCGCGTCCGGCGACCCCGCTTTCTATGATGGAGGCAGCGTGGCGTCGCACGCCATCAACAGCGTGAGGATTTCTTATGAACTGGTTCCGGGCTGATGCGCCTATCCGTATGAAAATGTTGGTGTCTTACGGAATTTTCGTGGCGTTGCTGGGCGTGACGACACTGGCGACCGCGCTTGCGTCGCCGTCGGTTGCATTGTGGGTCGCGCTCGGCGCGACTGGCGTGGGCGCCGTTCTGGCGCATCTGTTCCGGGAAGCGGTCTGCGTCCCCTATGTCTCGACGGTGGTGCGCATGGAGGGGCTTGCGGCGGGTGACCTCGATACCCCGATCGCCTTTACCGACTATAAGGATTGCGTCGGACGGATGACCAAGGCCATGCAGACGTTTCGCGCGACCGCGCAGGAGCAGATCGCCCTCAACGCAGAATCGCAGCGCAATTCCGAGATCGTCCAGCGCATGTCCGAAAACTTCGCACGGATGTCGAATTGCGACCTGACCGCCGATATCGTCGAGGACTATCCCTCAGTGTATCAGCCGCTCAAGACCGCGTTCAACGAGGCGCTTGCGAATTTGCGCACGCTGCTCGGCTCGGTGATGTCGAGCACCGGCAACATCCAAACCGGCTCGAGCGAAATCGCGCAGGCCGCGAGCGACCTTGCGCGCCGGACCGAAAGCAACGCGGCGAGCCTTGAGCAGACCGCCGCTGCGATCCAGCAGGTCGATGCGCGGCTGAAGGCGACAGCGCGCGCCGCGACGCAGTCGGTCGAGACGTCCGAGCAGGCAAAGACCGCAGTGCTCGAGGGTCGGTCGCGTACCGATGTCGCGGTCCAGGCGATGACTCGTGTGCTCGACAGCGCCAAGGGGATCGACGACGTGATCGAGGGGCTCGACAAGATCGCGTTCCAGACCCGCGTCCTCGCAATGAACGCAGCGGTGGAAGCGGGTCGGGCCGGTGATGCCGGACGCGGCTTCGCGGTGGTCGCGGATCTCGTCAGTGCGCTGGCGATGCGCGCGGAGGAAGAGGCCAAGCGCGCGCGGGACCAGTTGAGTGTGACCCGCCTCGACATCGGTGCGGCGGTGGATGCGGTGCAGGAAGTCGACAGCGCGTTCGGCGTCATCCTGACCTCGGGCGAGCAGGCGGCACGCCTTGCCGAGCAGATCGCCAACGACAATGCAGCGCAAGCGAGCGCGATCAGCGAAGTCAGCAGCGCCGTGCATGAAATGGATACCTCGACCCAGCAGAATGCGGCGATGGTCGAGCAGACCTCGGCGGCGGCGCGCAACCTGACCGATGAGGTCGTGCAGCTCGCGTCGCAGGCGGACCGGTTCCAGGTCGAGCCAGCGCGTCGCGCCTATGCCTGAACGGACAGGGCTGCGCCGATAGCGGGAAGGGGCGCGCCGGGCGTGCCCCTTTTCGCGTGCCGGGGGCACCGATTCCACGACAGGGTGACGGATCGCGCGCGCTTGCCTATATCGGCGCACCCGGCTTAAGCCGCGGCTTCCCTCCATCACGGAAAGACCCTGTCCTCATGTCCGCGCTGTTCCGCATCTCGCTACCCGACGGTTCCGTCCGCGAGGTAGCCCCGGGGACTACCCCGGCGGACATCGCTGCGGCGATCGGTCCGGGTCTCGCCAAGGCGGCGATCGCCGCGCGCGTCGATGGCGAGTTGCGCGACATCATGCGCCCGTTCGATGGCGACAGCGCGCTCGCGCTCGTCACCGCGCGCGACGAGGCGGATGCGCTCGAACTCGCGCGCCACGATCTCGCGCATGTCATGGCGGAAGCGGTGCAGCATTTGTTCCCCGGCACGCAGATCACCTTCGGCCCGGCGACCGACGACGGCTTCTATTACGATTTCGCGCCGAAGGATCGCCCGTTCACCGACGACGACCTGCCCGCGATCGAGGCCGAAATGCGCGCGATCATCGGGCGCAACGAGCCGTTCGTCCGCGAAGTGTGGAGCCGCGAGCAGCTGATCGAGACGTGGCAGCAGCAAGGCGAGACGTTCAAGGCCGAATGGGCCGCCGAGCTTCCCGACGGCGAGGAACTGACGATCTACCGTCAGGGCAAGTGGCTCGACATGTGCCGCGGGCCGCACATGGTCTCGACCGGCAAGCTCGACCCGAACGCGTTCAAGCTGACGCGCGTGTCGGGCGCTTACTGGCGCGGCGACCAGAAGAACGCGATGCTCAGCCGCATCTACGGCACCGGCTGGCTCAACAAGAAGCAGCTCGATGCGCATCTGACGATGCTCGAGGAAGCGGGCAAGCGCGACCACCGCAAGATCGGGCAGGAAATGGATCTGTTCCATCTCCAGTCCGAGGCGCAGGGCTCGGTCTTCTGGCACCCCAAGGGCTTCATCCTGTGGCGGCAGCTCGAGGCGTACATGCGCCGGCGGCTCGACGCGGCGGGCTATGCCGAGGTCAAGACCCCGCAGCTGATGGACGCGCGCCAGTGGGAGCAGTCGGGCCATTGGGGCAAGTATCGCGAGAATATGTTCGTGGTGCCCGACGAGATTCCCAACACCGAGGATGACGCCGCGGTGTTCAGTGGCACCGCCGACCTGATGGCGCTGAAGCCGATGAACTGCCCCGCGCACGTGCTGATTTTCCGCCAGGGGATCAAATCGTATCGCGACCTGCCGATCCGCATGGCCGAATTCGGCTGCTGCCACCGCAACGAGCCGCACGGCGCGCTCCACGGGATCATGCGCGTCCGCCAGTTCACGCAGGACGACGCGCATATCTTCGTCCGCGAGGACCAGCTCGTCGCCGAGGTGCAGCAATTCTGCGAATTGCTCGACAGCGTCTACCGCGACCTCGGGTTCGAGGATTATGCGGTCAAGTTGGCGCTGCGGCCCGAGAAGCGGTTCGGCACCGAGGAAATGTGGGACCAGTCCGAGGACGAGCTGCGCAAGGCGGTGCTCGGATCCAACCTCAGCGACTCGATCAAGGCGAAGTTCGAGGAATTGCCGGGCGAGGGCGCGTTCTATGCACCAAAGCTCGAATTCCACCTGACCGACGCGATCGGGCGGACGTGGCAGGTCGGCACGATCCAGTCGGACCGCGTGCTGCCCGAGCGACTCGACGCATCGTACGTTGGTGCCGACGGCGAACGCCATCGCCCGATCATGCTGCATCGCGCGATCCTGGGGACGTTCGAACGCTTCATCGGCATCCTGATCGAGCATCACGCCGGGCGCTTTCCGCTGTGGCTGTCGCCGGTGCAGGCGGTGGTCGCGACGATCGTGTCGGATGCAGACGATTATGCGCGCGAAGTTGCCGAGAAGCTCAAGGCGGCGGGGATCCGGGTCGAGACCGATCTGCGCAACGAGAAGATCAACTACAAGGTGCGCGAGCATTCGCTGGCGAAGGTTCCGAACCTGCTCGTCGTCGGCAAGCGCGAGGCCGAGGAAGGCAAGGTCGCGCTGCGCCAGCTGGGCAGCGAGCGGCAGCAATTCCTGACGCTCGACGACGCGATCGCGATGCTGACCGAAGCCGCCAAGGCCCCGGACCTGTAACCGGCTCCTTCTTAGCCCCTCCCCTTCAGGGGAGGGGTTGGGGTGGGGCAGTCCCAAGCGCCACGCTCGGTGAGACACGGCCCCACCCCCGGCCCCTCCCCTGAAGGGGAGGGGAGTCTCGCAGCGCGAAACCACCCCCCGCCCGGATCGTCACGTCGTGCACGACCGCATCTTTCGTTTCCCCCCGAAAACCCCTATATACACCCGTCAACGACCAGAGGAGCTACACCTATCCGACCCCCGATGAACCGCCAGGCGCCGCCGATGAATGGCCCTCGCTTCAATGAATTCATCCAGTCCGCCAAGGTCCGCGTGATCGACCAGGACGGCGAGAACCTTGGCGTGATGTACACGCGCGAGGCGATGGAGCAGGCGCGCGAGGTCGGTCTCGACCTGGTCGAGGTGTCGCCCAACGCCGATCCGCCCGTCGCCAAGTTCCTCGATGTCGGCAAGTTCAAGTACGAGGCGCAGAAAAAGGCGAACCTAGCGCGCAAGTCGCAGAAGACGCAGGAGATCAAGGAGATCAAGATGCGTCCGAACATCGATGACCACGATTACGACACCAAGATGAAGAAGGTGCTCGAGTTCATCGACGAAGGCGACAAGGTCAAGATCACGCTCCGCTTCCGCGGCCGCGAGCTCAGCCACGGCCAGCTCGGCATGGCGCTGCTCCAGCGCGTCCAGGCCGACGTGACCGAGACCGCCAAGGTCGAGGCCTATCCGCGCATGGAAGGCCGTCAGATGCTGATGGTCCTCGCGCCGAAGTAACGCCCGATGTGCTTCCCCGGCGAAGGCCGGGGCCCAGCAGGACCGGTGGGTGTTGAAAGCGCAACGCCTGTTACCACGACCTGCGCAACTGGGCCCCGGCCGTCGCTGGGGAGGCCGCATCGTAAGCTACGCTGCCTCCACCAGCCGCTCCCCCGCCGCAGCACCTAGCAGACGGCGCTCGATCGTGCGCAACCGACTTCCGGCACCGATCTTCTCGCCCGTGAGGTCGGTAAGATAGAACGTATCGACCGCGCGCTCGCCGTACGTTGCGACATGCGCCGAATGGATCGTCACCTTCGACTGGAACAGCGCGTGCGCCAGTTGGTGCAACAGCGCCGGCCGGTCGCGCGCGTTGACCTCGATGACGGTAAACCGGTTCGACGCCTTGTTATCGATCAATACGTTGGGCGCGATCGGAAAGGCTTCCGCACGCGTCCGCACCAGCGGTTTCGCCAGCAGGCGCTCGACCAGCTTGACCCGGTTGGCGAGCGCGTCCTCGATCGCCTTCTTGAGCCGCACCAGCTGCCCCGCCTCGTCGAACGGACGGCCCATCGGATCCTGCACCAGGAAATTGTCGAGCGCCATGCCGTCGCGCGTCGTATGGATCCGCGCGTCGATGATGTTCCCCCCGGCAATGCTGATCGCACCTGCGATCCGATAGAACAACCCGGGATGATCCGCGGCATAGACCGTCACCAGCGTCGCGCCGCGCTCGGGATAGACCCGCGCCGCAATCGAAAGGGCGGTCTCACCGGCCTGCGCGATCAGCGCGGCATTGTCGGCGATCACGTCCTCGGGCTCGGCGACCCAATAGGGTTCGGGCAGTTTCGCGACGAGCGATCCGAACCTCGCATCGTCCCACCCCAACGTCTCGCGCAGCGCGCTCTGCTTCGCGGCGATCCGTTCGGTCCGGCCCTTCTGCTTGTGGCCAAGCCGCAGCACTTCCTCGCCCGATTCGTACAAATCGGCGAGCAACTGGCGTTTCCAGCCGTTCCATACCCCCGGACCGACCGCCCGGATGTCGACCACGGTCAGCACCAGCAATAGCCGCAACCGCTCGGGACTTTGAACGACGGCGGTGAAATCGAGGATCGTCTTGAAGTCGGAAAGGTCGCGCTTGAAGGCGGTCGCGGACATCAGCAAATGCCAGCGCACCAGCCAGGCGACCGTCTCGGTCTCCGCCGGGCTGAGGCCGAGCCGCGGCGCGAGCCGTTCGGCCACTTCGGCGCCCAGCACCGAATGGTCGCCGCCGCGCCCCTTGGCGATATCGTGGCACAATACCGCGACATACAGCGCGCGGCGCGAGACGATCTGCTTGAGCAGCGCGGCACACAGCGGGTGATCGGCATCGAGCTCACCGCGCTCGATCCGCGCGAGCAGCCCGATCGCGCGGATCGTATGCTCGTCGACGGTGTAGTGATGATACATGTCGAACTGCATCTGCGCGACGACGCGGCCGAAATCGGGAACGAAGCGCCCGAACACGCCTGTCTCGTTCATCCAGCGCAGCACCGTCTCAGGGTCGCGGCGGCTGGTCAGCACGTCGAGGAACAACGCGTTCGCGGTCGGGTCCTGCCGGATCTCGTCGGCAAGCTTCGCGTCGCGCGACGCCGCGCGCATCGCCAGCGGATGGATCTCGAGCCCATGCTTGTCCGCAAGCGCGAACAGCTCGATCAGCCGGACCGGCTTCTCCGCCAGGAAATCGTCCGAGGGCAGCGCGAGCCGCCCGCGCACCAGCGTAAAGCCGTTGAGCTTACGCGGCGAGCGCCGCAGCACCGGGAAACCGAAACGCCGCCCGCGCGCCGCGAACTTTTCGTCAAGATGCGCGAGGAACACCCCCGTCAGGTCGCCCGCGGTGCGCGCCTGGAGGAAGTAATAATGCATGAACCGCTCGACCTTGGATTTGCCCGGGCGGTCGGCGAAGCGCATGCGCTCGGCAATCTCGCGCTGGAGGTCGAAAGTCAGGCGGTCCTCGGCGCGCCCCGAAATCGCGTGGAGGTGGCAACGCACCGCCCACAGGAAATTCTCGGCGCGGTGGAACTGGCGATATTCGTCGCGACTGAGCAGACCCGCCTCGACCAGCTCGCCCGGCTCGGTGACGTTATACGCGTATTTGCCGATCCAGAAGAGCGTGTGCAGGTCCCGCAGCCCACCCTTGGCCTCCTTGACGTTGGGCTCGACGACATAGCGTGTGTCGCCCATCTTGTGGTGCCGCACGTCCCGCTCGGCGAGCTTGTCCGCGATGAACTGGCGCGCGGTATCGGCCTGGACCTCCGCCTTGAAGCGATGCGCGGCCTCGTCGTACAGCGGCTGGTCGCCCCACACGTAGCGCGCCTCCAGCAAGGCGGTGCGGATCGTCACGTCGCTCTTCGCCTGCCGCACCATTTCGTCGAGCGACCGGCTGCTGTGCCCGATTTTCAGCCCCAGGTCCCACAGTGCATAGAGCATCGTCTCGATCACCTGCTCGGCCCAGGGCGGCTGCTTGCCCGGGGTGAGAAACCCGACGTCGATGTCCGAATAGGGCGCCATCTCGCCGCGGCCGTAGCCGCCGACCGCGATGATCGTGATCCGCTCAGCAGCGGTGGGGTTGCTGACCGGGTAAACTCGCTGGACCGTGAAATCATAGAGCAACCGGAGCAATTGATCGGTCAGGAACGCCTGGCCAGCCGCGGCCTCGAGCCCACGCGAGGGATGCTCGACCAGTCGCCGCCCGATCTCCGCGCGACCAGCGTCGAGCGCCTGTTTGAGCAGCAGCGTCGCGGCGGCGCGGAGCGCGGTACGGTCGCCCTCCAGCGCGGCGAGGGCATCGGCGACGGTGCGGCGGTCGATGATCGAACGCCGTTGCGGCAGAGATTCAAAACGGGGGGGCATTCCCGCTAGATAGGGTGTGCGCCGGGGAACGTCACGCGGCTTGACGGACTTGCGCGCTTCGCCAAGGCTGATCGACATGACCAGACATCCGCGTCGCCAGATCGTCCAGTTGGGCGGGTTTCCCGCGGTGAAGACCGGCGCGCCGTCGCCCTATGACGATCTCTATTACTGGGTGATGGAGATGAGCTGGCCGTGGTTCATCGCGCTCGTCTCGGCGAGCTTCGTCGCGATCAACCTGGTGTTCGGGACGATCTACGCGCTGCTTCCCGGTGCGATCGGGACGATGGCGCCGGGGTCGGTGGTCGACGGCTTCTTCTTCTCGGTCGATACGCTGGGGACGGTCGGCTATGGCGTGATGGCACCGGTGACCCGGCTGGGCCATGCGATCGCCGCGGTCGAGATCCTGATCGGGCTGTTCTTTTCCGCGACGATCACCGGGCTGATCTTTGCGCGCTTCGCCCGTCCGCGCGAGAGCCTGATCTTCAGCGACGTCGCGGTGATCGGGCGCTATCAGGGCAAGCGTGCATTGATGGCGCGGATCGCGTCGAAACGCTCGCGCCCGCTGGCGGATGCGACCGCGCAGATGAGCTGGCTCGAGCTGGTTCATGTCGGGGATGGCCGTACCTTCCGGCGGATGACGGAACTGCCCCTGGTACGGAACCAGAACCCGATGCTCGGGCTGGCGTGGACGCTGGTGCATATCCTGGACGACGACAGCCCGGTGCTGGACGCGCTCGCCAACGGTACCGAGCGATTCATCCTGACGCTGTCGGTGAGCGGGATCGACACGCTGCTGGCAAGCCAGTCGCTGGGGGGCAAACGCTATGGGCGCGAGACGATCCTGGTCGACCATGAGTTCGTCGACGTCATCAGCGACGACAATGGCACGACGCATCTCGATCTGCGGTTGCTGCACGATACCGTGCCGATCGGGGATGCGGTGCTGACGATCGGGTCGGCGTGACCGGGCGCGCATGTTTGGGAGCAAGGCGTGGGATGCGGCCGCGGACCCTGGGTGGTCAGGGAGTGGCATGACCGATACGCGCTCCGACACCCCGCTCGACCGACCAATCTGGCATAGTCTGACCGGACGCCATGCCGCGCTCGCGCTTGGGGATTCGCGCGCGGTGCGGTTCAGGCCCGACGTCAACCTGTTCGGCGCCGCGGCGGATGAGTCGCCCGAGGCGTTGGACGCGCTTGCCGGGTTGATAGCGGAGGGCGGGACGCTCGGACTGCTTGGCGTCGGCGCGGCGGCGCCGCTTCCCGGGACAGTCGTGGTGTCGGAGCGGCGGCTGAACCAGATGGTTGCGACCCGGCTGAACCGCGCCGCCCGCGCGGTGGAGATCGTGCCGCTGGGGGATGCCGATGCTGGCGAAATGCTCGACCTTGCGACGCTCACCGCGCCGGGGCCGTTCTTCGCGAAGACGCATCTGCAGGGGGGCTATATCGGCGTGCGGCGCGGCGGGCGGCTGGTCGCGATGGCGGGCGAGCGGATGAAGGTGCCGGGGTTCAGCGAGATCAGCGCGGTGTGCACGCATCCGGATCATCGCGGGCAGGGCTTCGCGCGGGCGTTGATGGAAGCTGTGCTCGTACCGCTGCTGGAGCGCGGGGAGGGGGTGTTCCTGCATAGCTACGGGGACAATCCTGCGGTGGGGTTGTATCGTGTGCTCGGGTTCGAGGTGCGGCGCGAGATGACCTATACCGTGGTGGCGCGGGGGTGAATTGCCCCGGTGGGTAAGGCGGGCGGCTTCCATAAGGGCGCTTCCCCGGCGAAGGCCGGGGCCCAGGAGCGGAACGCCGAGTGGTCGCGCGCTGCGCCCCTTTGGCAAAACGCCCGTAACTGGGCCCCGGCCTTCGCCGGGGAAGCGACTGGGGGAGAACGCTACCCCCGCGCCAACCCCTTCAACCGGTACAGCGTCTCCAGCGCCTCGCGCGGCGTTAGCGCATCCACATCGAGCGCCTCGACCTCGGCGCGGATCGCGTCGCATTCCTCTTCCTCCGCCTCGATCGCGGCGGCGAACAGCGGCAGGTCGTCGAGCCCCGCCGCCAGCCCGCCGGTCTTCGCGCGCCCCGCTTCCAGCTTCGCGAGCACCGCCTTGGCGCGCGCGATCGTCACCGGCGGCAACCCCGCGAGCCGCGCCACCGCCAGCCCGTAGGAGCGGTCCGCCGGCCCCTCGGACACTTCGTGCAACAGCACCAGCTCGCCCTTCCATTCGCGCGCGCGGACGTGGTGGAGCGTCAGCGCCTCGCACCGCTCCGCCAGCCGGGTCAGCTCGTGATAATGCGTCGCGAACAGGCAGCGGCAGCGATTGTCGTCATGGATCGCCTCGACCACCGCCCAGGCAATCGCGAGCCCGTCGTAGGTCGATGTCCCCCGCCCGACCTCGTCGAGGATGACGAAGCTGCGCGGCGTCGCCTGCGCGAGGATCGCGGCGGTCTCGACCATCTCGACCATGAAGGTCGAGCGGCCGCGCGCCAGATTGTCCGATGCGCCGACCCGGCTGAACAGCCGGTCGACCAGCCCCAAGGTCGCGGCGGTCGCGGGGACGAAGCTCCCCGCCTGCGCGAGCACCGCGATCGCAGCGTTCTGGCGCAGGAAGGTCGACTTGCCACCCATGTTCGGCCCGGTGACAAGCCACAGCCGCGAATCCTCCGACAGGCGGCAGTCATTGGCGACGAACCGCTCGCCGCGTTTCGCGAGCGCATCCTCGACCACCGGGTGACGCCCGCCGGTAATGTCGAAACAGGCGTGGTCGACCAGCTCGGGGCGCGCCCAGCCGCCTTCGCAACCGCGCTCGGCGAGCGCCGCCGCGACGTCGAGCCGCGCGAGCGCATCGGCGGTTGCGGCGATCGCCTCGCGCCGGTCGAGCGCGGCGGCGACGAGATCCTCGAGATGCGCCGCTTCCGCCGCAAGCGCATGGGCGCCCGCCTGCGTCACCTTGGCCGCGACCTCGTGGAGCTCGGGCGCGTTGAAGCGCACCGCGCCCGCCATCGTCTGGCGGTGGATGAAGCCGCTGTCGGGCTTCATCAGTCCGTCCGCCGACCGCGCCGGCACTTCGATATGATAGCCGAGCACGCCGTTGTGGCGGATCTTGAGCTGCGCCACCCCGGTACGGGCGCGGAAGTCCGCCTCGAGCGCGGCAATTGCACGTCGCCCGCCCGCGCCCGCATCGCGCAGATCGTCGAGCGCGGCGTCATAGCCTGCCGCGATATAGCCGCCGTCCGACGAATCGATCGGTGGCGCGGGGACCAGCGCGCGCGTCAGCAAGTCGATCAGCGCGCCGTGTCCGCGCAGGCGCGGGGCAAGGTCGGTGAGCAATGCCGGGGGCGCGGCAATCGTGCCTAGCCGCTCGCCGAGCCGCCATGCGCCGTCGAGCCCGTCGCGCAACTGTCCGAGATCGCGCGGCGAACCGCGCCCCGCAGCGAGCCGCCCGAGCGCGCGGCCGATATCCGCCATGCTGCGGAGCGTCCCCCGAAGCGACTCGCGCAATCCCCCGTCATGGGTCAGCAACGCGACCAGATCGAGCCGCGCTTCGATCGGGCCGCGCGCCATCAGCGGTGCGCCGATGTCCGCGCCGAGCAGCCGCGCGCCCGCCGCAGTGACGGTCCGGTCGATCGAATCGAGCAGACTGCCCTTGCGGACGCCGGTGGTGGTCTGGGTCAGTTCGAGGCTCTCGCGCGTCGCGGCGTCGATCGCCATGTGCTGTGCGCTCGCACCGAGCCGGGGCGGGCGGAGGAACGGCATCGCGCCCTTGGCGGTATGGTCGAGATAGGCGACGAGGCCCCCCGCCGCCGATAGCGCGGCGCGGTCGAACTGCCCGAACCCGTCGAGCGTCGCGACCGCGTAGAGCGCCTTGAGCCGCGCCTCGCCACGCGCGCTGTCGAACTCGGCGCGCGGGCGGAGCATCGTGGCGAGATCGGCAAAGTGGCTATCGTCGCACACGATCGTCTCGGCGGGGGCGAGGCGGGCGATCTCGGCGCCCAGCCCGGCGGCGTCGCAGGCGATCAGCTCGAACCGGCCGGTCGAGATATCGGCGGCGGCGATCGCGACTCCGCCGCCCGCCTCGCCGATCGCGACGCACCAATTGGCGGTGCGCGCGTCGAGCAAAGCTTCCTCGGTCAGCGTGCCCGCTGTCACCAGCCGGACAATTGCACGTGAAACCAATGTCTTACCGCTACGCTTCTTGGCCTCGGCGGGGCTTTCGGTCTGCTCGGCGATCGCGACGCGGTGCCCGGCCTTGATCAGCCGCGCGAGATAGCCGTCGGCGGCATGGACCGGCACGCCGCACATCGGGATCGGTACGCCGTGATGCTCGCCGCGCGCGGTCAGCGCGATGTCGAGGCAGGCGGCGGCGATCTTGGCGTCGTCGAAGAACAGTTCGAAGAAGTCGCCCATCCGGTAGAACAACAGGCAATCCGCCGCCTCCGCCTTGAGCGCGAGATATTGCGCCATCATCGGCGTGGGGGCGGCGGAAGGGGACGTGGGGGTCTGCGGAGGCGCCATCCCGGTGCGATACCGCCCCGATCGGGGAAAGGAAACCGCCGCGGCGTTATCCGTTTCCGGGGGGCTTGTCCCGTCACCCCGGCCGCATCCTCAATGCGCGCCGTTGAGCATCCCGAACACCGCATCGTACCGCCCCGCGCGCTCCGCATCGCGCAGGAACTTGACGCGCTCGACGGTATTCTCCGGCCCCGTCGGGTTCGCCTCGAGCAGCGCCATCGTTTCCGCGATATAGGCATCGAGCGGCATCGAATTGGGGTTGGTCGCCTGTCCCGGCATCAGGTCGGTCGCGACCGCAGGCGGCGCGATCTCGATCACGTCGATCCCGAGTCCTGCCACCTGCGACCGCAGCGACTGCGACCAGCTGTGGATTGCCGCCTTGGTCGCGGAATAGGTCGGCGTGACGACCAGCGGCACGAACGCCAGCCCCGACGACACCGTCAGGATCGCCGCATCCGCCTGTTTGCGCAGCTGTGGGAGCAGCGCGGCGGTCAGCCGGATCGGGCCGAGCAGGTTGGTCGCGATCATCGCCTCGGCGTCGGCGAGGTCATAGCGCTCGGCCGCCATGTTCTCGGGCCGCATGATCCCGGCATTGTGGACCACGACGTTGAGCGCCGGATGATCGGCGACGATCCGCGCCGCAAAGCGGGTGATGTCGGCTGCGTCCGCGACGTCGAGCAAGGCGGTCGCGATCCCCGGCAGGTCGCGCGCCAGCGCCTCCAGCGGTTCCGCCCTGCGCCCGGCGACGATGACGTGGTTGCCGCGTGCGTGAAACTGTTCGGCGAGCGCCCGGCCGATGCCCGACCCGCCGCCGGTGATGAGAATGGTGTTGTCGGTCATCTTCATGCTGCTTCTCCTGCCCCCGATTGGCCAGCCGCAAATATGACGTGTACTCTCCAACGGAAAGTAGGCACCGCAATGTATGGTACTTACCGAGAGGAAACCGAGTGGCCGTCTCGCATGACTATCCGCAAGACCTCGACCCCCGGATCGAGGCGCTCGTCACCGAGGTGATCGGGCGCGTCGCGGACAAATGGACGATGATCACGCTGGAAGTGCTGACCGAGCACGGCGAACTGCGTTTCTCGCGGATCGCGCAGCTGGTCGAAGGGATCAGCCAGAAGATGCTCACCCATACGCTCCGCCAGATGGAGCGGGACGGGCTGGTGATCCGTACGATTCATCCGGTGATCCCGCCCAAGGTCGAATACCGCCTGACCGATCTCGGACTCACGCTGGCCGAGGCCTTCTGCGGGGTGTGGGCGTGGGCGGCGCAGAATGTCGACCGGATCACCGCGGCGCGCGCCGCCTTCGACAGCCGTAGCGTCGACTAGAGGCGTTCCCATCCAGCCAAAGTCTGCTTAAGGCTGCCCCAATCAGGAGTGCGTCCCCCATGTCCGAAGAATCGAACGTCCAGTTTTCCGAGCGCGAAGCGCTGTTGTTCCACTCGGAGGGACGCCCCGGCAAGATCGAGATCATCGCCTCCAAGCCGATGGCGACGCAGCGCGACCTCGCGCTCGCCTATTCGCCCGGCGTCGCGGTTCCCGTTCTGGCGATCGCCGCCGATCCGAGCCTTGCGTACGACTATACCGCCAAGGGCAACCTCGTCGCGGTCATCTCCAATGGCACCGCGATCCTCGGGCTGGGCAATCTCGGCGCGCTCGCGTCCAAGCCGGTGATGGAGGGCAAGGCGGTCCTGTTCAAACGCTTCGCCGACGTCGACGCGATCGACATCGAACTCAAGACCGAGGACCCCGACCGGCTGATCGACGCGATCGAGCTGATGGAGCCGAGCTTCGGCGGCATCAACCTCGAGGACATCAAGTCGCCCGAATGCTTCATCATCGAGCAGACGCTGCGCGCCAGGATGAACATCCCGGTGTTCCATGACGACCAGCACGGCACCGCGATCATCTGCGCGGCGGGCCTGATCAACGCGCTGTTCCTTACCGGCCGCGACATCAAGACCACCAAGGTCGTGATGAACGGCGCGGGCGCGGCGGCGATCGCCTGCGCCGAGCTGATCAAGACGATGGGCCTGCCGAGCGACCATCTGACGATGATCGACCTGGGCGGGGTGATCTACCAGGGCCGCGCGGACATCAACCAGTGGCAGTCGGCGCACGCCGTCAACACGACCAAGCGGACCCGCGCCGAGGCGCTCGACGGCGCCGACGTGTTCATCGGCGTGTCGGCGGCGGGCGCGCTGCCCGCGCACGAACTGATGAAGATGGCGCCCAAACCGATCATCTTCGCGATGGCCAATCCCGATCCCGAGATCACCCCGCCCGAAGCCAAGGCGGCGCGACCCGATGCCATCATCGCGACCGGGCGTTCGGACTTCCCCAATCAGGTCAACAATGTCCTGTGCTTCCCGTTCATCTTCCGCGGCGCGCTCGACGTGCGCGCGACGACGATCAACGACGAGATGAAGCTCGCTGCCGCGCGCGCGCTCGCCGCACTCGCGCGCCAGCAGGTGCCCGAGGAAGTCGCGGTCGCGTACGGCGTGCACCACACCTTCGGCCCCGAATATATCATCCCGACGCCGTTCGATCCGCGGCTGATGGAGATCATCCCCGTCGCGGTCGCCAAGGCGGCGATGGATTCGGGCGTGGCGACCAAGCCGATCCTCGACCTCGAAGCGTATCGCGACAAACTGCGGGCGCGGCTCAACCCGACGACGTCGGTTCTGACGCTCGCCTATGAGGGCGCCAAGGCGCATCCCAAGCGCGTGCTGTTCGCCGAAGGCGAAGAGGAAGTCGTGCTCCGCGCGGCGATCGCGTTCAAGGATGGCGGCTATGGCACGCCGGTGCTGGTCGGGCGCGACGACGTGCCGGACCGGCTGCGCTCGCTCGGCGTCGCCGATCCCGACAGCTACGAGCTTCACAACAGCCGCAATTCGCCGCTCGTGCCGCGGATGGTCGATTTCCTGTACAACCGGCTCCAGCGGCGCGGCTATCTGCGGCGCGATTGCGAGCGGATGATCAACCAGGATCGCAACATCTTCGGCGCGGTGCTGCTCCAGCTCGGCGAGGCGGATGCGATGATCACCGGCATCACCCGCACCTATGCGCACACGATGCGCGAAGTCCGCCGCGTGATCGATCCGGCCGAGGGGCAGATTCCGTTCGGCATCCATCTGATGGTCGGGCAGAGCCACACCGTCTTCATGGCGGACACGACGATCAACGAGCGTCCGTCGGCCGAGGAACTCGCCGACATTGCCGAGCAGACTGCGCTGGTCGCACGCCGCATGGGCCATGAGCCGCGCGTCGCGTTCCTCAGCTATTCGACCTTCGGCAATCCGGAGGGCAATTGGCTCGAGAATATCCGCGCCGCGGTCGGCGTGCTCGACTCGCGTCAGGTCGGGTTCGAATATGAGGGCGAAATGGCCCCCGACGTGGCGCTCAACCCCAAGCAGCTCGCGAACTACCCGTTCGCGCGGCTGTCGGGGCCGGCCAACGTGCTGATCATGCCGGGGCTGCAGTCGGCCAATATCTCGGCCAAGCTGTTGCGCGAGCTCGGCGGTGATGCGGTGATCGGTCCGATGCTGGTGGGCATGGAGAAATCGGTCCAGATCGCGCCGATGACCTCGACCGCGAGCGAGCTCGTGACGCTCGCGGTGCTGGCGGCAGGCGGGATCGCGCGCTGAGCCAGCAGGCCGGGTTTCCCGGCGTGGCTCGAAACGCGCCGCGACGACAGGCTGCCGGGCGCGTCCCGGCAGCGGTTGCGCCGGGCCGGGCAGGACTCGGCCATCCAGCGTGACAGCCTGGTCCGTCGCACACCCTGTTTGATGTATAGAACATACATCCTTTGCTTGACGAATTGTTAAGACATGCCACTCTCCCCAATACGGTAAGAATTTTCTGCAAACATGGCCGGGGGGCGAAGTGTATGAAGAAGAAAATCGCGCTGTTCTGCGGAGTTGCGTTCTTTGCGACGGCGAACGGGAATGCATCCACGATCAACCTCGTCGATCAGGGCGGGGTGACCGGGTCTCCGGCGGCGCTGGGATTTGCCGTTGCCGCGGACTATTGGTCGAAGATGTTCACCAATACTGCGGTGATCAATCTCGACGTAAAGTTCGGCCCGCTGGGGCCGGGGATCATCGGATCGACCAGCAGTCGGGCGGTGGACTATACGGTGCAGAACTGGGAAAACGGGGTGCTCGCGACCAAGAGCAATTCCGCGATCGACGGCAATATCGTCCTGCCGATGTTGAAGGGGGGCGCTGCGACCTTTATTACCAACGGGGTCGATGCCACCGGCACGCAGAATGTCGGGGATGCCTATCAATACGTCACCGCCGGCCAGGTCTCGAGCACGGATTTGTCCCTGAACTCGTCGGTGGTCAAGGCGATCGGCGGCACCGTGGACACGCCGGGCGAAGCCGACGGCAGCGTGACCTTCAGCAGCAGCTTCGGGTTCGATTTCGATCCACGCGATGGCATCTCCGCCAACACCATCGACTTCATCGGCGTTGCGATCCACGAGATCGGCCATGCGCTCGGCTTTGTCTCGGGTGTGGACTATCCTGACGTTTATGGCTCCCCCAACGGTCCTGGAGCCGGGGTGGTACCGTTCGATATCAATGACACGGCGTTGTTCAGCGCGCTCGACATGTTCCGATACAGCCGCGACCCGAACGGGTTGGTGCCCGGCAACGATCCCGTGCTCGACCTGACCGTCGGGGGCACGCCCTATTTCTCGGTCGACGGCGGGGCAACCGCGTTGTTCGGCAACAGCTTTGCGACCGGCCTCTACAATGGAGACGGCGACCAGGCGTCGCACTGGAAGGACACCGCGGAATGTGCGGTCGGCAACGGCATCATGGATCCGACCTTCTGCTATTCGCAGACCGGTGCGGTGACCGGCCTCGACCTGGCCGCGTTCGACGCCATTGGCTGGAACCTCAGCGTCGATGCGCTGACCTATTCGACCGAGACGACGGGGCAAATCTATCAGAGCTATCTCGACACATTGGCGGTGCCCGAGCCGGCGACGTGGACCATGATGGTGGTGGGCTTTGGCATGCTCGGCGGTGCCGCGCGCCGCAGAAGCGGCCAACGCGTCGCGACCGTCTGACGTGCAAGGCGAAACGGGTTGCGACCCGTGCTGCCGCTGGTGCGTGGTGTTTCTTCGGCCAAGCCTGTAGCACGCGCTACCGGGGGATCGGGCGGCGGGTCCGTTCGATCCGCCGGAAACGGTTTGACACAGGCAAGGTCGGATCGCGCACCGCGGCGGCGCGTTGAGCGGCGCGAGCGCGCGGCACTTCTTGCTCCGTGCTATCAGAGGGTTAGTCGATGCCAGCGCAAACACCCGTTCTTGACCATCACGATCTGATCCTCCGTCCCGACCCCGCGCGGACCGTGGTGCGGCCATTCGAACTGGAATATCCCGAGGCGTTTCGCGCCCCGGGCCATTCGCGCGTGCAGGTCATCGTCGATCGGGTGATGACGCTCGACGCCGCCGCGCTGGCGGAGGAGTTGCCGCGCATCACCGACTCGCTCGACGAGCGGCACCGCGATGTCGACACCATGCTGCTGCGTCGCTTCGACGCGATCGCGGCGAGCCTGCCGTCGATGCCCGAAACCAACGATTCGCAGCGTCGCCTGATCGGGGCCTATTTCAGCGAGGAATATTCCTACGAGGCCGCCGCGCTGTTCAACCCCAGCGCAGTGCTGGTCGAGGCGGCGTCGCCGGCACCCGAACAAGGCCTGCGCTTCGTCATGTCGCTGCGCGGGATCGGCGAGGGGCACGTGTCGTCGGTGGCGTTCCGCGCCGGGCACTGGGTCCCCGGCAGCGCGCCGACGATCGAGACGCCCAGCCCGATCGCCGTTCCGCCGATCATCGAGAGCGAGAAGTCCGGCGTGGTGCACCTGCAGTGCGACGGCAGCCGTGAGGTGTCGGAGACGGTCCTGTTTCCGATCCTGCCGAGCCAGAAGCAGGGGATCGAGGACCTTCGGCTGGTGCGCTTCGTCGAGGATGACGGGACGGTGATGTACCATGGCACCTATACCGCCTTCAGCGGCGCGACGGCACGGCCCGAACTGCTGACCGGGATCGACTTCCGCAATTTCGAGATGCGCGTGCTGACCGGTGATGCGGCGGGGGCGAAGGGGATGGCGCTGTTCCCGCGGCGGATCGGCGGCAAGTTCGCGATGCTCGGGCGACAGGACAGCGAGAGCATATGGCTCCACACGTCCGACGACATCCTGCATTGGGAGGGGGGCGGCAAGATCGTCTCGCCGCGCTATCCGTGGGAATTCGTGCAGATGGGCAACTGCGGATCACCGATCGAGGTGGACGAGGGGTGGCTGGTCTTCACCCACGGTGTCGGGACGGTGCGCAACTATTGCATGGGCGCGTGCCTGCTCGACAAGGACGACCCGTCGAAGCTGCTCGCCCGCACGCCCGAGCCGATCCTCAAGCCGAGCCCGACCGAGCGGGACGGCTATGTTCCCAATGTCGTCTACAGTTGCGGCGCGATCGCCTCCGGTCGCGACGTGATGATCCCCTACGGAGTCGCCGACAATTTCACCGCCTTTGCGACGACCACGGTCGACCGCCTGCTCGCGGTGATGGAATAGCGCTCGTCGGCATGGCGCGCGCCGCCCGTCAGCCTTTCTAAAGGCGGGGCGGCGCATTATCTCGGGATGGTGAACGCAATCCCCAATCCTGGCGGCCATCTGCCACTGTACCTCCTGATCGCCGGCGTGGTCGCGGTCATGCTGCTGGCGCGGCGCGTACCGTTCATCGGGCGATTGCTGTCGTTCGCGATGACCGCCGGATCGATCGTGCTGGTACTGGTGATCCTGTCCGAGCGCGCGCAGTTCGACCCGATGTTCGCGCGCATGGCACAGCGCTTCCAACTGGGGCAGCAACAGGCGGTCGGGCGGGAAACGCATGTCCGGATGTCGCCCGACGGCCACTTCTGGGTGCGCGTCAAGATCGGCGACATGGAGAAGCGGATGCTGGTCGACAGCGGGGCGACCGTCACCGCGCTCAGCGCGGACACGGCCGCCGCCGCGGGGATTGAGCCAGGCGACGCGGTGATGCCCGTAATGATGCAGACTGCCAACGGCACGGTCGAGGCGAAGACGGCCACGGTGGCGGAGATGCGGATCGGCAACGTCGTCGCGCGCGACGTGCCGGTGGTCGTGTCACCCGCGTTCGGCGACATGAACGTGGTGGGGATGAACTTCCTGTCGCGCCTGAAATCCTGGCGGGTCGAGGATGGCGTGCTGATCCTCCAGCCGCATCATCCGCAGGGGGTGAGCTGACGCACGACCGTGCCGGTGCCCTCGTGAAAGCGCGGCGCCAGGGTTCCGCGGGGATCCGCCTGTAACCCTGGGCCCCGGCTTCCGCCCGGGATCGACGGCCCGACCTACGCGTCGATGCTCGTCCCCAGCGCGGCGTGGACCAGCCCGCCGTCAACCGTGATCGTGTCGCCGATCACATAATCCCCTGCGCGGCTCGCGAGATAGATCGCCGCGCCCGCCATGTCCTCGTCGACGCCGATGCGCTTGGCGGGGATGCTCCTGGCGATCGCCTCGCCGTGGTCGCGCGCGGCCTTGTTCATCTCGCTCGCAAACGCGCCCGGCGCGATCGACGTTACGTTGATGTGGTCGGTCACCAGCCGCGCCGCCATCCGCTTGGTAAGATAGATCAGCGCCGCCTTCGACGCCTGATAGCTGTAGGTTTCCCACGGGTTGAGCCGCTGCCCGTCGATCGAGGTGATGTTGATGACCTTGGCCGGGCGGCCTGCGCTCGCGGCGGCCTTGAGCGGTTCGTGGAGCGCCTGCGTGAGGAAGAAGGGCGACTTGACGTTGAGGTCCATCACCTTGTCCCAGCCCTTCTCCGGGAACGCCTCGAACGGCTCGCCCCAGGCGGCCCCGGCATTGTTGACGAGGATGTCGAGCCGGTCGGTATGCTCGGCCAGTTGCGCGGCGAGCGCCTTGCAGCCCGCCACGGTCGACACGTCCTGTGGCAGCGCGATGCAGTTCTCGCCCAGTTCGGCGGCGGTTTCGAAACAGACCTCGGCCTTGCGCGCCGAGATATAGACGGTTGCGCCCTGCGCGATGAAGCCCGCCGCGATCATCTTGCCGATCCCGCGCGAGCCGCCGGTGACGAGCGCGATGCGGCCGTCGAGCCGGAACAGGTTGGTCGTGTCCATTCTTCTTCCTTCTTCTCCCTCTCCCGCTTGCGGGAGAGGGGCGGGGAGAGGGGCCGTCCTGTGAACACGCCGCACTGCCCCTCTCCCGCGCGTCGCTTCGCTCGCTTGCCCTCTCCCCGCCAGCGGGGAGAGGGAGATCACGCTCATCCCCCGCGCTTGATCGTCTCGCGTGCGATGATGATCTGCTGGATCTGGCTGGTGCCCTCGTAGATGCGGAACAGCCGGACGTCGCGGTACAGCCGCTCGATCCCGTAATCCGCGATATAGCCAGCACCCCCGAAGATCTGCACCGCGCGGTCGGCGACGCGGCCGACCATCTCGCTCGCATAATATTTGGCGGCGGCGGATTCCATGACGACGTCCTTGCCCGCATCCTTGGCGGCGGCGGTTTCCAGCACCAGCGCGCGCGCGGCGAGCGCCTCGGTCTTCGAATCCGCGAGCATCCCCTGGATCAGCTGGTGGTCCGCGATCGCCTTGCCGAACTGCTTGCGGTCGGTTGAATAGGCGACGCAATCCGCGATCAGCCGCTCGGCCACGCCGACGCAGACCGCCGCAATGTGCAACCGCCCGCGATCGAGCACGCGCATCGCGATCTTGAACCCTTCGCCCTCCGCGCCGAGCCGGTTCTCGGCGGGGACGACGACGTCGTCGAAATGGACGTCGGCGACCTTGGCGCCCTTCTGCCCCATCTTCTTCTCGGGCTCGCCGATGCTGACCCCGGCCAGATCGCGCGGCACGAGGAAGGCGGACACCCCGCGCGCGCCCGGATCCTCGCCGGTCCGCGCCATCACGGTGAACAGGTCGGCCTTGTCGGCATTGGTGATGTAGCGCTTGGTCCCCGACAGGCGATACGCCTGCCCGTCGAAGGTCGCGCGCGTCTTGACCGCGCCCGAATCGCTCCCGACCTCGGGCTCGGTCAGCGCGAAGCTGGTGATGATCTCGCCGCTCGCGATCCGCGGGAGCCATGCCGCTTTCTGCTCGGACGTTCCCGCCATCACGAGGCCCTGGCTGCCGATCCCGACGTTGGTGCCGAAGGTCGAGCGGAATGCGGGCGTGGTGCGCCCGAGTTCGATCGCGACGCGCGCTTCCTCGGCCATCGTCAGCGCGAGGCCGCCATATTCCTCGGCGATCGAAAGGCCGAACAGCCCCAGCGCGCGCATTTCCTGCACGACGTCGGCAGGGATCGCGTCATCCGCCTCGACTTGCGCCTCGAGCGGGCGAAGGCGTTCGGCGACGAACCGGCGGACGGTGTCGATCAGCGCATCGAAGGTTTCGGGGTCGAGTGCCATGGATCCTCTTGCATCGTCTGAGGGCGAAGCCGTGTCCCCGCCGCGATGCCCCAAACCGTCGCGCGCTGCAAACCCGAAATTCCAAAACCATTCGTCGACAGGCGCATTGACCGGCTTAACGCCCGTACTACTATGCCCAAAAGTGTGGAGAGTAAGATGCGTTTTGCAGGCAAGCGAGCTGTCGTCACCGGCGGAGCCTCCGGCATCGGGCGCGCCACCGCGCTCCGGCTGGTGCGTGAGGGGGCCGAAGTCTGGATCGGCGATATCGACGAGGCCGGCGGCGCCGAGGTCGCGCAAACGTCGAACGGCCGGATCCATTTCCAGCGGACCGACGTGCTCCAGCCAGCCGAGATCGAGGCGCTGATGCATGCCGCCGATGCGGCCGGCGGGCTCGACGTCGTGTTCAACAATGCGGGCGCGGGCGGGTCGCGCGACTCGATCGATGCGATCTCGCCCGAGGATTGGGACCGGACGCAGGCGCTGCTGCTGCGCTCGGTCGCGCTCGGCATCCGCTACGCCGCGCCGCTGATGATCGCGCGCGGGCAGGGCGGGGCGATCGTCAACACGTCGTCGGTCGCAGCACTCCAGACCGGGGCGGCGCCGACCGCTTACTCGGTCGCCAAGGCCGGGGTGCTGCATCTCACGACGCTGGCCGCGGCGGACCTCGCGCAGTACAGGATCCGCGTGAACGCAGTGTGCCCGGGCTTCATCACGACCAACATCTTCACCTCGGCGCTCGGCATTTCAGGGGAGAAGCGCGATATGGCGAACGGCATGATCGGCCAGGCGGCGGCGCAGGCGCAGCCGTTGCAGCGCGCCGGCACGTCCGACGATATCGCCGCGGCGGTCGCCTATCTCGCGAGCGAGGATGCGTCGTTCGTCACCGGCACGCGGATCGTCGTGGACGGCGGACTGACGATCGGCCCGCGGCACAGCTGGGACCCGAAGGCGCCGTCGATGTTCGCCGCGCTGGAGGCATTCGCCTCGTGACCGCGCCGCTCGTCGTGCCCGCGGCACGACGGCTTTCGCTGCGCAGCCGCCTGTCGTTCGGCATCGGGTCGATCGCGTACGGCGTGAAGGACAATGGCTTCGCCACCTTCCTGCTGCTGTTTTACAATCAGGTGATCGGGTTGCCGGCGGGTCTGGTCGGGCTCGCGATCATGGGCGCGCTGGTGGTCGAGGCGTTCGTCGATCCGCTGGTCGGCTATCTGTCGGACCATACGCGCGGGCGCTGGGGCCGGCGGCATCCGTGGATGTATGCCTCCGCGCTGCCGGTCGCGATCGGCTGGTGGCTGTTGTGGAATCCGCCCGCGTGGTCGCAGGGTGCAATCCTGCTGTACGTGTTCGGCAGCGCGCTGCTGGTGCGGATCGCGCTGTCGATGTTCGAAATCCCGGGCGCGGCACTGGGGCCGGAGCTGAGCTCGGACTATGACGAGCGGACGCGGCTCTTCTCCTACCGTTACCTGTTCGGCTGGGGCGGCGGGCTGGCGATGCTCGCGCTGGCCTATGCGGTCTTCCTCGTGCCCGATGCGACGCATCCGGTCGGGACGCTCAACCGCGACGGGTACGCGCATATGGCGATCCTCGGGGCGCTGGTGATGGCGACGTCGATCCTCGTGTCGGCAGTCGGGTTGCATCCGGAGATCCCGCGCCTGCCGCAGGTGCCCCCGGGCGACGAGACGCCCGGCGAGCATTTCCGCGATTTCGGGCGGACCGTGTGGAACCGCGGGTTCCTGTGGCTGATGGCGGCGGGGGTGTTCGCCTATACCGCCCAGGGCATTTCGTTCGCGCTCTCGCTCTACATGTACCAGTTCGTCTGGCTGTTCGCGCAGGGTGACTACAACTGGTTGTCGGTTGCGCTGATGGCGGGTGCATTGGGCGCGTTCTTCCTGGCGCCCGGGCTGACGCGCGGCGGCGACAAGGCACGCAGCGCAATGGCGTTGTCGCTCGGGGCAGGGCTGCTGGTGAGTGCGCCCTATCTGTTGCGCATTCTCGGGCTTTTTCCGGTGCCGGGCTCGCCGCTGCTGTTGCCGGTGCTGCTGGTGATCTTCGCGGCCAATACCGCCTGCGGGGTCTCGGCGTTCATCCTGGGCGCGGCGATGCTGTCGGACGTGGTCGAGGATTCAGAGGTACGGACCGGCAAGCGCTCCGAAGGCGTGTTCTTTGCAGGCGGCTTCTTCGTGCAGAAGCTGGTCGGCGGTCTGGGGATCTTCGTCGCAGGCCGGATCCTGGCGTTTGCGGAATTCCCCGCCGGGGCGAAGCCCGGGCTGGTACCGGTGGGGACGATCGACCGGTTGACGGTGGTGTTCCTGGTGCTGGAACTGCTGTTCTATGCCCTCGCCGCCTTCTGCTACTCGCGGTTTCCGTTCGGGCGGGCCGAGCATGACGCGCGGTTGCGGTCGAGCGGGGTGGCCTAGGGCGGTTGCTGCGCACTTCCGTCGCCCCGGCGATACGGCACTTCGTCGCCGGCCGCGCCAGGGTAATGACGCGGCCCCGGCCTTCGCCGGGGTGACGCAGGGTGAGCGACCGTCGCAGGAAAACGGGACGGTCGACCCGTGCAGGGCAGCCGCACGCGCGGGATCAGCCCGCGATCGGCCGGATGAACCCGGTGAGTGCCCAGCCGGATTTGCACGGGCCGGTATAGGGGCGCGGCGCGGCGATCGGCGACCCCACGCCGCAGTCGGTTGCCGGCGCGTCGGCTGGCTGCACGACGACCCCCTGCCACCGCTGGTCGAGCGAGCGCGTACAGCGGAACACCCGCGTTCCCGGGCCAAGCCTGGCGACTTCGTCCGCTTCGGCGAAGGGCGCGGCGCGGAGCGGGAGATAGGCTTCGCCGGCGGGGGACAGGTTGACGACTTCGCCGATACCCGCGCACGCCTGGAACGCCGAACCGCCTTCGCCGATCTGCACGGCTTGGATACCCGGGGCGGGCGCGGTGGTGTTGGTGTCGTACAGCCCCGCATCGTTGCCAAAACCGCCGCCGCCCGAACAGGCGGCAAGGAGCAGGCATAACGCCGTAGCGGTTCGCTTCATGCGGTGATTCTTAGACCGGATGTCAGCGCTTGGCGAGCGCGAAGGTGCGTCTGGGCGCACGGGATACGCCCGAAACGGGCAGTCATCGCAAGCCCAACTCACTTCATCGGAAAAGGTTCCGTTCATCGGGGCGCAAGGGTTTTCAGGCGGGATCGGACCTGCTTTGACAGGATCAACGACGATCCAGACCTGTTTCCGACCTTGGGGGGTCCCATGAATTTCAAGGCTTTGACAGCGCGCTTCGCGCTGATGGTCGCGTGCGGCCTGATGACGGCGACCCCTGCGATGGCGCAGTTCTGGCAGTGCGCCCCCTATGCGCGCCAGATTTCGGGGATCGACATTCGCGGCAATGCCAACACCTGGTGGTCGCAGGCGGCCGGTCATTATGCGCGCGGTCATGCCCCCAAGGTCGGCGCGGTCCTCGCTTTCTCGGCGACGAGCCGGATGCGCATGGGCCATGTCGCGATGGTCAGCGAAGTCGTCAGCGACCGCGAAGTCCTGCTGACGCACGCCAACTGGTCGCGTCGTGGCGGTGTCGAGCGCGACGTCCGCGCGATCGACGTCTCGCCGAATGGCGACTGGAGCATGGTCAAGGTCTGGTACGGCCCGCAGGGCGACCTCGGCACCTCGGCCTATCCCACCAAGGGCTTCATCTATTCCGACCATGCCCCGGCGAATGACGCCGCTGACGATGCCGTCGATCAGGGCAGCAAGGCTCCGATGATCCTGGCATCGCTCGATACGGGCACGACGGTCAGCTTCTGAAGCGCGGTCGTCTGAGCGTCACCCCGGCGAAGGCCGGGGCCGCCATGCGGGGATCCGTAACCGAAGTCATGCTCGGCAACTGTACGGCCCCGGCCTTCGCCGGGGTGACGCGGGGTTAGCCTTGCACCGCAGGCTTTACGCCTTGCCCGGCGCGAACGTCATCCCCGCGCCGTTCATGCAGTAGCGCTTGCCGGTCGGCTTGGGGCCATCGTCGAACACATGGCCGAGATGCCCACCGCAGCGTCGGCAATGGACCTCGGTCCGCGCCATGCCGAGCGATCCGTCCGAACGGGTCCGTACCGCATTGGGCAAGGCTGCCCAGAAGCTCGGCCAGCCGGTGCCGCTGTCGAACTTGGTCTTCGATGAAAAAGCGGGCAGCGCACAGCCACCACAGGCAAACGTGCCCGCCCGATGCTCGTTGTTGAGCGGGCTGGTGAACGGCGTCTCCGTGCCTTCGCGTCGCAGGATCTGATAGGCCGCGGGCGACAGCTTCTTCTTCCACGCCGCGTCGCTGAGGTTGATCTCGAACGTTTCGGGCGGGCTGGCGGTCGCCCCCTTGCAGCCGAACAGCGCGAAGGCGGCAACGCCCGATCCGGCGAGCGTCAGGAAGTGGCGGCGATCATGCATGGGGGGTATCCTCAACGGGCAAAGGCTTACGCAGCCTCCATGTGGTAGCTACGCGGTGCTTCGCCAAGCGGATGCAGGCCGCTTTCCCCCAGGGGGCGCATCAATAACGGCTGATTTCGACCGGCAGCTTGCGATAGCCGTGGACGAAGCATGCAGCGACGCGCTCCGGCTCGCCCAGTACGTTGACGCGCATCCGGCGCTTGGCCATTTCCTCGAGCAGGATCGCCACCTGCAACTCGGCGAGCCGCGCGCCGACACAGCGATGGATGCCGTGCCCGAAGGCGAGATGCCGCCGCGCATCGGGGCGGTCGACCAGGATCCGGTCGGCATCCTCGAACACGCTCTCGTCGCGGTTGGCAGAGATGTACCACAGGATCAGCTTGTCGCCGGCAGCGATGTGCTGTCCCTCGAGCTCGCTGTCGACGGTCGCCGTCCGGCGCATGTGTGCGAGCGGGGTCTGCCACCGGATCACTTCCTGCACCGTATTGTGGATCAGCCCGGGGTCGGCCTCCAGCTTGGCGCGCGAGTCCGGGAAGCGGTCGAGGCCGTACGCCACCGCGCTCATCGTGTTGCGCGTCGTGTCGTTGCCACCGACGATCAGCAGGATCAGGTTGCCGAGGAATTCCATCTGGTCCATTTCCGCCATCGCGTCGGAATGGATCATCATCGAGATGAGGTCGGGAGTTGGTGCCTTGCCGACCTTCTGGTTCCACAGGTTCTGGAAATAGCCGCCGCATTCGTACATGTGCTGCAGCCGCTGCGCGCGGAGTTCGGCGGTTTTCACCAGCTCGATATCGCCTGCCCAGTCCGACCAGAAGGTCAGCTTGCGGCGGTCTTCCCATGGAAAGTCGAACAGGATCGCGAGCATCTGCGTGGTCAGTTCAACGGACACCCGGTCGACCCAGTCGAACGGCCGGTTCCAGTCGAGCCCGTCGAGGATCTCGGCGGTGCGCATCCGGATATTGTCGGTCATCCGCGCCATTTCGGAGGGGGTGAAGGCCGGTGCCACGGTACGGCGCTGGCCGGTGTGCTTGGGCCGGTCCATCGCGATGAACATCGGCATTTTCACGTCACCGCGATCCTCGATGAAGTCGGCGATGGTGATGCCGCCGGCCTGGCTGGAATACAGGTCGGGCAGCGATTCGACCGCAACGATCGGCTTGTACGTCGAGATCGACCAATAGGGCCCGAAGTCCGACTGCTCGACCCGGTGGACCGGGCTGGTCGCGCGGAGGGTGCGGAACGGTTCGTGCCACAGGTCGTCGCGGTAGAGTTCCGCCCTGCTGACATCGAGCGGGTCCACCGGCTCCACGAGGACGGGGTCCGACTCGATCGCTGCGGTCGCCATTGGCTCTCTCCTTCGGGGGGAGAGAACCTTTAACTGACACCCATGTCAACAGCGTTGTCGAGCGGGCGCGCGCGGCGTTTCCAGCGGAAACTGCCGCTCCCCGATTGCAGGACCCCCCGCCGGAACGCGCGCACGCCGACCGCGATGAAGATCGCGACCCACACGGCCTGCCACAGCAACGCCAGCGCATGCAGCCCGAGCCCGCCCGACTGCGCCGCGCGGCCCGCCATGTAATAGGGCGAGCTCAGCGGGAAGATCGCGGCGAAGGTGCTGATCCAGCTGTCGGGTTTGGATACCGCGACCGCGCCCAGCCCGAACATCGCGACCTGGATCAGCGTGATCGGCAGCGACAGCAACTGGATCTCGCGGACACTCGCCGCCTGCGCGCCGACCCCGAGGAACACCGCGCCGAGCAGCATGTACGCCATGGTGAAATAGGCGAAGAACAACAGGGTGAAGAGCGGCAGGCCGATCGCCGGGGTCAGGGTGGCGATGCCCGCCGCGAAATTGGCGGGCATCATCATGCTCGCCTGGCTGATCAGCGTCCCCCAGAAGACGAGGAACAGCACCGCGACCCCGAACGTGCCGAGCAGCTTGCCGAAAAAAACCGATTCGAGCGGGACCGCGGCGGCGAGCACTTCGATCACCTTGTTGCCGCGTTCCTCCGCGACACCGCTGACGACCTGTCCGGCGAGCAGCAGCGTCAGGAAGAACAGGGCGAACACCGCGAAGAAGCCGGACGCACTCGCGCCGCGCAGTGAGGGCGCATGGCGCGAGACCACCGTCTGGGTCGCGACGCTGAGCGGGGCGACCCCGCTGCGGTCCGCCCGGAGCGCCTGTTCCGCAAGCGCGGCGAGATAGTCGCCGGCGCGCGCGCTCCGGTCGGTGTGGAGGATCTGCGGCGTGGCGAGCGGGCCGTAGAGTACCGCGACGACGTCCATGCGGGGGTCGTCGAACCGCGCGCGCGCCTGCTTCGCGGGGTCGGCGGCGGGTGTCTCGGTCTGGAGCACCGGCGGGGCTTCGTCCGAAACGCGATACAGCCGCCGCAGCCGCAGATCGAGCGCGGCCATGTCGGTCCTGCGCGCCGGGTCGACGATCGCGACGATTCGCGTCTTGGCGTCCGCGCCCTTGGACGCGGCGTTCGCGCCCAGCCCGCCGATTGCGCCGAACGACCCCATCACCACCGGGGCGAGCAGAAAGATCAGGAAGGTCGGCGTAAACACCGTGGCGACGAAATCGCGCCGCGCGATCGTCCAGATCTGGCGGAGCAGGATACGAAAGCGGGTCATGCCTGTTTCTCCTGCGCGGCGTCGTCCAACGCGGCCTTGCCGACGACCTTGACGAACACGTCGTGCAGCGACGGGCGTTCGATCGACAGGCCGGAAATACCGTGTCCCGCCGCGATCAGCGTGCCCAGCACCTGTTCGACGCCTCCGTCGGGAACGGTGAAGCGCCAGCCGTCCCCGACATGCTCGGCATCGGCGGGCAGATGCGCCGCCACCGCCAAGGCATCGCGCGTCGGCGTGTAGAGCGCGCGCATCGGCAGCATCGCGCGCGCATCGGCGACCGTCCCCTCGAACCGCCGCTTGCCGCCCGCGATGATCGCGAGCCGGTCGCACAGGCGTTCGGCGTGCGCCATGACATGGGTCGAGAACAACACCGTCGCGCCGCGGTCGCGCTCGGCGAGGATCAGCGCCTCGAGCCGTTCCTGGTTGACCGGGTCGAGCCCCGAGAAGGGTTCGTCGAGCACGAGCAGGTCGGGCTGGTGTACGACCGAGCCGAGCAGCTGGACGAGTTGCGCCATGCCTTTCGACAATTTGCGGATCCGCGTGTCGGTGGCGTGGCCAAGCCCGGCCGCCTCGAGCAGCGTCACCGCGCGCTTGCGCCCGGTCTTGAGGTCGAGCCCGCGCAACGCGCCCATGAACGCGATCGCATCCTTGGCCCGCATCGCGGGATACAGCCCGCGCTCCTCGGGGAGGTAACCGACCCGGTCGCTGACGTCGCGGGGGCGGTCATGCCCGAGCAGGGTGCGATGGCCGGCGTCGGGTTCGATGATCCCGAGCAGCATGCGCAGCGTCGTCGTCTTGCCCGCGCCGTTGGGCCCGAGCACGCCGTAGATCGCGCCCTTGGGCACGCCGATGTCGACTCCGTCGACGACGCGTCGCCCGCCGAACAGTTTGACCAGCCCCGATGCGTCGACCGCGAGTTCCTGCCGCAACGCCAATTCCCCCGATAGCCGTGCCCGTGGTAGCGGGGTGCGATGCAGGAAGACAAGACACTGTTGCACCGGCTGCGCGCAAAGGCGGCGGAGCTCGGCTTCGTCGCCTGTGGCGTCGCGCGCGCCGATGCCGCGCCGCGGACCGCTGCGCGGCTGCGCGAATGGCTCGATGCCGGGATGCACGGCGGCATGATCTGGATGGAGGAGCGCGCGCACCAGCGCCAGACGCCTTCTGCGCTGTGGCCGGAGGTGCGCAGCGTGATCGCGCTGGGCATGAGCTACGCGCCGGCGACCGACCCGCTTGCGCTCGCGGGGGAAAGCGGGGTCGGGCGGATCTCGGTCTATGCGCAGGGCGGCGATTATCACGATGTGGTCAAGCGCGCGCTGAAGGCGCTGGCGCGCTGGCTGGTCGCCGAAGTGCCGGGAACCGACCTGAAGGTGTTCGTCGATACCGCGCCGGTGATGGAGAAGCCGCTCTCGGCGGCGGCGGGGCTCGGGTGGCAGGGGAAACATACCAATCTGGTCAGCCGGGAGCATGGCTCGTGGCTGTTCCTGGGGGCGATCTACACGACGCTGGAGGCGGCGGTGTTCGGGGATGTCGCGGCTGACGCGTCCGCCTCTGATGCTTCTTCTTCTAATTCTTCTCCCTTTGAGTCTTCCCCGGCGAAGGCCGGGGCCCAGTCGAGGGCCGCTGATGGCAAAGCACAGCGCCCGATTTCCACCGACGGCGCGACTGGGCCCCGGCCTTCGCCGGGGAAGCTAAAAAGGGGGGAAGACGAGGAAGAAGAAAGCCAGCTAGAATCAAGCAAGGAAGCCCGCGTCGTCGACCGCTGCGGCTCGTGCGACGCCTGCCAGCGCGCCTGCCCGACCGATGCCTTCCCGTCGCCCTATCGGCTCGATGCGCGGCGCTGCATCTCTTATCTGACGATCGAACACGCCGGGCCGATCCCGCATGAATTCCGCGCGCGCATCGGCAACCGCATCTACGGCTGCGACGACTGCCTCGCGGTCTGCCCGTGGAACAAGTTCGCCGAAACCGCCGCCGCCAACCGTGCCTTCCTGCCGCGGGCGGAACTGGTCGCCCCGGCGCTGGTGGACTTGCTGGCGCTGGACGATGCGGCGTTCCGGCAAGTGTTCGCCGGCTCGCCGATCAAGCGGATCGGGCGCAACAAGATGATGCGCAACTGCCTGATCGCGGCGGGGAACAGCGGCGATGCGGGGTTGATCGACCGGGTGCAGGCGTTGCGCGAGGATCCCGACCCGGTCGTAGCGGAAGCCGCCGACTGGGCGCTGACCAGACTAACTTAAAGCCCCTCCCCTTCAGGGGAGGGGTTGGGGGTGGGGCAGTTCAGCAAAACAAACTTCTCTGCGAGGCACAGCCCCACCCCAACCCAGCGTCGGGTCGGTCATGCCCCCGGCATGACCTGAACAGCGCGGGGCGCTGTTCACCCGACGCTCCTGAAGGGGAGGGGCTTTTAGAAGACCTACTTCCGCCGTCCGATCTGCAACGCCCCCACGCAACTGGCCCGGTCGATCGGCGAGCCATCGGTCTGGCGCGTGTCGAGATAGGTCACGACCGGCTCGCCATTTCCCTTGGGGTACAGATACGTATCGAGCACGCAGGTCGCGTTGCTGAACTGGAGTTTGCGTGCGGTGCCTTCGCGCACGTCGGCGATCGGCGCGCCGAACATGTGCGTCAGGCTCGCCGCGCTCGCACCCACGACCTGGCCGAGCCCCGTGCCCGCCGGGATCGAGATCATCGGCGCACGGGCCATCGGCGTGGTCGCGGCGGTCGAGACGCACCCCCCGAGCAGCGCGAGCAGCAGCGCGGATCCGGCCAGCTTTTTCATACAGAACGCCCTTCATGGAACAGATGCGTCGCCATCGCCGCGCCGAGGATCGGTGCGAAGAGGTTGAGCACCGGAACCATGAACAACGCGGTCCCCGCAACCCCCAGCGCGAAGCGATCGACCGCCCCGGTCTTGCGCCAGTCTCGCATCATCGCAGACGGCACGTGGCGCGCCGCCACCATCGTGCCCAAGTCGAGCCCGAGCAGCCAGCCGTTGACGAGAAAGAACAACAGCCACGTCCCGACGCCGGTCACGAGCAAGGCGACATAGACCGGCGCCAGCACGAGGTTGACGAGGATCGCGCGCCCCGCCGACCGCAGCCCGAGCCCGATGCCGCGCCCCAGCGACACGTTGCGCGCGGTGGCGAGCGCCTGCGGGTAATGCCGCGCCTCGACCGCGATCACGACGTCGTCGGCGAAGACGCCCATCACCCCGATCGCGATCACGCGGAACAGCAGCCAGCTGACCCCGAACGCGGCGAGCAACGCGATCGCGCCGAGCAGCCCGCCGGCGGTCGAATCCCATCCCCAGGTGGCGGCCAGCCGGGTCGCGCCATACCATAGCGCTGCCCCGAGGCCGGCGACCAGCAGGACCGTCACCGCCAGCGATTTGAGGAACACCGCGACGATCTTGGGATCGCCCAGCTGGCGAAGCGAGAGAAGGAAGGCACGCACCATATGCGGCGTGCCTACAGGCTGGCTGCTTCCCCGTCACCCCGGCGAGGGCCAGTGCCGCCGGGGTGCCGCGCGGAACCTTCCGTCCTGCGCGCCGGCGCAAGCCCGCATCACCCGACCGGCGGACGGATGGTTGCGCCCGCCGCACCCCCCCGGTACGGCGCGGCAACGCTATTTGAAACCGGAGATCCCTTGTGACCGAGCCCACGTACGACGTCGTCGCGATCGGCAATGCCATCGTCGACGTGCTGTCGCAGTCCGACGACGCCTTCCTCGCCGAAGCCGCGATGACCAAGGGCTCGATGCAGCTGATGTTCTCGCCGGAGGAAGCCGACGCACTCTACGCCAAGATGGGCCCGGGGATCGAGGCGAGCGGCGGCTCGGCGGCGAACACCGTCGCCGGGATCGCGGCGATGGGCGGCAAGTGCGGCTTCATCGGCCAGGTCGCGAACGACGAACTCGGCGACATCTTCGCGCACGACATCCGTGCGGTCGGGATCGATTTCACCACCGCCGCGCGCGAGGGCGACCCGACCACCGCACGCTGCCTGATCTTCGTGACGCCGGACGGCCAGCGCACGATGAACACCTTCCTCGGCGCATCGCAGTTCCTCCCCGAGGCGGCGCTCGACCGTGACCTGATCGCGAGCGCGGCGATCCTGTATCTCGAGGGCTATCTGTGGGATCCGGAAGAACCGCGCCAGGCGATGCGCGCCGCGATCGACGTCGCGCGCGCGGCGGGGCGCAAGGTCGCGTTCACGCTGAGCGACGTGTTCTGCATCTCGCGCCACGGCGGCGATTTCCGCAAGCTGATGGCGGACGGCCTGATCGACATCATGTTCGCCAACGAGGCCGAGATCACCGCGCTGATGGACACGGTGGACTTCGACGCGGCGGTGGCGGCCGCGGCGGCGGACGTGCCGATGCTGGTCGTCACGCGCAGCGAGCACGGCGCGATCGCGGTTTCCGGCGGTAAGACCGTCAGCGTCCCCGCCGAGCCGATCGACCGCGTCGTCGACACGACCGGCGCGGGCGACCTGTTCGCAGCGGGCTTCCTGCGTGGCCAGGCGCAGGGCAAGGACGTCGCGGCGTCGCTCAAGATGGGCGCGATCTGCGCGGCGGAGATCATCTCGCATTACGGCGCCCGCGCGCAGGTCGATCTCAAGGCGCTGGTGGCGTCGAAGCTGGCGTAATTTCCGCACAGTGGCGCGGGTATGGCCGCCGGACGGGTCGAGAGACAGCCGTGGTCCGGCGGCCAGCCGGCGGCCAATCGCACCCTCGCCGCCGTCGACCGGGGAGTGCTCGCCGGGCGATCACGCGGTCCGGGGCATCATCGCGATCAGCAGGTCTCGCGCGATCGAACCGAAGCGCATCCGGTTGTCGTTTGCGCCGAGATAAGCGCCGCAACAGGTTGCAAAGGCGATCTGGGCCATCGCCACGACCGGGTGCATACCGTAGGAGCGGCTGCGCGCTTCCTGCTGGCGCAGCGCGCGGCAAACGAAACGCCGCGCCGCGGCGCGATCGAACGCCGGGAAACGCGCCTCGCAGGCCGGATCCAGTTCGTCGATCACCTCGACCATGCGCCGTGTCGCTTCCAGATACGTCCTTCCCTTCGCGACGTACGTCGCGCGATCCTCGGCTTTCTCCCGCGGCTTTCCGATACCGTAGAGATTGTTCTGGTGTTGCCGATAATCGACCAGCGGCGCGTCGAGTTCGACGGTCTGGCCGAGGATCTGCGCCAGGAAGGTGACCCAGCGGTCGTGGGCGGTTGGCTGCGCTGGATCGAGATAGTTGCAAAACCGCGCGGTATCGCGCGACACGGTCAGGATGTCACGGCGGTACACCATCGTGAACCCAGCGAAGGTGCCCCACACATCGTAGCTCAGCGGCGGCCTGGTGGCATTTTGCGTGATCCCCTGGTCGAACACGCCGATGGGGACTCCGGCGGGATCGATCAGGTTGGCGCGGTGGGTGACCAGGCTGACCGCGGGATCGGCGAACGCCGCCGCGCACATGTAGAGCTTGTCGGACCGCCAGACGTCGTCCTGGTCGCAAAAGGCGATGACGTCGCCCGTCGCGGTATGCGCGGCGGCAAGGAAGTTATCGGCAAACCCCAGACCCGGCACGTTGCGGATGATGGTGACCGCAACCCGGGACTGCTGCGCAAATGCCGCGACGATGGCCATCGTCTCGTCGCTGGAATTGTCGTCGGTGATGATGATCTCGTCGGGGAGACGGGTCTGCGCGAGCAGGCTGTCCAGTTGCTCCGGCAAGAAGCGTGCGCCGTTATGGGTGGCGAGGACCACCGATATCGTCAGCGAAGCAGCGGGTGTCGGTGCAGAAGACAGGGGCATCGCTTTTCCTCGACCGTGATGCGGGTAAATGACCTGGGCGGATCAACCTTTGAAATTACAGTCAAACCTGCGACTTCTCACGCAAACGGGGCCGGTCAGGGCCGTCTATTGCTGGAGGATACACGGCATCGCTCGCACGCGGCGCCGTTCGTCTTCTACCGGTGACGGAACGCCGGGACAATATGCCCGCGCCTGCCCGATGACAGGAGGCCCGCACGGGCACAAAAAAAGGCCGGGGACTGGGCCCCGGCCTCTTCGGTCGTTTCAATCGAGCTTGATCACCGCGGCGGCGGCATCCCCGCCAGCTCCGCTTCTTCCGGATCGTCGATCCCACGCCCCACATGGCTGCGCTGGCGGCTGTAGAGGAAGTAGATCAGCAACCCGATCACGCCCCAGCCCGGCAACACCAGCATCGCCACCAGCGGCAGGTTGAAGAACAGGAACAGGCAGCCGACGATCGTCAGCGGCGCGACCACCCAGGCGAACGGCGTGCGGAACGCGCGCTTGCGGTTTGGCTGGACCTTGCGCAGCACGAGCAGCGCGATCGCCACCATCATGAACGCATAGAGCGTCCCGGCATTGGCATAATCCGCAAGCTGGCCGACCGGTAGGAACGCCGCCGCCAGCGCGACCGCGCACCCCGTGATCATCGTCACGATATGCGGGGTCTTCCACTTCGGATGGACCTTGCTCCAGGCGGCCGGCAGCAGCCCGTCACGGCTCATCACGAAGAAGATGCGCGTCTGGCCGAACAGCAGCACGAGGATCACCGAGGGCAGGGCGATGAACGCGGCATAGCCGAGCATGTTGCCGATCGGGCCGAAGCCGATCTGGCGCAGAACGTGGGCGAGCGCCTCGTTCGAGCAGACCAGCTTGCCGGCATGCTCCGCCATCGCGCATTGCCGCGCGAGTTCTTCCGACCCGGTGGGGAAGGGGATGCCGTTCGGGCCCATGATCGGCTGGCCGCCGATCGTCCCGATCGCGCCCGCCGCGACGACGATGTAGAAGATCGTGCAGAACACCAGGCTGCCGATCAGCCCGATCGGCACGTTGCGCTGCGGGTTCTTGGTTTCCTCGGCCGCGGTCGAGACCGAGTCGAAACCGACATAGGCGAAGAAGATCGTCGCCGCCGCGCCGACCGCGCCGACTCCGGTGCCGAAGCCGCCAAACAGGCCGGCGGGAAGGAACGGATTGAACTGCGCGGGGTCGATCCGCGGCACCGTCAGGAACATGAAGACAAGCAGCGCGGCGATCTTGATCATCACCAGCACCGCGTTGACCTTGGCGCTCTCGCTCGTGCCGATCACCAGCAGCCAGGTGACCAGGAAGGAAATCACCACCGCGGGCAGATTGATCAGCCCGCCGGGCGCGCCGCCGAGCGCGAGCGGCCCCGCCGAAAGATACGCCGGCAAATGGATGCCGAACGTATGTTGCAGGATCGTGCCGGAAAAATAGCCCGACCACCCGACCGCGACCGCGCTGGCGGCGACCGCATATTCGAGGATCAGCGCCCAACCGACCGTCCAGGCGAGGAATTCGCCCATGGAGGCATAGGTATAGGTGTAGGCGGACCCGGCCACCGGGATCATCGCGGCAATCTCGGCGTAGCAGAGCGCGGCCACGATGCAGATCGCGCCTGCGATCGCGAAGGCCAGCATCAGGCCAGGACCGGCCTTCTGGGCCCCGGCCGCGGTCAGCACGAAGATCCCCGTGCCGATAACGCACCCGATCCCGAACAAGGTCAGCTGAAACCAGCCGAGCGAACGGTGGAGCGATTTCTTCTCAGCAGTCGCAAGAATGGCGTCGAGAGACTTGATACGCCCAAATAACATGCGGTGAATTCTCCCGGGAGTTCAGCGGGCTTGTTGCCGCGCAATGATTGTGCGCGAGCCTAGCTGCAAATGGCCCCCGCGCAAGAGCCTTAGCGCGCGAGCATCGGCCCGAGCGCGTGCCCGGCGAAGATGTGGACGTGCAGATGCGGGACTTCCTGCAGCGAATCGGGTCCGGCGTTCGCCAGCAGGCGGTAGCCGCTCGTCACCAGCCCCGCCTCGCGCGCCACTGTGCCGACGGCGCGGACGAAGCCCGCGATCTCTGCGTCGGTGCCGCGCGCGCTGAAATCGTCCCACGAGACATAGGCGCCCTTGGGGATGACCAGGATGTGCGTCGGGGCCTGCGGGTTGATGTCGGGGAAGGCGATCGCGAACGCGTCTTCGTACAGGCGCTGCGCCGGAATCTCGCCGCGCAGGATCTTGGCGAACACGTTCTGGTCGTCATAGGGCAGGGTGGCGTCGACGGGCATGATGCTCTCCTCAGGGATTGGCGCGCGCGGCCTTTTCGGCGATTCCCGAGACACCCTCGCGCTGCGCGATCTCGGCGCGGACGTCGTCGAGCGTCACGTCGCAGTCCGCCAGCAGCACGAGCAGGTGAAACAGCAGGTCGCTCGCCTCTCCGACCAGCGCAGCCTTGTCCTCGGTCAGCGCGGCGATGACGGTCTCGACCGCTTCCTCGCCGACCTTCTGCGCGATCTTCCTGCGGCCTTTGCCGAACAGGCTGGCGGTATAGGAAGTCGCGGGGTCGGCACCCTTGCGGGCAAGGATCGTCGCGGCGAGCGTATCGATGGGGTCTTCGGCCATGCGGTCCGGGCTGGCGTAGTTGCGCCTGCGCGTCAATCCTTGGGCGGGCGCTTGAGGAAGCGCTTGCGCAACGCGCGACGCACGATGAACACGCCGAACGCCGCGAGCACGAACAGCGCGATGTCGGACAGCGCTGGGCCAGTGCGCGGGGTGGCGACACCGCTGTGCGGGAGGGCGGTGGCGTGCAGGCGCGATGGCATGGTCACGACCGCAGCTGAAAACGTTGCAAGTGCCGCACCACCGCGGCGGAGGCCGGGGCGGAATAGCGCAGGGTTCCGAAGGGCGGATCGCCACCTCCTTATCAGGCGCTTTGCCGTTGAGCCCCGGCCTGCGCCGGGGTGGTTCCGCGACGATGGCCTCACGCCACCGGCCGCCGCACCGCAATCCCCGCCGCCGCGAGCGCGGCATGCGCGTCCGCGATGCTCGCCTCGCCGAAGTGGAAAATCGACGCCGCGAGCACGGCGCTCGCATGCCCCTCGGTAATCCCGGCGACGAGATCGGCGAGCCCGCCGACGCCGCCGCTTGCCACCACCGGCACGCGAACCTTGTCGGCGATGGTGCGGATCAGCGCGAGATCATAGCCACCCCGCGTCCCGTCCCGGTCCATCGACGTGACGAGCAACTCGCCCGCGCCCAGTTCCGCCAGCCGCAGCGCGTGCGCGACCGCGTCGATCCCGGTGGCGCGGCGACCGCCGTGGGTGAACACCTCCCACCCGTCGCCCACGCGCCGCGCATCGACCGAGGCGACGACGCACTGGCTGCCGAAGCGGTCCGCCATCTCGCCGACCAGCTCGGGCCGCGCGACCGCCGCGCTGTTGACCGCGACCTTGTCCGCGCCCGCGAGCAGCAACGCGCGCGCATCCTCGACCGAACGCACCCCGCCGCCGACGGTGAGCGGCATGAAGCATACCTCCGCGGTCCGCCGCACGACGTCGAGGATCGTCCCGCGCGCCTCGTGGCTTGCGGTGATGTCGAGGAAGCAGAGCTCGTCCGCGCCCGCCGCATCATAGGCGCGCGCTTGCTCGACCGGGTCGCCCGCATCGCGCAGTTCGACGAAATTGACGCCCTTGACGACGCGGCCGTTCGCCACGTCGAGGCAGGGGATGACGCGTGCGCGGACGGTCATGCGAAAAAGCCCCTCCCCTTTAGGGGAGGGGTTGGGGTGGGGGAGTCCAGCAAAGCTACTCCTCGGTGAGACACAGCCCCACCCCTAGCCCCTCCCCTGAAGGGGAGGGGAAAGCGTAGTACCCCCCTCACGCCGCCTTCGCCACGGCCAGCGCCGCCGCCAGGTCGAGCCGGCCGTCATACAACGCCCGCCCCGTGATCACGCCCTCGACCCCATCCCGGTTGTGGAGCGCCAGCACATGGATCTCGGCAATCCCCTTGACCCCGCCACTCGCGATCACCGGGATCCGCACGTTCCGCGCCAGATCGACCGTCGCCTCGACGTTGCAGCCCTTGAGCATCCCGTCCCGCCCGACGTCGGTGAACAGCAGCGCCGCGACGCCCGCATCCTCGAACCGCCGCGCCATGTCGATCACCTCGACGCTCGAGACATCCGCCCAGCCCTTGGTTGCGACGAACCCGTCGCGCGCATCGACCGCGACGACGATCCCGCCCGGGAAATCGCGCGCGGCCGCGCGCACGAGCTCAGGATTATCCAGCGCCGCCGTACCGATCACGACGCGCGACACGCCCAGGTCGAACCACCGTTCGATCCCCGCACGATCGCGAATCCCGCCGCCAAGCTGAACGTGCCCGGGGAAGCGCTCGACGATCGCGCGGACCGCATCGCCATTGACCGATTCGCCCGCGAACGCGCCGTCGAGGTCGACGACGTGGAGATGCTCCGCGCCGGCATCCGCGAACAGCATCGCCTGCGCGGCGGGGTCGTCGCCGTAAACGGTCGCGCGATCCATATCGCCCTCGGCGAGGCGGACGACCTGGCCACGCTTGAGATCAATGGCGGGGAATACGATCAGGCTCATGCAATCCTCGTAACAATCTGCTTCGTCACCCCGGCGAAGGCCGGGGCCGCCAGGCTATCGGTCACCCCGGCTGCGCCGAACGCAACGGCCCCGGCCTTCGCCGGGGTGACGGGTGGCGTCACGGTTGCCACGCGAGAAACCGTTCGAGCAGCGCCAGCCCGTAGCGTTGGCTCTTTTCGGGATGGAACTGGACGCCCAGCATATTGTCCCGGCCGATCGCCGCGGTCACTGGCCCGGCATGGTCGGTGCCTGCGATCACGTTCGCGCCCTCGAACGCGTAGGAATGCAGGAAATACGCTTCCCCCGGCACGATCAGCGGATGCGCGACGCTCGGCACGACGTCGTTCCATCCCATGTGCGGCACCTTCGCGGTCGAATCGGCAGGCGCGAGATGGCGCACCGTACCCTGAATCCAGCCAAGCCCGGCGTGGGTGCCGTGCTCTTCGCCGGTCTCCGCCATCAGCTGCATGCCGACGCAGATCCCGAGGAACGGGACGCCATCGCGCCGCACGCGCTGTTCCAGCGCCTCGACCATTCCCGGCACCGCCCGCAGCGCCGCGGCGCAGGCGCCGAACGCGCCGACGCCGGGAAGCACGATCCGGTCGGCACGCGTCACCGCGTCGGCATCGGCGGTGATCAGAATGTCGGCGCACCCCGCCGCCTTGAGCGCATTGGCGACCGAATGGAGGTTGCCCGCGCCATAATCGATCAGCGCGAGCGTCATGCCAGCAACGCCGCGATCTCGGGCGCGGCGAAGCTCGCGTTGAACTGGATCACGCGCGCGGTCGCGACTCCGCTGGTGACGAACGGATCGGTCGCGGCGAGCGCTTCCGCCTCGGCCTTGCGCCCGCGCGCGACGATCACCCCGCCGGTGCGCGGGTCCTGCCGCCCGGCAACGAGGAACACGCCCTCCGCAAAGCCTTTCTCAAGCCACGCGACATGCGCCTTCAACTGCGCATCCACCGCCTCCAGCGACTCGCCATACTCAAGCAGGATCAGGCACAACGGACCGTCGGCGCGAAACCCGCCCGCCATGTCAGAGCGTTCCCTTAGTGCTCGGGATCGCATCCGCCTTGCGCGGGTCGATCTCGACCGCCTCGCGCAGCGCGCGCGCGACGCCCTTGAACGCGGCCTCGGCGATATGGTGGTTGTTGCTGCCGTACAGCGTCTCGATGTGCAGCGTGACGCCCGCGGTCTGCGCGAACGAATGGAAGAAATGTTCGAACATCTCGGTGTCCATCTCGCCGAGGCGCTTCTGCGAGAATTCGGTCTTCCACACGAGATACGGCCGCCCGGAAATGTCGATCGCGACGCGGGTCAGCGTCTCGTCCATCGGCGACAGCGCGTCGGCGTAGCGGCGGATCCCGCGCTTCTCGCCCAAGGCCTTAAGCACCGCCTCGCCGATCGCGAGCCCGGTATCCTCGACCGTATGATGCTGGTCGATATGGAGATCGCCGACCGTCTTGACGTCCATGTCGATCAGCGAATGGCGCGCGAGTTGTTCGAGCATGTGATCGAAAAAACCGACTCCGGTGGAAACGGTGTAACGGCCGGTGCCGTCGAGGTTGACGGTGACGTCAATCGAGGTTTCGCTGGTCCGGCGGGAGATGGTGGCGGTGCGCATGCCCTTCCCATAACGCTTCTTTGCACCCGTGCAATCTTGACCCGAAAGCAAAGGGCGCTACCCAAGGGCGCATGAGCGATGGTCTTCCCGATAGCCTGATTCCCTATGACGATATCGTCCAGGAGGCGCTGCGTGCCGTGGTGGGCCGCGTGCTCGGTTCGGTCGCCGAAAGCGGCGGTCTGCCGGGCGAGCACCATTTCTACATCACCTTCAAGACCCAGGCCCCCGGCGTCGACATTCCGACCCGGCTGATGGAGCGCTTCCCCGACGAGATGACGATCGTCATGCAGAACCGCTATTGGGATCTGCTGGTCGACGAGACCAAGTTCTCGGTCGGCCTGAGCTTCAACCAGGTGCCGTCGAAGCTGGTGATCCCCTATTCGGCGATCACCGGGTTCAGCGACCCCGCGGTCAATTTCGAGCTGCGCTTCCAGGCGGCGGAAGGCCCCGAGGGCCCCGACCCGCATGACGAAGCCGAGAATGACGGCCCGACCGCAACCCCGATCGAGGACGGATCGAACGTCGTCGCGGTGGATTTCAAGCGCAAGAAATAAGCCCTCCGGTCCCCGCTGATGGGAGCGGGGGCATTGGAGACTGGCGATGACCGACACCCGTACCGAAACCGATTCGCTCGGCCCCGTCGAGGTTCCGGCGAGCGCCTATTGGGGCGCGCAGACGCAGCGCTCGATCGAGAATTTCCCCTTCCCCGCGACCGAGCGGATGCCGATCGCGATCGTCCATGCGCTCGCGATCGTCAAACAGGCCGCCGCGCGGGTGAACCGCGCGCACGGGCTTCCCGAGGACATCGCCGGACAGATCGAGTCGGCCGCCGCCGAAGTCGCGGCGGGTGCGCTCGACGACCAGTTCCCGCTGGTCATCTGGCAGACCGGGTCGGGCACGCAGACCAACATGAACGTCAACGAAGTGATCGCGGGCCGCGCCAACGAGCAACTCATGGGCACGCGCGGCGGCAAGACGCCGGTCCACCCGAACGACCACGTCAACAAGAGCCAGTCGTCGAACGACAGTTTCCCGACCGCGCTCCACATCGCCGCATCGATCGGCGTCACGCAGCGGCTGTTCCCCGCGCTCGACCGGCTGCATGCAGCACTCGACGCCAAGGCGCGCGCGTGGAGCGGGATCGTCAAGATCGGGCGGACGCATCTGCAGGATGCCACGCCGGTCACGCTCGGGCAGGAATTCTCGGGCTACGCCAACCAATTGTACCGCTGCCGGCGGCGGATCGACCCGGCGGTCACGCATGGCACCAACCGGCTCGCGCAGGGCGGGACCGCGGTCGGCACCGGGCTCAACGCGCCCAAGGGCTTTGCGCGCGACATCTGTCTGGTCATCTCCGAGATCACCGGTCTGCCGTTCCACCCGGCGCAGAACCCGTTCGAGGCGCTCGCGTCGAACGATCCGATCGTCCAGTTGTCGGGGACGCTCAACACGCTTGCGGTCGCGCTGACTAAGATCGCCAACGACATCCGCCTGCTCGGTTCCGGCCCGCGCTCGGGGCTGGGCGAGCTGCATCTGCCCGAAAACGAGCCGGGCAGCTCGATCATGCCGGGCAAGGTCAACCCGACCCAGTGCGAGATGCTGACGATGGTCGCAGCCCAAGTGATCGGCAATCATCAGGCGATCACGATCGGCGGCTTGCAGGGGCATCTCGAGCTCAACGTGTTCAAGCCGATGCTCGGCGCGGCATTGCTCCGCTCGATCGATCTGCTCGCGGTCGCGATGGAGAGTTTTGCGGAGCGCTGCGTCGAGGGGATCGAACCCGACGAGACGCGAATCGCCGAGCTGGTCGATCGCTCGCTGATGCTCGTCACCGCGCTCGCGCCCGAGATCGGCTATGACAATGCCGCGAAGATCGCCAAGCATGCGCATCACGAGGGGCTGACGCTGCGCGCGGCGGGGATCGCGCTCGGACTGGTGGACGAGGCGACGTTCGACCGGCTGGTGCGGCCCGAAACGATGGTCTGATCTCCGGTTTCCCTCCCGTCACCCCGGCGAAGGCCGGGGCCGTCTGGTTGTCCGGGCGCAGCGGGACGTCCGGGCGCGCGACATCGCCGGTTTTGCCCCCGAACATGGCGGCCCCGGCCTTCGCCGGGGTGACGGGCGTGGGGCCGGCTGCCGCCGGCGCAGGAGCCCGCGTGGAACCAACGTCGCGCCCGAACGCTACCTGCCGCACCACAGGAGACAATCATGAGCGTAACGACCCTTATCGGCGCAGCCATCGGCGCCGCCATCGACGGTTCCAGCGGTGACGACAGCAGCGTCGACGGCGCGATCGAGGGCGCGATCGCGGCCAAGGTCATCACCGCCGTCATTCCGCTCGCGCTGACGTTTGCGACCGGCTGGCTCGTCCTGCGCGGCATCGGCAAGCTCAAGGCCGAGGTGTTCGGCGCGGAACCCGCGCAGCGCTAAAACGCCGGACGGGTTGACGCACACCCTATGGCCGCGCCACTAGCGGCCATGCCCGACCATCGTTCTTCGCAGCCCAAGAGCTTCAAACGCCGCGGACTGATGTTCGTCCTGTCCTCGCCTTCGGGCGCGGGCAAGTCGACGATCGCCAATCGCCTGCTCAGGGAAGAGCATAACAAGCTCAAGATGTCGGTGTCCTACACGACCCGTCCGATGCGAAAGGGCGAGGTCGAAGGGCGCGATTATCATTTCGTCGACAAGGAAACCTTCCGTCACATGGCGGAAGACGACCAGTTCCTCGAATGGGCGCGCGTGTTCGACGAACGCTACGGCACCCCGCGCGACACCGTGTTCAAGGATCTCGAGCACGGGCAGGATATCCTGTTCGACATCGACTGGCAGGGCGCGCAGCAATTGTTCCAGCTTGCGGGCGGCGATGTGGTGCGCGTGTTCATCCTGCCACCGGGGCTGAAGACGCTGCGCGACCGGCTCGAGAAGCGCGCGACCGATTCGCAGGAGGTCATCGACCGCCGCATGGACCGTGCGCTCGCCGAGGTGAGCCATTGGGACGGGTACGATTACGTTCTGGTCAACGACGATCTCGATGACTGTTACGAGTGCGTCCAGACGATCTTGACCGCGGAACGGCTCAAGCGGTCGCGCCAGCGCGGGATGATCGGGTTTATTCGGCGCTTGCCGGAGAAGTAAGGATTGTTTGGGGGTTTGGCGTGTCCTTTCCCCCCGCCGTCATTCCCTGCGAAGGCGAGACCTCTGCTAAAGTTGGGTCACGGACCGTTATTTTCTGTTTTCCCGCGACGGCGGGAACCCAGAGCCAAGCAGAACAACGGCTTGCAGTTCTCGCGACTCCTGGACTCCCGCCTTCGCGGGAGAACACCGAAGGTTTCGCAGAGGTCATGCTTCCGCGGGGATGACGGATAGGGGGCGGGATTCCCGGTAATCAGCCCGCCAGCAACTCCAGCATCCGAACGCCGCCACCGAAGTCGCGCCGCCGCGCTGCGATGCCCGCCGCGGCGAGCGGGTCGCGGCCCCAGCGTTCCGCCTGATACTCCTCGTCGAGCGTCACTGCGTCCCACACCTGTTCCGCGCTCGCCGCGCGCTCGGACAAGGCGAGCGCCGCGATCAGCGAGCCGCCGATCGTCACGACCGGCGACAGCGCCGCCAGCGTGAACGCATCGCGCGCCGCGATCGCGTCCGCCAGCCGCGTCAGCGTCAGCGGAGGCTGCGCGCGGTGCAATATCCCGGTCGCTACCTCGATATGCACGTCGTACCGCGCGCGCGCCCAGTCGAGCAGCGGGTCCCACGCCGCCGCCTGCCGCGCGACCAGATCCTCGGGTGAATCCGCCCGATAACAGAGCAGGTCGCTCTCGCCATAATGGGCGAGGCCTTGTGCGAACAGGATCGGGTCAGGCCCGACCCGATCGATTGAGGCATTGCCCAGCCCGGTCAGCGGCATCGCGCGCGGGTCGATCTCAGCCCCCTCTTCGACCGAACGCCATTCTTCGGCAACCGCCTCCGCCAGCGCCTCGGTCGGCAGCACGAGCGGCACGCGCCCGGGCGTCCGCAGCGGGCGGTCGTCGAGCCGGATCCCGCGCTCGGCATCGACCGCGACCTCTTTCCAGAACCGCTTCATGGTTGCTCCGGACTCCGCCAGCGTCGCGCGAGCGCGCGCGGGACGATCGCGATCAGCAACAGCGCGGAGATCACCAGCGCCGTGCCGATCACCTTGGGTACAGGCGATTGCGCGCGGGCGATCAGAACCAGCCCGAGCAACGCGCCGGCCACGCCCAGCAGGCGCGTGCCGAGCATCGCGAAATAGCGGTTGCGCGCAAGCGTATCGGGGTCGGTCATCGCTGTTCCATCAATCCGGGGAGCGCGGCGACCGTCTCCGCGACCGCATGCGCGCCCGCTTCGGTCAGTTCCTCGGCGGGGTGATAGCCCCACGCCACCCCCAAAGCACGTGTCCCCGCCGCGCGTGCCATCAGCATGTCGTAGCTGGTGTCGCCGATCATCACCGTCGTCTCCGGCACCGCGCCCGCATCCGCCATCGCGGTCTCGATCATCGAGGGATGCGGCTTGGAGGGGTGGCGGTCGGCAGTCTGCAGCGTGATGAAATGCGCGGCGATCCCGTGATGCGCGAGGATATGCGCAAGGCCGCGGTCGGACTTGCCGGTCGCGACGCCTAGCTTCCAGCCTTCGCCCGCGAGCTGGTCGAGCACGTCGAGAATGCCGTCGTACAGCGGCTCGGCGCTCATCGCGCCCGAGGTGCGCATCTTGAAGAACGCCGCCTTGTAATCGTCCGCCAGGCTGCGGTGCAGTGCGGGGTCGCCGTCGGGCAGCAGCATCTGCATTGCTTCGACCAGGCTCAGGCCAACGATCCGGCGGATGGCGCTGCGGTCGGGTGCCACGAGGTTCGCCTGCGTAAACGCGGCTTCGACCGAGCGGCAGATATTGTCCTGGCTGTCGACCAGTGTGCCATCGCAATCGAACAGCGCGAGGCGGGCGGGGGAGGGGAGGGCTGTCATGAGATATTTCCTTCCCCGGCGAAGGCCGGGGCCCGGTCGTGCTGGCGGATGGGGCGCATGCTGCGTTCGATGCCGATGGACGGCGCGACTGGGCCCCGGCCTTCGCCGGGGAAGGGCGCGAGGGGGTAGGACCGGCTGCCCATCATACGTTCCGCATCCAGTGCGCGATCCCACGCCGACCCGCCGCTTCGACGCCATCCGCCGCCGCAAGCCGCGCGGCGTCCGGCTTGTTCTGCCCGAGCTTCAGCGTGCCGCGCCACGCCTGCACGGTCAGCGTGAACCCGAGGATGCCGCGCGTCATCCGCTCGAACAGCGCCGCGTCCATCTTGTCGCGAGTCCACGGCGTCTTGGGCGCGAGCCGCTCCTCCTGCAGCGCCGAGACGCGATCGACTTGCTCGACCAGCCCGTCGTGATCGAGCCGCGCGATCCGGCCTTCCAGCTCGACCGCGACATAATTCCACGTCGGCACCTGATCGGGGCCAAGCCCGTACCAGTCCGGGCTGACATAACCGTCCGGCCCCTGCACCACGAACACACCCGTAGCACCGTCCAGATGCCGCGCGATCCCGTTGCCGCGCGAGACATGGAAAGCGAGCGTCGCGTCGTCGTTCCATACCACCGGGACATGCGCCACGCGCGGGCCATCGGGCGTCGCGACGAACAAAGCGCCGAAGCCGAGTTCGCGCACCAGCGCGCGCATCGCATCGCGGTCTTCCCAGCGAAAGGCCGGATCGGGATGCATCAGGTCCGCAGCGCTTCCATACCTTCGTGCTCCCGCGCAGGCAGGAGCCCAGCGTCACGGACGCGGCGCCTGCAACTCTGGGCTCCTGCCTGCGCAGGAGCACAAGCGCTTCCCCCCCGAATCACGTCGCCGAACCGCGCCGCCGCCGTTCGCCCTTGCGATCCTTGCGGAAGGTCTTGGCGTGCTGGCGCGCTTGCTGCTTCTTCACTTCGCGGCTCGGCGGCGGGGGCGATTCGAGCGGCATCATGTTGCCGAGCATCTCGTCGAACCCGAGCTGCTTGAGGCTCTCGGAGAAATGCGTCGGCAATTCGGCCTGGACGTCGATCGCGCCGCCATCGGGGTGGTCGATCCGGATCCGGCGCGAATGGAGATGCATCTTGCGCGAGATGTTGCCGGTCAAGAACGCGGCCTGCCCGCCATATTTTCCGTCACCGACGATCGGATGCCCGATCGCCGCGAGGTGGACACGCAACTGATGCGTGCGCCCGGTATGCGGGATCAGCTCGAGCCACGCGGTCGTCGTCCCCGCCATCTCGATCACGCGGTAGCGCGTGCGCGCGGGGCTGCCTTCCTTCTCGTCGACATGCATCTTCTCGCCGCCGGTGCCGGGTTGCTTGGCGATCGGCAGTTCGATCATCCCGTCCTCGATCGACGGCACGCCGACGACCAGCGCCCAATAGGTCTTCCGCGCGGTGCGCGAGGAGAAGGACTTGGAGAAATACGCCGCCGCGCGCGCGGTCCGCGCGATCAGCAGCGCGCCGCTCGTATCCTTGTCGAGCCGGTGGACCAGCTTGGGGCGGCCCTCCATGTCGTCCTGCAACGCATCGAGCAGGCCGTCGACATGCTCGATCGTCTTGGTCCCGCCCTGCGTCGCGAGACCGGGCGGCTTGTTGAGGACGATCGCCTGCGCATCGCGGTGGATCACCATTTCCTGCGCGAAGGTGATCTCGTCTTCGCTGAGCGGCGGACGCTCGCGCTTTTGCGGCGCGTCGATGCGGACCGGCTCGGCCGGGGGAACGCGGATCGCCTGGCCGGCGACGACATGGTCGCCCGGCTTGGCGCGCGCGCCATCGACGCGGAGCTGCCCGGTGCGCGCCCATTTGGCGACCGTGGTGTAGCTCGTGTCGGGCAAATGCCGCTTGAACCAGCGGTCGAGCCGGATCCCGTCATCGTCGGGCCCCACGCTGAACTGGCGTACGTCGCTGGTCGCCTTGCTGGGCTTGTCGGGAGTCTTGGTGGTCATGCTGCGATCCGGGTAAGCCAGAGGCCGGCGAACAGCGCCAGCACCGCGCCGAGGACCGACGCAAGGACATAGCCGAGCGCGGTCATCCACGCATCGCGCTCGACCATCGTCACGACCTCGAGCGAGAAGGAAGAAAAGGTTGTAAAGCCGCCGAGAACCCCGACGCCGAGCAACAGCCGCGTATTCTCATTGCCGCCGACACGCGCGAGCATGCCCATCAGCACGCCCATCGCGAACCCGCCGATCAGGTTGACCGCAAGCGTACCGTAGGGAAAGATCGGGCCGAACGCGGCAACCGCGCCACGCCCGACGAGATAGCGCGCCGCGGTGCCCAGGGCACCACCCGCCATGACGAGAAAAAGCTGAACCATTGCGGCTGCGTTAGCGCGGAATGACGCATTCGTCACCCCGGCCCCGTGGAAACGTCGTTCGGCGATGTATGTCGGCCGTCGCTCAGCGGCTTGCCAGCAAACCTTGCATAACCCCAACCTCGCCGTCATGGTCACGGCATGGGTATGATCGTCAACATCATTTCGGTTCTGGTCGGTCTCGCCGCCTTGCCGGTGGCGCTCGTCGGGCTGGTGCCGTTCTTCGGACTCGCCAATTATCTCGCGATCCCGATCGCCGTGGTGGGCGCGGCGCTTGGCATGCTTTCCGGGCACAAGACCGGGCGGAATTTCAACATCTTCGTGCTGATCGTCGCGGTGATCCGGCTGATGCTGGGCGGCGGTTTGCTTTGACGCCAGACGGCAGAAGGGCCCGGCGTTCGCACGCCGGGTCCTTCCGTCTAACCGTCGACCGGCGTTAGCGGCAGACGACGTTGCCGCGATCGACCGACTGGCCGAGCAGCGCACCCGCGCCGCCGCCGATCAGCGTCCCGAGCAGACGCGAACCGCCGCCCGCGATCGTATTGCCGAGCGCGCCACCGGCGAGACCGCCGACGATCAGCCCGGTCGTGCCGTCGCCACGACGGCAGTAATAGCGGTTGTCGCGACCGCGATAGATCCGGTCGTTGCGCGTCAGGCGGCGCGGCTGGTAATATTGGCCGTCGCGATAGTAATTCTCGGCGTAATAGGCGCGCTGGCCGTTCTCGTACCGGTTGTAGTCATAGTTGCGATACTGGCGCCAGTCGCGGTTGCGGTCGCGCTGGGCATCGCGCACGTCGCGGCGATAATCCTGGCGCGCATCGCGGACATCGTCGCGCGAGTCGGCGTTGCGGATGTCATGGCGATAGTCCTGGCGTGCATCGCGGACGTCCTGGCGATATTCGCGATTGGGGTTGTCCTGGGCGACTGCCGGAATCGCGGTCAGCGCGGACGCTGCGATGGCCGCCGCCAGAATGAACGTACGCATTGGGATGAGCTCCTTAAACCAAATCCATATTGTGGATCAGGATAGAGAACTCATCCCCGGCACCGAAAGTTGCGTGAACGGAAAACTACCTACCGTTCACGCAAGGGTCAGCAAAATCAGGCGTTAAGCGAATGGGTTAATGTAATTTCAGCATTAAGCACCTTCGAGATCGGGCAGTTCGCCTTGGCGCCTGCCGCGATCTCTTCGAACTTTGCCGGATCGATCCCGTCGATCGTCGCCTTGAGGTCGAGGGCCGACTTGGTGATGGTGAAGCCGTCGCCATCCTTGTCGAGCGTGACCTTGGCGGTCGTCTCGAGCTTGCCCTCGGTAAAACCGGCGCCTGCGAGCGCGAAGCTGAGCGCCATCGTGAAGCAGCTCGCATGCGCGGCGGCGATCAGTTCCTCGGGGTTGGTGCCGGCACCATCCTCGAAGCGGCTGTTGAAGCCATATTGCGTATCCGAAAGAACGCCCGACTGGGTCGAGACATGGCCCTTGCCGGCTTTGCCGAGGCCGTCATAGGTGGCCGATCCGCTGCGTGTGGTCATCGTCATTCTCCTCGAGGGCACAAAAAAGCGCGGGCCCGTCAAGGCCCGCGCTGGATATAGGGTGCTGAACGGACAGCTGTTAGTTGCAGCGACGATCCGCCGTGCTGGCGCGATCGATCGCGCGGCCACCGAACGCGCCGGCGACACCACCGAGTACCGTGCCGAGCGTCTTGTCACCATGGCCGGCGATCGAGTTGCCCAGCAGCGCGCCCCCGACGCCACCGACCAGCAGACCGGTCGTCCCGTCCGAGTGGCGGCAATACCGGCGGCCATCGCGGCCCTGATAGACGCGCGGCGAATAGTGACGGTAATGCTCGCGCGCGCCGGCTTCGGCGGTCGGGAAGGCCATGGTGGCGGGAATGACGAGCGAAGCGGCGCTGAGCGCCATCAGGAAAGTGCGCATTGAATTACTCCCAGTTACAGTCTTGCCTTGGATTACTTCCGAAGCAGTAACAGTCCGTAATTACGCGCAGTTGCATGAACGTGAAACAACATCGCGTTCAGCTTGGTGCAGGGTTGCGCAGGGCTAGGCGAGACCTTGCGCTGGCCTTGCGACGCTGGTCCCGAAACCCCCCGTCACCCCGGCGCAGGCATGGCCTCCGCGAACCCACAGCTGTTCTCCCGCGAAAGCGGGAGTCCAGGAGTCGCGAGAATTGTAAGCCGTTGTCATGCGTGGCCCTGGATTCCCGCTTTCGCGGGAAAACAGCAAACGAAGGGTCGTAAACCGCCGTTCGCAGAGGTTTCGCGCGAGCCGGGGCCGGCACGGTAACCGCGCACATCGCGCCAACTTGGCGACCCGGGGCTGACGGCTTGGGGTACCCTAGCGCGCGAGCAAGTCCCGAGCGCGCGCGCAGTCCGCGTCCATTTGCGTGGTCAGCGCCTCGAGCGAGTCGAAACGCGCCTCGGGTCGCAGATAGTCGATCAACGCCACCTCCAGCGGCTGCCCGTACAGGTCGCCCGAAAAATCGAAGAAGAACGGTTCGAGCAGTTCCTTCGGCGGATCGAAGCTCGGGCGGATCCCGAGGTTCGCCGCGCCGTCGAGCACGCGCCCGTCGGTCAGCGTCCCGCGCACCGCGTAGATCCCGTAGGCCGGGCGCACATACCCGCCCATGTCGAGATTGGCGGTCGGATAGCCGATCGTGCGCCCCAGCTTGTCGCCATGCTGGACCAGCCCCGCGATCGCGAACGGGCGCGTCAGCAGCCGCGCCGCGCCGCGCGGGTCGCCCTCCTGCAGCAGTTCGCGCACCCGGCTCGACGATACGGTCGCGCCGTCGAGCGCCACCGGGGCTACGGTATCGACCGAGAAACCGCGCGCCGCGCCGAACGCCGCGAGCATCGCGACCGACCCGCTGCGCGCCTTGCCGAAGGTGAAGTCCTCGCCGGTCACCACACCGGCGATGCTGAGCGCCGCGATCAGCCGCTGTTCGACGAACGCCTCCGCCCCGAGCGCGGCGAGCGCGGTATCGAAGCGGAACACGACCATCGCATCCGCACCCGCCTCGGCAAACAGCCGCTGGCGCTGGTCGAGCGTGGTCAGGCGGAACGGCGCGCTGTCGGGGACGAAATGGCGGATCGGGTGCGGATCGAACGTGCCCACGAGCGCCGGGCGGCCCTCCGCGCGCGCGCGCGCCACGGCACGGCCGACCACGGCCTGATGCCCCAGGTGAAATCCATCGAAATTGCCGAGCGCGATGATCCCGCCGCGCAAGCGCTCCGGAACCGCCGAGCTGCCGTCGAGCCGCTCCATGCGACCGGCCTATACGGGCGCGGACGCGGCTGCGCTAGGCGGCTTTGTCGGGGATGATCCCGGCACGCAGGACGCGCAGGACATTCCCGCCCATCACCTTGGCGATGTCGGCGTCGCTGAAGCCGCGATCGATCAACGCCTGGGTGATCGCGACGACCTGGCCGGAATCGAACCCGGTCGTCACCGCGCCATCGAAATCGGAGCCGAGCCCGACATGGTCGACCCCGACCAGGTCGCGGACATGGGCAATCGCCGCTGCGGCCGCGTCCGGGCGGGTCGAGCAGATCGCGGCATCCCAATAGCCGATCCCCACCAGGCCGCCGGTCCGGGCGACCCCCCTGATTTCGGCGTCGGTCAGGTTGCGGTTGACCTTGCACGTCGCCTGCACGCCGCCGTGGCTCGCCACCACCGGGCGGCGTGCCATGGCCAGCACGTCGGCGATCGTGGCATGGCTCGCATGCGCGATGTCGACGACCATGCCGAGGTGCTCCATCCGCCGCACCGCCTGCCGGCCGAGCGGCGTCAGCCCGCCCTTCGCTTCCCCATGCATCGAGCCCGCGACGTCATTGTCGAAGAAATGGGCGAGCCCCGCCATGCGGAACCCCGCGCGGTACAACAGGTCGAGATTCGCCAGCTTGCCCTCGAGATCCTGCAGCCCTTCGATCGAGAGCATCGCGCCCACGACCTTCGCGCCTTCCGCGCGGTCCGCGAGCAGGCGGTCGAGTTGCGCCGCCGACTGGATCACCCGCAACCGGCCGTCGGAAGCGGCCGCGTAGCGGTCGAGCTTCTGCGCATGCCATAGCGAGCGTTGCAGCAGCGACCCCCAGGTGCGGGGCGGTTGCAGATCGGCGATGGCCAGCGCGGTGATGTTGTCGGTGTCGGATCGATTGGAATCGTAATTCTGGTTCGCCGGAGTCTTGGTCACCGACGAAAACACCTGCAGCGCGTAATTTCCCTTGAGCAACCGCGGTAGGTCCACCTGTCCCCGAGACGCCGGCGCGAGCAGGCTGCGCTGCCACAGCAGCGTGTCGGCATGCATGTCAGCGACCTGCAGGCGCGCATGCAAGGCCTGGGCGCGGGGCGTGATCCGCAGCGCGACCGGCTCGACCACGTTCATGCCGCGCTCGACCATGCCGGGTGCCAGGACGAAGAACAGCAACGCGCCAAGCATGGCGACGGCCAGCACCGCCCACAGGATCTTGCGCATCATCGCCACTCTCCGCCCTGCCGGACGTGCTCTGGCATCGACGTGCCGGTCCGGTCAGGCCGCCGGTATGCGGGGCAGGGCGCGGCGCGGCAAGCCCGGGGGCGATCAGTCCCTGGTCAGCGTGACGAAGCTGTGGGCGGGGCGAGTCCCGGCTGCGGCATGGTCCTCCCGGGCGATCTCGCGCCAGCCGGTAAAGGGCGGGACGACTGCATCGCCCGCCGGTACCGCATGTACCTCGGTCAGTTCGATCCGGCGGGCATGCGGCGCGAACAGCGCGAACACCTCCGCCCCGCCGATCACCATGATTTCGCCGTCACCCGCACGGGCCAGTGCGGCATCCATCCCGTGGACCACTTCCGCGCCGGTGGCGCTCCACGCCGGGTCGCGGGTCAGCACGATGTGGCGACGACCGGGCAAGGGAGCCGGGAAACTGTCGAAGGTCTTGCGGCCCATGATCATCGGCTTGCCCATGGTCAGCGCCTTGAATCGCTTGAGGTCGGCGGGAAGATGCCAGGGCAGCGCGCCCGCGTTGCCGATGACGCCGTTGTCGGCCCGCGCGAGGATGAGCGTGATCATGGCTCCGCCATAGCCGCTGACGCGGCGTGCGGTCGATCCCTTCTCGCGGCGGTGCGTCCTGCCGTCCGGTAACGAACGCTCAGCGCACCACCAGTCGCGTGTACAGGTGCCAGGTGGCATAGCCCAGCCAGGGCAGCACCACCGCCAGCCCGATCGCCGCCGGGATCATCCCCAGCAGCATCAGGCCCGCGACTCGCATGCCCCAGCCAAGCATCTCCCGCGGATTCTCGCGCGCCGCCCGAATCGACGTGCGCAGCGCGGTCGCGGCGTCGACCGGCTGGTCGACCACCATCGGGAAAGACACCGCCGCGAGCACCAGCGTGGCCACCGCGAACCCCGCCCCGGCGAGGTTGCCGAGCACGATCAGTTCCCATCCCTCGGTCGTGGTGAAGAGCCGTCCGAAGACGTCGCCGACCTGCATCGGCTGCGTCGCGCCGAGGGTCGCCTGATACAGCGCATAAGCGACCACCAGCCAACCGATGAACAGGATCGCGATCCCGGACGTCAGCATCGCCAGCGGGGTCCGGCTGCGTCCGTTGAGCGGATCGAGGAAATGCCACCAGCTCGAGTCGCGCCCTTCCTCGCGGCGGCGGGCGAGCTCGTAGAAGCCCGACGCCACGGCCGGCCCGGCGATCGACAGTCCGGCAACGAGCGGGAACAGCAGCGGCAGCAGCGGCGCATTGGACGCCAGCAGCACGGCCAGGAAACACACGATCGGATACAACAGGCCGAGAAAGATCAGATCGCCGCGCTTTTCGGTGAAATCGCGCCAGCCTTCGGCCAGGGCCCAGTTGAGGTCGTGCGTGCTGATCCGCCGGATCTCCGGCAGGTCAGGGGCTGCGGCGGACGGATGTGCGGGGGTGGCATTCCACGTCGTGGGCATGGCAGGATCCTCTCGTGTGTAGCGGCTTTCCTTCTTTTCTGTTGGAGCATTGTACGCCTGTTCAGGCGCGCAAACAAATCGGAGAATGGGTGGTCAGGCGAAGGGGCCGTTCAGTCGCACGATCGCCCGGTTGAGCAGGGCGGCGAAGCTGACCCACAGGAAGTAGGGGACGATCAGCAGGGCGGCGAAAGGGGAAATCGGCGCCAGGCCGACCAGCAGGGCAAGGAGCGAACCCCACAGGAAAACCACCTCGACCAGCGCCCAGTCGGGACGCCTGAGCGCGAAGAACAACGGGCTCCACAGGAAATGGAACAGCGCGTTGACCGCAAACAGGATGACGACGTGCGTCCGCGCGGTGGCGTCCGGCGCCGCGGTCCAGGCAATCGCGGCGGACCAGGCCGCCAGGCCCAGCAGGATCGTCCAGGCCGGCCCGAACAGCCAGTTCGGTGGCTGCCACGACGGCTTGCGGAGCGCGCGATACCAGGAGCCGATCGGCGTTGCCAGACCGCCACCAATCAACAGGACGACGGCGCCGGCGCCAGAGACGTAAAGCGGGTTCATGCGGTACATCTGGTGCCATCGCGCGAGAATTGCCAGTGTCCACTTGTTCGGTGTCAAGCGCGTGGTACACTGACGCCATGCGAAGGCCGTTCCCTTTTTCGGCGATCGTCGGCCAGGACGATATGAAGCTGGCGCTGCTGCTCGCGGCGGTTGATCCGCGAATCGGCGGGGTGATGGTGTTCGGCGATCGCGGCACGGGCAAATCGACCGCGGTGCGGGCGCTGGCGGCGTTGCTGCCGCCGATGCCGGCCGCGCTGGCGGGCTTCCATGCCGAAGGCGCACCGGCACCGGAACCCAGGGCGCGCGTGCCGGTGCCCTTCATCGACCTGCCGCTCGGCGCCACCGAAGACCGCGTGGTCGGCGCGCTCGACCTGGAGCGGGCGCTGGGGGCCGGCGTTAAGGCGTTCGAGCCGGGGCTGCTCGCGCGGGCGAATGGCGGCTTCCTGTATATCGACGAAGTCAATCTGCTCGAGGATCATATCGTCGATCTGTTGCTCGACGTCGCGGCATCAGGCGAGAATGTCGTCGAACGCGAAGGCCTGTCGGTGCGGCATCCGGCGCGGTTCGTGCTGGTCGGCAGCGGAAACCCCGAGGAAGGCGAGCTTCGCCCGCAATTGCTCGATCGCTTCGGCCTGTCCGTCGACGTTCGCACGCCGCAGGACCTCGCCAGCCGGGTCGAGATCCTCAAGCGCTGCGATGCGTTCGAGCGGAACCCCGAGGCCTTTGCCGAGGCGTGGCAGGCGGCCGAGAAAAAGACGCTCAAGCGCATCGCGCGGGGCCGGGCGGGCGTGGCCGCGGTGGCGGTGCCCGAGCCGATGCTGGCGCGCGCGGCGACGCTGTGCATGGCGGTCGGCGCGGACGGATTGCGGGGCGAACTGACGCTGATGCGCGCGGCGCGCGCGCTCGCGGCGCTGGACGGCGTTGCGATGGTGACGGCGGACCATATCGCGCGGATTGCCCCGCTCGCGCTGCGGCACCGGTTGCGCCGGGGGGTGCTCGACGAAACCGGCTCGACCGTGCGGATCGAACGCGCGCTGGACGCCTTGGCGGCGGCGTGATCGGCATCCCGACGCCGCCGGAGGACGCGCTGCTGGCGGCACGCTTATGCGCCTGGGATCCGGTCGGACTGGGCGGCATGGTGCTGCACGGCGGCGGAGGCGAGGTGCGCGACGCCGTCGTTGCGACCCTGCACGCTGCGCTGGCGGAAGGGGCGCCGCTGCGACGGCTGCCGGTGCACGGGGACGACGCGGCGTTGCTCGGCGGGCTCGATCTCGCCGCGACGCTCGCCCTCGGGCGGCCGGTGCGACAGCACGGCGTGCTGGTCGGGGCGAGCGGGGGATTGGTCGTCGTGCCGATGGCCGAGCGAATGGCGGAGGCGACCGCGGCGCGGATCGCGTCGGTGCTGGATGCCCGCGCGGTGGACGGTACGCCGGTGCGCCTGGCGGTGGTCGCGTTGGACGACGGCGTCGACGAGGAGGCGACACCCCGCGCACTGGCGGAGCGACTGGCCTTCTGGACCGATCTTTCGGCGAACGACGCGACCCCTGCGGTTTCCGCGGCGGGGGACGCGGAGGGAAGGGCTCAAGGGGAGGAGGAACCCGCCGACCCGCTGACGATCCTTGTCGAGATCGCCATGGCGCTGGGTGTCGATTCCGCGCGCGCGACCTTGTTTGCGTTGCGTGCGGCGCGAGCCTCGGCGGCGCTGGCCGGGCGCGCGGCTATCCACGAGAGCGACCTGGTCCTGGCGGTGCGCCTGGTCCTGCTCCCGCGCGCGACACGCCTTCCGGCACCGCCTGCACCCGAAACGGCAGGAGACGCACCGCCCCCCGACGCGGGCGAAACGGGCGACGAAGACAAGGGCAGGGCGGATCCGCCCGAAGACGTGGTGCTGGCCGCGGCGCTCGCCACGCTTCCGCGCGACGTGCTCGACGGGCTCGCGACCCACGGGGGGCGGCGGAGCCCGAGTCGCACCCGTGGCGCAGGCGAGCGGCGGATGTCGGCGCAGCGCGGGCGCCCGCTCGGGTCGCGCGCCGGGGTGCCGCGCGGTGGCCTGCGCCTGAGCTTGATCGATACGATCCGCGCCGCCGCGCCGTGGCAGGCCCTGCGCGCGCGCGGGGACGGGCCGATCCGGATCCGGCGTGCCGATCTGCGCATCCGGCGGTTCGAAACGCGCGCGGAGACGCTGACGATCTTCGCGGTCGACGCCTCCGGCTCCGCCGCTGCGGCACGGCTGGCGGAGGCGAAGGGCGCGGTCGAGCTCTTGCTGGCGCAGGCCTATGTAAAGCGCGCGCAGGTCGCGCTCGTCGCGTTTCGCGGGACGGGGGCAACAGTCCTGCTGCCGCCCACGCGATCGCTGACGCGCGCGCGGCGTGCGTTGGCTGACCTGCCGGGGGGCGGGGGAACGCCGCTCGCCGCCGGGCTCGCCGCCGCGCGCGACCTCGCCGAGGCGGCGCGGGCGCGGGGTCGGACGCCCTTCCTCGTCGTCCTGACCGACGGTCGCGGCAATATCGCCGTCGACGGCACCGCCGTCCGCGAGCGGGCGGCGCGCGATGCCGAACAGGCGGCGCGGGCGATCGGCCAGGCGGGCATCGCCGCCGTGCTGGTCGACACCGCCCCGCGCCCGCGCCCCGAGGGGGCGCGGCTCGCCTTGGCGATGGGCGCGCGCTATCTGCCGCTGCCGCGCGCGGATGCCGCGGCGATGCACCGCGCGGTCGCCGCCGCACAGGCCGCATGAGCCGTGCGCGCTGGAGCGAGGAAGGCCGGGACTGGCCCAATCGCGCGTCCAGCCGCTTCGTCGACGCCGGGCGGGTCCGCTGGCACGTGCAGGTCATGGGGGCGGGGCCGGTCGTGCTGCTGGTCCACGGCACCGGCGCGGCGACGCATAGCTGGCGGGATCTCGCACCCTTGCTGGCACAGCGTTTCACGGTCGTCGCGCCCGATCTGCCGGGCCATGGCTTTACCACGGGTCGGCCGGCGGGGGGGCTGGCGATGCCCGCGCTGGCGCGCGCGCTGGGTGATCTGCTCGACGCGCTCGACGTCGCGCCGGATCTGGTCGTCGGCCATTCCGCGGGCGCGGCGATCGCGCTGCGGATGGTGCTCGACCGGCGGATCCGTCCGGCCGGGGTGGTGGGCCTGAGCTCGGCGCTGATGCCGTTCCCGGGCCTTGCCGCGAAAGTCTTTCCGACTTTGGCCCGGATGCTCTTCGTCAATCCGTTCGCGCCGCATCTGGTGGCGGCGATGGCGCGGGGACCGGGCGATGCCGAACGGTTCCTCCGCCAGGCGACGGGATCGCGGATCGCAACCGACGGGGTCGCGCTGTACCGGGCGCTGTTTGCGACCTCGGATCAGGTCGCGGGCGCGATCACCATGATGGCGTCATGGGATCTCGAGGCATTCGCCCGGGACCTCCCGAAGGTCACCGTTCCGACCCTGCTGATCCACGGGGCAGCCGATAGGGCGATCCCGTCCGCATCGGTCCGGCAGGCGGCGGCACTGCTGCCGGACAGCCGGGTCGAGCTGCTGCCCGGGCTCGGGCATCTCGCGCATGAGGAGCGGCCGGCGGACATCGCCGGGCTGATCGGCCGGTTTGCGGAACATCTGGTGACGGGGTCGGAATGACCGCGCACCCCGGCCTGTTCGCGCTGCTCGACATGGCGAGTGTCGGCGTCCCCACGATCGGCCTGATCGTCTGGCAGCTCGTCTCGATCAACCGCGAGATCGCGCGGGACAAGACCGACCGACCGGAGCCGTCACCAGAACGCCCGGGGCATGCGATAGGGGAGCATCGACTGGACGACCGGTGAGCGGAATCGTCCGAGCGACAGGCTCTCGTGCACCGCGCGCACCGGTTCCCCGAACAGCTGCATGTCGAGCGCCGAGCGCGCATAGAAAGGCGCATCGATCCAGGTGCGCGCGACCCTTGGCGTGCTGCCCGCATCCGCGCGGGTCGCGCGCGGGACCAGCCACCGCGTCCGGGGCAGCGCGACGCGCGGCGGCGGCGCGACGTCATGCCAGCGCCCCTGCCGATCGACCCGCAGCGCCAGGTCGAACGGCGCACCGTTGCGCCGGCGGCCCTCGTACAGCACCGCGACGTCGTGCTTGAGATGCGCGCGCGCCCAATGCCAGTCGTCGAACCCCGTTTCGAGCGGCTCGTCCCCGAAGTTCGAATCGAAATACCCATCGCCGGTCCAGCGCATGTCGGGATGCACCATCTCCACCTCGACCCGCGCGCGCGGCGCGACCGGGTGCCAGCGATGACGCTGGTCGGGGTCGAGCGCAAAGGCGGTGGTGCCGATCATCTCGGGCCGCACCCGCACCGTCCCGCGCACCGGATAGGGCAAGGGCGCGGAGATTTCGGCGATGTCGATCACCAGCGTATCGCCGTCCCAGCTCAGGGCGCTGGGGCCCACCGCAAAATGGTCGGCATCCCGACGCACCCGTCCGGCGCCGCGTTCGGTCATCGCCCACGCACTGCCGCGCGGACCGCAGAGCGATACGTTGATCGCGCAGTGATTGTCCGGCCGCGCCCGCCCCGACAGCTTGTAATAGGGGGAGAAGACGCTGCCAATGAAGGCGATGATGGTCAGGCCGAAGCGGCCGTCCGCGCTGAAGGCGTCGACATACCACCAGGCATAGCCACCGGGTGCGACCGCGCCATCGAAGCGCGGTCCCTGAGCAGGCAATCGACGGCTAGCCGGGCGGACAAGGCCGCCATCGGCACGCCCGCGCCCGGATGGGTACTCCCTCCCGCGCAATAGAGCCCAGGGATCCGCGTCCGGCTGCCGGGGCGCCGGAAGGAGGCCGCCCACCCGTGCGAGGCCGGTCCATAAAGGGCTCCACCCGTCCGTGGGAACAGCGTGGCGAAGTCCGATGGCGTCGTCAGAACCGTGGCCTGCTCCGGCAGATCGAGCGTCAGGCCGGCGCGGCGCAGCGTTGCGTGCATCGACTGGGTACATGGGTCCGTCTCCGCTTGGGTGAAGGGGGTATCGCCGGTCGGCGGCGCGTTCACGATGATCTGCAGGCGCTCGGGCGCGGTGCAGCCCGCGCCGTCGGCGGCGTCGCGGTCCAGCGCGCAGACGTAGACACTGGGATCGCTCGCGAGTCGGCCGGCGGCGAGCGCGGCGAATTCCGCCGCGGGATCGCGCGAAAAGACCACATTGTGGCGGACGAGCGGAAAGCCCTGCGCGGTCCCGCGTGCACACCACACCATCGCCGAAAGCGACCGTCGTCCGGGCGGGACCGGCGAAACGGCGCGGCGCGCACGGTCGCCAAAGGCCCCGGCCGCGAGGGCTGCGGGATCGGCGTTGCACACCACGGCGGTCGCGGCGATCCGTTCGCCCGTCGCCAGCGCGACCCCGGCGGCGCGTCCGCGCTCGACCAGGATCTCGGACACGGCTGTGCCATAGCGGAACGTCGCCCCGTGGCGCGTGGCCAAGGCGGCGATGGCGCGTGCGAGCTGGTGCATGCCGCCGTCGACCAGCCACACGCCCGATGCCTCGACATGCGCGATCAGCATCAGCGTCGCCGGGCAGCGGAACGGCGACGACCCGCAATAGGTCGCATAGCGTCCGAACAGCTGCCGAAGCCGCGGGTCCTGAAAATGCTCGCCAAGCGCGTGCCACAGCGTTTCATAGGGCCGGATCCGGCTGAGATCGGCGAAACCGCGCCAGCCGAGCCGCCACGTCAGCCCGAGCGGGTTGGTCTGCGGTGCACGCAGGAAGGGACGATCGAGCGTCGTGAAGATGCGCTGCGCCTCGGTCCGGAACGCGCGATAGCCGGCCGCCGCACGGGCCCCGGCAAAGTCCCCGATCGCGGCTTCGCTCGCCGCCGGGTCGGCGAACAGATCGAGCCGGTCGTCCCCCCAGGCATGCCGCGCGAGGATCGTTGCGGGGGTCAGCGCGACATGCGCGTCGAGCGACGCGCCACACGCTTCGAACAGGGCGTCGAACACCGCGCGCATCGTGAACACGCTGGGGCCGGCGTCGATCGGAGTGTCATCCGCCATGACCTCGCGCATCTTTCCGCCCGGGGTCTGCGCCGCCTCGACCACCGTGACGTGCATTCCGCGCGCGGCGAGCAACGCGGCCGTGGCCAGCCCGCCGATACCGGCGCCGATCACCACGACCTGGTCCTGCGTTGCCATCGCGCGCCTTTCGGGACGTTGACCTTTACGGGCCGTTGTCCACATAAATGGACATATGGTTTCGTCCACATCGAACGACATGTCAAAGGGCTATATCGAACGGTTGCGTTTGTGCTGGACCGGGTGGCGGAACCGCGTCCTGGCCGCCCCGCGCTTTCAGCAGTTTGCGACGGATTTCTGGCTCACCCGGCCTGTTGCGCGCGCGCGGGCGCGCAGGACGTTCGATCTGGTCGCTGGGTTCGTTTATTCCCAGACCCTGACGGCCTGTCTCGAGACCGGACTGTTCGACGTGTTGGCCGACGGGCCGACGTCGATCGACCGCGTCGCGATGGCGTGTCGGCTAAGCCCGGACGGTGCGCTTTGCCTGTTGCGTGCCGGGGCGGCGCTGGGTCTGGTCGAGCGGATCGGGGATGTCTGGATGCTGGGCAGCACCGGCGCCGCGCTCCGGGGCAATCCGGGCATTGCCGAAATGGTTGCGCATCACCGCCTGTTGTATGCCGATCTGGCGGACCCTGTCGCGCTGCTGCGGCGCGACGGCGGGGGCGGCGCACTGGCGCATTATTGGGCCTATGCCGAACATCCCGGGCAGGGCACTCCGGCCGACGTATCGGCCTATTCCCGGCTGATGGCCGAGTCGCAGCCGCTGGTGGCGCGTCAGATCCTGCGATCCTACCGGTTCTCGCGTCATCGCCGGATGCTCGACGTCGGGGGTGGCGAGGGGCGCTTCCTCGAGTCGGTCGGCGCGCGCGTGCCCGGGCTCGATCTCGCGCTGTTCGACCTGCCTGCGGTGGGCGCGCAGGCGCTGACCCGGCTCGCGGCGGCCGGTCTCGCCGGGCGGACGGCGATTCATGGCGGGGACTTTCTGGTCGATCCGCTACCGCGCGGCTATGACCTGATCACGCTGGTCCGCGTGCTGCATGACCATGACGATATCGCCGCGTCGGCGCTGTTGCGCGCGATCCACGCGGCCCTGCCGCCCGGAGGGCGCCTGCTGATCGCGGAACCGATGGCCGGAACGCGCGGGGCGGTACCTGCGGGCGACGCGTACTTCGGCCTCTATCTGCTTGCGATGGGGTCTGGACGTCCCCGTACGGCGCGGGAAATCCACGACATGCTCCACGTCGCCGGGTTCGAGGCGGTCCGCACCCTGGGATCGGCGCTGCCCCTGACGTGCCGAGTCATCGTGGCGCGCCGCTCGACCGCCGACATAAAAGATTGACAATATAAAGTGTCCAACTAGACTTACACTCGAAGCAGACCCGGATCGGGCTGTCGTACGGGAGAAGCGCGGTGGAAACACTGGCAGTGGTATTGGAGGCGCCCCAGCGGCTGGTCCTTCGGCCGCTCGCGCTCAACGCCCCGGGGGCTGCCGATGTGCTGGTCGACATCGTGTGGAGCGGGATCAGTTCGGGAACCGAACGGCTGTTATGGTCGGGTACCATGCCGGTGTTCCCGGGCATGGGGTATCCGCTGGTGCCGGGCTACGAATCGGTCGGTCGGATCGTCGATGCGGGAGTCGAAGCGCGGGGGCGGATCGGCGAGTGGGTCTTCGTACCGGGAGCCAATTGTTACCGGGATGCGCGCGGCCTGTTTGGCGGCACGGCGCAGCGGGTGGTGCTGCCTTCGGCACGCGCGCTGCCGGTCGAAGAATCGCTCGGCGCGGACGGCATCCTGACAGCCTTGGCTGCGACCGCTTTCCATGCCGTGGCGGGGGGCGCGGCACCGGATCTGGTGATCGGTCACGGTGTCCTCGGTCGGCTGATCGCACGGATTGCGATCGCGTCGGGCGCGCCTGCGCCGATGGTATGGGAAACCAACCCGGACCGCCGTGACGGGGACGGCTATACCGTGATCGATCCGGCGGAGGATGACCGTCGCGACTATGCGACGATCTGCGACGCGAGCGGTGCCGCCGATATTCTGGACACCGCGATCGCGCGGCTCGGCAAGCGGGGCGAGATCGTCCTCGCCGGCTTCTACGACCGGCTGAGCTTCGGTTTCCCCCCGGCCTTCCAGCGCGAGGCGCGGGTCCGCATCGCGGCGGAATTTACGCCGGCCGATGTCGCGGCGACGCTCGGCCTGGTGGGCTCGGGCGCGTTGCGGCTCGACCGGCTGATCAGCCATGTGCGGCCCGCCGCAGCGGCGACCGACGCATATCCCGCGGCCTTCGTCGATCCGGCGTGCCGCAAGATGGTGCTCGACTGGAGGGCTGCATGACGATGCTCGATCCCGGACCGCTGCGGCACGAAGCCGAGCACGAACCGGACCCGGTCCCGACTGGCCCCATTACCAAGGAAACGCAGATCATCGCGATCTACGGCAAGGGCGGCAGCGGCAAGTCGTTCGCTTTGGCGAACCTCAGCTACATGATGGCGCAGCAGGGCAAGCGCGTGCTGCTGATCGGTTGCGACCCCAAGAGCGACACGACCTCGCTGCTGTTCGGCGGCAAATCGACTCCGACGATCATCGAGACCAGCTCGCGCAAGAAGCTCGCGGGTGAGGAGATCGGGATCGAGGACGTCTGCTTCCAGCGCGACGGGGTGTTCGCGATGGAATTGGGCGGGCCCGAGGTCGGTCGCGGGTGCGGCGGACGCGGGATCATCCACGGGTTCGAGACGCTCGAAAAACTCGGGTTCCACGAATGGGGCTTCGACTATGTCCTGCTCGATTTCCTGGGCGACGTGGTGTGCGGCGGCTTCGGCCTGCCGATCGCGCGGGACATGTGCCAGAAGGTGATCGTGGTCGCCTCGAACGACCTGCAATCGCTGTATGTCGCTAATAACGTCTGCAAGGCGGTAGACTATTTCCGCAAGATGGGCGGCAATGTCGGCGTCGCGGGGATGATCCTCAACAAGGACGACGGCACCGGCGAGGCGCAGGCGTTCGCTGCGGCGGTCGGCATCCCGGTGCTGACCGCGATCCCCGCGAACGAGGACATTCGCAAGAAAAGCGCGAATTACCAGATCATCGGCAAGCCCGGCGGGCAATGGGCGAGCCTGTTCGAGGAACTCGCGGTCAATGTGGCGGAAGCTCCGCCGCTGCGGCCGACGCCGCTCGACCAGGACGGGTTGCTCGGGCTGTTCTCGGCGGATGTGACGGGGGCGGATTACGCGCTGAAGCCTGCGAGCCAGGCGGACATGCGCGGGGTCGCTTATGTGACGAAGCCGACGCTCGAGGTGGTGTACGATGCCGTCTGAGGGCCGCGATCTTCTCAAGCCCCTCCCCTTCAGGGGAGGGGTTGGGGTGGGGACGTCAGACCGCGTCCGCGACGTGATTTCAAACGTCCCCACCCCCAACCCCTCCCCTGAAGGGGAGGGGCTTACGTGTTCGAACGGCACCACGCTCCGAGAAGCCGCAGAATTATCCGGAAAATCCGACATCCTCGCCCGCTACGACACCGACTACCCCAAGGGCCCGCACGACCAGCCCCAATCCATGTGCCCAGCCTTCGGCTCCCTCCGCGTCGGCCTGCGGATGCGCCGCACCGCCACGGTCCTCTCGGGCTCCGCCTGCTGCGTCTACGGCCTCACCTTCACGTCGCATTTCTACGGCGCGAAACGCAGCGTCGGCTACGTCCCCTTCTCGTCCGAGACGCTGGTGACGGGCAAATTGTTCGAGGACATTCGCGACGCGGTTCATCAACTCGCCGACCCCGCGCTGTACGACACGATCATCGTCACCAACCTCTGCGTCCCGACCGCGAGCGGCGTGCCGCTGCAATTGCTCCCCGACCAGATCAACGGGGTGCGGATCATCGGGATCGACGTCCCCGGCTTCGGCGTGCCGACGCATGCCGAGGCGAAGGACGTCCTTGCGGGTGCGATGCTCGCTTATGCGCGCAAGGAGGCCGAACAGGGCCCCGTCGCCGCGCCAAAGCAACGGCCGGACCGGCCGAGCGTGACTCTCCTCGGCGAGATGTTCCCGGCTGACCCGCCAGGAATCGGGCTGTTGCTCGAACCGCTGGGCTTGGCGGCCGGCCCGGTCGTGCCAACACGTGAATGGCGCGAACTGTATGCGGCGCTCGATTGCGCCGTGGTCGCCGCGATCCACCCCTTCTACACCGCGAGCGTCCGCGAATTCGAGGCGGCCGGGCGCACGGTCGTCGGGTCTGCCCCGGTCGGTGCCGAGGGGACGGCGGCGTGGCTCGACGCGATCGGCGCGGCCTGCGGGATCGCGCAGGACAAGGTCGATGCCGCGAAGAACCGCTTCCTCCCCGCGATCCGTGGCGCACTCGCGGCGCGGCCGATCGCCGGGCGGATAACCGTGTCGGGCTATGAAGGCTCCGAACTGCTCGTCGCGCGGCTACTGATCGAGAGCGGCGCGGACGTCCCCTATGTCGGCACCGCCTGCCCGCGCACGCCGTGGTCCGAACCCGACCGCGACTGGCTGGTCAGCCGCGGCGTCCGCGTCCAGTATCGCGCGAGCCTCGAGCAGGACATCGCCGCGGTCGACGCATTCGGCCCCGATCTCGCGATCGGCACCACGCCCGTGGTGCAGCACGCCAAGCAGAAGTCGATCCCGGCGCTCTATTTCACCAATCTCATCTCGGCGCGCCCGCTGATGGGGCCGGCGGGGGCGGGGAGCCTCGCGCTGGTGGTGAATGCGGCCCTCGCCAACCAGGCGCGCTTCGACAGGATGACCGCGTTCTTCGAGGGGGTGGGCACCGGCGCGACCGCTGGCGTGTGGGAAGACACGCCGGTCGAGCGGCCCGAATTCAAGGCGAAATACGCCGCAAAACGCATCGCCGCGGCGAAGGCCGAAGAAAGCGTGGGGTCATGAGCGGCCTTTCCCTCAGCCGTCACCCTGAACTCGTTTCAGGGTCCACCGCGCAACACCGGCAGACTGCCATCGTTGCGCGGTGGATGCTGAAACGAGTTCAGCATGACGGAGCATTTGGGGGGGAGGTCACGCCATGACCCTCATCCTCGATCACGACCGCGCCGGCGGTTACTGGGGCGCGGTCTATGCCTTCACCGCGATCAAGGGGCTGCAGGTCATCATCGACGGCCCGGTCGGCTGCGAGAACCTCCCCGTCACGTCGGTGCTGCACTATACCGACGCGCTCCCGCCGCACGAACTCCCGATCGTCGTGACCGGGCTCGGCGAGCAGGAACTCGGCCGCGACGGGACCGAAGGCGCGATGAAGCGCGCCTGGGCGACGCTCGACCCGGATCTCCCCGCGGTCGTGGTGACGGGCTCGATCGCCGAGATGATAGGCGGCGGCGTCACGCCCGAGGGCACCAATATCCAGCGCTTCCTGCCGCGCACGATCGACGAGGACCAGTGGCAGTCGGGCGACCGCGCGCTGACGTGGCTGTGGACTCAGTTCGGCCCGAAGAAAGTGCCCGCACCGCGTCCCCTCAAACCCGGTGAGCGCCCGCGCGTCAACATCATCGGCCCGATGTACGGCAGCTTCAACATGCCCTCCGATCTCGCCGAGATCCGCCGTCTGATCGAGGGGATCGGGGCCGAGGTCGGGATGGTCTTCCCGCTCGGCAGCCATCTCGCCGATGTCCGCAAGCTCGCCGACGCACAGGCCAATGTCTGCCTCTACCGCGAATTCGGGCGCGGGCTGTGCGAGATGCTCGAGCGCCCATATTTCCAGGCGCCGATCGGGCTGGAAAGCACCACGCTGTTCCTGCGCACGCTCGGGGAAATCCTCGGGCTCGATCCCGAACCGTTCATCGAACGCGAGAAGCACACGACGATCAAGCCTTTGTGGGACCTGTGGCGCTCGGTCACGCAGGATTTCTTCGGCACCGCGAGCTTCGGCATCGTCGCGACCGAAACCTATGCGCGCGGCATCCGCAATTTCCTCGAGACCGACATGGGGCTCCCCTGCCACTTCGCGTTCGCACGCACGGCCGGGGTCAAGCCCGACAATCAGGCGGTGCTCGATGCGATCCGCGGCAATCCGCCGCTGATCGTGTTCGGCAGTTTTAACGAGCGCATGTACATGGCCGAGACCGGCGCACGTGGCGTCTATATCCCCGCGAGCTTCCCCGGCGCGGTGATCCGGCGGCATACCGGCACGCCGTTCATGGGCTATGCCGGCGCGACCTATTTGATCCAGGAAGTGTGCAACGCGCTGTTCGACGCGCTTTTCCACATCCTCCCGCTCGCCGGGCAGCTCGACCAGGTCGAGGCGACCCCCGCGCGGATCGAGCGCGACGTCGCGTGGGACGACGATGCCAAGACCGCGCTCGACGCGGTGGTCGAGCGGGAGCCGGTGCTGGTGCGGATTTCCGCCGCCAAGCGGATCCGCGACGCCGCCGAACGCGGCGCGCGCCGTGCGGGCGAGGCCTCTGTCAGCGCACGTCGGCTCGCCGATGCGATCAGCGAAAGCCGCGGCGGGTGACCCCGCGCGCGCCCGATCTTTCCGCCCCCGCGCGGACACCCGATCCTCACGGCGCGACGCCGCGCGGATGTAGCCGGGGAGCGCATCCCACGCTCCTGTTGGTCGTCACGATGGAGACCGAGCAATGAGCGACAAGAGAGACGAAAGATTTGGGCCAGGAACCTATCTGACCCCCGAGGAGGCCAAGGAGTTCCACAAGATCTTCATGACCAGCTTCGCCCTGTTCACCGCGATCGCGATCGTCGCGCACATCCTGGTGTGGATGTGGAAGCCGTGGATTCATTGATCGCCCGACCTTGAAGAGGAGACCCACGTCATGTGGAGAATTTGGCTGATATTCGATCCGCGACGCACGCTCGTCGCGCTGTTCGCGTTCCTGTTCGTGCTGGCCTTGTTGATTCACTTCATCCTGCTCAGCACGGATCGGTACAATTGGCTCGACGGCCCGCGCCATGCGCCCGTCGCGGCCAGCGCGGCGGCGGCACCGCCCGCCCAGTGACAGGCGTATCCTTGGCGCGACGGGGACGCGACAGCCGTTCCCCGTCGCCCTCAAGGCAGGAGATCGTGCACCCGCGATAAGGCCGCATGCGACCTTCGTCGGGAGGAGGGAGTCGTCATGGCGTTGCTGAGTTTCGAACGGAAATACCGCGTGCGCGGTGGCACGCTGCTTGGCGGGGATCTTTTCGATTTCTGGGTCGGTCCGTTTTACGTCGGCTTTTTCGGAGTCACGACCGCCCTGTTCTCGGCGCTCGGCACCGGCCTGATCGTCTATGCCGCGTCGCTCGGACCGACCTGGAACATCTGGCTGATCAGCATCGCGCCGCCCGACCTGTCCTATGGCCTGTCGCTTGCGCCGCTCCGCGAAGGTGGGTTCTGGCAGATCATCACCATCTGCGCGGTCGGGGCGTTCGTGTCCTGGGCGCTGCGCGAGGTCGAGATCTGTCGCAAGCTCGGGATCGGCTATCACGTGCCCGTAGCATTCGGGGTGGCGATCTTCGCCTATGTCTCGCTGGTGGTGATCCGCCCGTGGCTGCTCGGCGCGTGGGGCTTCGGCTTTCCGTACGGGATTTTCAGCCATCTCGATTGGGTGTCGAACACCGGCTACCAATATCTCCATTTCCATTACAATCCCGCGCACATGCTCGCGGTGAGCTTCTTCTTCACCACGACGCTCGCGCTTGCCTTGCACGGCGGGCTGGTGCTCTCGGCGGTCAATCCCCCGAAGAACCCGGACGGGACGCAGGGCGAGGTCAAGTCGCCCGAATATGAGGACGCCTTCTTCCGCGACACGATCGGCTATTCGATCGGAACGCTCGGCATCCACCGGCTCGGGCTGTTCCTCGCGCTGAGTGCGGGGTTCTGGAGCGCGATCTGCATCATCATTTCGGGCCCGCTGTGGACTCGCGGCTGGCCCGAATGGTGGAGCTGGTGGCTCAACCTGCCGATCTGGTCGTGAAGGGGGAAAGACGATGGCACGCTATCAGAACATCTTCACCCAGGTGCAGCTGCGCGCCGCACCCGAGATGGGGCCGCTGCTCGGGCCGTATGAATTCCCGCGGCTCGGCACGCCCGGCTTCTCCTACTGGATGGGCAAGATCGGCAATGCGCAGATCGGGCCGATCTATCTCGGCGGGCTCGGCATCCTGTCGCTGATATTCGGTTTTCTCGCGTTCGAGGTGGTCGGGCTCAACATGTGGGCGTCGGTCGGCTGGGATCCGATCCAGTTTGCGCGGCAATTGCCGTGGCTCGCGCTCGAACCGCCGGGGCCGGAATATGGCTTCCAGCTGTTCGTGCCGCTGGCGCATGGCGGCTGGTGGCAGATCGCGGGGTTCAGCATGACGACGTCGGTGCTGCTGTGGTGGGCGCGGACCTATCGGCGCGCGCGCGCGCTAGGGATGGGGACGCATGTCTCCTGGGCGTTTCTCAGCGCGATCTGGCTGATGGTGGTGCTGGGCTTCCTTCGCCCGATGCTGATGGGCAGCTGGGCCGAGGCGGTGCCGTTCGGAATCTTCCCGCACCTCGACTGGACCGCGGCGTTCTCGATCCGCTACGGCAATTTGTTCTACAATCCGTTCCACTGCCTCTCGATCGTGTTCCTCTACGGATCGACCCTGCTGTTCGCGATGCACGGCGCGACGATCCTCGCGGTCGGGCGCTACGGCGGCGAGCGCGAGATCGAGCATATTACCGATCGCGGCACCGCAGCCGAACGCGCGGCGCTGTTCTGGCGTTGGACCATGGGGTTCAATGCGACGTACGAATCGATCCATCGCTGGGCCTGGTGGTTCGCGGTGCTGACCACGCTGACCGGCGGGATCGGCATCCTGCTGACCGGGACCGTCGTCGACAACTGGTATCTCTGGGCGATCCAGCATGGTTATGCGCCGGCCTATCCCGGCACCGGCGTGATCGACCCTGCCAGCCTTCCGGGAGCAGGACGATGAGCGGCTTGGGCAGGACCCTCGGCGTTGCGGGGCTGATCGGCGCGGCCATCGGCCTTGGCGGGTGCCAGCTGGGGCATAAGGACACCGAGGCGACGGGCTTTCGCGGCACGGGCATGGCGCAGGTCGTCGATCCCGACGATGCCGTGCAGACCGGCGCGATCCCGCCGCCACCCTATCCGCTCCCCGACGACAGCGGGCCGCGTGCCCGCGAAACCTATCAGAATGTGCGCGTGCTGGGCAATGTCTCGACCGAGCGGTTCAACCATCTGATGGCGGCGATGAGCCAATGGGTCGCGCCGCCCGCGCAGGGGTGCAATTACTGCCACAATCCCAACAACATGGCCTCGGACGAGAAATACACCAAGGTCGTCGCGCGGCGGATGTTGCAGATGACGCGGACGATCAACGGCACATGGTCCAGCCACGTCAAGGCGACCGGCGTCACCTGCTACACCTGCCATCGCGGCAATGCGGTGCCGACATACAAATGGGCGATCGCCGAGGGCGTCGCCGATCCCGATACGATCGTGCGCAACAAGCATGGGCAGAACAGCCCCAACGCCGCGGTCGGCTATGCCTCGCTGCCCTATGACCCGTTCCAGACTTACCTCAACGGCACCGCGCAGATCCGGGTCGCGGCGAGCAGCGAATATCCGTCGCCCGACCACGTGGTTTCGGTCAAGCAGGCGGAACAGACCTATGGCCTGATGATGCACATGAGCACCGCGCTCGGCGTGAATTGCACCTATTGCCACAACAGCCAGTCGTTCCGCTCGTGGAGCCTCAGCCGGCCGCAGCGTGCGACCGCCTATTACGGCATTCGCATGGTGCGCGACGCCAATGCACACTACATCACGTCGCTGACCGCGGTGTTCCCCGCCTATCGCAAGGGGCCGCACGGCGATCCGTACAAGATCAACTGCCAGACGTGTCATCAGGGCCAGTCGAAGCCGCTCGGCGGCTATTCGATGCTGGCGCTCAACCCGACGCTCAAGGGGCCACCGGTGCCGACCGCGCCGCCCGAGGGCGGCGCGGCGGGGGCGGCGGTCCCGGCGGTCCTTGCCAACCCGCAGGCGATGACGCGGCGGCAATGACCGATTGAGGCTATCTGATGCGCTTTGGCGCGCGCATAGGCGCCAGGAAGGAGGCAGCGCATGGATCGTCTGAGTCTGCGCAGCCATCCGCTGCGTGCGTCATTGTCGGAAGAGATGCACGTTCGGCGGCTGCCACGCTTTGCCGCGCCGTGCCGGTTGATGCAGATCGTGACGGTGCTGGGCGAAGAGGGTGCCGCCAGCGCAGGGGTGCATTTCGATGCGATCGGCGCGCGCGTGGGCGTCGGTCTGGCGCCGTCCGCCAAATATGCCGTGGTCGACCTCGACGGCATGAAACTGGTGCTCGAGCGGCACACCGAATTCGCGAGTTACACCTTCATCCGCGAAGGGGCGTTCGACCAGCCCTTCTCCCCCGACGTGTTCGATCCCGTCGCGGCGGATATCCTCGAGGGCATGCCGGGGGACGTGATCCGCGCGACGCAGATCGCGGTCTATCCGCCCGGCACCGATCCGCCGGCGGAAGATACGCGCGACACGCTGTTCGTGCCCGAGGCGCTGATCCTGTGCGACGTCAGCGACGGCAAGGCGCGGGTGATGTCCGATTTCCGGCTCAACCCCGATGGCTTCGGACGCCTTCTGCTGTTTGACCAGGGGCTGCTCCGCGACGAACCCGCGCAACTCGTCCTGCGGCTGCAGGAACTCGGCAATTATCGCAACATGGCGTTGCTCGGCCTGCCGCTCGCGCAACGGCTGACCCCGGACGTGTCGCGGCTCGAGGCGCGGCTGGCGACGCTGACCGCGGCGGTGTCCGAACGCGTCTCGCAGGACGACAGCCTGCTCGACGAGCTGACCTATCTCTCCGCCGAGCTCGCGCGGTTGCTCGCCGAGACGCGCTACCGGATGAGCGCGACGCGCGCTTATGCACAGCTCAGCCTCGACCGGCTCGAGACGCTCGGGATCGGGCGGATCCCGGGGTATCAGACGCTCGCCGATTTCACCGAACGGCGGCTGACCCCGGCGGTGCGGACCTGCGACAGTTTCTCCGCGCGGCTTGCCGACCTGTCGCAGCGGGCAGCCTGGACCAGCGAGCTGCTCCGCACGCGGATCGACATCGCGCTCGCCAAGCAGAATCGCGACCTGCTGGCGTCGATGAACACGCGCACGCACCTGCAATTGCGGTTGCAGCAGACGGTCGAGGGGCTGTCCGTCGTGGCGATCAGTTATTATGCGGTCGCGCTGATCGGATACCTCGCCGCGCCGGCACATGCGTGGAAGGAATGGGTGATGGTCGCCGCGGTGCCGCTGGTGTTCGGGGGCGCATGGCTGTTCGCACGGCGGTTGCGGCGCGGGCTCGAGGAATAGCGAACCTCCCCGTCACCCCGGCGAAGGCCGGGGCCGCCATGTTTCCGCGCGAGACCGGCGATACAGCACTCCTTCGAGCCGCCGCCCCCGTTCGTTTCGAGCGCCGTCGAGAAACCCGGCACACGTCCGGTGACAGGGTTCTCGACTAGGCTCGAACCGAAGGGGGGTGGCAACCCTAACCGGCAGCCAGCATCACGCGGCCAGTGCGCGCCGCGCGAGCGCGCATTGCGACCAGATTTCCGACAGCGCGCTGACCAGCCGGTCGACGTCGCCATCCGAATGGACCGGCGAGGGAGTCAGCCGCAACCGCTCGGTCCCGACGGGGACCGTCGGATAGTTGATCGGCTGGACATAGATGCCGTGATGCTCGAGCAGCCAGTCGCTGATCATCTTGCACTTGTGCGCATCGCCGACCATCACCGGGATGATGTGGCTCGGGTTGTCGATCGTCGGGATGCCGATCGCGTCGAGCCGCCGCCGCACCTGCGCCACCCGTGCCTGGTGCTGCCCCCGCTCCACACCGCTGTGCTTGAGATGCCGGATGCTCGCGGTCGCGCCGGCGGCGAGTGCCGGCGGCAAGGCGGTGGTGAAGATGAACCCGCTGGCAAAGCTGCGGATGAAATCGCACAGGGCGGCGGAGGCGGCGATATAGCCCCCCATCACCCCGAACGCCTTGCCCAGCGTCCCCTCGATCACGGTGATGCGGTCCATCAGCCCGCGTTCCTCAGCGACCCCGCCGCCACGCGGGCCATACAGCCCGACGCCGTGGACCTCGTCGAGATAGGACATGGCGCCGTGCCGTTCGCACACGTCGAGGATCTCGGCGATCGGCGCGATGTCGCCGTCCATCGAATAGACGCTTTCGAACGCGACCAGCTTGGGACGATCCGCCGGGATCTCGGATAGCCGCCGGTCCAGGTCGGCCGGGTCGTTATGCGCGAAGCGGATGCACTGGGCGCGGCTGTGGCGGATCCCCTCGATCATCGAGGCATGGTTGAGCTCGTCGGACAGCACCACGCAGTTCGGCAAGCGCGCGGCGAGCGTGCCCAGCGCCGCCCAGTTCGAGACATAGCCCGAGGTGAACAGCAGCGCCGCCTCCTTTCCGTGGAGATCGGCGAGTTCGGCCTCGAGCAGCACATGCGCATGCGTCGTCCCCGAGATGTTGCGCGTCCCGCCGGCGCCCGCCCCGCAGGCGTCGAGCGTCGCATGCATCGCGGCGAGCACCTTCGGGTGCTGCCCCATGCCGAGATAATCGTTCGAGCACCAGACGGTGACCTCGTCGACCTTGCCCTCGGTATGATGCCTGGCGCGCGGGAACTGGCCGGCCTTGCGTTCGAGTTCGGCAAAGGTGCGATAGCGCCCGTCTTCCTTCAGTGTATCGAGCTGAACCTGAAAGAATGCCTCGTAATTCATCGCATACCCTCCCGCGCCTGGTCGTTGCCTGCGGCTTCTGCCGCTTTGGTGTTGGCTGACGCCCAATGCCACATCTTGGCATCGCGCAGCGGCAGCACAAGAAAAAGATGCTCGACCATGCCAAGGGCGGAGAGACCGGCCAGCAAGGTCGCGGTGACCGCGCGCCCGCTTTGCGCGGGCACGGCTTCCGCGATGCTCCACGCCCAGCATGCAAGCGCCGCCGACCCCAGGATCGATACGGGGAGCAGCGGGTTGCCCGCGCGCACGCGGAAGTAGCTCTTGAGATAGGCCAGATGCGCCGGAAACACTTCGTCGCTGAGGTTGGGCACGCCGAGATACAGGTTGAACTTGGCGCTCAGCCGCAGCGCGAACAGCAGCAGGAAGGTCAGCGGCGCGGCCTGGTTGGGTTGCCCCCAGGTCAGCGCGACCAGCAGCAGCGCGGTCGCCGCGATCGCCAGTTCGTGGTGGATCACGGTCGCGGTCGCGAGGCGGAGCCGCGTCCAGCCAGTCGCGCCGGGCGGGCAGGGCAGGCGATTGGGCCCCGCGACGAACCCCATCAGGAACCCCATTTCGTGCCAGCCCCAGATCACGATCGCCGCCGCAAAGCCGATATAGGCGCCGCTCCACCCGCGCTCGCCCGCGCTCCACCAGACCGCGCCCGTCGCAAGGACCGCGCTGACCCCGGCCAGGGTGAAGCTCGTGCGGAACGTCGCGCGCGGGCGGCTGTCGAGCCACACCACCGCCGCCGTCCCGATGAACCACATGACCAGCGCGAACAGGAGCGGCGGGACGGTCACCAGGCCGGGACCAGCCGGGCCGAGGCGGGGAGCGCGTTGCGCTCGACCGGCGTTAGGTACAGCCGCGCGAACGCCACCCCCGCCGCGCCGATCAGGGCGATCCGCTTGATCCCGCCGATCACGCCGCCCCGCGCCTTGGCCGCATCGATCCCGGCCGCGATCCGGCGCATCCGCTCGAGCCCGGCGCGGAACCGCGGAGAATCGGTGTCCAGCACGATCGGGAAAACCTGCCGCGTGATCTGCGAACAGACGCGGAAGACGCGCTGGTCATAATCGTCGGGCTCGATCCCGAGCGCGGCGTGGAACGCGGGGCGGTTATGGTCGCGCACGTACATCGTCGCATAGACCGCGACGAGGAAGAAGCGGATCCACCAGACATTGTGGCCACGCAGGAGCTTCGGATCGGTCCGCATCAGCATGGCGAACGCCTCGCCGTGGCGGAACTCGTCGCTGCACCATTCCTCGAACCAGTTGAAGATCGGGTGGAAGCGCCACTGCGGATGCTGCGCCAGATGGCGGAAGATCGTGATGTAGCGGGCATAGCCGATCTTCTCCGACAGATAGGTCGCGTAGAAGATGAACTTCGGCCGGAAATATGTGTAGCGCTTGGTCCGCGTGAGGAAGGCGAGGTTCACGCCGATCCCGGCGTCCTTGAGCGTATCGTTGATGAAGCCTGCATGCCGGCTCTCGTCGCGACTCATCAGCTTGAACAGCGCCTTGATGTCGGGGTTCTGCGCGCGCTTCTGGATTTCGGCGTAGAGGATGCAGCCGGAGAATTCGGCGGTGAGCGAACTCACCAGAAAGTCGATGAACTCCTCGCGCAATTCTTCGGGCAGGCTTTCGATCACCCCGTCGAACGCATCGGTGCGGCGGAAGTGGCGGCGGTTGGGGTCGGCGGTCATCTCCGCGATCAGCTGGTCCCATTCGGCGCGCACCGGCGCTACGTCGATCCGGTCGAGCGCCGCAAAGTCGGTGGTGTAGAAGCGCGGCGACAACACGGTGTCCTGTCGTGCGATCCGCAGCGTGTCGGCGGGCACGATCGGGGTGACGGCATTCATGACAGTCTCCGATCCGAAAAGCTGACTTCGTAGAGTTCGGTCATCTCGAAATGGCCGCAGAGCCTGGTCCACAGCCGCTCGATCGGGCCGGCGCGCTCGACCGTGGCGGTGCGCTCGAACACGCGCGAGTCGCCGAACGCGACCTCGATCGGATCGCCATGGACGCGCACCCGGTCGCCGGGGTTGATCGCGATGCCGCCGGCCAGTTCGACATGCGCGCGCAGGAAGGCGTCGCTATGCTCGATGTCGATCCGACACGGCATGTCGAAGCGGGTGCGGCGGAACAGCGTCATCGTGCGGCCTCCGGGGTGTCGAGCAGCGCTGCGAAGGCTGCGCGGTTGGTGGTGCCGAAGGCGTTGAGCTCGATCGACCGTCCGGTCGCGGTGTCGGTCAGCGTCAGCTCGCCGTCGCGCCATTCGGTGAGCGTGAAGGGTGGTCCCCCGCCGATCCCGTGCAACCGCCGTTCGCGCGCCAGCCCGCGCATCACCCCGCGAATGAAGCCGGTCTTCTGCCCCGGCACGATCTCCGACGCGGTGCGGCCCGTGCCGATATCCTCGATCCGCACCCCGCGGTCGGCTTCGTCGACGAAACGCAAGGTGCGCGACCGGACCGGCGCGATGTGGTCGGTGCTGCGCAGCAACACGGGCGACGCGGCGGGCGGGACATGCGCGATCCGCATCCCCGCGGTGAGCGTGAAGGCGAAGCCGACCAGAACGCCGGCGAGGATCAGCGCGCCGCGCGGCAGCTGTTCGGCCTGCGGCTGTCGGGCGTGGTTCGGGATCATGCCGCCACCGCCTGCCCGAACGCGGGCTCGGGCGTTGCGACGACCGCGGGTTGCGTCACCGTGCCCTGCGGATGCACCGCCAGGCAGGCGCGCCCGATCAGCGTTGCTACACGCTCGGCGTCGGGTACCGCGCGGAGCATCGGCTCGGGGGTCGCGAGCCGCCAGGGGCGGGCGTGCGGCCAGAGTGCGATATACCCGAGCTTGCGCACACTGGTGAGCGCCAGCGGCAGGTCGCCCGATCCGTCGGGATGCAGCGCCAGCCCGACGCTGCCGACTAGCGGCAACGGCAGGTTGATGCATTTCGAAAAGGCGATGCCCACGCGAAACACGATCCGCCGGTTGGTCAGCGTATAGAGCGTCGTCCGCGCCGCCCCCCAGGCGAGCGCATGCAGCAGCCCGACCGCGAGCAGCCCGAACGCCGCGGTCAGCGCGACGCCCGCAAGATCGCCGATCGCACGGATCCCGTGCGCAAGCGCCGCGCCGAGCGCCCAGCCGGCGAGCAGCACGAAATAGCCCGTCACGATCCGCGTGTGGAACGCGGTCCGCGCCAGCACCCGCCAGCCGGGCGCGCCCTGCCACAGGATCCGCTCGCCCTCGGGCAGCAGCCCGGGCAAACCCGGGATCGGTTCATGATCATGCTCGGTCACAGATAGGGCTCCTGCCGATCGGGCGTGGCGTAGAGGTAGCCGCCGCCGAAATAGCCGAGCACGCGATCTTCCTCGTACAGCGTGATCCGCTCGGTCGCCCCGATCCGCGGTGCATCGGCGAATTGCGCGGCGGTGATCGCGTCGCACACCACGACACCGCGCCGGCGATCGATGCTCGTCATCATCATCGGCACGAGCACCGCGCCGCTCCCCGTTGCGCCCCCCATTTCCAGATCGACCGCGAGGTAGCGGATCAGCCGGTCGGCACGGTCGATCCACAGCTCGGATACCACCCCGGAGACACGACCGTCGCAGCCCAGCATCGGCATCCCGCGCGGATCGGGGTCGCGCCGCTCGATCTGGAAATCGAGCGCCACACCCATCGGGACGATCCGCGGATGCCCCTCCATGTCGATGTCGGGGTGGTGCGCACGCTGCGCGTAAGCGGCCGGGCCGATCCCGTCGACGAGCGGGTTGCCGGTCGGCGCATAGGGCGCGCCGGCGAAGCGGTCGGTGAAGCGCGCCGCGATCTCGACCGGCTCGCGCCCCTTCGTCGGGGTCGTCACGGTGCCGCGATCGAACGACAGCCGGAAGGTCTTGGGGAGGGCGGTCAGGAAGAAGCCGCCTTCGGATTCGAGCCGTCCGGTGACCTCATGCTCGAGCGGATAGCCCTCGCGCCGGTCTTCGCGGCGCAGGTAGATCACCAGGCAGAGGAAGAACAAGACGAAGGCGTAGAATACCACCATCGCCACATCGATGCCGGGGGTGAGGGTCGGATGCATGGTCGGTCTCCTCCTGATCAGGCCGGAAAGTCTGCAAGGCCGAAGCGATCCTGGCCGAAGCGAATGCGGGTCGGGTCGGTAGCGGGGCGCACGAGCGGGCCGAGCACGACCAGCACGGCAAACAGCAGCACGATCTCCAGCGCGTAGACGAAGCCGTAGCCCGTCGCCGGATCAGCGAGCGTCGGGCCCAGCGCTTGCGCGCGCGCCGCCGCCGAAACCCCGTCGCGGAGGATCGCGCCGATCGCGATCGCCAGCCCCGCCGACGTCGCCTGCACCGCGCCCCATGCGCCGAGCGCGAGGCCGGTACGCCCGTCGAGATCCTCGCCGTCCGAAATCGCCATCGCCGCGGTCAGCGTGCCGACCGAGAACAGCCCGCCGCCAAACCCGATGACCGTCGCGCCGATCGCGAGCAGCGCGGTCGCGTGCAAGGGGGCCGCGAAGATCACGCACAGGAACGCGGCGATCCCCGCCACCCCGCCGAACCCGGCAAGCCGGTGCGGCTCCGCCCCGGTACCGAGCGCGCGCGCGGCCAGCGCGAATCCCGACAGCATCCCGATCGCCCAGAGCGCGGTCAGCGACGTCGTCGCGCCGACCGACAGCCCCAGGATCTGCCCGCCATAGGGTTCGAGCAGCACGTCCTGCATCGAGAAGGCGGCAGCACCAAGTCCCGTCGCGACCAGCAGCCGCAGCGTTCGCGGCCGTGCGATGAAGATCGCCCAGATCTCACGGAAGGCCGCGGGTGTTTGCGTGCCCTGCGTCCCCCCGCGCCGGCGCGGCTCCTGTTTCCACATGGCCGTGACGTTGAGCACCACCGTCAACACCGCCGCGCCCTGCACGATCTGGACGAGATGCGTCGGCGTGAAGTGATCAAGCAGCCGCCCGATCACGATCGCGCTGACCATCATGCCGAGCAGCAACATGACGTAGAGCAGCGCGACCACCCGCGGGCGGCTGTCGGGTGGCGCGAGGTCGGTCGCGAGCGCGAGGCCGGCGGTCTGCGTCGTGTGCATGCCCGCACCGACCATCAGGAAGGCGAGTCCCGCGCCGATCTCGCCAACGATCGCCGGTCCATGGCCGAGCCCGGTCATCACCAGCAGCGCGAACGGCAGCAGCGCGAATCCGCCGAACTGCAGGAGCGTTCCGAACCAGATGTACGGCACCCGCTTCCACCCGAGCAGCGACTGGTGATGATCCGACTTGAACCCGATCAGCGCGCGCAGCGGCGCGAAGACCAGCGGCAGGGACACCATCGCCGCGACCGCCCAGCTCGCCATGCCGAGCTCGACGATCATCACGCGGTTGAGCGTTCCCGTCAGCAGCACTGCCGCCATCCCGACCGAGACCTGGAACAGCGACAGCCGCAATAACCGTCCGAGCGGCAGCTCGGCGGTCGCCGCATCCGCGAACGGCAGGAAGCGCGTGCCGAGCCGGTTCCAGAACGCCCCGCTGCTGAGCGTGCCGACCCGTGCCGGTCGCCGCCGCAGCGTGGCCTTGAGTGCGGTCAGGTCGCGCGTCATGGCAGCACCTCGAGCGCGTGGCTAGTATAGAAGCTCGCCGAGACGCGCCGGTCGCGTCCGATCCGTGCGTCTGGAAGCGCGGTCCTTATCAGCGTGCGGAGCCGCCGGTCGCGCACCGGGAGGATCGCGGGCGAGCGATCGCTGCGCGGGAACAGCCGCCCCATGCCGAGCATCGCCAGCAACAGCGGCGTCTGCGGCGCGAAGGTTAGGAGGATCGATCCGTGCGTGCGCGCCGCCAGGCGTTGCACCACGGTGACGATGTCGCGGGCGGGATAATGGATCAGCGAGTCCATCGCGACGACATGATCGAACGGTCCCAGCGCAGGGTCGAGCAGGTCGCCGACGCGCCAGTCGATCGCGAGCGTGGAGGGTGCGCGGTCGCGCGCGATCTGCACGAGGCTCCCCGCGACGTCGATCGCGACCACCTGCGCGCCGCGCTCCGCCGCCGCGACCGCGAGCGCCCCGGTGCCGCAGCCCGCATCGAGCAGCCGGAGACCGGTCATGTCGTGCGGGAGCCAGGACAGCAACGTGTCGCGCATTTCGGTCCGCCCCGCGCGGACGGTCGCGCGAATGCCGCTGACGGGCGCGTCCGAGGTGAGTTGCTCCCAGGCTTTCGCCGCGGTGCGGTCGAAATAGGTCTCTAGCGTGCCGCGGAAGCGGTCGTAGGTCGCGGTGGTCATCGTGCGCGCCTCCTCAGACCGTCATTCCCAACTCCGTACATTCCAAGTCCGTCATTCCCGCGCAGGCGGGAATCCATGAGGCGGGCGGCCCGCGGCGGTTTCCGCGGTTCGCGACTATGGATCCCCGCCTGCGCGGGGATGACGAAGGAGGGGTGGGCGCACCGCAGCATCATTCGAACCCCAGGAATTCGAAGATCTCGCGATCCTTCATCGGCTGCGCATCGAGCGGTTCGCACCCCGCCCACATCTGCGCGGCGAGCCGCTTGTATTCGAGGCAGGCGGCATCGACCTCGGGCGTCGAGTCCATCTCGAACAGCGTGCACTTCTTGAGCCGCGAGCGCCGGATCGCATCGAGATCGGGGAAATGCGCGAGCCGTTTGAGCCCCGTGGCCGCGTTGAACCGGTCGATCTCATCGGTCGCCGCCGAGCGGTTGGCGATCACGCCCGCCATCCGCACGTCGTAATTCCTCGCCTTCGCCTTGATCGCCGCGACGATCCGATTCATCGCGAAGATGCTGTCGAAATCGTTCGCCGCGACCACCACCGCGCGCTCGGCATGTTGCAAGGGGGCGGCAAACCCGCCGCACACCACGTCGCCGAGCACGTCGAAGATCACCACGTCGGTCTCCTCGAGCAAATGATGCTGCTTGAGCAGTTTGACCGTCTGTCCGACGACATAGCCGCCGCACCCGGTCCCGGCCGGCGGGCCCCCCGCCTCGACGCACATCACGCCGTTATACCCCTCGAACATATAATCCTCGGGCCGCAATTCCTCGGCGTGGAATTCGACCGTCTCGAGCACGTCGATCACGGTCGGCATCAGCTTCTTGGTCAGCGTGAAGGTGCTGTCATGCTTCGGGTCGCAGCCGATCTGCAACACGCGCTTGCCGAGCAGCGAGAAGGCGGCGGAGAGGTTGGACGAGGTGGTCGACTTGCCGATCCCGCCCTTGCCGTAGACCGCGAACACCTTCGCGCTCCCGATCCGGTCGTTCGGGTCGAGCCCGACCTGGAGCGAGCCTTCGCCGTCGAGGCCGCGGATTGGTGGGTCGAGCAGGGCCATGCAAAATTCCTTCAAGCCGCCACCGCGACGATGCCCTCGAGACGATCCTCGAGCTCATCGCTGGCGGCATGGAGTGCGGCGAGCGTCGCCGCGTCGGGGGACCAGTAATGCCGCTCGCTCGCCTCGATCAGGCGGTTGGCGACGCGCGCGGACGCCTTTGGATTGAGCGCGGCGATCCGTTCGCGCATCGCTGCGTCGAGCACATAGGTTTCGCTGATCCGCTGATAGACCCAGGGGTCGACTGTGCCGGTCGTCGCCGACCAGCCCATCGTCGTGGTGACGCTGCCCTCGATCTGGCGGACGCCCTCATAACCGTGACGCAGCAGCCCCTCGGTCCACACCGGGTTGAGCACGCGAGTCCGCGTTTCGAGCGCGACCTGTTCCTGCAAGCTGCGGACCTTGCCGGTGCCTTGCGTCTGGTCGCCGATATAGACCGGGGCGGTTTGCCCGCCCTTGGCGCGCGTCACCGCGCGGCTGATCCCGCCGAGCGTGTCGACATATTGGTCGATGCTGGTGATGCCGAGCTCGACGCTCTCGAGGTTCTGATAGGCGCAATCGACGGTCTGGAGCGCGGCCTTCAGGACCTCCGCCTGCCGCACCGGCGCACCCTTCACGCCGTACGCAAACCCCTTCTGCCGCTCGAAACTGTCCGCGAGTTCGTCGGGGTCGGTCCATGCGCCGGTGTCGATCATCAGATTGACGTTCGCGCCGTAAGCGCCCTCGGCGTTCGAGAAGACGCGGAGCGCCGCGGTCTCGAGGTCGCAGCCGTGCGCGGCGGCGTGCGCACGCGCGTGCTTGCGGACGAAATTCCGCGCATCCGGCTCGTCCGCTTCCGCCGCGAGCAAGGCTGCCTGCGCCAGCATCCGCGTCTGGAGCGGCAACAGGTCGCGGAATACCCCCGACAGCGTGACGACGACGTCGATCCGCGGCCGCCCCAGGTCTTCGAGCGGGACGAGCTCCGCCCCCGCAAGCCGGTTGTAGCTGTCGAACCGCGGCCGCGCGCCAAGCAGCGCGAGCGCCTGCGCAATCTGCGCGCCTTCGCTCTTGAGATTGTCGGTCCCCCACAACACCATCGCCACCGTCTCGGGGAGGTGCCCCGAATCGGCGAGGCTGCGGTCGATCAGCCGCTGCGCCTGCGCCGCCCCATCGCGCACCGCATAGGCCGAGGGGATGCGGAACGGGTCGAACCCGTGGATATTGCGCCCCGTCGGCAGGATCTCCGGGCTGCGCAGCAGATCGCCGCCGGTGACCGGGTGGATATACCGTCCGCCAAGCGCGGCGACGATCCCGTCGATCTCGGCATTGCTGGACAAGGCGCGGTCGAGCGCGGCCATGTCCTTGAGCAACGGCGTGTCGGGCGTGAGCGCGCCATCGACCAGCGCGACGATCACGTCCTGCGCCAGCGTCTCCCCCCGTGCATCAGAGGACGCCGCGATCATCGCGATCCGCTCCTCGCGAGTCGCCGCCTCGCCTGCGACGTGGAGCCCCTGCGGAATGAGCTCGCGCTCGATTTCGTAAAGTCTGGCGGCGAGGTCCGCGATCCACGCATCCCCCTGCGCGGGAGCACCGCCAAGATCGAGCGCGTCCGCCTGATCGCGGATCAGCTCCGCCAGATCGCGCGCCTCGTCGCTCCCCGGTGCCGCCACGCGCCACCGCTCGACCGATGCCTTGAGCGCCGCAAGCCCCTTGTACACCCCCGCATTGGTCAGCGCGGGCGTCAGATACGACACCAGGGTCGCCCCCGACCGCCGCTTCGCGAGCACGCCTTCCGAGGGATTGTTCGCCGCATAGAGATAGATGTTGGGGAGATCGCCAATCAGCCGGTCGGGCCAGCACGAGGCGCTCAGCCCGCTCTGCTTGCCCGGCATGAACTCGAGGCTGCCGTGCGTCCCGAAATGCAGCACCGCATGCGCGCGGAAATCCTCGCGCAGCCAGCGATAGAACGCCGCGAACGCATGCGTCGGCGCGAAGCGTCCCGCGAACAGCAGCCGCATCGGATCGCCCTCATACCCCAGCGCAGGTTGCAGCCCCACGAAGACATTGCCGAACTGCCGCCCGAGGATCTGCACCGACGTGCCGTCCGATTGCAGCTTGCCCGGCGCCGGACCCCAGCTCGCCTCGATCTCCGCGAGCCACGTCTCGCGCGCGACGATCGTATCCGCGCTCACCCGCGCATGGACGTTCGCCTCGGTCCCGAACCGCGCGGCATTGCCGCCGAGAATCGCCTCGCGCAGCGAATCGACATCGGCGGGGACGTCGACGCGATAGCCTTCGCGCGCCAGCCGCTGGAGCGTCGCGTGGAGCGAAGCGAACACGCTGAGGAATTGCGCGGTCCCGGCAGCACCCGCGTTGGGCGGGAAGTTGAACAGCACGATCCCGACGCGCTTCTCGGCATTCTCCGCGCGGCGCAGCGCGATCAGGCCAGCGACCCGCGCGGCGAGCATCTCCGCGCGCTCGCTGCACGTCTGCATCGCGCGCACTTCGCTCGCGGGCGGGAAGACGCACCCCCGCGCGCAGCCGGTGCACGGCGTGTCCGACCCGTCCGACCGCCCGCCGAACACCATCGGCACGGTCCCCCCGTCCAGCTCGGGGATCGCGATCATCATCGTCGATTCGAGCGGGAGCAGCCCCTGCCGGTTCGCGCCCCACGCCTGCAACGTCTGGAATTCGACCGGATGCGCGGCGATATACGGCCGGTCGAGCGTCGCGAGGATCGTCTCGGCGGCAGCCGCATCGTTATACGCCGGCCCGCCGACCAGGCTGAACCCGGTGAGGTTGACCACGGCATCCACCGTCGCGACCCCGTCGCGCATAAACAGCGCCTCGATCGCGGGGCGCCCGTCGAGCCCGCCCGCAAACGCCGGGATCACGTCGAACCCGCGCGCCTCGATCGCCGCGATCACCCCGTCATAATGGCCCGCGTCGTTCGCGAGCACATAGGAGCGCAGCATCAGCAGCCCGACCGTCCCCTTCGCCCCGCGGCGGCGCGGAAGCTCGGTCGCGGTGGTGGCGATCCGGTCGCGCAGCGCGGGGTGATAGACCCCGACCTCGGGATAGTCGCGCGGGGCATGCGGCTTCATCGTGCCGCGCAAGCCGAGCCGCGGCCCGGCGGCATAGCGATCGACCAGCGCGCGGACCATGTCGACGACATTGTCGTCCGACGCGGCGAGCCAATATTGCATCGTGAGGAAATAGGCGCGGACGTCCTGCGCGGTGCCCGGCACGAACCGGAGCAATTTGGGCAGCCGTCGCAGCATCGCCATCTGCTTGGCGCCGCCGCTCGCGCCGGGCTTGGGCGATCCGCGCAGTTTCTTGAGCAGCGCGAGCATCCCGCCGCTCGGCTTGTCCATGCGATAGTCGCCCATCCGCGTGAGCCTGACCACCTCGCCCGCCGACATCAGCCCGACGATCGCGTCGCAGTCGTCGCGCCGCGCCTGGAGCTGCGGCAGGACCGCGCGGATATGATCCTCTAGGAACAGCATCGTCACGAGGATGACGTCGCCACGCACGATGTCTTCGCGCGCTACGGCGAGGCTGGCGGGGTTCTCCTCCCAGTCGGCGGCGGCGTGGAAGCCAATCGTGACGCCCGGATTTTCCCGTGCGAGCTGAACCTGCGCGCGCTGCACCGCGCCCGACAGATGGTTGTCGAGCGTGACGATCACGACGCGGACGGCGGTGTTCGCGCTTGGGGCGGGGCGGGGTGCGCTAGCGGGCATAATGCGCCTTTGCGTCATAGAGCGTGTCGAGCGTGATCGCGGCGATGCCGTGCTCCGTGGCATAGCGTTCGGTGTTGCGCCGCGCCTTGCCGCGCACGAAAAACGGGATCTTCAGCAGCTCGCGCTCGGCTTCGGGCGACCATCCCTCCTGTTCCTCCCCCGCGTCAGCGGGGGAGGGGGACCGCTCGGCTTCTTCAGCCGAGTGGTGGAGGGGGCTGGCGCTGGGCGAAACAACCGCGGTTGCTCCCCCTCCACCGTTCGCTGAATGCTCACGGTCCCCCTCCCCCGGTTCCCGGGGGAGGATCGGGGAGGCGCCATGCCCCAGGTGGCTCGCACCGGCATGGTCCGAAAACTCGAAATCATCGCGGAACATCGTCAGCAGATGTTCCTCCAGCCCCATCACCAGCGGGTGGACCCAGGTGTCGAACAGCACGTTCGCGCCCTCGAACCCCATTTGCGGGCTGTAGCGCGCGGGGAAATCCTGGACATGGACCGGCGCCGAGATCACCGCGCACGGGATCCGCAGCCGCTTGGCGATGTGCCGCTCCATCTGCGTGCCGAGCACCAGCTCGGGCTGGAGCCGCGCGATCGCCTCCTCGACCGCGAGATAATCGTCGGTAATCAGCGGCTCGAGCCCGTACACCAAAGCGGCAGTGCGGATCTCGCGCGCGAATTCGCGATTGTAGCAGCCGAGCCCGACCACCTCGAACCCGAACTCGTCGCGCGCCACCCGCGCAGCGGCAACCGCGTGCGTGGCATCACCGAAGATGAAGACGCGCTTGCCGGTCAGATAGGTCGAGTCGACCGACCGGCTCCACCACGGCAGCCGCGACGTATCGAGCGCGGCGGCGGGGTCGACCCCGGCGAGTGCCGCGACCTCTGCGATGAAGTCGCGCGTCGCGCCATGCCCGATCGGGACGGTGCGGACGGTCTTCTGCCCATAGGTCCGCTCGAGCCAGCGGCACGCGGTGTCGGCGATCTCGGGATAGAGGCTGATGTTGAAATCGGCGTCGGGCAGCCGCGCAAGATCGGCCGGGGTCGCGCCCAAAGGGGCGACGACGTTGATCCCGATCCCGAGCGTTTCGAGCAGTCGGGTGATCTCGACGACATCGTCGCGGTGGCGGAAGCCCAGCGCGGTCGGGCCGACGATGTTGGCCTTTTTGCGCACGGGACGGCTCCCCCCCGGCGAAGGCCGGGGCCCATTGGCGAAGGTCGATGTTGGCGCGGACAGGACTTCGTTACCACCGTCCCGCGATTGGGCCCCGGCCTTCGCCGGGGGGGTGGCAACGGTACCGGCGGGAGCGCCCGAACACATCGCCCGCACCAATTGATAGAAGGTCTCCGCCGCGCCCCAATTCTCCTTGCGCTGATAGCTCGGCAGCTCGAGCGCGATTACCGGGATCGGCAGCCGCAACGCCGACGCCAGCCCCGCCGGATCGTCCTGGATCAGTTCCGCGGTGCACGACGCCCCCACCAGCAGCGCCTGCGGCGCGAACCGGTCGACCGCGTCGCGCACCGCGGTCTGGAACAAGGCGGCGGTATCCTTGCCGAGATCGCGCGCCTGGAAGGTCGTGTAGGTCACCGGCGGGCGCTTGCCGCGGCGTTCGATCATCGTGAACAACAGGTCGGCGTAAGTATCGCCCTGCGGCGCATGGAGCACGTAATGCACGCCCTCCATCGCGGTCGCGATCCGCATCGCGCCGACATGCGGCGGGCCTTCATAGGTCCAGACGGTCAGCTGCATGACGCCTCCGCTCCCGTCACCCCGGCGAAGGCCGGTCGCGCCACGCCGCCGTGCGCAACGCGGGTCGTCCGAAGCAACAGGGCGGCCGCGGCGTCCGCCGGGGTGACGGGGGCGCTCATACCCGCAGCACGTCGCGCCGCCGCAGCGGTCGCGCGAACAGGTCGGCAAGGTCGCCTGCCTGGTCGAAGCCATGGATCGGCGAGAACACCAGCTCGATCGCCCATTTGGTCGTCAGCCCCTCGGCTTCGAGCGGGTTGGCGAGCCCCAGTCCGCAGACGGTGAGATCGGGCCGCGCCGCGCGGACGCGGTCGAGCTGGCGGTCGACGTCCTGACCCTCGCTGATCACCGTGTCGGCCGGGAGCAGCGCGAGCTCCTGCGCCAGATGCGCCCGGTGGAGATAGGGCGTCCCGACTTCGAGCGGCACCATCCCCAGTTCCTGCGCGAGGAAGCGCGCGAGTGGCACCTCCAGTTGTGAATCGGGCAGGAAGAAGATGCGTTTTCCCGCCAGCCTGTCGCGCGCATGCGCGATTGCCCGCTTGGCGCGCTCGCGGCCGGGCGCGATCACCGATCGGAAATGCATTTCGTCGATGCCGAACGCGACCGCGGCGGCGTGCAGCCAGTTGCTGGTGCCTTCCGCCCCGAATGGAAACAATGCGTCGAGCCGGATCGCGCCGCGATCTTCGAGCGCCCGCGCTGTGTCGCCCAGGAACGGCTGTGCCAGCAGGAAGCGCGTGTTGGGACCAACGGGCGGCATCGCGGCCGCACGCCGCGCCGGAAAGCTGCGGACCTGTGCGATGCCGAGCTGCGCGAACAGCCGGAGGAACTGGTCCTCGACCACGTCCGGCAGCGCACCCACGATCAGCAATTCGGGGGCGGCATCCGGCGACGTCGCGGCAAGCTCGGGCACCAGCGTGGCCAGGCAGGCATCCTCGCCCTCGGTGAACGTCGTCTCGATCCCGCTGCCCGAATAGTTGAGCACCCGAGTCGACGCGCCGTGTTTCGCCGACAACCGCTGCGCCGCGCGCGACAGGTCGAGCTTGATCACCTCGGACGGGCAGGAGCCGACCAGGAACAGCAGCTTGATGTCGGGGCGGCGTGCGAGCAGCCGGTCGACCACGCGGTCCAGCTCCGCCGTGCAATCCGCCATGCCGGCCAGATCGCGTTCCTCGATGATCGCCGTCGCGAACCGGGGTTCGGCGAACACCATGACCCCCGCCGCGGATTGCAGCAGATGCGCGCAGGTCCGCGAGCCCACCACGAGAAAGAACGCGTCCTGCACCTTGCGGTGCAGCCAGATGATCCCGGTGAGCCCGCAGAACACCTCGCGCTGGCCGCGCTCGCGCAGGATCGGCGCGCGCGCCGGCGGGGCGCAGTCCGATGCGACCTCGCGCGGCAGGGGGATTGCGGGGCTCATGCCGTGGCCGCCCGGTGTCCGGCCGCACCGGCGGCGTCCTGCAGTCGGGCCGCGCGCAGCTTGAGCAGGAACTGCGTGGCGTTGACCGCATAGGTCGCATAGGCGGCGAGCGCGAGGAGCATGCGGCCACGCTCCGTCCCCAGCCCGCCGATCAACAGGGCGAGATACAGGGTGTGGAGCGCGAGCACGAGGAAGCTGAAGACGTCCTCCCAGAAGAACGCGTCCGCGAACAGCCAGCGATCGAACACGACCTTTTCCCAGATCGAGCCCGTGACCATGATCGTATAGAGCGCGATCGTCTTGACGACGATGGAAACGGTCGCCGCGAACGCGCCCTCGCCCGTGACGAGGTACCGCAGCACGAGCGCCACGCTGACCAGGAAGATGGCGAACTGCAGCGGTGCGAGCACACCCTGGATCAGGGTCCAGACGCTCGCGTCACGGCGCCGTTTCTGGTCCGGCGTGTACAAGGGTGTGTACGGCGGGGTGTGAGACCGCGTGTAGGGCGCGGCTGCGGTCGATCGCAGCGCTTTGCGCGTATGCATCGGATGGCTTGACCGCATGGCTTCGCTCCGCCCCTCTCCCCGCAATTAGAAAACGTAACGCCCCGAGTGTCAACACAAATTGACGTCCAGACAAGATTACACCTGTTGCAGTGCAGCGACGTTTGTCCGTTGCAAGGGCGTTACGACAGGCATACGATGCGAGTCGCAGGGCAAACCAAATCGGTGTCCGGCACGTCGCGTGTTCAACCAGGCCGGAGGGGGTCAGGATGACTTCGCTTACCCGGATTGAACATTTTTTTCGACGACAGGGAGCGAGACCGGATCCGGGGGTCAGGCCGGACCTGCGCGATCTCCACCGGGTAACGCCCTTGGTCCGATCCGACTCCGATCGCGACCAGGCCCGGTCGCTGACCCGTCTGATCGAAAGCGAAATCATCCCGCGCCTGCTGGTCGCGCATGCCGTCGCGCCGTCCCCGCGGATGGGGGGCGGACCCGCCGGTTCCATATCGGCCGCGGAAGTCGCCGCCTTCGCCCCGCTCGCGCTGCAGGTAGAGGCCGACGAGTTGCTCCAGCATGTCGAAGGGCTGATCGCGCGCGGCGTGTCGTTCGATACGCTGCTGGTCGATCTGCTCGCCCCGGCGGCGCGCCATCTCGGCGCCTTGTGGGACGACGATCGATGCGACTTCATCGACGTGACGATGGGGCTGTGGCGGCTTCAGGAGGTCGTTCACGAACTCTCCGGGCGCGCGCCGATGAAGGAGGTGCCCGGCGATGGTCACGTCCGTCGCGCGCTGTTCGTATCGCTGGCGGGCGATCATCACAGTTTCGGTACCGTCGTGGTCGACGAGATGTTCTGCGCCAACGGATGGCTGACCGATCGGCTGAACGAGGCGAGCGCCGATGTCCTGCTGACCCGCGTCCGCGACGAACTGTTCGACCTGGTCGGATTGACGATCACCTGTGACTGCCATATCGCGCCCTTGCCTTCGATCGTCCGCGCAGTGCGGGCGGCCTCCAGAAATCCCAGGATTTGTGTGATGGTCGGTGGGCGGGTGTTCGCGGAAAACGCGGAACTCGCCGCTGCGGTCGGCGCGGACGGGACTGCTCCCGACGCAAGGGTCGCCGTTCGTGTTGCCGGGGCACTGGTCGATGCGGTTGCGCGGGAGGCGGTTTCGGCCATGACCGGTTGATCCCGACAGGGTCTCGCGGCCACGGTGCGGGTCGCGCGACACCTAGATTCAGGAGCAAATTGTTCGTCGATGAACGATCGTCCCACCTTGTTCGCACCCCATGCCTTTACCAACCCCGATGCGTTGGCGGAGACGCTTGCGCCCCGCGTCGCGGCGGCGGTGGTGGCGGCGGCCGGTGACATTGCGCTGGTCGTCGATCCGGCCGGGGTGATCCGCGATGTCGCGATCGCCAATGCGGATCTGGCGGCGCAAGGGTTTGGCGACTGGCGCGGCCACGCCTGGATCGACACCGTCACCAGCGAGAGCAGGGCCAAGATCACGGACATGCTGTCCGACGGTGCCGCGCGGGAGCCATCGCGCTGGCGCCAGATCAACCACCCCACCGCGGGCGGGGACGTGCCGGTACGCTACCTCGTGACGCAGCTGGAGCAGGGCGGCGGCGTGCTCGCGATCGGACGCGACATGCGCGCGGCGGCGGTCATGCAGCAGCGGTTGCTCCAGACCCAGCAATCGCTCGAGCGCGACTATATCAAGCTGCGCCAGGCCGAAGCGCGCTATCGCCTGTTGTTCGACCTCGGCACCGAGCCCGTGCTGATCATCGATGTCGCGACGCGCCGCATTCGCGAGATCAACCCGGCGGCGGCGCGCCTGATCGGCGCCGTGGACGACACGTTGACCGATCAGCCGGTCACGACGATCGTCGATCCGGCCGATCGCGAGGACCTGATCGCGCAACTCGGCGCGGCGGGTGCCAGCGACGATCTTCCGGCGATTTCGGTACGGCTGGCGAGCGGGCAGCCCGTCGCCATGTCGGCGCGCCTGTTCCGGCAAGGGCGGGTCGCGTTGCTGCTGGTCCGGCTTGTCCCGGACGCGCCATCGCCGGAAACCCAGGGCCATGCCGCACCGATCGGCGCGGTGATCGAACACATGCCCGATGCCTTCGTGCTGGTGGATGCGCGACTCGACATCCTGTTCGCCAACGCCGCGTTCACGGAGCTGGCGGGCGTCGCCTCGGTCGCGCGGGTCACGGGCGCCCCGCTGGCGACCTGGCTCGGTCGACCCGGAATCGATCTCGAGCTGATCGTCGGCCAGTTGCGCGAGCACGGCACGGTGCGCAACGTCGCGACGATCCTGCGCAGCACCGGCGGCCGGCAGGAAGAGATCGAGATATCGGGCGTCGTCGCGCCTTATGGGGACAGCCAGTGTTACGGCTTCACGATCCGCAACGTCGCGCGCCGGCTGCGCAGCGTGCCGCCGGCCGAGCGCGACCTGCCGCGCTCGGTCGAGCAACTGACCGAACTGGTCGGGCGGATGTCGCTGAAGGACATCGTGCGCGAATCGACCGACCTGATCGAACGCCTCTGCATCGAGGCGGCGCTGGCCTATACCTCCGACAATCGCGCGTCGGCGGCGGAGATCCTCGGGATCAGCCGGCAAAGCCTGTATTCCAAGCTCCATCGCCATGGTCTGGGGAATCTGGTCTCGGGCGAAGGCTAAGCCCTTCCCGCACAAGGACAAGCACCGGACGCCCGGTTGGAGTGTCAAATATATTTGACGATAGGCATTGTCCATATTAGCTTGCTGCTATGGCTCGCGCGACATTCCCTCCGCTGGCAGGAGTGCCCGTACCGCGGGTGCGCGACGTTGCCGAGTTGCTCAAGCCGATCACCTGGTTCCCGCCGATCTGGGCTTTCCTGTGCGGGGTCGTGTCGTCGGGCGTATCGGTGTCGACTCGCTGGCCGTTCCTGATCGCCGGGGTATTGCTGGTCGGGCCGCTGGTGTGCGGCACGAGCCAGGCAGTGAACGACTGGTTCGACCGCCACGTCGATGCGATCAACGAGCCGCTGCGTCCGATCCCGTCGGGCCGGATCGGGGGGCATTGGGGGTTGTGGATCGCGCTGTGCGGCAGCGCGCTGGCGCTCGTCGTCGCCACGATCACCGGCGGCTGGGTGGTGGCGGCGACGGCGGTCGGCCTGGTGTTCGCGTGGATCTACAGCGCGCCGCCGTTCCGCCTGAAGAGGAGCGGACTCTGGGGGCCGGGCGCGGTCGCGCTGACATATGAAGGCCTTACCTGGTTCACCGGCGCGAGCGTGATGGCGGGGGCGTTGCCCGATGCGTCAATCCTCGTGATCCTGATCCTGTACAGTGCGGGCGCGTTCGGCATCATGACGCTCAACGACTTCAAGGCCGTTGCCGGGGATCGCGCGATGGGGATCCGGTCGCTCCCGGTGACGCTCGGGGTCGGGCCGGCGGCGCGGGTCGCTTGCGTGGTGATGGCGGTGCCGCAGGTCGCGGTCGTCGCGTTGCTCGGGCTGTGGGGCCATGGGCTGGTCGCCGGGGTCGTCGCGGCGCTGCTGCTGGGGCAGCTGGCGCTGATGCCACGGTTGCTGCGCGATCCGCTCAAACAGACGCCGTGGTACAACGCCACGGGAACCAGCCTGTATGTGCTCGGGATGCTGGCGGCCGCGTTCGGGCTCGGCGGAGTGCTGGGGTTGTGACCGCGGCCGCACCGCTGCGCTGGGTCGGGATCGTCCGGCTCGGGCTGGTGCAAAGCGCGATCGGCGCGATCGTGATGCTGGCGACCTCGTTGCTCAACCGCGTGATGGTGGTGGAATATGCCTTGCCGGCGGCATTCCCGGCAGGGCTGGTCGCGTGGCATTATGCGGTGCAGCTGTCGCGCCCGATCTGGGGTCATGGCTCGGACCGCGGACGTCGCCGGACGCCGTGGATCCTTGGGGGGATGGCCCTGCTCGCGGGCGGCGCGATGGTCGCGGTCTGGGCGCTTGGCGTCATCGCCGGCGGGGGGCGGTGGGGCTATGCGCTGGCGGTCGTGGCATTTGCGATGATCGGCGCGGGCGTCGGTGCGGCGGGAACGTCGCTGCTGGCACTGCTGGCCACGCGCGTCGCGCCCGAACGACGCGCGGCGGCGGCTTCGGTCACGTGGATCATGATGGTCGCGGGCATTGCGGTGTCGGCGGCGGTGGCGGGTACGCTGGTCGACCCATTCTCCTACCTTCGCCTCTGCGCGGTCGTGTCGGGTGTCGCGGGGGCCGCGTTCCTGGTCGCGACCGCCGCGGTGTGGGGGCTGGAGCGGCCGGTTGCCATGCCGGACGAGGCACTACCGCCGCCGCCCGCGTTCAGGGCGGCGCTCCGCGCCATGTGGGCGGACAGCGATGCGCGCCGGTTCACGATCTTCGTGTTCCTGTCGATGCTGGCCTATGCGATGCAGGATCTCATCCTCGAACCGTTCACCGGGTTGCGCTTCGGCCTGACGCCCGGACAGTCGACCCAGGTCTCGAGCATCCAGCATGGCGGCGTCCTGCTCGGGATGATCCTGGCGGGCGTCGGCGGCAGCGTGTTCGGCGGGCATGGCGCGACCGGATTGCGCCGCTGGATCGTCGCGGGATGTATCGGCTCGGCACTCGCCTTGTGCGGGCTCGCGCTGGCGGCACGGGTCGGGCCGGGCTGGCCGATCCTCGCGAACGTCTTCGCGCTCGGTTTCGCCAACGGCATCTTCGCGGTCGCCGCGATCGGGGCGATGATGGCGCTGGCCGGGGCGGGCGCGGCGGACGGATCGCCCAGCGAAGGGATTCGCATGGGGGTGTGGGGTGCGGCGCAGGCCATCGCCTTCGGGCTGGGCGGGCTGACCGGCGCCGTGGCGGTCGATGCCGGGCGGGCCCTGATCGGATCGATGCCGGAGGCGTTCACGCTGGTCTTCGGGACGGAAGCGATGCTGTTCCTCGTCGCCGCCGCCATGTCGTTGCGCGGGGCGCCGCGCGTCGTGGGTCTTGGTCGGGAGGTGATGCTGTGACCGCTGCTTTCGATTGTGTCGTCGTCGGGGGCGGGCCGTCCGGCGCGACCGCCGCAACCGACCTTGCGCGGGCCGGGCATCGCGTCTTGCTGCTCGATCGCGCGGGACGGATCAAGCCGTGCGGGGGCGCGATTCCGCCACGCGCGATCCAGGATTTCGCGATTACCGATCACATACTGGTCGGCAAGGCCAGCATGGCGCGGATGGTCGCGCCGTCGGGAAAACGGGTCGACATGCCGGTCGGGGACGGGTTCGTCGGTCTGGTCGACCGCGAGACGTTCGACGAATGGCTCCGCGCCCGCGCGGCGCTGGCGGGAGCGGAACGGCGGACCGGCACGTTCGAGCGGATCGAGCGCGACGCCGCGGGGACCGCGGTGGTCGTCTATCGCGCCGACCGTAACGGGCCGGAACGCCGGATCACCGCGCGCGCGGTGATCGGCGCGGACGGCGCGCGATCCGGCGTGGCGCGCGGCGAAATCAAGGGCGCGGCCCGGATGCCCTATGTCTTCGCCTATCACGAGATCGTCGCCGCCCCGCCCGACGGCGGCGCCGATTACGATCGGGCGCGGTGCGATGTCTTCTACCAGGGCAAGCATTCGCCCGATTTCTATGCCTGGGTCTTCCCCCATGGCGATACCGCCAGCATCGGCGTGGGCAGCGCCCGCAAGGGGCTGGCGCTGCGCGATTCGGTGGCGGCGCTGCGGGCGCAGACCGGGCTCGAGGGGTGCGCGACGCTGCGGTGCGAGGGCGCGCCAATCCCCTGCAAGCCGCTGCGGCGGTGGGACAATGGCCGTGACGTGGTGGTGGCGGGGGATGCCGCGGGCGTGGTCGCGCCGGCATCGGGCGAGGGGATCTATTATGCGATGGCGGGGGGGCGCCACGCGGCCGAGGCGGTCGCGCTGTTCCTGGCGACGGGCAAAGCCTCGGCGCTGCGGATCGCGCGCAGGCGCTTCATGCGCGCGCACGGCCGGGTGTTCTGGATCCTCGGGATCATGCAATATTTCTGGTATTCCAGCGACGCGCGGCGCGAACGCTTCGTCAAGATCTGCGAGGATCCGGACGTGCAGCGGCTGACCTGGGACGCGTATATGAACAAGCGGCTGGTGCGGGCGAAACCGATCGCGCACGTTCGTATCTTCCTGAAGGATCTGCGGCATCTGTTCGGGCTGGCCCCGGCATGAAGGTCCGCGCGCCCGTGCTGCATCGTGCCTGGGGGCTGCCGATCGGGCTGGCAGCGATCGCCGCGCTGGGCGTGGCGGTCATGGGGGCGACGATCACCGAGGTCGATCCCTGGTATCGCGGCCTCACCCAGCCGCGCTGGGCCTTGCCGGAAGCGACCGATGGACTGGCCTGGACCGCGGTCTATCTGGTCACCGCATGGGCCGCCGTGCACGGCTGGCGGGCGGTGCCCGATCAATCCGGCGCGGAGTGGATGATCGGGCTGTTCGCGCTCAGCGGCTTCTTCAATGTGACATGGAGCCTGCTGTTCTTTCACGTCCATCGGCCCGACTGGGCGGTGATCGATGCGGTGGCGTGGTGGGTGTCGGTTGCCGCGTGGATCTATGTCGTGTGGCCGCGCTCGGTCGTCGCCGGGCTGCTCTTGCTGCCCTATCTCGGCTGGGTCACCTATGCCGGCTATCTGACGATGACGATCGTCCGGCTCAACGGCCCGTTCGGCTGAGCGCGATCGGGACCTGGCTCTTCGGGCAGGCGCATGCGGTCGACCTGATCCTTTGCCTCATGCTGGCGGAAGGAATCGCGCTGGTGCGCTGGCGCGGCTGGTCGGCGGGGGATGCCGCGCTGCGATTGCTGCCGGGGGCGATCATGCTGCTGGCGTTGCGGGCGGCGCTGCTCGGGCTGGCATGGCCCTGGATCGCGCTGGCGCTGGCCGCGTCATTCCCGGTGCATCTTGCGGATCTGGGGCGGCGTCGCCGGTAGCGGAGGACGCCCGCGAGCGGGGTCGGGCGCGACCGCCCGGCCCCGTCGCACGTATCAGGAATTCGCCTTGAGATAGGCGATCACGTCGGCGCGCTTCTGCGGGTCGGTCGGCCAGCCGGCGAAGCTCATCTTGGTGCCGGGCACGACACGCTGCGGATTTTCGAGATATTGGAACAGCTTCTCCGGGGTCCAGGTGATGCCGCTGGTCTTGTTCGCGGTGGAATAGCTGAACCCCGCGATCGTCCCGGCGGCGCGGCCAACCACGCCGTGCAGGGACGGACCGATCTTGTTCACCCCCGCCTCGATCGCGTGACAGGTCTTGCACGTGACGAAATCGGCCTCGCCCTTCTTGGCGTCGCCGGTAAACGCGGCCAGCTTCACCCCCGCGAGCGTGTCGGTATTGTCGGCTGCCGGCGCCTTGGCGGCCGCGGTTGTCGGCGCGGCGGCGGGAGCGGTCGTATCGGCGGAGGTGGAAGCAGTGGTCGTGGTCGTGCTGGTGGTGTCGGTGGTCTCGGCTTTCTTGCCGCACGCCGTCAAAACCAGGGCGGTACACGCCAGGCCAAAGCCCAACCGCCCAAACGACGTCATCGATCCTGCTTTCATGATCCTGCTCCTGTTGGTCCGTTATCACGTCTCCAGGCCCTCATCTCACACGATCGCGGCAGAACTGTCCACAATATTTGACAGTTGCTTGATTTACAAAGTCTTTTCCGGCCAGATCAGACGGCGACGTCCGCTTTGATCGCGGCGTGCGGGGTGTAGCCGTCGACCGCGAAGTCCGTGATCCGGTAGCCGTCGATGCTGTCCGGCCGGCGGGTGAGTCGCATCGTGGGAAAAGGACGCGGTTCGCGCGTAATCTGTTCGCGCGCCTGCTCGAGGTGGTTGAGATAGAGATGCGCGTCGCCCGCCACCCAGACCAATTCGCCCGGCGTCAGATCAGCCTGTTGCGCGAGCATCAGTTGCAGCGCGGTCGCCCCGACGAAGTTGAACGCCGCGCCGAGCAGCAGATCCACCGAGCGTTGGAACAGCAGGCAGTTGAGGCGTCCGTCGGAGGTGACGTGATACTGATAGACCATATGGCAGGGCGGCAGCGCCATTGCGTCCAGTTCGCCGACGTTCCAGCCGTGGAACAGCATCCGCCGGCTCGACGGGTTGGTCCTGAGCGTCTGTACGAGGGTCGCGATCTGATCGTGCGTGCGTCCGTCCGCGCCCTGCCAGCGACGCCATTGCTTGCCATAGACCGGACCCAGCTCACCCCATCGTGCGGCAAAGCCGACGTCGTCGAGGATCCGGCGCTCGAACGCCTCCTGCTCGATCTGTTCGCCCGTCTCACGACGATAGGTGGCGAGCGGCCAGTCCGTCCAGATCCGCACGTTCTCGCGCAGCAGCGGGGCGATGTTGGTACCGCCGGTAAGGAACCACAGCATCTCCTTAACCGCGGTCTTCCAATAGACCCGCTTGGTCGTCAGGATCGGGACCTGACCCGCCGAGAGATCGAAACGGACCGCCGCCCCGAAGATCGAGCGGGTTCCGACGCCCGTGCGGTCGATACGCTCGTCGCCGCGCTCGAGCACGTGTTCGATCAGGTCGAGATACTGATATTCCGGGTGTCGCATCGTCCTGCCTCATTGCCGGTCGGAGCGGCATGGACGCGTGCACTGCGCCCCGCACGCGACCGACCGATCGATCCTTGCGCGATGCCGTAGCAGCTTTTGCCCGCCCGGCCATCGACGCTTTCGCGCGCTTCTCCCGAACGTGGCGATGCGATGCATCGGCGCCGCTTCGGCAAGGCCAGGGTCCATTGTGGATGCGGCTCGGCTGGGCGGCCGCGACGGACTGCGCTGTTGTGCGGGGATGATCATCCATCCGTCCGATATGCGCGACGCGCTCACCGCCGGCGTTCTCGAAACGCTCCACGACCGTCTCGCGCCGATCGCGACGGCGGCGCGGGAGATGGCGGTGTTCGTGTATCTTGATCCGAAATGGAGGGTTCTCGGGACGCGCGAGGTAAGCGGGGGTGGGGTGGATTCGCTGATCATTCCCCTGCGCGCGGTCGTCGCGGACGCGCTCGAATTCGATGCGGCGGCCATCGCCATGGCGCATAACCATCCGGGCGGCGACCCGACGCCGAGCCCCGCCGATTATGCCGTCACGCGGCGGCTCGCGCGCACGCTCGATTCGATCGGGATCGCGCTGGTCGAGCACCTCGTGCTCGCGCGCGGCAGGCGGATCAGCTTTCGCGCGGAAGGCCTGTTGTGACGCGGGATTGCGTCAGGTGAGTCGACAGGGCTTGATCGCGCTCGGCTCCGGGCGCGGACCCTGTGGGCGGAAGGTCGCGAGATAGCCACCCGCCGACGGCATGTCATAGGTCGCAACCTGCACGTAACCGACCGCGGCGAACTCGCATTTCAGCAGCGCCGGCGGGGTGCCGTGGTTCTGGGTCTGGCGATCGGCATCGACCACCACGACCAGCCCGTCGGGGCGCAGCGACGGCCGCATGCGCCACAGGAACTCATAGGGCTGCTCGATTTCGTGGTACATGTGCACCATCACCACGCGATCGAAGCTCGCGTCCGGCAGCTTGGGATCGTTCGGCGCGCCGAGCCGGACGCTGACCGCCTCAAGCCGCTCGCGCGCGACGCGGAGCGCGAGCGTATCGCGCACCTGCGGGATGATGTCCTCGGCCAGCACGCGCCCGTCCTTGCCGACGCGCGCGGCGAGGCGGATGGTGTAATAGCCCTCGCCCGCGCCGATGTCGGCGACGGTCATGCCGCGCTTGATCCCGGCCTTGGCCATGACCTCGCTCGCCTCGTTGAGGCGGTCGCGTTCCTCCTCGGTCGACCAGCGCGACGAGACGACGGGCGCGACGGGGCGGTCGGGGGCGGGGAAGGGGCCGGCCTTTTCCGTATGGTCGGGGACGCGCGCGGGGCCACCGTCGCACGCGGCGACGAGCAGGAATGCGGCAAGGGTTGCGCGGCGGAAGATCGTCATTGTCCTGCTTCCCCGGCGACGGCCGGGGCCCAGTCGCGGGCCGCTGTTTGACTGGACGCAGCTTCCGCTTGCCGCGGCCAGCGCAACGGGGCCCCGGCCTTCGCCGGGGAAGCGGTACCACCGAATGCCGGACGCCTGTCCCCCACTATTCGACGTCCTCGACCTCGACCGTCTCGCCCGTCACCCGCTGCGACAGCGCCGCCGCCATGAACGCGTCGAGATCGCCGTCGAGCACGTCCGACGGGCTCGACGAGGTGACGCCGGTGCGCAAATCCTTCACCATCTGATACGGCTGGAGCACGTAGGAGCGGATCTGGTGGCCCCAGCCGATGTCGGTCTTGCCCGCATTCTCGGCATTGGCGGCGGCTTCGCGGATCGCGAGTTCGCGTTCGTAGAGACGCGCGCGGAGCTGGTTGTACGCCTCGGCCTTGTTCTTGTGCTGCGACCGCTGGTTCTGGCACTGCACCACGATCCCGGTCGGGATGTGCGTGATGCGCACCGCCGAATCGGTCGTGTTGATGTGCTGCCCACCCGCGCCCGACGCACGGTAGGTGTCGATCCGCAGGTCGCTCTCGTTATACTCGACGTCGATATTGTCGTCGACGACCGGATAGACCCACACGCTCGCGAACGAGGTGTGGCGGCGCGCGGCGCTGTCATACGGGCTGATGCGCACCAGGCGATGCACGCCGCTCTCGGTCTTGGCATAGCCGTAGGCGTTCTCGCCCTTGAGCAGCAGCGTCGCGGACTTGATTCCGGCCTGTTCGCCCGAATGCTGGTCGATCAGCTCGACCTTCAGCCCGTGCCGCTCGCCCCAGCGCGAGTACATCCGGCTGAGCATCCCAGCCCAGTCCTGGCTCTCGGTCCCGCCGGCACCGGCATTGACCTCGATATAGGTGTCGTTGCCATCGGCTTCGCCCGCGAGCAACGCCTTGACCTTGTCGGTATCCGCCCGGCGCGCGAGATCGGCGAGCGCGGTGACGCCCTCTGCCTCCATCTCGGTATCGCCCTCGGCCTCGGCCATCTCGATCAGCTCTGCGGTATCGTTGAGTTCACTCTCGATCGCCCGCGTCGCGGTGATCGCCTCATCGAGACGACGCCGTTCGCGCATAACCGCCTGCGCGGCCTTTGGATCGTTCCACAAGGCCTGGTCCTCGACACGCGCGTTGAGCTCGTCGAGCCGACGCAGCGCACGGTCCCAGTCGAGGAAGCGGCGGAGCAGCGCGAGCGCGTCCTTGATCGAATCGATATGAGCCTGCGCTTCAGCGCGCATGGGGAAACCTTCCAGAAAACATCGTTTCGTCATTCCCGCGGAGGCGGGAACCCATAATCTCGAGCGGTCGGGGGTATGGATCCCCGCCTGCGCGGGGATGACGTATATGGGGTGGGGGTGGTGCTAGTAAATACCACCCTGTCTTTGCAAGAAATCGCTGTCCTTGCGCGTGTCCTTCTGCGCCTCGCTCGCCGCCCTTGCCTTCGCCGCGGATGCGGCGGCGGCGGTGGGATCGGGCAGGATCGCATCGCGGTGGATCACGCGGCGCGGTTCGCTTTCGGGCTTGAACGCTTCCCAGATCACCGGCGCCTTGGGGTCGTCGGTCGGCCATGCGCCGAACACCGGACGCCCGCTGCCGCGATCGATCCGGACCATGCGGATCCCGGCGGGCGCGCGGAACGGGATCTTCGGGAGGCCCTCATAGGCCTTGGTCGCGAACGCCTTGAAGATCGGCGCGGCGACGGTGCCGCCCTGCGCCGCGCCACCGAGCGAATGCGGCTGGTCATAGCCGATGTACAGCCCGCCGATCATCTGCGGGGTTCCGCCGATGAACCACACGTCGGTCGGTCCCGAATTGGTCCCGGTCTTGCCGAACATCGGCCGGTCGAGATCGCGCAGCACGGTGGCGGTGCCGCGCTGGATCACGCCCTCGGCGATGTGGATCATCTGATATGCGCTCATCGCGCTGACGATCTGCTTGCCCCGCACGACCGGGCGCGGCATCGCCTTGCCGTTCCACGCGGGCGCGTTGCAGCGGTCGCACGGACGCCAGTTCTCGGGCCAGATCACCTTGCCGTGCCGGTCCTGCACGAAGTCGATCAGCGAGGCGGGGTGCGACTGCCCCTGGTTGGCGAGGATCGCATAGGCGTTGACCATCCGCGACACCGTCGTCTCCCCCGCGCCGAGCGCATAGGAGAGATAGGGCGGATATTTGCCGACGCCGATCCGGTCCATCAGCGACACGATCCGCGGCATGCCGGTGGTCGCGGCGGCGCGCACCGTCATCAGGTTGCGGGATTGCTCGACGCCCCAGCGCATCGTGTGCGGCCCCGCGCCGCGCATGTTGCCGAAGTTGCGGAAGCACTTCTGCCCCAGCCGCGCGCCCTGATAGACGCAGAACGGCCCGTCGACGATGATCGAGGCAGGCGTCATCCCGCCCTCGAGCGCGGCGGCATAGACGATCGGCTTGATCGTCGAGCCCGGCTGGCGCTGCGCCTGGGTCGCGCGGTTGAACGCCTGGACGCGGGAGTCGAACCCGCCCTGCATCGCGAGCACGCGGCCGGTCTGCGGTTCCTCGACCACGAACGCGCCGGAGATCTTCGGTACCGAGCGCAGCGCGAAGCCGCCGCCCTCGGGCGCCACCGCGATGATGTCGCCGACCTTGAGCGCGGCATAGGCCGTGCCGCCCCCGCCGCGGACCGGCATCTGCGCCGCGCTGCGTGGCATTTCGCCGGTCGAGCCGTCGCTGAACCCGAGCGACGCGCTGGCGGTGCTCAGATCGGTGACGATCGCCGCGCGCCAGTCGTCATAATCGAGCCCGATGTTGGTGTTGAGGAACGCGGCCTGCCAGGCGTCGCCGTCGATATCGACATGCCCCATCGGCCCCGACCAACCGCGCCCGCGATCGAACCGCAGCAGTCCCTCGCGCAGCGCGGTCTGCGCATAATCCTGCATCCTGGGGTCGAGCGACGAGCGCACCCACAGGCCGCCCGCATACACGCTGTACGGCCCGGTCATCGCGTCTTCGCCGAACTTGCCCATCAACTGGCGCCGGACTTCCTCGACGAAATAGCCGGCCCCGGCGGTCTCGGTCTTGGGGGTCTGGCGCGGCACCGTGCCGAGCGGCTCTGCCATCGCTGCATCGTGCTGGGCCTGGGTGATGAACCCGTTCGACAGCATTTCGCGCAGCACATAGGCGCGCCGGTCGAGCGCGCGCTGGGTATGGCGCAGCGGGTCGTAATTGGACGGACCCTTGGGCAGGATCGCCAGATACGCCATCTGCGCGAGGTCGAGCTTGTTCAGGTCCTTGCCGAAATAGGCATAGCTCGCCGCCGCGACGCCGAACGCGTTGCGGCCGAGCGCGATCTGGTTGAGGTACAGTTCCAGGATCTGCTTCTTGGTCAGCGTGTCCTCGATCCGGTAGGCGAGGATCGCCTCCTTGATCTTGCGGCTGTAATTGGGCGCATTGCCGATCAGCAGGTTCTTGGCGACCTGCTGCGTGATGGTCGAGGCACCGGCGGGGCGGCGGCCCGTGCTGATGTTGCGGAACGCGGCACTGGCGATACCGAGATAATCGACGCCGTGATGCTCGAAGAACGACTTGTCTTCCGCCGCGAGGAACGCGTGCACCAGCATCTGCGGATATTCGTCGTAGCTCAGCTCGACCCGGCGTTCGCGCGCATAGGTATAGACCGGCGCGCCATCGACCCCGCGGACGTTGGTCGGCAGCGGCGGCTCATAGGTGCGCAGCTTGTCGACCGAGGGCAGGTCGGAGGCGAAGACGTACCAGCCGATGCCGATCGCGACCGCGCCGAACAGCGCGAGCACGGCCAGCGTCTTGACCCACCAGTGGCCCCAGCTACGACGCAGGAAGCCGGGCGAGCCACCCTCTTCCCGACGAATACGGAATGTCACGGTGGAGTCGGGCTCGGCCATAAGCGACGAGGCTCTAGCAACTTTCGCGCGCCTTGCCAGCCGCCTTCTCTCGGCGGCACCATCACCGGTTGCAACGCCCCGGGGGCAGGACGCGCGTCAGCGGGTCGCCATCCGCCGCGCGAAATGGACCTCGACGGCGCGCTCCACGCTTTGCGCGATGCGGCGGCGCCCGTCGTCGCTATCGATGAAATCGGCGTCGACGGGGTTGGAGATGTAGCCCGTCTCGAACAGCACCGAGGGCATGTCGGGCGCCTTCAACACCATCAGCGACGCCATCCGGTGGAAGTTGGGCTTGAGCGGGATCCGGTCGCGCGCCTCGCGCCCGAGCAGTCGCGCAAAGCCGGCGGAGGCGTTCATCGTCTCGCGCTGCGTCAGGTCGATCAGGATCGACGAGATGTCGGCATTGGTCGAGGCCAGGTTGACCCCGGCGATGATGTCCGCCTTGTTCTCGCGCGCCGCCAGTCGCGCGGATTCCCGGTCGGAGGCGACCTCGGACAGCGTGTAGACCGACGCGCCGCTGGCCGAGCCGGCGCCGACGCTGTCGCAATGGATCGAGAGGAACAGGTCGCCCCCCAGCCGGCGGGCGATGCCATAGCGGTCGCGCAGGACCAGGAAGCGATCGTCGTCTCGCGTCAGCGCGACGCGGACACGCCCGGCGCGGACCAGTTCGTCACGGATCGCGCGCGCGATCCTGAGCGTCACGTCCTTCTCGCGCCGCCCGTCGATCGGCGAGATCGCGCCCGGGTCGACCCCGCCGTGCCCGGCGTCGATCACGACCAGCGGGCGGCGGGGGTCGTCGCCATAGATGCGCGGCAAGCCCGCGCGACGCGCGTTCGGCTGGAGGGAGGCGGCCGTTTGGGACCGGCGCGGGTGCGTGCTAAGCAGGAGCGACCGCTCGGCGCCATCGCCCGGCGTCGCCGCTGCGGGAAAGGCGAGCGCCAGGCACCCGGTTGCCAGCAGCAGCGACCATCCCACGCGGTTCCGTTGCGCAGCGATCCCGACGCCCCCCTCCCGCTTCTCCCGCGAATACAGGAGTCCAGGGTTCCGCGCGAAGCCTTCCGTATCCGGAAACGCCCTACCAACCGACTGCACGCGCACCTTTCCACCGCCAGGATCGACCATGGTCCCAGCTTTAGCGCAAGACGGTTAACATGTCCTCCAGCCATAGAATTGCCCGATATCCCCCGCGCACGTGCCAGTTGCTGCGCGCGCGGGTCGGTGCTAGGCAACAACCAGTACCTGATCGTTCACCCAAGTAACGGAAGCGACAGGTCCACTCGGCCGCCCCGGTGTTTCCTGGGCGCGGCTTATCCAGGTTGACGTTCGCATGAAGCATGACTCCCGTTTCTCGTTTCCCCCGGTTCCGACCGGCGGGAACGCGACTGCGCGGGATGCCCAGGGCCGGAAGGCCGGGCGTGCAGAGCGAGCAGAGGCATTTTTTGCAACCCACCGTGCGAGCGAACCCGGCGGCGTGACCGCCCCTCGCTCCGCGTACCTTTATTTCGCGCGGCCAGTGCCACGGCGCCCAGCGCCTTCGGGCCCTGCGCCGCGCGTCCGGAGACATTTACATGACCACGCGTATGCTGATCGACGCACGGCACCGGGAAGAGACCCGTGTTGCCGTCGTCAAGGGAAACCGGATCGAGGAATTTGATTTCGAATCCGCTGAGCGCAAGCAGCTCAAGGGGAATATCTATCTGGCCAAGGTGACGCGCGTCGAGCCGTCGCTCCAGGCCGCGTTCATCGATTACGGTGGCAACCGCCACGGCTTCCTCGCTTTCAGCGAAATCCACCCCGATTACTACCAGATCCCCAAGGAGGATCGCGACGCGCTCCTGCGCGAAGAGGCCGAGCATGCCGCTGAAGAAGCTGCACTGCGCGCCCAGCAGGATGCCGAGGACGATCTGGAAGCGGACGACGAAGGCTTCGAGCCCGACGAGGAATCGATCGAGCGCTACGACGACGACGGCGGGCATGAGGCGGACGAGATCGTCCCCGACCGCGAAGTCGCATCCGAAGGCGAGAACCCCGGCGAAGGTCGTGGCCGTCGCCGTCGCAAGCGCTCGGCATCGGACGATGCCGCCGACGATCTGCGCGAGCGTCGCACCAATTTGCGCCATCGCTACAAGATCCAGGACGTCATCCGTCGCCGCCAGGTGCTGCTCGTCCAGGTCGTCAAGGAAGAGCGCGGCAACAAGGGCGCCGCGCTGACGACGTATCTGTCGCTCGCCGGTCGGTATTGCGTGCTGATGCCCAACACGTCGCACGGCGGCGGGATCAGCCGCAAGATTTCGAATGCGGGCGATCGCAAGCGTCTGAAGTCGATCATGGCGGACATGAAGCTGCCCCCGTCGATGGGCTGCATCGTGCGGACCGCGGGGCTCCAGCGCACGCGCCAGGAGATCAAGCGCGACTTCGATTATCTCGCCCGCCTGTGGGACGGAATCCGCGAGGCGACGCTTTCGTCGTCCGCGCCGGCGCTGGTGTATGGCGACAGCGACCTGATGAAGCGCGCGATCCGCGACATCTACAATCGCGAGATCGACGAGGTCATCGTCGAGGGTACCGAAGGCTATCAGCACGCCAAGGATTTCATGCGGCTGTTGATGCCGAGCCATGCGCGCAAGGTGAAGCATTACAGCGACCCCGTGCCGCTGTTTCAGCGCGCAGGCGTCGAGGAGCAGCTCTCCGCGATGTATCACCCGGTGGTCCAGCTCAAGTCGGGCGGCTATCTGGTCATCAACCCGACCGAGGCACTGGTGTCGATCGACATCAACTCGGGGCGCTCGACTCGCGAGCATTCGATCGAGCAGACCGCGACCGCGACCAACCTCGAGGCCGCTGCCGAGATCGCGCGCCAGTTGCGGCTGCGCGACATGGCGGGTCTCGTCGTGATCGACTTCATCGACATGGATAACGGCTCGAACGTCCGCAAGGTCGAGAAGGCGATGAAGGAAGCGCTCAAGAACGATCGCGCGCGGATCCAGATCGGGCGCATCTCGTCGTTCGGCCTGATGGAAATGAGCCGCCAGCGCTTGCGCACCGGCGTGCTCGAGGCATCGACCCGGCCGTGCCCGCATTGCGAAGGCTCGGGCTTCGTCCGTACCGCCTCGTCGTCGGGTCTGTCGGCGCTGCGTCTGCTCGAGGACGAAGCTGCCCAGGGTCGCGGATCGCAGTTGTTGCTGCGCGCGAGCCAGGAAGCGGCGTTCTACCTGCTCAACCGCAAGCGCGCCGAACTCGCCGAGATCGAAGAGCGTTACGGCGTGATGATCGAAGTCTCGCCCGACGGCGAGCAGGAAGGCGCGCGCATGTCGGTCGAGGTTTCCGGACCGCCGCCCGCCTACACGCCGCGCTTCGACGCGCCGATCGAGGAGATCGAGGAGGACATCCCCGAGGAGGAATTCGAGGAGGAGGTCGACGACTTCGTCGAGGAAGAGGAAGAGCCCAAGGCAGCCCGCGAACCGCGCGAGCGTCCCGAGCGCGCAGAGCGTGCGGGGGACGACGAGGGTGGCTCGCGCCGCCGTCGCCGTCGTCGCGGACGGCGCGGTCGCAATCGCCCCGAGGGTGAGGGCGAGGTCGAGGGTACGTCCGAGGGCGATATCGACGGTGAGATGCTGGCGGACACCGACGAGGATCGTGGCGGCGCGATTGCCGAGGCGTCCGATGTCGCTGAACTGCTCGGGGCCGACGTCGCGGTCGAGTCCGATGGCGACGATACGGGGGCAAGCGCCGAAGGCGATGCGGCAGCGGGCGAGGGCGGCAAGCGCCGTCGCGGTCGTCGCGGTCGCCGTGGCGGTCGTCGCGCCGAGGGCGAGCAGACCTCTGCCGACCAGGCTGGCGTCGAGCCGTCCACGGACGAGGCCGTTGGCGAAGCGCAGCCGGTCGAGGCCGCTGTGGAACTGCCTGCAGTCGACGTCGAGACGATGGTTGCGCTGACCGAGGCGGATGCTCCGGTCGAGGCCGTGGTCGAGGAAGAAGCGCCCAAGAAGGGCCGTCGTCGTCCCAAGGCGCGCAAGCCCGAGACGGACGTAAAGCCTGCGGCAAAGGTGGCCGCGGTCGAAGCGCCGGTCGCCGAGACCCCGGCGGTCGAGGCTCCGGCCGTCGACGCCGAGGCGGACGCCAAGCCCAAGCGCCGTCGCACCAAGAAGGCTGCGGTCGCCGAGGCTCCGGCCGATGCCGTCGTCGAAGCGCCAGTCGCCCCCGTCGCCGAGGAGGCACCCGCCAAGCCCAAGCGCGCGCGTCGTCCCAAGGCGAAGGCGGACGGTGCCGTCGAAGCCCCGGTTGCCGACACCAGCCCGGCGATCGACCCGGTCGTCGCGGTCGAATCGACCCCAGCGATCGAGCCGGCGCCGGACGCATCGCCCGTCGTCGAGCCGACGAGCGAGCGCGAGGCACCCGCCCCCGCGCCGACCGCGATCGATCCCGATCCGGGCGAAGCCGGCACGCCGCGTCGCGGCTGGTGGCAGCGCACCTTCGGCGCATGATGCGCACCGCGTCCCCCGGCTGCGTGCCGGGGGACGCGGGTTCGTTTCCGGCGCTCGTGCCCTCACGAACGGCAGAATGGGGATCGCCCACGGCATCCCCCTCTTCGCTAAACCCCCGGCTTCATCCGCCATTCAGCCCCCCGCGCCCATCGCCGCCACGGTTGCCCGCACGCGCAAACTCGGGGATAGAAGCACCATGAAGCTGTACATCGCGGGACTCGCGGCCTCTCTCCTGCTCTGCGCGCAACCCGCCGCGGCACAGTCGATTTTGCGCGATGCCGAGACCGAGGCGATGTTCAACGACATGTCGCTGCCGCTGATCAAGGCGGCGGGGCTGTCGCCCGCGGCGGTCAAGGTCGTCCTCATCAACGACGATTCGATCAACGCCTTCACCGCGGGCGGGCAGACGATCTATGTCCACTCGGGGCTGATCCAGGCCGCCGACAATGCCAACCAGGTCCAGGGCGTGATCGCGCACGAGCTCGGCCACGTCGCCGACGGGCATGTCGTGCTGATGGATGGCGGCGCGCGCCCCGCGATGGGAATCTCGATCCTCAGCATGGTGCTCGGCGTCGCGGCGATCGCGGCGGGGGCGCCCGAGGCGGGGGCGGGCATCCTGTCGGCGGGCACCAGCGCCGCGCAGGGCAAGTTCCTCGCCTATACCCGCGTCCAGGAATCGACCGCGGATGCGACGGGGGCCAAGTTCCTGCGCGAGTCCGGCGTGTCCGGGAAGGGCATGCTGACCTTCTTCAAGAAGCTGCAGAACGAGGAATATGCCTATGGGCTCAACAACATCGACCCGTTCGCGCAAAGCCATCCCTTGTCCGGCGAGCGCATCGCCAACCTGACCGCCGACGTCCAGGCCTCGCCTGCCTATAACACCAAACCCGACCCCGGCCTCGAGGAGCGGTTCAAGCGGGTCAAGGCCAAGCTGATGGGCTATGTCGCCGACCCCAAGGCGACGCTCAACACCTATCCCGAGCAGGATCAGAGCGTCTACGCGCATTATGCGCGCGCTTATGCATGGCACAAATCGGGCTATCCCGAAAAGGCGGACGCCGAGGCGACCGCGCTGATCAAGGCCGCGCCGCACGACCCGTATTTTCTCGAGATCCAGGGCCAGATCCTGCTCGAGGCGGGCAAGCCGCGCGAGGCACTGGCACCGCTGCGCGAGGCGACCGACCTGTCGCGCAACAGCCCGCTGATCGCGACCACCTTCGGCCACGCGCTGATCGCGACCGAGGACAAGGCGAATTACCCCGAGGCGATCAAGGTGCTGCGTCAGTCGGTGGCGCGCGATGACGACAATCCGTTCGCCTGGTATCAGCTCGGCACGGTCTATGAGGCGTCGGGCGACCAGACCCGCGCGTTGCTCGCCACCGCCGAGCAGGCGAGCCTCACCGGCGACCAGCGTACCGCCGCGTATAGCGCGCGCGGCGCGATGCAGGGCTTGCCGCCCAATTCGACCGACTGGATCCGCGCGCAGGACATCGCCTTGGCCGCCCAGAACGAAATGTCCGACAACCCCAAGAAATACAAGAAAAGACGCTGATGCGCCCGTATGCAGGTTCCTTCGCGGTGGCGTTCGTCGCCGCCATTCTCGGCGCGGCGCTGTTCTGGGCGGCCGAACGGCTGGTCCCCGCCAGCGCACCGGACGCAGCGCGGACCGAACAGGTCGTCCACGATTACCTGCTCGCGCACCCCGAGATCATCCCGCAGGCGATGGACGCGCTGCGCGACCGCGCGCATGCCGACGTGATTTCGGCGAACCGCGACGCGATCTTCAAGCCGTTCGGCAGCGCATGGCAAGGGAGTGCCAACCCCGACGTCACGCTGGTCGAATATTACGACTATAATTGCGGCTATTGCCGCGCCAGCCTGCCGACGATCGCAGCGCTGCTCAAGAGCGACCCGAAGCTCCGCATCGTCTTCCGTGAATTCCCCGTGTTGAGCGATGCGAGCGTCGATGCCGCGCGGATGAGCCTCGCGGCGGCGCAGCAGGGCAAGTTCAAGGCGTTCCACGACGCGCTCTACGCGGCGGGCCCGGTGTCGGGCGCGACGATTGCGGCGTCGGCACGGACTGCGGGCGTCGACCTCGCCAAGGCTGCCGCATTCACCCCGCAGGCCGAGGCCGAGATCGCGTCCAACATGGGTGTTGCGCGGCAATTGGGGCTGACCGGCACGCCCAGCTGGGTGATCGGCAACACCGTCGTGTCTTCGGCGCTGACGCTGGAGGCGTTGCAGAAGGCGGTCGCGGCGGCGCGCGCGGCGAAGTAGGCCCTGCTTCATGGGGTTTATGACATGCGGTGAGGAACGTCGCGTCAAGCACCGTCACCCCGGCGAAGGCCGGAGCCCCAATATCGGGACAGGGTGAATTGGCGCCAGGAGCTGCCAGTTGGCGGGCGTTTGTCGAAGGGTCCCCGCGATAACCTGGCGGCCCCGGCCTTCGCCGGGGTGACGGGTTTGCGCGCGGTGTGCTTGCGGCAACCTGGCGGCCCCGGCCTCCGTAAGACCGCTGCGAAAGTCGGTTTACGGACCCTTCGTCTGGTGTTTTCCCGCGAAGGCGGGAATCCAGAGTTAAGCAAAACAACGGCTTACAGTTATCGCGACTCCTGGACGCCCGCCTTCGCGGGAGAACACCTATGGTTTCGCAGAGGTCTCGCCTGCGCCGGGGTTACGGGTGAACCCGACCTGCAGCATGCGGCGTTAGGGCATCACCCTCCAGCACGAGACGCCTCATGCCCACCGACCGCCCAAAAATCATCTGCCACATGACGTCCTCGCTCGACGGTGGCCTCCACCCGAGCCGCTATACGACCAGCTCTGACGGTACATCCAAGGACTGGACCGCGCTCTACGAGCAGCTCCACGACAGCATGGACGCCGACGGCTGGATCGTTGGGCGCGTGACGATGGCGGAAATGGCGAAGGGCGACTCCGCGACCGCGCCCGCGGGCGCGACGGTCGAGCGCCCCGTCCACATCGCGAACCCGGCGGCGGAGAGCTACGCGGTGACGGTCGACCGTTCGGCCAAGCTGCATTTCGGCGCGGGCGATGTCGGCGGCGATCATGTCGTCGTGCTGCTCGGCGGGGACGTTAGCGACGCGCATCTCGCCGAACTCGCGGCGAGCGGGGTTTCCTATGTCGTGTCCGATGCGGCGGAGATCGATCTTCCCGCCGCGCTCGCTACGCTGAAGCGCGATTTCGGGATCGAGACGCTGCTGCTCGAAGGTGGGGGCGGGATCAACGGGACGTTCCTTGCCGCGGGGCTGGTCGACGAACTGAGCGTCGTAATGACACCCGCGCTCGACGGCGGGAGCGGGGCGGAAAGCATCGTCAAGTTCGATGACGGGCTGAAGGGCAAGGTGACGCTGTCGCTCACCGGCTGCGAGCAACTGGCGCATGGCGTCGTCCACCTTCGCTACGCGGTGGCGGCGGCCTGAACGGTCCCTATCCGTACACCTCCCCGGCGAAGGCCGGGGCCCAGGAGCGATGGCGGAGGTAACGGAGCGCAGCCGCCCGCACTCTTCTGTTTCGCTCCTGGGCCCCGGCCTTCGCCGGGGAAGCGGTTCAGGAGGCAAGCCCCCCAACCTTGTTGCGACGCAACAGCAACCCTATCTCCCGGTTCAGGAAACGGGGGCTTGATGGACAGCATACTTTCGGTCGCGGGGGTCTCGAAGACCTACGCATCAGGCCATCACGCGCTCCAGCCGATCGATCTGTCGATCAACCGTGGCGAGATCTTCGCGCTGCTTGGCCCCAATGGCGCGGGCAAGACCACGCTCATCTCGATCATCTGCGGGATCGTCACCCCCACCACCGGCAGCGTGACGGTGCTCGGCCACGATGCGCTCAACGATTTCCGCAGCGCACGCCGTGCGATCGGGCTGGTGCCGCAGGAACTGTCGGTCGACATGTTCGAGACCGTGATCGCCACCGTCCGCTTCAGTCGTCGCCTGTTCGGGCGCGGGGCGAACGAGGCGCATCTCGAACAGGTGCTGCGTGACCTTTCCTTGTGGGACAAGCGCGACGCCAAGATCATGACGCTGTCGGGCGGGATGAAGCGCCGCGTGCTGATCGCCAAGGCGTTGAGCCATGAACCCGACATCCTGTTCCTCGACGAACCGACCGCGGGTGTCGACGTCGCTCTGCGCCGCGACATGTGGAAGCTCGTCCATCGGCTGCGCGAGAAGGGGACGACGATCATCCTGACGACGCATTATATCGAGGAGGCCGAGGAGATGGCCGACCGGGTCGGCGTCATCAACAAGGGGCAGCTGATCCTGGTCGAGGGCAAGGCCGAGCTGATGAAAAAGCTCGGCAAGCGGCAGATGCTGATTTCGCTGCAGGAACCGCTGTCCACGCTTCCCGCCGACCTGTCCGACTGGGACGTCGCGCTCGAGAATGACGACCGGACGCTGCGCTATATCTTCGATGCGCAGGCCGAGCATACCGGCATCCCTTCGCTGCTGCGCAAACTCGGCGAGCTGGGGATCGGGTTCAAGGATCTCGAGACCTCGAAATCGAGCCTCGAGGATATTTTCGTCGACCTGGTCGAGAAGAAGGACGCGGCATGAGCGGCACGAACAAAGCCCCCGCGATCAACTTCAACGGGATCTGGGCGATCTACCGCTTTGAGATGGCGCGCGCGCTGCGCACCCTGTGGCAGAGCCTCGTCACCCCGGTGATCACCACCTCGCTCTATTTCGTCGTGTTCGGCGGCGCGATCGGGTCGCGGATCAGCACGGTCGGCGGGGTCGGGTACGGCAGTTTCATCGTGCCGGGCCTTATCATGCTGTCGCTGCTGACGCAGAGCATCGCCAATGCCTCGATCGGCATCTATTTCCCCAAATTCACCGGCACGATGTTCGAGCTGCTGTCCGCGCCGGTCTCGGCGATGGAGATGGTGGTCGGTTATGTCGGCGCAGCCGCAACCAAGTCGATGGTGATCGGGCTGATCATCCTCGCGACCGCGGCGCTGTTCGTGCCGCTCCAGATCGTCCACCCGCTCGCGATGATTGCGTTCCTGATCCTGACCAGCGTGACGTTCAGTCTGTTCGGCTTCATCATCGGGATCTGGGCGAAGGGGTTCGAACAGCTCAACTTCATCCCCGCCCTGCTGATTACCCCCCTGACCTTCCTGGGCGGCGCGTTCTATTCGATCGACATGCTGCCGCAGCCGTGGCGGACGGTCAGCCTGTTCAACCCGGTGGTGTATCTCGTCAGCGGGTTCCGCTGGGCGTTCTTCGACAAGGGCGACGTGTCCGTCGGGCTGAGCCTTGGCGTGACCGCGCTGTTCCTGGTCGCGTGCCTCGGCGTGGTGGGATGGATCTTCAAGTCCGGGTGGCGGCTCAAGAACTGAAACTTCGCCGGCCGCCGGGACATCCCGCGCCGGCCTGACCGACGGCCGGACGTTCGGGGCCAGCGACGTCTGCCCCACGTTGCCGCCGGAATCCCTCGAACCTTGCGCCTTGCCGCTTGGACGGATCGGCGATGTGGGCGGGCCGGTGGCGGTCCATGGCCGTCCGGCGCGAACGGTCGCGGCACTGCCCCCCGGGCCATCCACGCAAAAAGGGCGGGGAATGCTGCCATTCCCCGCCCCTCAAGGACTTGCCGAGACCGAAGTCTTAGAAGTGCGTGATCACGCCCATCATCGGGCGGAAGCTGTGGAAATCGCCGAACGTGTTGACTTCTGCGCGGATGCGGAAGCCGGCGTTGCCGGTGATGCCCTTCAGGCCGATGTCCTTGGGGCCGAACTCGGTGCCGATCCCGTAAGTGATGCCGTCATGCTTCTTGTCGTTGCGGTTGCCGGTCGAGAAGGTCGAATAGTGGTCGAAATCGATCCACTGGTAGCCGACCTTGCCGTAGAACATGCCGCTGTCGCCTGCGCGGACGCCGAAGCGGCCTGCTGCGCCATATTCCCAGTTGATGTTGCCCGAAACGCCCTTGGCAACGTTGCCTTCTGCGCCGACGAAGACCGGCCCGAGCGGAACGTTGACGCCGACGACGCCCTGAACCAGCGCGCCTGCGAGGCGATAGTTGTTACGCAGCGTGCCGTTCGAGTTCAGCGCCTGCGGGATACCGTGGTTGCGCTCGTTGTCGAACTGCTCCCAGCCGCCCATGACGCCGACATACGGCTCGATGCCGAATGCCTTGCTGCCGTCGGGTGCCTTGGGGCCCGCGTCGGTCTGCGCTGCTGGCGTGGTGTCCTGCGACATGTCCTGCGCGAAGGCAGGTGCTGCTGCGAAAACGGCCAGGGCGGCCGCGGCAAGGGTGATGTTACGCATATGATGTGACCTATCTTTTGGCGTTTTGGTTGGCGCCGGGTGTTCGTCCCGAGCTCCGTAGTCGTCTGAACTACGTTGGCCATCGCTTGTTGCAGTGCGGTCGAGAGATTTTTGAGGAAGGTTCCCGAATGTCACATTTGTGCAACGGTTTCTTGCGGCAGCATGAACGGAAATCGACCGGATTCCGGTGATTTGCCAAATCCGTCATATGCCGGACTGGCCTTGCGCAGCGCGCTACGACCGATTCTGGACGCGCCTTTCCCCGGACGGATGCAGCGTGCGCTGCAATAGAGGGGGCGTCCGGACGCCCGTTCATCAGCCCGGCCGCTGCATCTTGAACAGGGCATCCTCGCGGATCTCGAAATAGTCCCCCGGGCCGCCGCCACGCAGGATCGGGTGCGCCGCGGCCGTCTTATAGGCCCCCTCCGCGATCAGCTCGGGCGCGATATGGATCCCGACCACTTCGCCGAGGATCATCCACTGGTCGAGCGCGCGGCCTTCCCTGGTTTCCAGGCGCAGCGTCTGGGTGTGGCGGCATTCGAACGCGACCGGGCTCGCCGCGACCCGTGCCGGCTTGACCAGGCGGGAGGGGAGGGTGGCGATCCCCGCCAGGGCGAATTCGTCGACCTCGGGCCCGACCGTCGCGGCGCTGCGGTTCATCACGTCGGCGAGATCGCGCGTCACGAGGTTCCAGACGAACTCGCCGGTCGCGGCGATGTTGGCGGCGCTGTCCTTCCAGCCCATCGAGGCGAACCCGATGATCGGCGGGCGATAGTTGAACAGATTGAAGAAGCTGTAGGGTGCCAGGTTGCGCGTGCCGTCTTCCGAGAGCGTGCTGATCCAGCCGATCGGGCGCGGCGCGACGATCGAATTGAGCGGATCGTGGTCCAGACCCGGAATGCCCGCAGGACCATCCTTGGGCTCGTAGAAATGATGATTCGACATGGGGATGGTCCTCGCGGCGCGGTTTACGGTGGGCGAACGTCGGGAATGCGGTTAGGTGTAACCATCTCCGGCGACGGCTCGAATAGGCACCTGTATGACCGACGCAACCCGCTCCCCCGCAACGACCCCGCCGCCCGGTGCTGGCACGCCGATCTACCGGCACCGGCTGACAACGCGGATCTGGCACTGGGTGTCCGTGATCACGATTTTCATCATGATCGGCAGCGGGCTGACGATCCTCAATGCGCATCCGCATCTCTACTGGGGGCAGTTCGGCGCGAATTCGGACCATGCCTGGCTCGATACGCCGCGCGCGCCGCCCTGGCTGACGATTCCCGCGGGCTATAATCTCGCGGTCGCGCGGCGCTGGCATCTGCTGTTCGCGCTGGTGCTCGGCTTCGGGCTGCTGGCCTTCATGGCGGCGAGCCTGATCAACCGGCATTTCCAGCGCGACCTGGCGATCCGCGCGCGCGAGCTGGCGCCGGCGCACCTGTGGTATGATGCCAAGGAGCATATCGCGCTGCGCTTCCACGATCCGAAGCAGCCCAATGCGCGCAACATCTTCCAGAAGCTGGCCTATGTGCTGGCGATCTTCATCCTGCTGCCCGCGATGATCGTCACGGGGCTGGCCCTGTCGCCCGGAATGGATGCGGCATGGCCGTGGCTGCTCGATATCGTCGGCGGGCGTGCCTCGGCGCGCTCGGTGCATTTCATCGCAGCGTCGGGGCTGGTGCTGTTCATCATCGTCCACCTCGTCCTCGTGATCCTGGCGGGCGCCTGGCCCGAGACGAAGTCGATGATCACCGGCTGGTGGCGCATTCCCGGCCACGACAAACGCGAGGATGCGGCATGAGCAGCCTGATCACACGACGCGCGCTGGTCACGACCGCGGCGCTGGGCACCGGCGCGTTGCTCGCCGGATGCGACCGGGTCGCGGACATTCCGGCGGCGCGGAAAATCCTGTTCTCGGGCGAAAAGCTCAACCTCGGTCTGCAGCGCGCGCTGTCGAACCGGCACAGTCTCGCGCCCGAATATCGTGCCGACCAGATGTCGCCGTTCTTCCGCACCAACGGGACGAGCAATCCCGGCACGCCCGATTATGCCGCGATGGTCGCGGACAAGTTCGCGAACTGGCGGCTCAAGGTCGGTGGCCTCGTCGCCCGGCCGCTCGCGATCTCGCACCAGCAGCTGATGGCGATGCCGGCGCGGACCCAAATCACCCGGCACGACTGCGTCGAGGGCTGGAGCGCGATCGGCAAGTGGCACGGGCCGATGCTCGGCAGCGTGCTCAAGGCGGCAGGAGTGAAGGACAGCGCACGCTACATCGTCTTCACCTGCGCCGACCTTTATTCGGGCGCAAATTACTATGAGTCGATCGATTTGATCGACGCCTTCCACCCGCAGACGATCCTTGCCTGGGGCATGAACGACCAGCTGCTCGACGTCGGCCACGGCGCGCCGGTGCGGCTGCGGCTCGAGCGGCAGCTCGGCTACAAGCACGCCAAATACGTCATGGCGATCGATGCGGTGCCCACGCTCGCGGGCATCGGCCGCGGCAAGGGCGGCTATTGGGAGGACAATGTCGATTACGATTGGTATGCGGGCATTTGAGGCGTTAATGGGCCGCACATGGCTCTTATCGATTTGTTTCTCGCCAAGCGCGTTCAGCGTGGCACCCTCACCGTACACCACGCCGATGGCAAGACCGTCCGCTTCGGAACGCCCGATGCGCGGTTTCCCGACGTAACCATCCGCTTTACCGACCCCGGCGCCGCCGCCGCGATCGTGCGCGACCCCGGGCTTGGCGCGGGCGAGGCCTATATGAACGGCCGGCTGCTCGTCGAGCAGGGCGACGTACGCGATCTCGTCCGGTTGCTGACCGCGAACGACCCGTGGGAAGCGGGCGCGAACGGCCTCGCCGCCTCGCCGATGCGCCGCGCGATCCAGGCGGTGACGCATCGCTTCGGCCGCATCAACATGGCGCGCCGCTCGAAGCGCAACGTCGCGCATCACTACGACCTGTCCGATCGCCTCTACGACCTCTTCCTCGACATCGACCGCCAATATAGCTGCGCCTATTACACCACCCCCGGCAACACGCTGGAACAGGCGCAGAGCGACAAGAAGGCGCATATCGCCGCCAAGCTCGCGCTCGCGCCGGGGATGACCGTCCTCGATATCGGCTGCGGCTGGGGCGGGATGGCGCTGTACCTGCATCAGCATACCGGCGCAGACGTGCTCGGTGTCACGCTGTCGGAGGAACAGCTCAAGGTCGCGCGGCGGCGCGCGCAGGAGGCGGGGGTCGCCGATCGCGTCAAGTTCGAGCTGATCGACTATCGCCACCTGACCGGCACGTTCGACCGGATCGTCTCGGTCGGCATGTTCGAGCATGTCGGCCCGGCGCATTACAAGACCTTCTTCCGCCAGTGCCGCGACCTGCTGACCGAGGACGGCGTGATGCTGCTCCACACGATCGGGCGCGCCGGCGGGCCGGGCGTCACCGACAAATGGACGACCAAGTACATCTTCCCGGGCGGCTACAACCCTGCGCTGTCGGAGATCATCGCGGCGAACGAGGGCCTGCGCTTCATGGTCACCGACGTCGAGGTGCTGCGGTTGCATTACGGCTATACGCTCGACGACTGGTACGACCGCACCGTCGCCGCGCGCGAGCAGATCATCGCCTTGTATGACGAGCGTTTCTACCGGATGTGGCAATTCTACCTCGCGGGGGCGGGCGCGGCGTTCCACTTCGGCGGGATGGTCAATTACCAGATCCAGTTCGCGCGCAACCGGCACGTCCTGCCGATCACGCGCGACTACATGATCGAGACCGAGCGCGCTTTTCGGGGCTAGCCCGTTGCACCCTGTCGCCCCCTCGCATAGGGGGCAGCCGAACACGAAGGATCCTGCCCGTGACCGATAAGATCAACCGCGTAGTCCTCGCCTATTCGGGCGGCCTCGATACCAGCGTCATCCTCAAGTGGCTCCAGCAGACCTATCAATGCGAGGTCGTCACCTTCACCGCCGATCTCGGGCAAGGCGAGGAGCTCGAGCCTGCGCGGCGCAAGGCGCAGCAGGCGGGCGTCAAGCCAGAGCATATCTTCGTCGACGATCTGCGCGAGGAGTTCGTGCGCGATTACGTCTTCCCGATGATGCGGGCCAATGCGCTCTACGAGGGGCTGTACCTGCTCGGCACGTCGATCGCGCGGCCGCTGATCGCCAAGCGTCAGATCGAGATCGCGCGGATGGTCGGCGCGGATGCGGTCAGCCACGGCGCGACCGGCAAGGGCAACGATCAGGTCCGTTTCGAGCTCGGCTATTATGCGCTCGCACCCGACATCAAGGTGATCGCGCCGTGGCGCGAGTGGGACCTCACCAGCCGCACCCGGCTGATCGAATGGGCCGAGCAGCACCAGATCGAGATCCCGCACAACAAGCGCGGCGAGGCCCCGTTCTCGACCGACGCGAACATGCTCCACACCTCGTCGGAAGGGCTCGTGCTCGAGAATCCGTGGGACGAGGTTCCGGACTATGTCTACTCGCGCACGGTCAATCCCGAGGACGCGCCCGATAGTCCTGAGACGATCACGATCGATTTCGAGCGTGGCGACGGTGTTGCGCTCAACGGCGTGGGCATGTCGCCGGCGTCGCTGCTGGAAGCGCTCAACGAACTGGGCCGCAAGCATGGCATCGGGCGGCTTGATCTGGTCGAGAACCGCTTCGTCGGCATGAAGTCGCGCGGCATGTACGAGACGCCGGGCGGCACGATCTATCACATGGCGCATCGCGGGATCGAGCAGATCACGCTGGATCGTGGGGCTGCGCATCTCAAGGACGAGCTGATGCCGCGCTATGCGGAGCTGCTCTACAACGGCTTCTGGTTCTCGCCCGAGCGCGAGATGCTCCAGGCCGCGATCGACCACAGCCAGGCGAAGGTCGAGGGGACCGTCCGGCTCAAGCTGTACAAGGGGTCGGTCAACGTCACCGGACGCAAGTCGCCGCAGTCGCTTTATTCGGAGAAGGTCGTCACGTTCGAGGACGATCAGGGCGCGTATGATCAGCGCGATGCCGCCGGGTTCATCAAGCTCAACGCGTTGCGCTTGCGGCTTTTGGGTCGGCGGGACCGGTAACGCACTGATGCCGCCACCCCGGCGAAGGCCGGGGCCCAGTAGCGAAGGCCAATGTCAGCTAGGCGCAACGCCCGCTCATGACCGGCTCGCTACTGGGCCCCGGCCTTCGCCGGGGAAGTGCAGAAACTAAGAAGACGTAGAAATGACGGGGCCAGCCCCTCTAGGGCAGAGCCGGCCCCGTTCCCCCGCTACGCAACCCGGGGGAAACCGAGAAACCCGTTAGCGGCAGTAGCCGGGACGCCCGTCGCGATCGATCGCGCGGCCGGCCAGTGCGCCGCCGCCCGCACCGAGCACGGTGCCCAGCGTGCGGTCGCCCCGCCCCGCCACGACGTTGCCGAGCAGACCGCCGGCAATCGCGCCGATGATCGTCCCGCTGTCGCCGCTACGGCAGCCGTTGCGCGCAGTGTTGTAGTAGCGCCGGTCGTTATACCCGCGGTCGTCGTAGCCGCGGCGGTCGTCGCGATAGCCGCCACGGTATCCGCCGCGATAGCCGTCGTCGCGATTGTAGCCGTCGCGATACGCCTGGTCATAGGCATAGCCATCGCCACGGTCGTAGCGCTGTGCGCTGGCGGGGGTTGCAGCCAGACCGGAGGCGGTAACGGCCATCGCAGTCGCGGCGAGCATGAGCGTCTTGAACATCGTCGTCTCCTCTCGGTGGGTGTGTCCCGATGCTCCGGTTATGACCGAGTCGTACTGAGACGAGCCTGAATGTGCTTGTTAGCGGGCGTTCATGCGCGAATGCCGGTTGCGCGGCGCGGCCGGCTCCCGCAGGGGCTGTCGGTGCGATTCCTGACCTGCGCCCTGTTGTTCGTGCTGTTCGTGCCCGATTGGAGCGGCCCGGCCCGCATCACCCTGCTCGGGCCGGACCCGGCCTTCACGGTCGAACCGGTCGCGCTCGACCCCGCCCATCCCGCGCGAAAACGCGTTGGCGACCTGGTCTATCTGGGCGGCGTCCAACTGCGCAGCGACGATCCGCAGTTCGGCGGCTTTTCCTCGCTGGCGATTGCCGGCGATCGGTTCACCCTGCTCAGCGACAGCGGCGATATCGTCCGCTTCGTGCTCGATCGCCGCTGGAAGGTGCATGATCGTACCTATGCGGAACTGCCCGATGGCCCCGGCACCGGTTGGGAAAAGCGCGACCGCGACAGCGAATCGATGAGCGTCGATCGCCGCACCGGGGCGATCTGGGTCGGGTTCGAGAATAGCAATGCGCTGTGGCGCTACGATCCGACCTTCACCCGCGCGCAGGCGCATGTGGTGCCGCCGGTGATGAAGAACTGGCCCGAGAACAAGGGACCCGAGGCGATGACGTTGCTACCCGGCGGCGGGATGGTCTCGATCGCCGAGCAGACCCCCTGGCCCGGCAGGAAGGGGCGGGCAGGCGTCGTCTTTTCCGGCGATCCGACGCGGCATCCGCGCGCGGGCTTCCGCTTCGACTATGTGCCGCCCAAGGGCTACAGCCCGAGCGACATGACCGTGCTGCCCGACGGGCGCTGGCTGATCCTCAACCGCGGTTTTGCCTGGTTCCGATTCTCGAACGTGCTGACGATCGTCGATCCGGCACAGGTCCGGCGTGGCGCGACCGTCCACGGAAGCGACATCGCGACGCTCGCGAGCCCGCTCACCCACGACAACTTCGAGGGGGTCACGGCAACGCAAGAAGGCCGCGCCACCATGCTCTGGCTCGTCTCGGACGATAACCAGTTGCCGGTGCAGCGCAGCCTGCTGCTGAAGTTCAGACTGGATCCGGTCGCACGCGGCGACCGGAACTGAGGCTTACGCCGCAGGCGCCTGTGCAGCGACGAGCTTCTTGGCGACGTCGCGCTTGAGGCGACGGCAGCGCAACGACAGCTTGTCGTTGGTCGTCTTGACCAGCCAGTTGTCGAGACCGCCGACATGCTCGACCGAGCGCAGGCCGTGCGCCGAGACGCGCAGCTTGATGCTGGTGCCCAGCGCGTCCGACATGAGCGTCACGTTCTGCAGGTTCGGCAGAAACGTCCGCTTGGTCTTGTTGTTCGCGTGGGAAACGTTGTTACCCACCATCCGGCCCTTGCCGGTCAGTTCGCAAATGCGCGACATCGTGAATTCCTGAATGTCCGGTGGGGCCCGTGACGAACCCCTAGAAGGGGGCGCGCTTACCCAAAGCATCCGGCCCCGTCAACCGATTCAGCCTTAAAGCTGTAATGATTGGGTGGCACGGCGGGCCTCGACAGGCGGTCAATGCAACCTTCCGCAACGACGCCGCGTTTGATTACGGTAACGAATTGAACGCAACGATAAAGGGATGACGGACGATGCGCTTTCTATTGGCTCTGGTGGGGATCGCAGCCCTGGTCGTGGTAGCGCTGGTGTCGCTCGGCATGCTCAAGCTCGACACGCGCGCCGGCGCGCTGCCGTCGGTCAGCGTCAACGGCGGCAAGGCGCCCGCGGTCGATGCCAAGATGGCGACGGTCGAATTCGGCACCGCGAACAAGTCGGTCGAAGTCCCGACGGTCGGCACCACGACCAAGACGATCTCGGTCCCGACGCTCCACGTCAACAAGCCGGTCGACTCCGACGGCAACACCGTCACCACGCAGTAACGTGCGCTGGCCCGGGGCCGCGGCTTCGGGCATGACGCCGGGCATGTCGATCGCGTCGCTCCTGCTCCCGCCCGCAATGCGCGCCGCGCTCGCCGCGGCGGCGTCCGCCGCGGTCGCGGGTGAGGTGCCGGTCGGTGCGGTGGTGGTGCGGAACGGCGAAGTGATCGCCACCGCCGCCAATGCACCGCGCACGCTGCACGATCCCACCGCGCATGCCGAGATGCTGGCGATTCGCGCGGCGGCGGCGGCGCTCGGCGACGATCGACTCGGGGAGTGCGACCTGTGGGTCACGCTCGAACCGTGCGCCATGTGTGCGGGTGCGATCGCGCACGCGCGAATCGCGCGGCTCTATTACGGCGCGAGCGATCCCAAGGGAGGCGCGGTCGAGCACGGACCCCGGTTGTTCGCGCAGCCGACGATCCATCACCGGCCCGAGGTTTTCCCGGGAATCGGCGAAAGCGAGGCGGCAGCCTTGTTGCGCGCTTTCTTTGCGGAACGGCGCTGATCCCGATTAACCGATCCGTCGAATCCCGTCCGCCGACAGCAGGGCGGTTGTGAAATTCGCCGAATCGCGCAAAGGACGTGTGGCGCCATGCACCCAACCCCATCCTTTCCCTGGATCGACGTCGCGATCATCTTCGCGCTCATCCTGCTCAACGGCGTTTTCGCCATGTCGGAACTCGCAATCGTGTCCGCGCGCAAGGCGCGGCTGGAGGCGATGGCGCGCAGCGGCAAGCGCGGCGCGCGCGCCGCGATCGCGCTGGCGGCCGATCCCGGCAAGTTCCTGTCGACCACCCAGATCGGCATCACGCTGATCGGCATTCTGGCGGGTGCCTATTCGGGCGCGAGCCTCGGCGGGCCGGTCGCGGCGCGGTTGCAGTTTCTCGGGCTCAGCGCCGAGCTGACGCAATCGGTCGGCTTCGCGTTAGTCATCGGCATCACGACCTACGCCTCGCTGGTGATCGGCGAGCTCGTCCCCAAGCAGATTGCGCTCCGCGCGCCCGAGCCGATCGCTGCGACGATGGCGGGGCCGCTGATGGGGCTCGCCTGGGCGACCGCGCCGGTGGTGTGGCTGCTCGATTCGTCCTCGGGGCTGCTGTTCCGGCTGATGCGGCTGAAGCGCGAGACCGAGGAGCATGTCACCGCCGAGGAGCTGCACCTGATCGTCGCCGAGGCGTCCAAGTCGGGCGTGATCGAGGAGCATGAACGCTCGATCATCTCGGGCGTGGTGCGGCTGGCGGATCGCCCGGTGCGCGAGGTGATGACGCCACGCACCGACATCGAATGGATCGACGCGACGCTCGACGAGGCGGGGATTCGCGCCGCGCTGATGACCGCGTCGCACAGCCGTTTGCCGGTGACCGAGGGATCGGTCGATACGGTGATCGGCGTGGTGCAGGCGCGCGACATCGCAGTGGCGCTGTTCAAGGGGCAGCCGCTCGACGTCCGCGCACTGATGCGACAGGCGCCGGTGGTGCTCGACCAGATCGACGCGATGGACGCGCTCGACGCGCTCCGCCAGGCCGAGGTGCCGATGGCGCTGATCCATGACGAATACGGGCATTTCGAGGGGATCGTGACGCCGGCGGATTTGCTGGCCGCGATCGCGGGCGAGTTTGCGTCGGATACCGATCCCGAGGAAGCGCCTTCCGTGGTGACGCGCGATGACGGGTCGCTGCTGGTGGCGGGGCAGATGGCGGTCGACGCGCTTGCCGAGCGGCTCGGGATCGACCTGCCCGAGGACCGCGACTATGCGACCGTTGCAGGCCTGGCGCTCGCGGTGTTCCGGCATCTGCCGGGCGAGGGCGAAAGTTTCGTCGAGCAGGGCTGGAAGTTCGAGGTGGTCGATCTCGACGGGCGACGGATTGACAAGCTGCTGGTGAGCGAAGCGCGGTAGCTTGGTAGCTTAGGGTAGCTTCGTAGCTTCAAAGGCATCTCGCTTCCCTGGCGAAGGCCGGGGTCCAGTCGCGACACGGTCCTGGCGAATGCCGTGCCGGATGCCACAGACCACTTCTACTGGGCCCTGGCCTTTCGCGAGACCTCTGCAAAAGTTGGTTTGCCGACCGGTCCTTTGCTGTTTTCCCGCGAAGGCGGGAATCCAGGGCCAAGCAAACAACAGCTTACAGTTCTTGTGACTCCTGGACTCCCGCCTTCGCGGAGAACAATTGTGGTTTCGCAAGAGGTTTCGCCTGCGCCGGGGCAGGGTGCCAGCCACAAGAAAGCCGCAGCATGCGCGCGACGGAGGATACCGGGGGCTCGCTCGGAATACCGCCTTATCCGCCCAGCTTCCCGAATTGCGCTTCATATCCAGCCCGGTCGCCAGCGCTGAGCAATTTGGCCTGTTCGATCCAGCGATCCCGCGCCATCCGGCCGCGGAACGCGCCCAGCCTGGCGTCGAGCGCCTCGGCGTCCGCAGGGGTCAGCGCGGCGATCTGGTCGATCCGCGTGATGCCGTTATCCGCGAGCGTCGCAGCCAGCTTGGGGCCGAGGCCCTTGACCTGCGTAAGCGGGCCACCGCCGGGCGCCGGTGCCTCGGTCGCGGCCGGTGCGCGCGGCACGGGGACCGTCGCGTCTGCCGCCCGCATTGATGGGGGTGCCGTTGCGGCAACGGCGGGCGCGGCGAGCGGAGCAGGCGCGGCACCCGGGGATTCTGCAACTTCGCGCGCCGGGGCTTCCACAGGGGCTGCCACTGGGGCTTTCACTGGGGTCGGCGCCTCCGCCGGACCGGATGGTCGTTCAGGCACGTCGGACGACAGCGTCGCGACTTCGGTCCCGTCCGCCGAGACCGTTGGCTCGTGCGTCGCACCGTGCGCCTCGGCGACCTCGAAATTCTCCTGGACCTGCTTGCGCGCATTCCTGCGGCGGCGGGCGAGCATGCTGCCCCACACGATCGTCGCCACCGCCAGCACGGCGAGCACCACCATCAACGCGACGTGGACGGTGGTGATCGGCACCATGAAGTCGATCGCCTGGTTCGGATTGTCGGGCGTGGCGGCCATCGGATACTCCTACATCGGTTGCGCGGTCCTAGCGCAGGCCGTCCATCGCCGTCGCGTGGAAATTAAGCGCGATCGTCCGCGCGCGCGATCTCGCGCCAGCCGATGTCGCGGCGGCAGAAGCCGGTCGGGAAATCGATCGCGTCGACACCACGATAGGCGGCGTCGCGCGCCGCGCCGATCGTCTCGCCGAGCGCGGTCACCGCCAGCACGCGGCCGCCCGACGCGACGATGCCGCTTTCGGTCTGGCGGGTCCCCGCCTGGAAGACGATCGTGCCGGTCAATTCGGCGTCGGCAATGCCGTCGATCGCACCGCCCGCCTCGGGCATGCCGGGATAGCCGTTCGCGGCGAGCACCACCGTCAACGCAACCGCGTCGCGCCACTGCGCCCCGCCGTGTTCGGCAAGCGTGCCCTGCGCGACCGCGAGCAGGATCGGCACCAGATCGGACTCGAGCCGCATCATCAGCACCTGGCATTCGGGATCGCCGAAGCGCGCATTATATTCGATCAGCTTGGGGCCATCGGCGGTGAGCATCAGCCCGGCATAGAGCACGCCCGAAAACGGCGTCCCCGCCGCCGCCATCGCCGCCACCGTCGGCGCCACGATCTCGTCGAGCGCGCGCGCTTCCAGTTCGGGGGTCAGCACGCGTGCGGGGCTGTAGGCGCCCATGCCGCCGGTATTGGGGCCGCTGTCGCCCTCGCCGACGCGCTTGTGGTCCTGCGCGGAGCCGAACGGGAGGATCGCGGTACCGTCGGTCAGGACGAACAGGCTGGCTTCCTCGCCGTCGAGGAATTCCTCGATCACCGCTTCGCCGCCGGGTTCGGCGAACAGGTCGCCCAGCGCCGCCTCGGCCTCGCCGAGCGTCGCTGCGACCGTCACACCCTTGCCCGCCGCGAGACCGTCCGCCTTGACCACCACCGGCAGCAGGAAGCCGCCGAGCGATGCCAGACCCTCGTCGAGCGTCTTTACATGGACATAGCGCGCGGTCGGGATATGCGCGGCGTCGCACAGCGCCTTGGTGAACGCCTTCGATCCCTCGAGTTGCGCGGCGGCCTTGTCCGGCCCGAACACCGCGAATCCCGCCGCCCGCAGCGAATCGCCGAGCCCGTCGACCAGCGGCGCTTCCGGCCCGATCACAACCAGTTCGATCGCGTTGGTCGTGCAAAACGCAGTGGTCGTTGCATGATCGCGGACGTCGAGCCCGACGAGCGTCGCATGTTCCGCAATCCCCGGGTTGCCCGGCGCGGCAAAGAGCGTATCGCACAGCGGCGACATCGCGAGCTTCCAGGCCAGCGCGTGTTCGCGACCACCCGATCCGATCAGTAGGATATTCATGTCGGACCCTCTTTTTGACGCCGCGGCCCGCCTCCTAGCCCTGGATGCCGCCGCCGACAACGCCACTCCGGCGGCTGCCTCGCCGGGCAATTCGGTGATGAGCGTTGGCGAGTTCGCGGGCAAGCTGAAGCGCACGGTCGAAAGCGAGTTCGGCAGCGTGCGGCTGCGCGGCGAGATTTCGGGGTACAAGCGCGTGGCGTCGGGCCATGCCTATCTGAGCCTCAAGGACGACAGCGCGGTGCTCGACGGCGTGATCTGGAAGGGGCAGGTGGCGGCGCTCGGGTTCCAGCCGCAGGACGGCGCGGAGGTGATCGTCAGCGGGCGGATCACGACCTATCCGGGCCGCTCGAAATACCAGATCATCATCGACCGGATGGAACTGGCGGGCGAGGGCGCGCTGATGGCGCTGCTCGAGAAACTGAAGGCGAAGCTCGCCGCCGAGGGGCTGTTCTCCGCCGACCGCAAGCAATTGCTGCCGTTCATGCCCCGCACGATCGGCGTCGTCACCTCGCCGACGGGTGCGGTGATCCGCGACATTCTCCACCGGCTCGAGGATCGCTGCCCGACGCATGTGCTGGTATGGCCGGTCAAGGTGCAGGGCGCGGGCGCAGCGGAGGAGGTCGCCAAAGCGATCCGCGGGTTCGACGCGATGCCGCCCGAGACGCGCCCCGACCTCGTCATCGTCGCGCGCGGCGGCGGGTCGATCGAGGATCTGTGGGCGTTCAACGAGGAAGTCGTCGTCCGTGCGCTCGCGGCGTGCAGCATCCCGACGATCTCCGCGATCGGGCACGAGACCGACACCACGCTCGCCGACTTCGCCGCCGACCGGCGCGCGCCGACGCCGACCGCCGCCGCCGAGATCGCGGTACCGGTCCTCGAAGACCTGCGTCTGACGGTCGCGAGCTATGGCCAGCGCACCGGCAAATGCGCGCGGCGCTATCACGACCGCGGACGCGAGCAACTCACCGCTCTGGTCCGCGTGCTGCCCAAGCGCGACGCGCTGCTCGGCCCGCAGCGCCAGCGCGCGGACGACGTCGGCGCGCGGCTCGATCGTGGGCTGGAGCGCCGCGTGACGCTCGCGCGCGGGCAGCTCGACCGCTCGGCGGGGGCGTTGCGGCTCGCGACGCTCGAGCGCCAGCTCGAGCGTGCGCGCGATCGCACCGCGGCGGCGTGGCGGCTGGTCCAGTCGCTCGGGCCGAACAGCATCCTCGATCGCGGCTATGCGTTCGTCTCGACCAGGGCGGCGGTGGGCGGGGAGGTCGTCGGATCGGCGGCGGCGGCGCGCGCGGCGGGGTCCGTGACGCTCCATTTCCGCGATGGCGAGGTCGATGCCAAGGTTGAGCGCGGCGGCGGCAAGGCGTATGCTGGTCCATCCGGCGACCAGCCGACGCTGCTCTAGCCTGTTCTCCTGTTCGAAAGCGCCGCTCCGATGCTCATGTCCAATACCGATCGCCCGGCGCGGCTCCATTTCATGGCGAACGGTTTTCGGGTGCTGAACCCGGGCGATCATGTCGTCTGCGCGGTGTCGGGGACGCGGATCGCGCTCGACGACCTGCGCTACTGGAACGTCGCGCGGCAGGAGGCCTATGCCACCGCGGCGCTGGCCACCCAGGCGATGGGTGACGGCGCTGCCGCATAAGCTGCGCGCGCGGGGGGCGTCGACCCGCCCTGCCGTGTACGCGGTCGCCATGATCCTGGCGGCTGCCCCGTTCGTTCCGGCCCGGGCGCAGGATCTTCGCGCGACGGCGCCTGTGCCGCGCGCGGACGGCGTCGCCGGCGCGGGGTTTCGCTATGCGGGGAGCATGATCCAGGGCGGGCTGGTGCGCGCGACCGCGCCTGAGCGGACGACGCAGGTCCTGTTCGACGGCGTCGCGGTTCCGGTCGCACCCGATGGCCGGTTCGTCATCGCGTTCGATCGCGACGCCGGGCCGAGCGCGTCGCTCGTCGCCATGCGTGACGACGGCAGCATCGTCCGCGACACGCTGACCGTCGCGCCACGCGCGTGGGATATCTCGCGGCTGGCAACACTCCCCAAGATCCCCGTGCCGCAACCCGAGTTCGACCGGTTGCGCCCCGCCGAACTCGCGCAGATCGCGGCCGCGCGCCGGATCCAGACCGATGCGCAGGGGTGGCGACAGGCGTTCGTCTGGCCGACGACGGGGCGGATCTCGACGCTGTTCGGGTCGCAGCGGATCTACCAGAATGGCGAGGCGGGGTCGTATCACTCCGGGCTCGATGTCGCCAAGCCGACCGGCTCGGTGATCGTCGCGCCGGCGGACGGGGTGGTGATCCTGGCGGCGGACCATCCCTTCACGCTCGAGGGCAACCTGCTGATGATCGACCACGGCATGGGGGTGAACACAGCCTTCCTGCATCTGTCGCGAATCGACGTGCGGGTCGGCGACCACGTCCGGCGCGGCCAGCCGGTCGCGCTGTCCGGCGCCACCGGCCGCGCGACCGGGCCGCACCTGCACTGGAGCCTGCGCTGGCGCGATGCGAAGATCGACCCGCTGCTGGTGGCGGGGCCGATGCCCGAGGTGGAAAAGTAGCGTTTTGTGTGCGTTGCAGCACAAGTGTTGCGCAATTGTAACAGCGCGACGCAATTAATATTGATCTGTTTACAATGTGACCGGTTCGGGACAATTTACCTCATCGCGTCAGGCCTATCGGCCTGGGGGCATACGCAGCGCCACAGCGCGCAAATGGGGAAACTATCAGATGCAATCGACGCATAGCCGATCCTTGTCTCGCCTTCGTCAGGGCGCCGCGCCGTTGGCGCTGTTCATTGCACTCTCGACCTCTTCGGCGTTCGCGCAAACCGCGCCAGCGACTGCGCCCGGACAGGATGCACCGGCCGCGGTACAGGCACCGCTGCCCACCGACACGTCGACGACCAGTTCGGCACCGGACCAGGATATCGTCGTCACCGGGTCGCTGTTCCGTCGCACCAATACCGAAACGCCGTCGCCAGTGACCGTGCTGACCGGAGAGACGCTGACGCGCGCCGGCATCACCAACATCAACGACGCCGTGCGATCGATCTCGGCCGATGGCGCCGGCTCGATTTCCACGGGCTTCACCAACGGGTTCTCGGCGGGCGGGGCTGCCGTATCGCTGCGCGGACTTGGCGTTTCCTCGACGCTGGTGCTGATCGACGGCCTACGGAGCACGAACTTCCCGCTCAACGATGACGGCCACAACGCCTATGTCGATCTCAACTCGATCCCGTTCAGCGCGGTGGAGCGGATCGAGGTGCTGAAGGACGGCGCGTCGTCCAGCTACGGCGCGGATGCGATCGGTGGCGTCGTCAACATCATCATGAAAAAGCATTACACCGGTCTGGCCGGGACGGTCGAGGGTGGTGTCAGCGAGAAGGGGGACGGTGCCCGCTATCGCGCCAACCTGACCGCAGGCTACGGCGACTATGATGCCAAGGGATGGAACGTCTACGTCAACGCGGAATATCAGCGCGATCAGGCGATTTCGGCGACGTCGCGTGGCTTTCCGTTCAACACGCTCGACCTGAAGACGAACGGTCTGCCGGGCGGTCTGGACAATAATACCGCGGACAGTTCGCTGACGACGGCAACGACGGATGCGATCGTCCGACGCGCGCCGCAAACCAATCTCAACGATCCCTACGCAGGCGGTGTCGCCTTCGGCAATTCGCAGCTGCTCACCTCGGCAGCGAATTGCGTCAACGGAACCTTCACCGTCGCGGGAACCAGCAACAACGGGACGGCGTGCAAGCACGACATCGCGAAGGAATACGGATCCCGCTACAATGACATCCAGCCGCAGCAGGAGCGGTACAACTTCTCCGGTCGGCTCAGTTTCCGCGTCAGCGATGCGATCTCTGGCTACCTTACGGGGAGCTACTCGCACAGCCAGGTGACCATCGGCCGCGCGCCTGGCGCGATTCGCCAGACGCAGCCTTACGGCGCGTCGCCGGCGCTCGCGTCGAACAACCCGGGTATCGTCCTGCCGGTCTATGTCTGCGCCGCAGGCGTGAACTGCTCGATCGACGCCAATCGGCAACTCAATCCCAACAACCCGTTTGCGGCGGAAGGCAATGCCGCGCGGATCTACTATTTGTTCGGTGACATTCCGGTCGGTACCAACCGCAAGAACGAGGTCCTGCGGGCCGCAGGTGGTCTGACGGGCGATTTCGAGGGCGGCTATCATTGGAAGATCGACGCGGTTGCGGCCCGCGACAATTTCTCGATCACCTCCTACGGCGTGATTAACATCGCGGGCCTGAAGCAGGCGATCAACACCGGCGCCTATAACTTCGTCAATCCATCGGCCAATAGCCAGGCGGTCCGGGACCTGATCGCGCCGACGTATACGGTGCCGTCGCATACCTCGATGCTATCGCTCGATGCGTCGATCGCCAAGGACGTGTTCGAGCTCCCGGGTGGCATGCTGCAGTTTGCCGTGGGTGGGCAGGTCCGCCGCGAAACCCAGGAAAACAACAGCATCAACGCGAATCTGGATCGCTATGCCAACACGTCGGCGGCATTCGGCAAGCATACCGTTGCTGCAGGGTATTTCGAGGTCAACGCGCCGATCCTGACCACGCTGGAGGTCAACGGATCGGGTCGCTACGACCATTATTCGGAAGGCTTCAGCCACTTCTCGCCCAAGATCGGTGCCAAGTGGACGCCGATCAAGCAGCTTGCGATCCGCGGGACCTATTCGAACGGGTTCCGGGCGCCGACCTTCGCTGAAAACAACCCGCGGTCCAGCTATGCCGGCTTCGTCTCGATCACGCCGCCGACAAGCTTCCAGCTTGCGCACGGTGGGCTCATCACGGGTGCCAACCCGAACACCAACCCCTATGCGCAAGCGTACAACATCGGTTCCGGCTTTTCGGGCAACCCGAACCTGAAGCCCGAGAAGTCGCGCAGCTTCACGGCCGGCGCGGTATTCGAGCCGATCCATAACGTCAGCTTCACGGTCGATTACTATAACATCAAGAAGACTGATGTGATCGTTACGGGACCTGACGCACTGGTTGCGCGCAGCGCGTATTTCGCCGGAACGGCATTGCCGGCCGGCTATACGGTTGCGGCGGTCGACGCGCCCGATCCGTTGTTCCCGAACGCCCTGCCGCGCGTGCTGATCATCAACGCGCCCTACGTCAACGCGGGCTCCGCCAAGGTGTCCGGCGTCGACTTCGGGGCCAATGTCAGCGTTCCGGTCAAGGACGGCGTACGCTTCGTCAGCCGCCTCGATCTGACCTATCTGATCCAATATGATCTGAACCCGGGCAACGGGTCGCCGGTCCAGAAATATGCCGGTACGCTTGGACCATATGAACTGTCGTCCGGCGCCGGTACCCCGCGGGTTCGCGGTAACTGGCAGAACACGCTCGAGCTCGGCGATTTCTCGCTGTCAGCGACGACCTATTACGTGTCGCGGATCAAGGAAGTCGCTGCGGACGAAGGTGCGGACACGAGCTGCGCAGGCGGCAACCTGTACGGCACCGGTCAGAGCTTCTGCTACATCCGACGCTTCATCTACGCCGACGTGAGTGCCCAGCTGAAGGTCAACGACAGCTTCAATCTCAACCTGTTTGTCGGCAACATCACGGGCGAGCGTGCCCCGGTCGCTCCTGCATCCTACTCCGGCACCAACTATCTGCCGACCTGGCATATCGCTGGTGTCGTCGGGCGGACGTTCCGTGCGGGTGCGTCGTTCAAGTTCTGATCGGCCAGAACCCGCTTCGGCCAGACTGAAGTCACCTCAGAAAACGGGGCGGAACGCAGGTTCCGCCCCGTTTTCCATGTCCGTCAGGTCGCGCCGGCATGCCGCCTTGATCCACGTGACCGGCGGCCCGTTCCGTCAAAGCTACGTCCTCAATTCACGCGACGCGCCTTCACCGCAGGCTGTCCGCCCACGCTCATCTGAAAGCTGCCGAGCGCCGCGCGTTTGATGTGGATCCTGTCGCCTATTCTGGGGCGACGTCCGATCACATTGTCGTCGGTCTGTGCCCAGCGCGCGCCGTCCGCCATCCGCAGCGTCCATCGGCCAGCCGAGTCGACCTGCGCGTCGGTCACGCTGGTGTCGATAAAGTCGATCTCCGGAGATCCGCTGAAGATCGAAAGGCCGGGAACGCCGATCCCGAACAGCGACCGCCGCGCCTGCCGAACCTGTTGCGAATCGACGATCACGACATCCCGGCGCGCTTCGGCCGTATCCAGGGTCGCGACGGAGGCATCGAAGCATGCCAGGCGCGCGGTCGCATCGTGAATCGGACGGCATCGCACGACATCGGCCAATGCCTTCGAACGGGGTTCCCCGGTTCGGTCAGCCGCGGCGATGCCAACCGGGGTGGCGCCCAGGGCAAGCGTCGTCGCGACCGCGACGGCGGTCGCCAGTGTCATTCTTGCGCGCACATCGTGTCCTCGGTTGGGGATTTGCACCGCGCGATACGACCCGGTGCGTTGGTCAGCAAGCGCCCCGCCGGTGGTGTGTCAGATTTGCTACATCAATGATGCAATATGATGCCATTGCGCAATGTTGGTACTTTTATACTTTTGTACCACGATTGCGGCAGTAAAGAACCGTCGCAAGCACAGTCGGCTACCGACCGTCGCTGTCATGCTACCGCTCGAGGCGGTACCATACCAATAGGAACCAATCCACCAATGCAAAACCGAGTTTTGCGCGACTCCTTGCTCGCGTCCACGATGATTGCCGGCGTGCTCGGCGCGCTTCCGGCCCTGGCACAGGTCGCTGCGGCACCTGCGCCGGTGCCCGCTCCAGCTTCGACGCCCACCGCCGCAGCGCCCCAGCAGCAGGCCGAAACCACGACCACCCCTGGAGACGACAGCGTCGCCAGCACGACTCCCGCCGCGTCGAACACCCCGGGTGCGGATGCCGGCGATATCGTCGTCACCGGCTCGCGCATCTCCAATCCCAACCTGACGTCGGCCAGCCCGATCACGGTCGTCAACGCGGCAGAGATCAAGCTGCAGGGCGCGACGCGTATCGAGGACGTGCTCAACAGCCTCCCGCAGGCATTCGCAACGCAGAGCTCGTCGGTGTCGAACGGGTCGAACGGTACCGCGACCGCCAACCTGCGCAACCTCGGCGAATCGCGCACGCTCGTCCTCGTCAACGGCCGTCGCCTGATGCCGGGCAACCCCTCGTCGAGCAGCACCGCATCGGCGGCTGCCGATCTCAACGTCATCCCGCAGGCGCTGATCAAGCGCGTCGACGTGCTCACCGGTGGCGCCGGTTCGGTCTATGGGTCGGATGCGGTCGGCGGTGTCGTCAACTTCGTGCTCGATACCAATTACCAGGGCATCAGCATCGATTCGTCGGGCGGCATCTACGACCATAACAACGGCAACCAGCGCCTGCAGAACATCGCGACGGCCGCGGGCTATCCGACCCGCAGCGGGCAGTCGTTCGACGGCACGCAGTTTGACGTCAACCTGAAGATGGGTGTCGGCACCAGCGACGGTCGTGGTCATGTCGTCGGTTACATGGGCTATCGCAAGATCGGCGCGATCCTGCAGGGCGACCGCGATTATGCGGCGTGCGGCCTCGGCACGCGGTCGACCAGCGCGGACTATGTCTGCACGGGCTCGCCCACGGCATTTCCCGCCAACTTCACGCTGGGCGACGCGGTCGTCAACAATTTGCCAAGCGGCCTCCAGCAGCAATACACGCTCAACGGTGCAGGTCAGCTGACCCCCGGCCAGACGCTCTACAACGCGAACCCGCTCAATTATTACCAGCGTCCGGACACGCGCTACACGGCTGGCTTCCTTGCGCATTATGACGTGAGCGACAGCTTCAAGCCCTATGCCGAGTTCATGTTCATGGACGATCGCTCGGTCGCACAGATCGCGCCGTCGGGCGATTTCAGCAACACCACGGTGCTGAACAGCAACAACCCGTATCTGTCGGATGCGCAACGGGCGACGTTCTTCCGGCCGACCAACCTGGTGCGCGACGCGAACGGTAACGTCATCAACCTGACCAACCCGGACGGCTCGCAGTATCAGCAGGCCAACGTCCAGATCGGGCGTCGCAACGTCGAGGGCGGCGGTCGCCAGGCCGATCTTCGCCACACGGCCTACCGCTTCGTCGCGGGTGCCCGCGGCGACATCGCGGATGGCGTTTCGTACGACGTCTACGGCCAGTACGGCACGACGATCTTCAGCCAGGTCTATCGCAACGAATTCTCGGTCTCGCGCACGCAGCGCGCGCTCGATGCGATCACCGACACGCGTCCGGGGTCTGCGACGCTCGGCCAGGCGGTCTGCCGCTCGGTCGTCGACGGTACCGATCCGAACTGCGTCCCGCTCAACATCTTCGGTGCGGGCAACATCTCGCAGGGCGCGCTGAACTACGTCCAGACCCCGGGCTTCCAGTCGGGCAGCACCGCGGAAAAGGTCGTCAGCGGCTCGGTCACCTTCGAGGGCGGCAAGTACGGCTTGCAGTCGCCGTTTTCGACCCAGGGCATCGGCATCAACGTCGGTGGCGAGTATCGTGAGGAATCGCTGACGCTCGAGGTCGACAACGGCTTCCTGAGCGGCGATCTCGCCGGCCAGGGCGGCGCGACGCTGCCGATCAACGGCTCGTTCAACGTCAAGGAAGTGTTCGGCGAAATCCAGGTTCCGCTGGTCACCGATCATCGCTTCTTCAAGGAACTGACGGTCAACGGTGGCTATCGCTACTCGGACTACAGCACGTCGGGCGGCGTCTCGTCGTACAAGGGCGAAATCGTCTGGGCACCGGTTTCGGACATCCGCTTCCGTGGGGGCTACAACCGGGCGGTTCGTGCACCGAACACGCAGGAACTGTTCGCACAGCAGTCGGTCCAGCTGGACGGTGCGACCGATCCGTGTGCGGGACCGGCCGTCAACGGTCTGGTCAACGGCAACACCGCCGCAGCCTGCGCGCGCGCCGGCGTTCCGGCCAACCGGTTCGGCCTGATCGCGGCCAACGCGTCGGAACAGTATAACGGCCTGCTCGGCGGCAACCCGAACCTGAAGCCCGAAAAGGCGGACACGTTCACGGTCGGCGTCCTGCTCCAGCCGAGCTTCCTGCGCGGCTTCAACCTCTCGGTCGACGCCTTCTCGATCAAGCTGCAGGACCGGATCGGCGTCATCGGCGCCGATACGATCATCTCGCAGTGCATCGCGACCGGGGATCCGGCACTGTGTGGCGCGATCAAGCGCGATGCCAACGGTACGCTGTTCCAGGGCAACACCGGCTACATCGTCGACACCAACGTCAACGCGGGCTCGCTCAAGACGCGCGGGATCGACGTGTCGGCCGGCTACACGCTGCGCACGGCATCGATCGGCACGTTCGGCCTGTCGTTCAGCGGGACCTATGTCGACGAGTTCAGCTACGACAAGGTCGGCGCGCAGTTCAATTGCGCCGGTCTTTATGGCGCACAGTGCGGTTACCCGCAGTCGAAGTGGCGGCATTCGGCCCGCGTGACCTACACCACGCCGCAGGGCGTTGGTCTGTCGGCTCGCTGGCGGTATCTGTCGGCAACCAAATATGAGCGCGCCAGCAGCGATGTGGATCTTGCGGGTTCGTACTCGTCGCTCGACGCCCGTATCCCGGCGCAGAACTATTTCGATCTGGCCGCGACCGTGCGGGCAGCCGACAAGTTCACCTTCCGCTTGGGTGCGAACAACCTGTTCGACAAGCAGCCGCCGGTCTTGAGCCAGGCCGCATCGCCGATCGGTTCCTATGGTAACGGAAATACTTACCCGGGGATCTTCGAAGCGAACGGTCGTTACTTGTTCATCGGCGTGACCGTCGACATGTAAATCGTTCTCCTCGAACGACAGCTATAGGGCGGCGGATCGATATGCTCCGCCGCCCTTTTTTATTCTATACTGTAGATACCTTCGCACCAGTTTGTTGAACGTCATGTTGTTCTTAGGACAACTTTGTAAGACTCAAATACGATCGTAACAAAACGGCCGGTATGGCCGTAAAAAACAGTAGCATACTGTAATAGATAGCAACAAAGGCGATACTCTATAGGTCCGCAGCGGCCATTACGCTTGCTACCGATACCTGCCGCACGCCATGTTGTTGCATTTATGCTACGCTATGACGGGAATCTGGTCGAACGTTGCTTGGGCTGCTTTACACATGCCATCGTCGCGTGATCTTTAGCGCCATCGAGCGGAGGCAATCCGCTTAGACACCCTCTCCATGGTTTCGCGGCGCATCGTGATGCGCGCGGTCGTTTAAGGAACAAGAAGTGATGCGGTCCTCCTCGTTCGTCTCAAAGCCCTGGCTGATGACTACATCGGCTGCGCTGTCGCTGCTCGCCGTCCCCGCGTTCGCGCAGGATCAGGCCGCACCGGCCGCGACCGCGGCACCCGCCGCCGCCGCGCAAGACCAGACCCCCGCCGATCAGGGTGGGAAGGACATCGTGGTCACCGGTTCGCTGTTCCGCCAGGCGGTTACGCCGTCGCCCGTGACGACGCTGTCGGTGGAAAACCTCGACCAGCGCGGTATCCAGACGGTTCAGGACGGTATCCAGCGTCTGTCGTCGAACAACGGTCCGGCGCTGACCAACTCGTTCACCGCGAACGGCGCCTTCGCCGGCGGCGCTTCGGCCGTGTCGCTGCGCGGCCTGTCGAGCAGCTCGACGCTCGTCCTGATCGACGGCCTGCGCGCCGCTTATTATCCGCTGGCGGATGACGCGACGCGCAACTTCGTCGATCTCAACACCATTCCGGACGACATCGTCGACCGGATCGAAGTGCTCAAGGACGGCGCATCGTCAAGCTACGGCGCCGACGCGATCGCGGGCGTGGTCAACATCATCACCAAGCGCAGCATCGAAGGCGTTTCGGGTCGCGCCGAAGCCGGCATCTCGCAGGACGGCACCGCACCGAGCCAGCGGATCTCGCTGACCGCGGGCCACGGCAATCTCGACCGGGACGGCTATAACGCCTATATCAGCGGCTTCTACTATCGCAGCGGCGCGGTGCGGAACAGCGACCTGCGCGCGCCGTTCAACTCGGACAACCAGACCGGCGTCGGTGGCCCGAACAACATCATCAGCGCGAGCAATTTCGGCGCGACCACGGCTGGCGCGAACACCTACGTCCGTCCCACCGGCGGCACGCAATATGCGTTGCTGAACAATGGTTGTGCGAACGGGAGCCCGGTCGCGGGGTCGACCGATCCGACGGGCATCATCCCCTCGACGATCTGTTCGCAGGATCAGACCAACCAGTACGGCATCGTCGCGCCGAACATCGAACGCTTCGGCGGCTCGGCGAAGTTCACCGCCAAGATCGGTGGCTCCTCGGAAGCCTATGCCGAGTTCAACTTCCTGCAGACCAACACCAATTATACCGGCAGCCCGTCGGTGATCTACGCCAACGCACCGGCCGGTATCTACAACCAGCCGTTCTCGACGCGCGGAAACTCCGCTGCCTATGCGGCCGGGTCGGGCGCGCTCACGCTTCCGGTGTACGTCTGCGCCGCACGCGTGAACTGCACCGCCGCGAATGGCACGCTCAACCCGAACAATCCCTATGCCGGCGCGAACCAGACGGCGCAGATCATCGGCGGCCTGCCGAATTCGGTCACGAGCGACGCCACGCGCTATCGTGTGTTCCGCGCGGCGGCCGGCATGCATGGCACGGTGTTCGGCGATTGGGACTATCGCGTCGACTTCACGGGCATGCACACCGACCTGCGCCGGACGCAGAACGGCTATGTGTACATCCAGCATCTGCTCGATGTGATCGCCGACGGTACCTACAATTTCGTCAATCCGTCTGCGAACAGCCAGGCCGTGATGAACTATCTCGAGCCGACCAACACGACCGACTCAACCTCGGATCTGTATCAGGCGCAGGCGAGCATCAGCCATGAGTTCTTCCAGCTGCCCGGCGGTCCGCTGCAGGTCGCGGCCGGCGGATCGGTCTATTACGAAGCGGTCGACTCGCCGACTGCCAATTCGGACATCAATGGCCCGACCCAGCGCTACTTCACGATCAATGCGTTCGGTACCAATGGGCATCGCACCGTCAGCTCGGCCTTCGGCGAAATCAACGCGCCGATCTTCGATCAGCTTCTGCTGAACGCATCGGGTCGTTACGATCATTACTCGACCGGGCAGGGCGCCTTCTCGCCGAAGCTCGGCTTCAAGCTGACGCCGATCAAGCAGGTGACGATCCGCGGCACGTGGTCGCGCGGTTTCCGCATCCCGAGCTTTGCGGAGGCCAACGCGCTGCCGACCACCGGCTATGTCAACAACAACGCGGCCATCTTCAACGATGCCTACCTCGCGTCCTATGGCTGCAACACCGCGAACTTCAGCACCGCTTGCCCGACCTATCTTCGCTCGGGCAGCTATGGCGCGACGACGCTCGCGTCGCCGAACCTGAAGCCTGAGCGGTCGCGCAGCTTCACCGGCGGCATCGTGTTCGAGCCGATCCGCAACGTGTCGTTCACGGTCGATTACTTCAACATCAAGAAGACCAACGCGATCACCTCGCTGACGGCCGGCGATGCCCTGTCGGCCTATTATTCGGGTCAGGCGGTCCCGGCGGGCTTCACGATCACGACCGATGCGGCCGATCCCGCGCACCCCAATGCCCTGCCGCGCGTGCTGTATGTCACGTCGGCGCTGGTCAATGCCAACACGGTCCAGTCGTCGGGCATCGACTTCGGCATCAACAGCCGCGTCAACATCCGTGGCGTCACCTGGACGAGCAACCTCGATGCGACGATGCAGATCGAGCTGAGCACGACCTTCCCGGATGGGCACAAGGAAAACTACGTCGACACGATCGGCAACTACAACCTGACCGCCGGGTCGGGCACGTTCCGCTGGCATGGCAACTGGCAGAACACCTTGCAGAAGGGCCCGATCTCGCTGACCGGCACCGTCAACTACTCGTCGGGGTACAATTTCTCGGCGCAGGATCAGGAAGGTTCGACCAAGGTCGTCAACGGTCAGACGGTCAGCACGTACGGCGATTGCGGCCTCGCCAGCTACAGCGGTTGCCGCCTCAAGAGCTACATCACGTTCGACATGAACACGAGCATCGACGTCAACCGGAAGCTCACCTTCTACGTCAACGTGCAGAACCTGTTCGACCGCCTGCCGGCGATCGATCCGGTCACGTACGGCGCGTATCTGTACAATCCGGTCCAGGCCGGCGAGGGCATCTACGGTCGCCGTTTCCTGGCGGGCGCGAAGTTCAAGCTGTAAGAGCGCGCTCGGCGACAACGGAAAAGGGGCGGCCTCGCGGTCGCCCCTTTTTTGTTGGGATCAGTCCGGGCGGGAGGCTTACTCCACCACCAGCTCCAGCTTCCCGTCGCCCTCGTCGACCCGCACCGTCGCGCCGTCCTTGACGCTCCCGCGCAGGATCAGGTCGGCGAGCGGATCCTGCAGATAGCGCTGCACCGCGCGTTTCAACGGCCGCGCGCCATAGACCGGATCGTACCCGACCCGCCCGAGCCACAGCCGCGCCGCATCGGTCAGGTCCAGCTCGACCTTGCGTTCGGCCAGCAACGTCGCGATCCGCTTGACCTGGATATCGACGATCGGCGCCATTTCCGCCTGGCCGAGCCGGTGGAACAGCACGATCTCGTCGAGCCGGTTGAGGAACTCGGGCCGGAAATGCCCGCGGACGATCTCCATCACCTGCGGCTCGACGCTCGCGACATCCTCGCCTTCGCCCAGCGTCGTCAGCACCTGGCTGCCGAGGTTGGAGGTCAGCACGATGATCGTGTTGGTGAAGTCGACCGTGCGGCCCTGGCCGTCGGTCAGCCGCCCGTCGTCGAGCACCTGCAACAGGATGTTGAAGACGTCGCCATGCGCCTTCTCGACCTCGTCGAACAGCACGACCTGATACGGCCGCCGCCGCACCGCCTCGGTCAGCACGCCGCCTTCTTCGTAACCGACATAGCCCGGAGGCGCGCCGATCAGCCGCGCGACCGCGTGCTTCTCCATGAACTCGCTCATGTCGATGCGGACCATCGCGGTCGGATCGTCGAACAGGAATTCGGCGAGCACCTTGGTCAGTTCGGTTTTCCCTACGCCGGTAGGTCCGAGGAACAGGAACGAGCCGAGCGGCCGGTTCGGGTCCTGCAACCCCGCACGCGCGCGCCGCACCGCGGTCGACACCGCGCGGATCGCGTTCTGCTGGCCGATCACGCGCTTGCCGATCGTCGCTTCCATTGCGAGCAGCTTGTCGCGCTCGCCTTCGAGCATCCGCTCGACCGGAATCCCGGTCCAGCGCGCGACGACGCCGGCGATGTCCTCGCCCGTCACTTCCTCGCGGAGCATCGCGCCCTTGGTCGCGCCTGCCGCCGCATCCAACTGGCGCTGGAGGTCGGGGATGCGCCCGTAGGACAGCTCGCCCGCCTTCGCCAGATCACCCGCACGCTGTGCCTGCTCGAGCTCGAGCCGCGCGGCGTCGATCTGTTCCTTGAGCTTGGCCTCGGCCGAGATCTTGTCCTTCTCGCCCTGCCAGCGCGTCGTCAGCTCGCTCGACTGCTGCTCGAGATTGGCGAGTTCGCCGTCGAGCTTGACCAGTCGGTCCTGCGATGCGGCGTCGCTTTCGCGCTTCAGCGCCTCACGTTCGATCTTGAGCTGGATGATCCGGCGGTCGAGGATCTCGATTTCCTCGGGCTTGCTCTCGACTTCCATGCGGATCCGCGACGCCGCCTCGTCCATCAGGTCGATCGCCTTGTCGGGCAGGAAGCGGTCGGTGATGTAGCGATTCGACAAGGTCGCCGCCGCGACGATTGCCGCATCGGTGATTCGGACGCCGTGATGGAGCTCGTACTTTTCCTTGAGCCCGCGCAGGATCGAGATCGTGTCGGGCACGGTCGGCTCGCCGACGAACACCGGCTGGAAGCGGCGCTGGAGTGCTGCGTCCTTCTCGACATATTTGCGATACTCATCGAGCGTGGTCGCGCCGACGCAGTGCAGCTCGCCGCGTGCGAGTGCTGGCTTGAGCAGGTTTCCCGCATCCATCGCGCCCTCGGATTTCCCCGCGCCGATCAGCTGGTGCATCTCGTCGATGAACAGGACGATGTCGCCCTCGGCCGCCTTCACTTCGTCGAGCACGCCCTTCAACCGCTCCTCGAACTCGCCGCGATATTTCGCGCCCGCGATGAGCGAGCCCATGTCGAGCGACATCAGCTTGCGGTCCTTAAGCGTATCGGGAACGTCGCCGTTCGCGATCCGCAAAGCGAGCCCCTCGGCGATCGCGGTCTTGCCGACGCCGGGTTCTCCGATCAGCACCGGGTTGTTCTTGGTGCGGCGCGCGAGGATCTGGATCGTACGGCGGATTTCCTCGTCGCGACCGATCACGGGGTCGAGCTTGCCGTCGCGCGCCGCCTGCGTCAGGTCGCGCGCGAACTTCTTCAAGGCGTCGAACTTGTCCTCCGCGCCCGCGCTGTCGGCGACGCGGCCATTGCGCACCTTCTCGATCGCGGCATTCAGCGCCTCTGGCGTCACGCCCGCGGTCTTGAGCGCCTTGCCCGCCGCGGTGTTGAGCGACAGCGCGAGCGCGACGAGCAGCCGCTCGACCGTAACGAAGCTGTCGCCAGACTTGGTCGCGATCTGCTCCGCCTGGTCGAGCACGCGCACTGCATCATTGTCGAGCCCGGGCGTCTGTTGCGCACCGCTCCCCGATACCGCCGGGATCTTCGCCAGCAGCAGGTCGGTCTCGCTCACCGCGCGCTTCGTGTCGCCGCCCGCCGCCGTGATCAGCCCGGACGCCATGCCCTGCTCATCCTCGAGCAGCGCTTTCAGGATATGTTCGGGCGCAATCCGCTGATGGCTCATGCGGATTGCGACGGTCTGGGCCGATTGCAGGAAACCCTTGGCGCGATCGGTAAATTTCTCGATGTTCATCCACCACCCTCACAGTTGCTTTCGCGCCGATATGGTGTTGTAAATATACAACACAAGGCGTGAGACTACGGATTGCGTGACAAATCCGCCTTGTTCGCCAAGATAGCGCGAGAGCTGGCCGAGACCAGAGCGACAGGGGGAATGGATGCTGCGAACACTCGGGATTGGCCTGGCCGGCGTGGTCATCGTCACTGCCGCTGGCCTTGCACTCTGGGAGCCGATCGCGGCGACCAGCGCGACCGCGCCGCCAGCGCACCGCTATGACAGCGTGATCGCGCGCGATCGCTTCGGGGTGCCGCATATCTTCGGCAAGACCGACCCCGACGTCGCATACGGCGTCGCCTATGCCCATGCCGAGGACGATTTCGCGACGCTGCAGGAAGCGGTGGCGATGGCGCGCGGGCGGCTCGGCGCGATGACCGGAGCGGACGGCGCGAAGGTCGATTACACGCTCGCGCTGCTCGGCGCGCGCGAGACCGCGCATCGCGACTATCTCAAGCAACCCGCCGATGTCCGCGCGTTGCTCGACGCCTATGCGACAGGGCTCAACGCCTATGCGCGGCGGCATCCGGGGGAGGTGCGACTTGCCAAGCTGTTTCCCGCGAATGGCGAGGATATCGCGACCGGCTTCGTCCTGCGCACGCCATTCTTCTTCGGGCTGGACGCTGTGCTTGGCGCGCTGTCGGGCGACAAAGCGCTGCCGCGCGAAAGCGCCGGCGCAACGCCGGATGCGCCAGATCCCGCCGCACTCCCGCCGACGGGGGAGGGCAATCAGAACGGCTCCAACGCCTTCGTCGTCGCGCCGAAGCGGTCGGCGGATGGCTTCACGCGCGTCCTGTCCAATTCGCACCAGCCGTGGAAGGGGCCAGTCGCCTGGTACGAACTGTCGGTGCAATCGGGGACCGGCTGGCATTTCTCGGGCGCGACTTTCCCCGGCGTGCCGTTCCCGGTGCTCGGGCATAACGAGCATCTCGGCTGGACCAACACCGTCAACCGGCCCGACCTGACCGATGTCTACAAGCTCGACACCGACGCCGCGCATACGCGCTATCGCTTCGACGGCGCGTGGCGGCCGTTGCAGGCGCGGCGCGTGTGGTTGGGCGTGCGGGTCGGGCCGTTCGTGCTGCCGATCCCCAAGATGGTTTACCGGGCCGTGCAGGGGCCGGTGATCGTCAACAAGAGCGGCGCTTTTGCGATCCGCTATGCCGGGGCGGACCAGTTGCGCATGGTCGAGGAATATTACCGCCTGACGCGTGCGCGCAATTTTGGCGAATGGCAGCAGGCTTTGGCGATCCAAGGCGTTCCCGCGACCAACTTTCTCTACGGCGATGCGCGCGGGAACATCGCCTATGTCTATAACGCGAGCTTCCCCAACCGGCGGCCGGGCTATGATTACCAGCATCTGCTCCCCGGCGACACGTCGCGCGCGCTGATGCCGGGGACGGTGCCGTTCGCGGTCGTGCCGCGCAACGTGAACCCCGCGTCGGGATTCCTGATCAACGCCAACAACACGCCGTATCAGGCGGCGGGGCAGGGGTCGGAACTGCGCCCGCAGGATTATAGCCCATTGCTCGGGATCGAGACCGACACCACCAACCGCGGCACCCGTGCAATCGAGCTAATGGGCCAGACCCCGCGGATCAGCGAGGCGGACCTGCTCAGGATAAAGTTCGACACCGGGATCAGCCGCTACAGCTGGGCGGCGAAATGGTATCGCGACATCGCACGGGTCGACCCGCGCGGCGATCCGCAACTCCGCGCCGCGCTCGCCGTGCTGCACCGCTGGAACCGCGACTTCGACGGGCATCACAGCGGGCAGGCGCTCGCCGCGATCCTGCTGCGCACCGGGCAGAAATGGCATTACCAGCGCCGCCCCGAACTCGACCCGCGCGATGCGCTGGCCAAGGCGGCGGCGTATCTCCAGACGCATTTCGGTACGCTCGATCCGCCGCTCGGCACGGTGCTGCGGCTACGGCAGGGCAAGGTGGACCTGCCGCTAGACGGCGCGCCCGACGTGCTGCGCGCGGCGTCGACTTGGGACGAAGCCCCCGACGGTCGGCTGGTGGTCAAGCATGGCGACAGCTTCATCATGCTGATGGCGTGGGACAAGGCGGGGCGGGTGGAGTCGCGCTCGATCCAGCCGTTCGGCGCTGCCACGACGCGACCGGAGTCGCCGCATTATGCCGACCAGGCCCCGCTGTTCGCCGCGCATCGCTTCAAGCCGGTGCTGTTCTGGCGCGAGGACCTGCGGCGCAACGTGGAGCGGGTGTATCGGCCGTAAGAGGGCTCGGGCGGGGAACTGTCCGGAGCCGCCGGTATGCGGAGGGGCGGCTGCCAGATTGGGCCATCAATGCAGGAGACGTAGACTCCGGCAACGGGTCGGCTTAGGTTCGAGACCTAACGACGAGGAACCGATCGATGTTTCCGACTTGGATGTATGTCGCCGTCGCTTTTTCGATTGCGTTGGTCGCCCTCGGCATTGGACAGATCGTCCCCGGGCTCGGCGTTGCGTTCGTCGCCTTGGCGTCGACCCTGTGGACCGCTTACGCGGTCAGCCGACGACAGCAGCCGAAGCAGAACCGCTGATCGGCGGCGGTTTGCGGTTCGCGGACGGTCACTTCATCAAGGCAGACGGCCATCCGATGCGAACGAGAAGGCCGTCTGGGCCTGCGATGCCGACCTCGTAGAGCCCCCATGCGCGGTGCCGGAGAATGCCACCTGGCCGAATGACGAGATCGTCCACCCGCGCGGCGATTGCCGCAACGTCCGGCGTGCGAATGAAGACGCCGAACGGGTTATGGGCTTCCGGAACCCGCCATTCGCCCTGACCCGCTTGGGTCAGGTGCAATTCGCAACCCCATCCTTGCATGATGAGATAGTCTTCGCTGCCGCCAGCACGCTCGAACCCCAGCCGCTGCCAGAATGGCACTGCGGCCGCCAGGTCGTTACTCGGAACGATCGCGAAGGCTCCGACCGCAGGTTCTTGTGTCATCCGACGCCTCTTGCGTTGCGCAGCGAGGATGCCTCTGATGGGCGATGTCCGCAACTATGCGCGATCCGCCAGGTCATCCCCCCCGCCCGCGACGGAGCGCCAGGACCAGCACCAGTACCGAGACGACGACCGTGGCGACCGCGATGCCGGAGCCATAGCGCGCCTCCGCCGCTTCGAATTGTGGCCCGATCCAATAGCCCAGCGCCGTGAACAGGCTGCCCCACACGATCGCGGCAACGACGTTCAGCGGAACGAACAGGCGGCTCGACAGACGCGAGGCGCCGATCGCGACCGGCGCCACCGCGCGCAGACCATAGGCGAAGCGGAACAGCAGGACGAACCACACCGGATGACGCTCGATCAGGACGAGCGAGCGTGCGAACGCAGGCCGCTGCGCCACGCGCTGGACGAGCCGGCTCTGCCGATAATGCCGAGCGAGATGGAACCACAGCTGGTCGACGAAACACGATCCGCCGATCGACGCCACCGTCGCGGCAAGCGGCGAAAGCCAGTGCCGGTGGGCGAGCACGCCGCCGGCCAGCGCGAACGGTTCGCCTTCGATGCCCGCCCCCAGGAAGATGGCGATCACACCATAGCGCAAAATCACGTGTTCCAGGGCAATGGTCCCCGCAGGCGGCTTGGGAAGGGCGAAACCCGAAGGCTCCAGTCCCCGCGCTACCGAGCCTTGGCGTCCAGGTCGAGCGGCTTGAGCGCGCGGCTGGAAGCGCTCGGGGGTGGAGCAAACGGGAGAGCACGCCAAACGAACGTCCGCTCCCGGTCCCTCGGTCTGCACACCTGGACGTCCGCAACGGGCGAAAGCGGGCGCGCGGCCCCCACCGTAAAAAACCGGCTGCTTTACAAGCCACAGCCGGACGCTCCGGACAAAATCGCGCTGGACGAATCGGAACAGATGTAGAACATAAGGGTCATGACCCAGCCCGATTCTGACCTGATCGCCCATGCCCTCCTCACCAGCAGCGGCTTTGCCCGCGTCGGACTGACCGCGCCGAGCGAACGCATACGGGAAGCCGCCGCCGCCGAATTGGCGCGAACGATCGTCTGTGCGCTGGAGGGATTCCCCAGCGATCGCGACCCGCGCCAGATGGCGCTTCCGCTTTGATGTGGGCACCGTAAAATTCCGAACGCTGTTCGATTTCACCCGTCATCAGGTCAACGTGGGCTGCGTCTGCGGCTCCTGCGCGCACAAGGGGGTGGTACACCGCGACCGGCTCGCGCGCTGGTGTTTCCTCAAACGGGTGAATGGGGCGGTCGACAACCTGCCGGGCGTTCTGCGCTGCTCGCAGTGCGGCGCGCGACCCGTTGATATCCGACCCACACCCCTGCCACCGACCTTTCCCGAATGGGGCGCGGACGAGCGCGCGTGGAAGCGCCTGCAACGCCGCTTGCGGGGGTGATCCGCAGGAAGGAGGGTGGGCGCCGTCCGGCACGGGCGCGCGACGTTCGACGTCGGCCATGTCCAGCGAGCCGTCCGTCGCCACCGCGGCGCCATCATCGCTCGCTTGCGGACGGGCGGCTTCCGGGTCGGGACCTTTCCCGGGCTGCCAGTGGATCATTCTTGCAGGTCGCAAACCCCGCCGGAACCTGTCTGGCGGTCCACGCGCCGCGCGGCGACTTGGAGACGAGGAGCGCCGAGGTCGCGTTGTAGCTGGGTGTGGCCGCTTCACCCGTTCGAGCCAGGCCGCGATCATGAAAGCAAAGGCGCAGGGAATGCGGCCCCGCTGACAGGATACGGAAGCGCATCACCCAGCTCTTGTCCTGCTGAAAGAGACTCGCCCCTGCGCCGTGCTCGACGACAGTGACGAAGCCATAGTCGGCGAACGTAGTCTTGCCCGACAGACGTCGCGGACCAACCGAGTTTGGGAAGCGCGTCAGGTCCAAGTTTTTGACGACTTCCCTTATCGCTACCGAATTTCGCGGCGTGGCATGGGATGCGCCGCTCACGACGAGCGCGGTGAAGGCAAGCAGAATACAGCGTTTCATGCGTTCCGCCCTGGTTTCGATTTGCGACGCTGACGACAATGGGTGCAGATCGTCCGCTTTCTAGCGTATCAATGTGCCGCATCAACGTCTGCAATCCGGCTGTCCGGTCCGTCCGCTCTTCCGCGAAGGAAGACTTGTGACGCGCGCTTCGGCGTGAGACGTAGACCGAATGCTCTTTCGCTCGGCCTTTCTGATAGCAATTTCCGCCTTCGCGTTGCTCTACTGGCAAATGGTCTGCGACGTGACCGGTGCCAACGAGCCTTGGGATGCTGCGGACTTCTTGACCAAATGGTATCCTGTCGCGTTAGCGGCTTCCGCCGTAAGCGGCTTCTGGCTGCGGTTGTGGGGATGGTCCGCCGGTGTAATCATCATATTCGCACAGCTTCCGGTGATGCTGCTGAATTCGGGGGCCGGCCCGCTCTTGGTCGTCGGTCTGTTCTTTCTCGTCGGACTCGCCTTTCCCGCTGCACTACTTTCGGCCGCTGCCGGTCAGATAGCCACGTTGGTTGCGCCGACCAATAAGGAAGCGTCGTAGGGTCCGCTGTCGGGAGGAAGCCGATCTGCAGACGAGCGTTGATTAGCCCTGTACCCGCCACAGAGCTGTCACCACTACGCCTGCCATCGCCAACATGATTACGCCGCCGACCCCGGCCTGTCCTACAGCGATGGCCTCTGCTATACTCGCCGAACGCTTTCCGAACCTTCCCCCAACGCTCCTTGCACCCGCTGGCCCCGCTTCCCCACGCCGCGCGAAACGCGGGGCGCTTCGCAAACGCATTCCGCCTGACTTTCGCCTAACCTTCCGCCCGCGCGCCGCGCCACGGCGGCCCGATTGCCACGCCGGATCGCCCCGCTATACCTGTGCCATACAGGGTCTCGTCAACGACCTGACATCCGGGGGAACCATCCGTCATGACCGTCAAGCTCCTTGCGCTGACCGGTGTCGCGCTCGCCGCGATCGCCGCGCCCGTCCTTGCACAGGGCACCGCCCCCGCCGCGACTCCCAAGCCCGCTCCGGTCGCGGATCTGGTCCGTCAGGTCGACATCCCCTATAGCGAATTCCGCCTGCCCAACGGGCTGCGCGTCATCGTCAACACCGATCGCAAGGCGCCCGTCGTCGCGGTCAGCGTCTGGTACAACGTCGGGTCCAAGTTCGAGCCCAAGGGCAAGACCGGCTTTGCGCATCTGTTCGAGCATCTGATGTTCAACGGCAGCGAGAATGCTCCGGGCGAGTATTTCGACTATACCAAGGCGATCGGCGCGACCGATCTCAACGGCACGACCTATTTCGACCGTACCAATTATTTCGAGACCGTTCCCGCCGCCGCACTGGAACGCACCCTGTTCCTCGAGAGCGACCGGATGGGCTATCTGCTCGGCGCGCTGACGCCGGCGGTGGTCGACGAGCAGCGCGGGGTCGTCCAGAACGAGAAGCGGCAGGGCGACAACCAGCCGTATGGCCTGGTCGAATACAAGCAGGTCGAGAACCTCTTCCCGGCGACGCACCCCTATGGCCACACCACGATCGGCTCGATGGCGGATCTCGATTCCGCCAGCGTCGAGGACGTCAAGAGCTGGTTCCGCGGGCATTATGCGCCGAACAATGCGGTGCTGGTGCTGTCGGGCGATATCGACGCGGCCCGGGCGAAGACGCTGGTCGCCAAATATTTCGGGGCGATCCCGCGGGGGCCCGACAGCGTCGTGCCGGCCGCATCGGTGCCGACGCTGCCCGCCGCCCGATATGAGGTGATGAAGGACCGCGTCGCCAACACCCGCATCTACCGCATGTGGGCGGTGCCCGGGCTCAACGACACGGACTCGGTCGCGCTCGACGTGGCGGCCGGCGCGCTCGGCGGGCTGTCGAGCAGCCGGCTGGACAATGCGCTGGTCCGCAAGGAAAAGCTCGCGGTCAGCGTATCGGCGGACAATGAGACGTTCGCGCAGGTCGGCATGTTCTCGATCAGCGCGGATGTCCGCCCCGGGGTCGATCCGGCGCTGGTCGCCGGGCGGCTCGACGCGATCGTCACCGAGTTCCTCGCGAACGGGCCGAGCGCGGACGAGGTCCAGCGCGTGGCCACGCGCGACGCCGCGCGGACGATCGCAGGGCTGGAGTCGACCGGCGGGTTCGGCGGCAAGGCGGTCGCGCTGGCGCAGGGCGAGCTCTATTCGAACGATCCGGGCTTCTACAAGAAACAGCTCGCCACGCTGGCTGCCGAGACGCCGGCGCAGGTCAAGGCGGCGACCGCCAAATGGCTTTCGCGCCCGGTGTACGGCCTGACCGTCGTGCCCGGTCCGCGCGACGCCTATGTCGAGGCGACCCCGCCCGCCAAGGTCGTCACCGCCCCCGAATCCGCGGTCAAGGGCACGCGCGGCGCGCTGCCGCCGGTCGGCACGCTGACCGACCTGGTCTATCCCCGGATCGAGCGCGCCCGGCTCCGCAACGGGATCGAGATCGTCTATGCGCACCGCGATGCCGTGCCGATCACCCAGGCGGTGATCAGCTTCGACGCGGGCGTCGCGGCGGACGTGCCGGGGAAGCTCGGTACGCAGCAGCTGACGCTCGCGATGCTGAGCGAGGGCACGCTGACCCGCGATTCGATCACGCTCGCCGAAGCCAAGGAACGCCTCGGCGCGAGCGTCTCGGCCGGGTCGAGCGCGGACCGCACGACGTTGACCCTGTTCACGCCGAGCGCCAATCTCGCGGCATCGACCGAGCTGTTCGCGGACATCGTGCGCAACCCGAAGTTCGATCCGGCCGAAGTCGCGCGGCTCAAGAACCAGCAATTGTCGCGCATCGCCGCGGAGCTCACCAGTCCGCAGGGGCTGGCGACGCGGGTGTATCCCAAGCTGATCTACGGTGCGGCCTCGCCTTATGCCAAGGGGACGGGCAGCGGGGATGCCAAGGCGGTCGCCACGCTTGGCCGCGACGACCTGATCGCGTTCCAGCACGGCTGGCTCCGGCCGGATACCGCGACGATCTTCGTCGTCAGCGATCGCCCGCTGTCCGAGGTCCGGGCGACGCTCGACGCCCGCTTCGGCGACTGGACCCCGACGGGCGCGCGCGGCACCAAGGACTTCACCGTCGCCACGACCCCGGCGACGCCGCGCATCGTGCTGGTCGATCGGCCGGATTCACCGCAGTCGCTGATCCTCGGCGGCGCGCCCACCGCGTTGATGGGGACCGATGACCTGCTCGCGGTCAGCACCGCCAACGATTCACTCGGCGGCAGCTTCGTGTCGCGGGTCAATCTCGATCTGCGCGAGGGGCGCCACTGGTCGTACGGCGTGTCGGGATCGTTCCGCCGTGCGCAATTCCAGACGCCGTATCTGCTCTATGCCCCGGTCCAGGCGGACAAGACCGGGGAATCGATCATCGCGCTGCAGGGCGACGTAAAGGACTTCCTCACCACCAAGGGGATCAGCCAGCCCGAATTCGACCGGACGATCACCGATGCGATTCGCTCGCTGCCAGGGAATTTCGAGACGTCCGGCGCAGTGCTCAGCGCGATGCAGTCAAACGCGCTGTATCGCCGTCCGGACGATTACTACGCGACCCTCCCGCAAAAATATCGCGCGATGACCGCGGCCGAGCTTGACGCTGCGGCACGCAAGGCGCTCGACCCGTCGAAGTTCGTCTGGGTCGTGGTGGGCGATGCCAGCAAGGTCCGCGGCCAGCTTGACAGCATCGGGCTACCGGTCGAGGTGGTGCCGGCGGCGTCCGTAGCGGACGCGCGCTGAGCTGATTCAGGAGAGATACCATGGCTGCTGTCGATGGAAGCTGGGATACGATCGTCAAGTCGCCGCTGGGCGACCAGAAGGCAGTGCTGACCGTCAAGACCGACGGCGACAGCTGGACCGGAAGCCAGGTCGGCGCGATGGGCGCGGTCGACATCACCGACGGCAAGGTCGAGGGTGACACGATCAAGTGGACGATGTCGATCACCGTGCCCATGCCGATGAGCCTCGATTGCAGCGCGACCGCCGAGGGCGACACGCTGACGGGCACCGTTGGTGCGGGCGCGTTCGGCAGCTTCCCGATGACGGGCACGCGCCAGGCGTAACGTCTGCGCAACCGCGCTGAAAGACGGCCTGCTCTCGATATCGGGAGCGGGCCGTTTTTTTGTGCGCTTCCCCATCGCCACGGGCTTGTCGCATGGTCCGCCGTGGCACACACTCGCTTCATCGGGACAACGGGCCCGGTGGCGTCGGCATCGGGCCGGGGTGACATGGGGGATTGGCATGATGGTCAAATGGCTCGTCGGCGCTGCATTGTGCGCGCTTCTTCCGATCCCCGCGCAGGCGCAGACATACGACGAGCGCCCCGCTACGCTCGTGCCCCCGACCGAGGGGTTCAACTATGAGCGCCGCACGGTCGAGATCCCGATGCGCGACGGGGTCAAGCTCCACACCATCATCCTGATTCCAAAGGGCGCGCACGACGCGGGCATTGTGATGACCCGCACGCCGTACAGCGCGGACGGGATGACGGGCAAGGGCGGCAACAACGCCGATCTCGCCTCGAGCATCACCGGCTATGACAATGCCACCGACGTGATCGTCGATGGCGGCTACATCCGCGTCGTGCAGGACGTCCGGGGCAAATACGGGTCGCAGGGCATCGCGATGATGAACCCGCCGCTCCACGACACCGCGCTCAACCCGACCCACACCGACGATTCGACCGATACCTACGACACGATCGACTGGCTGGTGAAGCATTTGCCCGAATCGAACCAGAAAGTCGGGATCCTCGGCATCTCTTACGACGGCTTCCTGTCGCTGATGCCGCTGATCGACCCGCATCCCGCGCTCGTGGTGGCGGTGCCCGAGAATCCGATGGTCGATGGCTGGCGCGGCGATGACTGGTTCCACAACGGCGCGTTCCGGCTCGGGATCGATTACATCTGGGAGCAGATCGCGACCCGCGACAATTCGTCGCCTTATGCGCGCACGACCTATGACGAATATGATTCCGCGATACGCGCCGGGTCCGCGGGGGCGCTCGCCAAGGCGCACGGGCTCGACCAGATCGGTTTCTGGCGCAAGCTTTCCGCGCATCCGGCCTATGACGGCTTCTGGCAAGCGCAGGCGATGGACCAGGTGCTCGCGCGCTATCCGCTAAAGGTGCCGGTGATGCTCGTCCACGGCCTGTGGGACCAGGAGGACATTTACGGCGCGCCCGCGGTGTACCGCGCGCTGAAACCCAAGGATAGCGGCGGGAACATGGTCTATCTGACGATGGGCCCGTGGTATCACGGCCAGCAGATCGACGACGGCAAGGCGCTCGGCGATATCCAGTGGGACCAGGACACCGCCCGATGGTGGCGTCGCACGGTGCTCGGCCCGTTCCTCGCGCATTACCTCAAGGGCACGCCGATGGACGTCGCCCCCGTCACCGCGTTCCAGAGCGGCACCAACCAGTGGCAGCGCCTGCCCGGCTGGCCCGCGCAGCCTGCGATGACCAAGCTGTTCCTCCAGCCGGGCGACACGGTCGGCTTCGCGCCCGCGACCGGGCGAGTGCAGACCGCCGACTATGTCTCCGATCCCGCGCATCCGGTGACCAACGTTGCGCGCCCGGTGCGGCCGGTGAGCTATGAGGACAATCACTGGAAGGCGTGGCTGGTCGGCGACCAGCGGATCGTGTCGAGCCGCCCCGACGTGCTGACCTTCACCGGCCCGGCGCTGACGCAGGCGGTGACGATCGCGGGGCAACCGGTCGTCCATCTCACCGCCGCGACGAGCGGGACGGACAGCGACTGGGTGGTCAAGCTGATCGACGTCTATCCCGACCAGGTCCCGAGCGACCCCAAGATGGGGGGCTATCAGCTCGCGGTCGGGATGGACATCTTCCGCGGGCGCTACCGCGAGGGGCTCGACCATGCGGTGGCGCTCAAGCCCGGCGTGCCGCTGGCGTATAGCTGGGCATTGCCGCAGGCGAACCATGTGTTCCTGCCCGGGCACCGGATCATGGTGCAGGTCCAGTCGAGCTGGTTCCCGCTCTATGACCGCAACCCGCAGCGCTTCGTCCCCAACATCTTCTTCGCCAAGCCCGCGGATTACGTGAAGGCGACGCAGAAGGTGGTGGTTAGCGGCCCGGACCAGAGCTACATCGCGTTGCCGGTCGTGCGCTGAGACGGCGGAGACCGGGCGGGCGCGCCCGTCACCCCGGCGCAGGCCGGGGCCGTCAGGTTGAACGCAGGACGCCTGTTGCGCGCCATCACCCAACGGCCCCGGCCTTCGCCGGGGTGACGGCACGGCGCTTGGCGGTCGATGGTCGTCAGGGCAGGAAGTCGTGCTCGACCAGGTCCGCGCGCAGCGTTTGCGCATCGGTGAACAGCACGGCGTTCATCCCGACGGCCTGCGCCCCGGCGACATTGTCCGCGCGGTCGTCGATGAACAGCGTGTCCTGCGCCTCTACACCGAATCGGTCGAGCGCGAGGCGGTAGATGGCGGCATCGGGCTTGGTCAGCCGTTCGTCCCCCGACACGACGATATCGCGGAATCGTTCGAACAGATCGGCTTCGCGCGCGCGGAAGGGCGGCCAGAATTCGCCGGAGAAGTTCGTGATCGCGTACAGGGGCACGCCGGCCGCCTCCAGGTCGAGAACGAGCGCGTGCATTCCCGGAAGCATGCCCCCGAGCTGCTCGACGAACCGCGGCCCCCAGGCGGCGATCAGCGCGGCATGTTCCGGATACGCGGATGCGAGTTCCGCCGAGGTCTCGGCGAAAGGACGGCCAGCGTCATGCTGGAAGTGCCAGTCCTTGGTCGCGACGTCCCGCAGAAACGCATCGAGCGCCCGATCATCATCGATCAGGCGCTCATAGAGGAACCGCGGGTTCCAGTCGTACAGGACGTTGCCGATGTCGAAGACGACGGCACGCGTCCCGGGACGCATCGGGGAATTAACCCTGGCGCGCCTTGAAACGACGGTTGGTCTTGTTGATGATGTACGTCCGCCCACGACGACGAATCACGCGGTTATCGCGATGACGGCCCTTGAGCGACTTCAGGGAATTGCGGATCTTCATGATCGATTCGCTTTGCAAATTCTGGAATGTGGAAAAGAGGCGCTCGCATATGGGGCCATTGCAGCTTAGTCAAGATCGGGTTGCCGCGGAACCCCAACCGGGCGTCGATGCGTTATCCCATCGCAACAAGCTCACGTAAAGGCGCAAGCGCATGAAGATCGGTTTCGGATTGGCATTAATCGCGGCGACCGCACTCACCGGTTGTACGACGACGATGCGCAGCAGCCCGGTGGAAGTCACGCGCTTCCACCTCGGCGCACCGCTCGAAACGGGCACGCTCGCGGTCGAGCCGATGCAGCGCGGCGCGGTCGGGCGGTACGGCACCTATGGCAGCGGCGACGTCCGCCGCGACATGGGCAGCGACAGGGGCAGCGACAGGGGCGGCGCTGGCAGTAGCGGTGTCCGTGAACCGATCGATTCGGGCCTGGAATTCCGCAATTATGCCAATGCGGTGCAGGACGAGGCGTTGCGCCACGGCTTTACCCCCGCCGCGCCCGGAGCGGCCTCGCAATATATCGCGGTCGTCGGCTTCAACCAGCAATTGCGCGAAGGCGCACCGCGTAGCAGCGGACTGCAGATCGGCCTTGGCGGTGCTACGGGCGGCGGTGGCTATCGCGGCGGCGGCGGGGTCGGGCTCGGCGGCGGCGTGTCCTTCCCGATCGGGCGGCCGAAGTATCGCACGATCGCGCTGACCGACATGCAGGTGCAGATCCGCCGCCGCAGCGACCAGACGATCATCTGGGAAGGCCGCGCGCAGACCAGCGCGGACGGGGCCGCACGCGATGCGCAGCCCGATGCGGTCGCGCGGAAATTGGCTGCAGCGCTGTTCCAGGGCTTCCCCGGGGATTCGGGCCGCACTATCACGGTCAAATGAGCGTCATCCAGAACACCATCGCCGTTACCGCCGCCTTTGACAGCGGCAACATCCAGCTGGTCGGGATCGATTCGGGGGGCAGCCATGCCGCCCGGATCGATCTCAACATCGCGCATGATCGCCAGTCGGATTTCTACCAGTGGTTCCACTTCCGCGTCTCGGGCGTGAAGGGGACGAGCTGCACGTTCCGGATCCTGAACGCGGGCGGCTCGGCCTATCCGTTCGGCTGGCCGGGCTACAAGGTGCGCGTCAGCACCGACCGGATCCACTGGCGGATGATCCCGACGCGCTATGTCGACGGGGTGCTCGAATTCGAATGGACCGGGACGGGCGATCTCGCCTGGTTCGCCTATTTCCAGCCGTATACGATGGAGCGGCATGACGACCTGGTCGCGCGGATCGCGCTTGCGCCGGGCGTGACGCACCACGAGCTCGGCCAGACGCTCGACGGGCGGTCGATCGATTGCCTCGAACTCGGCACCGGCCCCAAGCCGATATGGTTCTACGCGCGGCAACATCCGGGCGAGAGCATGGCCGAATGGTTCATGGAAGGCCTGCTCGAGCGGCTGACCGACACCGCCAATCCCGCAACCGCCGCGCTGCTGGAGCAGGCGACGTTTTATTGCGTGCCCAACATGAACCCCGATGGATCCTTCCGCGGACATCTGCGCACCAATGCGGCGGGGGTGAACCTCAACCGCGAATGGCTTACCCCGACGCCCGAGAAGAGCCCGGAAGTGCTGTGCGTGCTGGCTGCGATGGACCGGACCGGCGTGGATTTCGCGATGGACGTCCATGGCGACGAGGCGATCCCCGCCAACTTCTTCGCAGGGTTCGAGGGGATCCCGTCATGGACCGAGGCGCAGGGCGCGAAATACAGCGAGTTCGGACGACGGCTGGAGGCAGTGACGCCCGATTTCCAGACCGCCAAGGGTTATGACAAGGCGGCTCCTGGCCGCGCGAACCTGTCGATGTCGACCAATCAGGTGGCGGAGCGGTTCGGCGCTGTATCGATGACGCTGGAAATGCCGTTCAAGGATCACGATCCGAACCCCGATGCCGAATTCGGCTGGTCGGGCGAACGCTCGAAGACACTCGCGCACGCCTGCCTCGACGTGCTGGCGGAGATGATCGACGGGATCTAGCCGTCACCCCGGCGAAGTCTGGGGCCGTTGCTTTCCCGTCCCACCCTTGCCCGAAATACCTGACGGCCCCGCCTATGCCGGGGTGCCGTGAAATTGGAGAACCCTGATGCCAACGCTCGTCCTGATCCGCCACGGCCAGTCCAGCTGGAACCTCGAGAACCGCTTCACCGGCTGGTGGGACGTCGACGTCACCGAAAAGGGTGCCGAGGAAGCGCGCGCGGCGGGGCGGTTGATGGCGGAAAAGGGGCTCGACTTCGACCAGTGCTTCACCTCGCTGCAGACCCGCGCGATCAAGACGCTCAACCTCGCGCTCGAGGAAATGCACCGGCTGTGGCTGCCGGTCGAGAAGGACTGGCGGCTCAACGAGCGACATTACGGCGGGCTGACCGGGCTCAACAAGGCCGAGACCGCGGAGAAGCATGGCGAGGCGCAGGTGCATATCTGGCGCCGCAGCTTCGACGTACCGCCGCCGCCGATGGAAGCGGGCAGCGCCTATGACCTGTCGGAGGACCGGCGCTATGCGGGAATCGCGATCCCCTCGACCGAGAGCCTCAAGGACACGATCGCGCGTGTGCTGCCCTATTGGGAGGCGCGGATCGTGCCGGCGCTGAAGGACGGGCAGCGCGTGCTGATCTCGGCGCACGGCAATTCGCTGCGGGCATTGGTCAAGCACCTGTCGGGGATCCCGGACGACGAGATCACCACGCTGGAGATCCCGACCGGGCAGCCGATCGTCTATGAACTGGATGACTCGCTGGCGGCGACGGATCGCTATTATCTGAGCGAGCGGTAGCGGCGGGCGGCATAATGAAAGGCGTCACCCCGGCGCAGGCCGGGGCCGTTCGGGCAGGGCGCGGAACAGATGTTGCGCATCCTGCCTGGCGGTCCCGGCCTGCGCCGGGGTGACGGTACGCTTTACGCTATGCCGTACAGACACATCAGTTGACGCGGTACAAACTCATCCGCGTCGCCCCGGCCCTGTGCCGGGGTCCACCGACCCACAATACGCGTTTACGCTACAGACAGGTGGGTCGATGAATGCCGGGATGCGCCCGGCACGACGGAATTTCTGAAAGGGTCAGTTGGCCTCGGTCTTCACCGTGGTCGTGGTCTTCTCGACCGTGCGCGGTGCGGGGCGCGCGGCGGTGTGACGCACGGTCCGCTTGACGACGCGGCGCGCCGCCGGGCGCGCGGCGGGCGTGGCGACCTTCTCGGTCTCGGTCGTCACCGTGGTCGTCGGCGCGGGCGGGGCAGGCGGCGCTGCGACCACGACCGGCGTCGAACGCGCGGCGGCGGCATCGGCCGCGGCGGAGGCGGCCGCCTGCTCGGCGGCTGCCGCGCGCTGATTGGCGGCGGCAGCGTCGGCCTGGGCGTTTGCGGCGGCATCGCGCGCCTCGCCATTGGCCGCACGCGCTGCCTGGGTCCGCGCGCGCTGCGCTTCACCGATGGCGGTGTCGGCGAGCTCGGAGGCATGGTTCGCCGCAGCGATCGCCTGCTCCTTGTCGCCGCGGGCAAGGTCTTCCTGCGCGGTGCGCAACGCGGCCTGGGCGGCAGCCTGCATCCGGGGGACCTCGCCGGTCGCGCCGACCTTGTTGGCGGCATCGATCTTGGCCTGTGCAGCGGCGATCGCGACGCGCGCCCGGTCGGCCTTGCCTTCGGCGAACGCGGGCGTTGCGAAGACGAGCACGGCCGACATCGCGGCGCAGGAAATGGCGGAGATCTTGCGGTTCATTGGAGCAGCACCCTGTACTGTGAGACTGATCCGCTTAACTCGTGCTGGCCCAACTTGGTTCCGCAACCGTTATGGTTAAGCGGGCCACGCAGATGTTGCTCTTGGCGCGGGTGCCCGCTAACCCCAGCCGATGGAACCCTCTGTCGGCATCATCATGGGCAGCACCTCCGATTGGGAGACGATGCGGCACGCCGCGGATCTCCTCGGCGAGCTCGGCATTGCGCACGAGGCGAAGGTCGTGTCCGCGCATCGCACCCCGCAGCGGCTGTACGATTACGCGGGCTGCGCGGCGGCACGCGGCCTGAAGGTCATCATCGCGGGCGCGGGCGGGGCCGCGCACCTGCCGGGCATGGCAGCGGCGTTGACGCATCTGCCGGTGCTCGGCGTGCCGGTCGAGAGCAAGGCGCTCAAGGGCGTCGACAGCCTGTATTCGATCGTCCAGATGCCCGCGGGCATTCCGGTGGGCACGCTCGCGATCGGCAAGGCGGGCGCGAAGAATGCGGCGTTGCTCGCCGCCGCTATCCTTGCCCTCGCGGATCCCGACCTGTCCGCGCGGCTGCAGGCATGGCGTGCGGCGCAGACCGACGGCGTCGCCAACGATCCGGCATGACGATGCTTCCTCCGGGTTCGACGATCGGCATTCTGGGTGGCGGGCAACTCGGGCGGATGCTCGCGGTGGCTGCTGCGCAACTCGGCTATCACACGCGCATCCTGGCGCCCGACGAAGAAGCGGTCGCGGCGCAGACCGCCTCCAGCTTTACGCGTGCGGATTATCACAGTCGGATCGTGCTCGACGCGTTCGCGGCCGAAGCGGATGTCGTGACGTACGAGTTCGAGAATATCGCGCTGGACCCGGTCCAGTATCTCGCGGCCAAGGTGCCGGTCTACCCGTCGCCCGCGGCGCTCGGCATTGCGCAGGATCGCGCGGCGGAAAAGGCCTTCGTCGGGGAGATCGGCGGGCGCACCGCGCCATGGGCCAAGGTCGAGAGCCTTGCCGAGCTGGAAGCGGCGGTCGCGCGGATCGGGACGCCCGCGATCCTCAAGACGCTTCGCATGGGCTATGACGGCAAGGGTCAGGTGCGGATCATGGCGCCCGGCGAGGTCGCCGCTGCATGGGAGGCGATCGGCCAGCGCCCCGCGATCCTCGAGGGGTTCGTGACGTTCAGCCATGAATTCTCCATCCTGCTGGTCCGCCGCAAGGACGGCCAGATGGTGAGCTACCCACCGCCGTGGAACGAGCATGAAGACGGTATCCTCGCCCGCTCGACGCTGCCGGCACCCGCCGAGATCGCGTCGCAATGGGGCGAGGCTGCTGCGCTCGCCGGGCGGATCGCGGACCGGCTCGACTATGTCGGGGTGCTCGCGTGCGAGTTCTTCGCCGGCGCGCACGGCCCGGTGTTCAACGAAATGGCACCGCGCGTGCACAATTCGGGGCATTGGACGATCGAGGGCGCGGCCTGCTCGCAGTTCGAGAACCACATTCGCGCGATTTGCGGCCTGCCGCTCGGCGACACCGCGCTGACCGCGCCGAGCGTGGCCATGGAAAATCTGATCGGGCATGACGCCGACCGCTGGGCGGACATCCTCGCCGAACCGGGCGCGCACCTGCACCTCTACGGCAAGGAAACGCGTCCCGGGCGGAAGATGGGGCACGTTACCCGGCTGGGACGCTAGCGCTCCCCGCCGCGTGGCCCCCCGGTCGTCTGACCGGATATCCCCGCTGCCGGAGCCGCCATCGCGGCGGTCATCGGCACCGCTGTTCCAAGCGGGACGGCTCGAGGGCAGGGCAATGCGTCGCCATGCCCTCGAGGCAGTGGTTCAGGCGTAGTCCTTCAATTCGTCCCCGATGATCCGCACCACGTGGAGCACGTTGGTCGACCCCGGCGTCTTGAACGGCACGCCCGCGATGATGATCACGCGGTCGCCCGCCTTCGCCAGCGTGTGCCGCAGCGCCATGCGCTTGGCCTTCGCGACCATCGCCTCGAACGAATCGACGTCCTTGGTGTAAACCGCATAGGCGCCCCACAGCAGCCCGGCCCGCCGCGCGGTCTCGATGTTCGGGGTCAGCACCATCAACGGCACGCCCGGCCGCTCGCGCGCGACGCGACGCGCGGTCGAGCCCGAGGCGGTGAAGCAGATGATCGCCGCCGCATCCACCGTGTGCGCAATGTTCTTGGCCGCTTCCGCCAAAGCGTCGGCGGTGGTCGGGTCGGAATGGATCTGGGTGAAGTGGATCCGCTCGCCATAGGTCGAATCCTTTTCGACCGCCTCGCCGATCGCGTTCATCATCGCGACCGATTCCTTCGGCCATGCGCCGGCAGCACTTTCCGCCGACAGCATGATCGCATCCGCGCCGTCATAGATCGCGGTCGCCACGTCGGAGACTTCGGCGCGGGTCGGCGAGGGCGAGGAGATCATCGATTCGAGCATCTGCGTCGCGACCACGACCGGACGGCCGAGCCGCCGCGAGACTTCGATGATTCGCTTCTGCAACGGCGGCACGCTCTCGGGCGGCAATTCGACGCCAAGATCGCCGCGCGCGACCATCACGCCGTCGCACGCCTCGACGATCTCCTCGAGCCGCTCGATTGCCGAAGGCTTCTCGATCTTGGCGAGCAGCGCGGTCTTGCCGCCGATCAGCTTGCGCGCCTCGGCGAGATCCTCGGGCCGCTGGACGAAGCTGAGCGCGATCCAGTCGACGCCCTGGTCGACCGCGAAGGCGAGATCGCTCCGGTCCTTCTCGGTCAGCGCGGCCATCGGCAGCACGACGTCGGGGACGTTGAGCCCCTTGTTGTTCGACAGCGCGCCGCCGACGACGATCTCGGTGACGATCGTCGTCTCGGTGTGGCTGGTCACGCGCAGCACCAGCTTGCCGTCATCGAGCAGCAGCCGCGCGCCGGGCTCGATCGCCTCGAAGATTTCGCGGTGCGGCAGCTCGACGCGAGTCGCATCGCCTGGAGTCGTGTCGCGGTCGAGCGTGAAGGTCTGGCCGGTGACGAGCTCGACCTTCCCGCCCTCGAACTTGCCGACGCGCAGTTTCGGCCCCTGGAGATCGGCAAGGATGGTGGAGGGACGGTTGTAGGTCTTCTCCAGCGCGCGGATCGCCTGGATCACCGCGACCTTCGACTGCTGGTCGCCGTGGCTCATGTTGACGCGGAAGGCATCGGCCCCCGCTTCGAACAGCGTGGCGATCATTTCGGGGGAATTGCTTGCGGGTCCGAGCGTCGCGAGAATGCGGACTTTGCGCGCGCGGGGGCTGATAGCCTTCGTCATGGAGTGTCCTTGCCCTGGGGAGTGGCGTTGCGCGTGCCGCTCTAACCCCTATCTCCGCACGATCAACCTTTGGAGCGTGTGCGATGAGCGATTTGAACCAACTCGACGATTCGGTGGCGGCCGCGGCCTTCCGGCGGCTGGTGCTCCACCTGCGCCACCGCGACGATGCGCAGAATGTCGACCTGATGGGACTGGCGGGGTTCTGCCGCAACTGCCTGTCGGATTGGGTGCAGGAAGCATCGCACGGCAGCCTCGACAAGGATGCGGCGCGCGAGACGATCTATGGCATGCCCTATGCGGAGTGGAAGACCCACCACCAGGCGGACGCGACGCCCGAGCAGTTGCAGCGGATGAAGGACAGCGTCGCCAAGAATGCGTGACCCGAATGGGGTGGGGGGGTGACGCGGGGATCATGGATGGGTAAGGCCCGCGTCCACCGCCGTTCGCGCTGAACCGCCACCGAGCGTGTCGACCCGGCGTATCGCCAAGCGCCCCGCCCGATCCGTGCGGGGCCACCGATACGCCCCGACGCTGCCCGGCCCCTGTTCCGCGCGGAGGGTCCACGATCTGTTTTCAGGGGACTTATCATGAGCGAGACCATCGCCGCCGACCAGCTACGCCTTCTCATCGAGCGCATCGAGCGGCTCGAGGAAGAGAAGAAGGGCATCGCGGACGACATCAAGGACGTCTACGGCGAAGCCAAGTCGACCGGGTTCGACGTCAAGACGATCCGCACCATCGTGCGCCTGCGCAAGATGGAAAAGCATCACCGCGACGAGGCGGAAATGTTGCTCGAGACGTACAAGCAGGCGCTCGGCCTGGCGTAAGCGCCGACCGACCTACACTCTTGCCGTCATGCCGGACTTGTTCCAGCATCCACTTCGCCCCGGACGGTATGCGACGGGGCACAGGATGGATCCCGGCCCTGGCGCCGGGGTGACGCGCAGGCAAAGCAGAGAGACCCATGGCAGGCCATTCCAAATACAAGAACATCATGTACCGCAAGGGCGCGCAGGATAAGAAGCGCTCGGGCATGTTCTCCAAGCTCAGCCGCGAAATTACCGTCGCGGCGAAGATGGGCCTGCCCGATCCGGACATGAACCCGCGCCTGCGCATGGCGATCAACGCCGCCAAGGCGCAGTCGATGCCCAAGGACAACATCCAGCGCGCGGTCGACAAGGCATCGAAGGGCGATACCGAGAATTACGAGGAAATCCGCTACGAGGGCTTCGGGCCCGGCGGTGTCTCGCTGATCATCGAGGCGCTCACCGACAACCGCAACCGCACCGCGACCAACGTCCGCACCGGCATGGCCAAGAACGGCGGCAATTTGGGCGCGTCGGGCTCGGTCAGCCATGCGTTCGACCGGATGGGGCTGATTTCCTATCCAGCGTCGGTGGGCGATGCCGAGAAGGTGTTCGAGGCGGCGCTGGAAGCAGGGGCGGAGGACGTCCAGTCGAGCGACGAGGGCCACGAGATCTGGACCTCGAACGAATCGCTTCATGAAGTCGTGACGGCACTCACCCCGGTGCTCGGCGAGCCCGAGGGTGCCAAGCTCGCGTGGCGTCCGCAGACGATGGTCGAAGTCGGCGAGGATGATGCGGCGACGCTGTTCAAGCTGATCGACGTGCTCGACGACGATGACGACGTGCAGACGGTGTGGGGCAATTACGAAGTGTCCGACGCGATCCTGGAAAAGATGGGCTGACCCCTTACTAAAAGCCCCTCCCCTTCAGGGGAGGGGTTGGGGTGGGGAAGTGTCTCACCGAGAAAGGCCCAAGTAAGGATTTATCACGCAAAGCCGCAAAGCCACGAAGAGAAGAAGTTTATGTCTCCCGGGACGCCGGGCTCGTTCCGGTATCGGCTGGCGCGACTTCCGCGAAGCGGAGAATCCGACCCTTGGTCGATCCCGGGCCAACCTGGGATGACGGCAGCGGATACGCTAGCTTCCCTGCCTTTCCCACTTCGTGCCTTTGTGGCTTTGTGCGAGACCCCCTTCCTTAACCCGGCCAAATCCATGACGCTTCCCAAGCCATTCCCTTCTTCCTTCGCGGCTTCGCGCCTTTGCGTGAAATCCGCTTCTTTCAACCCCAACCCAAAATGCTGATCCTAGGCCTGGACCCAGGCCTCGGCACCACCGGCTGGGGCCTGATCCGCGCCGAAGGCAACCGCCTGAGCCACGTCGCCAACGGTCGCCTCAAGACCGACACCGCCGCCCCGCTCCCGCGCCGCCTCGCGCATCTCGACGCGATGCTCGCCGCGCTCATCATCGATCACCAGCCCGACGCCTGTGCGGTCGAGGAAGTGTTCGTCAATTCCAACCCGCAAAGCACGCTCAAGCTCGGCCAGGCGCGCGGCGTCGTGCTGTGCGCGGGTGCGCGGATCGGCCTCGAAGTGGGCGAATATGCCGCGCGGCTGGTCAAGAAGGCGGTGGTCGGCGTCGGCAATGCGGACAAGGCACAGGTCCATGCGATGGTGTCGGTGCTGCTCCCGGGCGTGAAGATCGACGGCGCGGACGCGGCGGATGCGCTGGCGGTCGCGATCTGCCACGCGCACCACATGGCGAGCGCCCGGCGCATCCCCTGATTTGGCTTTGCCGCGGAGCACCGTCCCGGTTACCTACTGCCGCAGGGTGACTGGCAAGGGGTGCCGAGGCCTTGGGACAATCATTCCTTTACAAGGGCTTACGATAATGCCGCGACTGGCGCCTGTGCAATGATCGCTCACTTACGCGGCGTCCTCAGCGCGACCGACCTCGACCATGCGGTGATCGACGTCGGCGGCGTCGGCTACCTCGTCGGCGCGTCGTCGCGGACGTTATCGGCGATCGGCCCGGTCGGCGAGCCGGTGATGCTCCACACCGAGATGCTGGTGGCGGAGGACTTCATCCGCCTCGTCGGCTTCGCCAGCGCCTCGGAACGCGACTGGTTTCGCCTGCTGACCGGCGTGCAGGGCGTCGGCGCGCGGGTCGCGCTGGCGATCCTGTCGGCGCTCGAACCGACCGATCTCGTCCGCGCGATCGCCGCGCAGGACAAGGCGATGGTCGCGCGCGCCAACGGCGTCGGCCCCAAGCTCGCCGAACGGATCGTGCGCGAACTCAAGGACAAGACCGGCGGCATCGCGCTCGGCAGCGGCGGGACCGGCATGGCCGCCCCGGTCGGCGCGGGCGCGGATGCGGTGTCGGCGCTGCTCAACCTCGGCTTCCGCCCAGCCGAAGCGAGCAGCGCGGTCGCGGCGGCGGAGGAAGAATTGGGCACGGGTGCCACGCTGGATGCACTGGTGCGGCTGGCGCTACGCAAGGCGGCGCGGTAAAACAGGGGCCATAGAGAACGGAGGTCGCCGTGGTTGATATGGGTTCGCTCATCGGGTCTGTCCGCCGCTTCGGCCTCGACGGCCCTCCGTACGAGGTCACCGGAATCGCTGACGCTGGTCCAGCAGGGGAGGCGCGGATGCGGATCCATTTGCTCGAAAGCAACGAGGATGCCGACTATCCGGTGGAGGATATCCTGACCGACCCGACGGACGGCTGATGTTTGCGATCGGCTTCGATCTGTTGCTCAACCAAACGCGCGAGACCCATCCGAAAGGGGTGAGTCAGGCCTATGCTGACATCGGCGCTGTCCTGAACCGCTACGGGTTCATCCGCGTACAGGGCAGCGTTTACGTGTCGCAGGGGGATAGTCTGGTCAACGTCACACTGGCCATGAACGCCCTAAAGGCTCTCGCCTGGTTTCCTGTCTGCGTGCGCGACATCCGCGCATTCAAGGTCGAGCATTGGAGCGACTTCACCGATTTCATGAAAACGTGAACGTCAAACCACCGCGCTCGGCAGCGGCGCTCCCGCCAGCTGCGCGTCGAGGTTGGCGAGCACCAACGCCGCCATCGCCCTGCGCGTTTCGACCGTGGCACTCCCTTGGTGCGGTGACAGCACCACGTTCGGCATCGTCCTGAGCGCGTCCGGTACGTCCGGCTCGTCCGCGAAGACGTCTATCCCTGCCCCCGCGATCCCGCGCGCTTCCAGCGCAGCGACCAACGCCGCCTGATCGACCAGGCTGCCGCGCGCCACGTTGACCAGCACGCCCTCGCTGCCGAGCTTCGCCAGCACCGCCGCATCGACGATGCGCTGCGTCCCTGCTCCACCCGGCGCGGCGAGGATCAGCACGTCGCACGCTGCGGCCAGCGCGGTAATGTCGGGCACGAAACGCCACGCCACCGGTTTCTCGCTGCGCGCGGTGTACAGGATCTCGCCGCCGAACGGCTCGGCGCGTCGCGCGATGGCGTGCCCGATCCGCCCGAGCCCGAAAATGCCGATCCGCCGCCCGCTCGCGCGCCGCGCCAGCGGGACGTTCCAGCCCCCGTCGCGCACCGCTGCGTCATTGGCCGCGATCCGCCGTTCGACCGCGAGCCACAAGCCGATCGCCAGGTCGGCGACGTCATCGGTCAGTACGTCGGGAGTGTTGGTCACGCGAACCCCGCGCGCCTTCGCGGCAGCTAGGTCGATCCCGTCGTAGCCCACGCCGTTGATCGCGATGATCTCCAGCGCGGGGAGCCGGTCGATCAGCGCGGCGTCGACCACGCTGCTCCCGCCGCCGCAGATCGCGCGGGTCGTCGCGGGCGGGTCGGTGCGGTGCACCGTGAAGCGCTGCTCCAGCGCGTCCACGAGATCGGGAGCCATGTCGGCGATGAGATACAGATCGGGAAGGTCAGCCATTGTCACGCCTTACCCGCTGCGCCTTGCCCCGCCCAGCCACCGCGCGCTATCGCGTGGCCATGACCGAAGACCGCATCCTCACCGCTGCCCGCACGCCCGAGGACGTCGATGCTGCGCTGCGCCCCAAGTCGCTCGACGATTTCGTCGGGCAGAAGGCCGCGCGGGAGAATCTGCGCGTCTTCATCGCGGCGGCGCGCGCGCGGGGCGACGCGCTCGATCACGTGTTGTTCTTCGGGCCGCCGGGGCTCGGCAAGACCACGCTCGCGCAGATCATCGCGCGCGAGATGGGGGTTGGGTTTCGCGCGACCTCGGGGCCGGTGATCGCCAAGTCGGGCGATCTCGCGGCGCTGCTGACCAATCTCGAGGATGGCGATGTGCTGTTCATCGATGAGATCCACCGCCTGCAACCCGCGGTCGAGGAAGTGCTCTATCCCGCGATGGAAGACCGCGCGCTCGACCTGATGATCGGCGAGGGGCCGAGCGCGCGCAGCGTGCGGATCGACCTCCCGCGCTTCACTTTGGTCGGTGCCACGACCCGGCAAGGGCTGCTTACTACGCCGCTGCGCGATCGCTTCGGCATCCCCGTGCGGCTGTCCTTCTACACGGTCGAGGAACTCACGCGGGTGGTGACGCGCGCGGCCGGGCTGCTCGGCCTCGCGATCACCCCCGAAGGCGCGACCGAAGTCGCGCGCCGCTCGCGCGGGACGCCGCGGATCGCGGGACGCCTGCTTCGCCGCGTTCGCGATTTCGCCCATGCCGCCGGACGGGAAAGCGTCGATGCGACCGAGGCCGATCGTGCGCTCAACCGGCTCGAGGTCGACAAGCTCGGGCTCGACGCGATGGACCGGCGGTATCTGATGATGATCGCGGACATCTATCGCGGCGGCCCGGTTGGCGTCGAGACGCTCGCAGCGGGGCTCAGCGAACCGCGCGACACGGTCGAGGAAGTGATCGAGCCGTACCTCATCCAGCTCGGCCTGATCGCACGGACCGCGCGCGGGCGGTGTCTCAATGCGGGGGGATGGAAGCACCTCGGGCTCAACCCACCGGCCGGAAGCCAGGAAAGCCTGTTCGAGAGCTGATGGCCGCAAAGCGGAACGCGCAATTGCAGCAACATTATGTTGTGCGGCGCAAGATGGAACGCATCGAAGCAATCTGTTAGCGCCTCGCTATGCCAACTGCTGCCGCCTCCGCCCGAGAAATTCTCGTCCGCCTCCACGACGTGATGGCGTCGCGCACGCCTGCACAAGCGAAGCTCAATTCGGTCGTCGGGATCGTCGGCGAAGCGATGGCCAGCGAGGTCTGCTCGATCTATCTGCTTCGGGAAGGCGTGCTCGAACTGTTCGCGACCCGCGGCCTCGCGCAGGAAGCGGTCCATGTCACCAAGATGGCGCTGGGCGAGGGGCTCGTCGGCACGATCGCCGAACAGGTCGAGACGCTCAACCTGGATGAAGCCGCGTCGCATCCCGATTTCGCCTATCGCCCCGAGACCGGCGAGGATCGCTTCCACAGTTTCGCCGGCGTCCCGATCATCCGCCGCGAACGTGCGGTGGGGGTGCTGTGCGTCCAGCACGTCGAGTCGCGCCGCTATGACGATGTGGAGATCGAGGCGTTGCAGACCGTTGCGATGGTGCTGAGCGAACTCATCGCCAATGCCGAACTGGTCGATGCGAGCGGTGCTGCGACGATGCGCCCGCAGTCGACCGCGCCAATGCGGATCGCGGGGTTGCGCCTCGTCGACGGCATGGCGAGCGGCTACGCCGTGTTCCACCAGCCGCGCGTCCATGTCGAACATACCGTCGCCGAGGATGCCGAGGCCGAGCGCCACCGCGTCTATGCCGCGTTCGACAAGATGCGCGACCAGATCGAGCGGCTCGCCAGCCAAGCCGAATTCGGCGGCGGCGGTGAACATGAGGAAGTGCTCGAGACCTACAAGATGTTCGCCTATGACGAGGGCTGGAGCCGGCGCATCAACGAGGCGATCGACAGCGGCCTGACCGCCGAGGCGGCGATCGAGCGCGTCCAGCAGCGCACCCGGATGCGGATGCGGCAGATCGACGATCCGTTGCTCGCGGACCGGATGCACGATCTCGAGGATCTGTCGAACCGGTTGCTCAGGATCGTATCGGGGCAGATGGGGACCGCGGCACAGATGGGGCTGCGGCAGGATACGATCCTGATCGCGCGCAACCTCGGGCCTGCCGAGCTGCTCGAATATGACCGGCGTCGCCTCAAGGGCGTGATCCTCGAGGAAGGCTCGCTCACCGCGCACGTCACGATCGTCGCGCGCGCGATGGGGGTGCCGGTGCTCGGCCGCGTGCGCGACGTGCGGCGGCTGGTCGGCGAGGGGGATCTGCTGCTGCTCGACGTCACCGCGGGCAATGTGTTCGCGCGGCCGTCGTCGGCCATGGAGGAGGCGTTCGATACCGCGCTGCAACTGCGCCAGAAGCGTCGCGCGGTATTCGCCGCGCTCAAGACCGAGGCGCCGATCACCAAGGACGGGCACCGCCTGACGGTAATGGTCAACGCGGGCCTGCGCGACGACGTCGCCGCGCTCGACATGACCGGGGCGGACGGGATCGGGCTGTTCCGTACCGAATTCCAGTTCCTCGTCTCCGCAACGCTGCCGTCGCGCGAGCGCCAGCAGCGGTTGTACCGCGACGTGCTCGATGCCGCCGGCGATCGCCCGGTCGTGTTCCGCACGGTCGACATCGGCGGCGACAAGGCGCTGCCGTATCTCAACAAGGCAGACGCCGATGAAGAGAATCCGGCGATGGGCTGGCGCGCGCTGCGGCTGGCGCTCGAGCGTGGCGGACTGATGAAGGTGCAGGCGCGCGCGCTGCTGGAGGCGGCGGCGGGGCGCACGCTCAACGTGATGTTCCCGATGGTCAGCGAACCGTGGGAATTCGATGAAGCGCGCGCGTTGTTCGAAGCGCAGCGTGACTGGCTGTCGACGCGCAACAAGAAGCTGCCGACCGACATCCGCTACGGCGCCATGCTGGAAGTCCCCGCGCTGGCGGAACAGCTCGACCTGCTCTTGCCCAACGTCGCGTTCCTCTCGGTCGGTACCAACGACCTGACCCAGTTCCTCTTCGCGGCGGACCGGGCCAACCCGAAGCTGGCCGAGCGCTATGACTGGCTGAGCGCGGCGATCCTGCGCTTCCTCGCCAGGCTGGTCGAGCCGACTCGTGCGGCCGGGGTCCAGCTCACCGTCTGTGGGGAGATGGGGGGGCGCCCGCTGGAAGCGATGGCGCTGATCGGGCTCGGCATCGAACGCCTGTCGATCACCCCGGCGGCGGTCGGGCCGATCAAGGCGATGGTGCGCACGCTCGATCGTGCAGCGCTGTCCGCACATATGGCGACGTTGCTCAAGGCGCCCCCGCGCGACATGCGCGGCGCGTTGACCGACTGGGCGCGGCAACACGGCGTCGAACTCGCATGAACCGTGGCAGCATGGACTTGCAAGGCGTTGACTTGTTCGGCGCGCTTTGTGAGACACATTGGCTAGGGCCGGGCGCATCCGGGGCGCAACCGTCCGGCCGGAGGACTGCATGACCGATCCGTTACCGCCTGAAGAGGCGACGCTGTTCCCCAAGACGGCAGGCGAACGGCTGCGCGAGGCGCGCGAAGCGTTGGGATTGTCGTTGGCCGAGGTGGCCGCGCGTACCCGTATTCCGGTCCGGCAGCTGGAAGCGATCGAGGAGTCGAACTTCGCGGCGCTGCCGTCAATCACCTATTCGGTTGGCTTTGCGAAGGCGTATGCCCGCGCCGTCGGCGTGGACGAGGTGGCGATCGGTCGCGACATTCGCGGCACGGTCGACAAGCCCAGCACACCCCGCCGGACCGAATATCAGACCTACGAGATCGTCGAGCCCTCCCGGGGGCCGACGCGGGGCCTGGCTTTCGGTGCGTTGATCGCCGCGGTAATCCTGCTGGTCGGCGCCGGGCTGTGGTACGGCACGGCACTGTTCCGCTCCGAGGAAAGCGCGCCTGCCGTATCCACGCCGGTCGCGAATACCGTTCCCGTCGCCGCGCCCCCGACCGCGCCGATCCCTACGTCGCGGAACGGTCCGGTCGTGCTGACCGCGACCGATGAGGTTTGGCTGAAGGTCTATGATGCTGCGGGCAAGACGCTCTACATCGGCACGTTGAAATCCGGCGAAGCCTATACCGTGCCAGGCGATGCGGTAGGCCCGATGATCAACGTCGGCCGGCCGGACAAGCTGCGCGTGACGGTGGGCGGCCGGCCGATCGCGCCGCTCGGAGACGGCAAGCGGGCGATCAAAGACGTGAAGGTTGACCCCGCCGCGTTGATCGCGCGCGGCGTGGCGACACCGGGGAGTACCGCTCCGGCCATCGGCAATGCCGCGGATTCGCCCCAACGGAGCGCTTCGCAACGCGCCGTATCGTCGACGGGCGCGGCGCTGAATATGGCCGCTCCCGCCGCCGTGGCGCCTGAACCCTCGACGCCGTCGACCGGCGCTACCCCTGCTCCGTGACATCGACGGTTCGCGCGATGTCTTGTCCTTTTCTCGCACCGGGGGGTGTATGATGCGCCGTTTTCCAGTTGTTTCGTTCATGGTCGTTGCATCCGCACTGAGCGGTACCCCGGCGGTTGCGCAGTCCAACGTCGAAGGACGGGTCGGACGTCTCGAGAGTGAAATGCGCGCGGTGCAGCGCAAGGTCTTTCCGGGCGGAGCGGGTGCTTATGTCCAGCCCGACAACACGCCCGCGCAGGCGCAGACCGTCATTCCCGGGACGCCGGCGGCAAGTCCGGTGGCCGATCTTACCGCACGCGTCGATTCCCTGGAATCGCAGCTTCGCCAGATGACGGGTCAGGCCGAGACCAATCAGCACCGGATCGATGTGCTCGAGGGACGGCTCAAGACGATCGAAGCCGATGCGGCCGCCGCGCGCGCCGCCGCGCCGCCAGCCGCCGCGAGCCCGGGCGGCTTTGGCGATACGTCCGCAGCGCCTTCGACGATGGAGCAGTCTGCCGCCAGTCGCCCCGCGTCGGGGCGATCCCAGTCCGGTTCGGGCGCGTCGTCCCGTCCGGCACCCGGCGATGCGAGCGCGCCGACGATGGGAAATCCGACGCGAGGGACGACGGCGGCAACCGCCGATCGTAGCGGGCAGGTGGCAGCGATCGAGCGGCCGGAAACCGGCGACACGGTCGAGGACACCTATCTCTACGGCTATCGCCTGTGGGCGGCCAAGCTCTACCCGGAGGCCGAGGCGCAGTTCAAAACGGTGGTCAACAAATACCCCAAGCACAAGCGCGCCAGCTACGCCCAGAACCTGCTCGGCCGTTCGTATCTGGAGGACGGGAAGCCGTCGCTCGCCAGCCTGGCCTTCTATGATAGCTACAAGACCTGGCCCGATGGCGATCGCGCCCCGGAAAGCCTCTATTATCTCGCGCAGTCGCTGGTGAAGCTCGACAAACCCGCCGCGCAGGTTTGCAAGGTCTATACCGAGCTGCAGCGCACCTATGGTGCCAAGGTCGATGCCGACCCCAAGATGAAGGCAGGAGTGGCCAAGGGGCGCGCGGCATCGAACTGTTCGTGAGATGACCGGCCCCGCGGGGCTCGATCCGGCGCAGGTCGCGCGGTTCGCCGCGGATCTGATGCGAACCCTCGGCGCGCCGCTCGCGGACGATGCAACCATCGGCCTGGCGGTGTCGGGCGGCGCCGACAGCATGGCGATGCTGGCGCTGGCGAATAGGGCCTTTCCCGGTCGCATCTCGGCCGCCACCGTGGATCACGGGTTACGCCAGGCTGCCGTGGAGGAGGCGGCGATGGTGGCGCACTGGTGCGCCACGGCCGCGGTGCCGCATCGCACGCTCATTCTGCGGGATGCGATCGGGTCCACCGCGATCCAGGCCACGGCGCGGGCGCTCCGTTATCAGCTGCTGGGACGTTGGGTGGGGGAAACCGGGGCACGCGCCCTCGCGACGGCGCACCATATCGATGATCAGGCCGAGACGTTCCTGATGCGCGCGGTGCGGGGGAGTGGGCCGGCCGGACTTGCCGGCGTCCGACCGGACCGCCCGCACACGCTGGTCGACGGACCCGCGGGGGCGCCCGATCCGAGTTTTCTGGTCATCCGCCCGTTGCTTGGATGGCGGCGGGCGGAGTTGCGCGCGATCGTGATGGAGGCGGGAATTCCGTTCGCGGATGATCCGAGCAATGATGACGACCACTTCGAACGGGTGCGCGTGCGCCGCCTGATCGCAGATACGCCGTGGCTCGACCCCGTCGGAATGGCGCGCGCGGCGAGCCATGCGCGGGAGGCGCAAGACGCGCTGGACGAGACCGCGCAGTGGCTCTGGGGCGATCGCCGCGTTGCGGAGGGGGGCGACGGTGTGGCTCTGCGGATTGGCGACGTGCCGCGCGCCCTCCAGCGCCTGCTGGTTCGCCGCGCGATCCTGCACGTCCGCCGATCATGCCGAATCACCCGCCCGGAGTTCGGTCTGTCCACTAATATAGAGCCGTTGCTCGAGTCGCTGGCGGCGGGCGTTTCGGCGACCCAAGGCGGGGTGATGGGATCAACACGCGGAGGTATCTGGCGATTTCGGCCTGAACCGCCGCGTCGATCGCCCTGATCGACGATTCCACCCGGGCGTTCCATTGCCATTAATCCTTCTGTGCTTATCTTCTGAGTTCGAGAAAGGTACGATCAACCCATGAACGATAACGAAAAGCCGCCCGAAGGGCCGAACCCCTGGATGAAGTCGCTGCTCATCTGGGTCGGCATCCTCGTGGCGTTGGCGCTGTTCGTGACGCTGATCGACACCCGTACCGCCACGACGGGCTCGAACCAGATCGCCTATTCGACGTTCCTCGACAAGGTCGAGAGCGGCTCGGTGCATGACGTCAACATCGCGGGCGAGGTCGTCACCGGCACCTATTCCGACAACACCAAGTTCCGCACGTTCGCCCCGCAGGACCCGCGCCTGACCGACCGCCTGCGCGAGAAGGGCGTCGTGATCAGTGCCAAGCCCGAAGAGGGCGCACCGATCTGGCAGATCCTGCTGATGCAGTCGCTGCCGTTCTTCCTGTTCCTCGGTCTCGGCTATTTCGTCCTGCGCCAGATGCAGAAGAATTCCGGTTCGGGCGCGATGGGCTTCGGCAAGAGCCGCGCGAAGATGCTGACGCAGAAGGAAGGTCGCGTGACCTTCGACGACGTCGCCGGCATCGACGAAGCGCGCGAGGAGCTGCAGGAGATCGTCGAGTTCCTCAAGGACCCGACCAAGTTCGCCCGCCTCGGCGGCAAGATCCCCAAGGGTGCGCTGCTTGTGGGCTCGCCGGGGACCGGCAAGACCTTGCTCGCCCGCGCGATTGCGGGTGAGGCGGGCGTGCCCTTCTTCACGATTTCGGGTTCGGACTTCGTAGAGATGTTCGTCGGCGTCGGCGCGAGCCGTGTCCGCGACATGTTCGAGCAAGCCAAGAAGTCCGCGCCCTGCATCGTCTTCATCGACGAAATCGACGCGGTCGGTCGTCATCGCGGCGCCGGGCTCGGCAACGGCAATGACGAGCGCGAGCAGACGCTCAACCAGTTGCTGGTCGAGATGGACGGGTTCGAGGCGAACGAAGGCATCATCATCATCGCGGCGACCAACCGTCCCGACGTGCTCGATCCCGCACTGCTGCGTCCGGGCCGCTTCGATCGCCAGGTCGTCGTGCCGCGGCCGGATATCGAAGGTCGTATCAAGATCCTTGAAGTGCACATGAAGAAGGTGCCGCTGGCACCCGACGTCGACGCCCGCGTCATTGCGCGCGGTACGCCGGGCTTCTCGGGTGCGGATCTTGCCAACCTCGTCAACGAGGCGGCGCTGACCGCAGCGCGCAAGGGCAAGCGGCTGGTCGCGATGGCCGAATTCGAGGAAGCCAAGGACAAGGTCATGATGGGCGCCGAGCGTCGGTCGATGGTCATGACCGAGGACGAGAAGCGGATGACCGCCTATCACGAAGCCGGTCACGCGATCGTGTCGATCCACGAGGCCGCATCCGATCCGATCCACAAGGCGACGATCATCCCGCGCGGTCGTGCGCTGGGCATGGTGATGCGCCTGCCGGAGCGCGATTCGTACAGCTATCACCGCGACAAGATGTATGCGAACCTCGCGGTCGCGATGGGGGGCCGTGTCGCCGAGGAAGTTATCTTCGGCTATGACAAGGTCTCGTCGGGGGCGTCGTCGGACATCCAATATGCGACGGGTCTGGCCCGCGACATGGTCACCAAATGGGGCATGTCGGACAAGGTCGGTCCGGTCGAATATTCGCAGCCCGAGGGGGAGTCGTTCCTTGGCTATTCGAGCTCTCAGCCGGTCCGTATGTCGAACCAGACGGCGCAGTTGATCGACGACGAGATCAAGTCGATCGTCCAGGGTGGTCTCGATCGCGCCAAGCATCTGCTGACGCATCATATCGACCAGCTTCATCTGCTCGCCGGCGCGCTGCTGGAATATGAGACGTTGTCGGGTGACGAGATCAAGGCGCTGATCGCCGACGGCAGCATCTCGCGCGATGATGGGCCGAAGAGCCCGTCGGTTCCGGGTGCTGGCACCTCGATCCCGAAGACCCGCCGTCCCAAGGGTGGGGGCCCCTTCGGCAGCCCGGCGCCCGCTGGCGCCTGACCATCCGTGAGCCATTAGGGGCGTCATTCCGGCATCGGGATGGCGCCCCTTTTTACGTCTGGCGAAGTTCGAAGGCGTTTGGGCGCAAAGCACCGGCGCGCGGTATTTCGTTCGGTCCCGGCGCATGCCACCAGGTTGCGGATGGGCAATCGGTTTTTCGGACGAAGCGTTCTTTACGGGGCGATTTTGGCAACGACCGCCTGCGTCCCGGTCGCCGCCATGGCGATGACGGTCGAGGCGTTTCTCGCCGAGGCGAAGGCCCTGCCAGCCAAAGGCGCGCGAGCGACCCGCGCGCCCGATCTCCCGACGATCCGGGCCGAGATCAAGGCGGCCGCGCAATCGTACCGCGACCAGGTCGAGGCGGATCGCGTTGCCGGACGTCCTCCGCGCAGCTGTCCGCCGCCGCTGGGCAAGGCTAGGATCGACGCGCGGGCGTTGGTGGCGGATCTCGAAGCGATCCCGCTTGCACGTCGGTCACAGGACGTCGCAACGGCCTTTGCAGCGATCATGCAACGCCGGTATCCGTGCGGATGATCGGTTATTCCGCGATCAGCCCGAGGATCGCGACGAAAAACAGCAGGCCAGCCAAATAGGCAGAGAGGACGAGCGCAACCGTCCGCCACAGAGCCCCCAGCCGCCCAAGCCCGTACGCGCCCTTGAGCTGGCGATACATGTGGAAAGGCGGCCCGAACACGAACACCGTGCCGATCAGGCCCCCGGGAACCCCGATCGCGCTCAGGATCGTCAGGACGACCGTGCCCATCGTCATCGCCGACAGCGAATAGATGGCGAAGATGGCGTGATCATAAGGGCCGACATCGCGCCGGAACGCAAAGAGCAGCCAGATGAAGGGTAGCGAGATGGGGATCAGCGCCCAGCTGAACTTATAGGCGGTGGACTGCAGCTTGTAGAGGAACAGCTTTGGTTCCTTCAGCGCATGCGTCACGCGTTCGTCGAGCACGGCGTTTCCGCTGTGCACGCTTGTATTCAGGAGGGGTTGTGAAAAATCGCCTTGGGTCAGCGCCTTGGCCGATTGCAGGCCGCGCTGTGTATCGCGGAGCGCGTTCAGCTTGATGTCGAGCCTTGCCGTGCTCTGGCCGGTGGCTGCCAGCACCGCCCGCTCGGTATCGAGCGCCGTGATCTTGCTCGTGGTATCGGCGATATCCCGTTCCAGCCTGGCCGGGGTCAGCGACGCAGCCTTGCGCTCGGCGCTGCTGTTGCCGCCGATCGGGCCGCCGACGGTCTCGAACGTCGCCACCATCAGGAACACCGAAAACAGGAACAACGCGAGCGGCGACACGAAGCGCGCGCGCTCGCCCGCGATATAGCGTCGCGTCAGCGCGCCGGGACGCGTGAAGAGCATGGGCAACGTCCGCCAGATCTTCCCTTCGAAATGGAAGACGCCGTGGAGCAGATCGTGGCCGATCGACGCAAGGGTGCGGTGGATATGCTGGGTCTGCCCGCACCGATGGCAGAATTCGCCGGCAAGGCGGGTTCCGCAATTGAGGCACAACGGCTGGACCGCCGCAGCGGGAACGGCACTCGTCTTGGGGTCGATCGCGTGGGCGACCAGCATTCCTGTCGCCACGTCGCCTGCCGCCGCAAGGTCTCCCGTCATGCTTCGTCCCCGTCTGCGCGGCGCAAATTGGCTTTGCCGCGGTCCCCGATCCCATGATAGCGAGACCGTAATGACCGATGCAACCGCTCTCGTCGCAGACCTCGCCCAGCGTGCGCGCGCGGCTGCCCGGATCCTCGCCAGCCTGCCGACCGCCATCAAGGCGGCGGCGCTACGGCAGGCGGCCCAGGCGCTGCGGGACGCCGAGGCGAGTATCCTGGCGGCCAATGCCCATGACATGGCGACCGCCACGGCCACGGGCCTGTCGGCAGCGATGCTCGATCGTTTGCACCTCGATTCCGCCCGGGTTCGCGCCATGGCCGACGGGGTCGCCGCGGTCGCTGGCCTGACAGACCCGGTCGGTACGGCAATCGACGAGACGACGCGCCCGAACGGGCTGGTTCTGCGTCGGGTCCGCGTGCCGATCGGCGTCATCGGGATCATTTTCGAAAGTCGACCGAACGTGACCGCCGATGCGGCGGCGCTGGCGGTGATGGCGGGTAACGCGGTGATCCTGCGCGGGGGATCCGAAGCGATCGGGAGCAACCGTGCGATCCACGCGGCGATCGTTGCCGGCCTTGAAGGCCAGGGCGTACCTGCGGATGCGGTCCAGCTCGTGCAGACGACCGATCGGGCGGCCGTCGGCGCGCTGTTGCAGGCCGACGGATCCGCAGGCGGGGCGGCAATCGATCTGATCGTTCCGCGTGGTGGCAAGGGGCTCGTCGCGCGGGTTCGGGCCGAGGCGCGGGTGCCGGTGCTCGCGCATCTCGACGGGATCAACCACGTCTATGTCGATGCCTCGGCGGACCCGCTGATGGCCGAGGCGATCGTCCGGGATGCCAAGCTTCGGCGCACCGGCGTGTGTGGCGCAATGGAGACGTTGCTGATCGACCGGGCGTACGGCGATGCCGCCGGGCTGGTTGCTGCACTGTCCGGTGCGGGGTGCGAAGTGCGGCTTGACGACGGCCTGGCACTGCTACACCCGGACTTGCCGCGGGCGACCGACGCGGATTGGGACACGGAATATCTCGAAGCGATCGCGTCGGCTGGCCTGGTCGATGGAGTGGACGGTGCGATCGCCCATATCCAGCGCCACGGATCGAATCATACGGATGCGATCGTCGCTTCCGATGCGTCCACTGCCGAGCGCTTTCTGTCGGAAGTGGACAGCGCGATCGTGCTGTGGAACGCCTCGACCCAATTCGCCGACGGTGCCGAATTCGGGCTGGGAGCCGAAATCGGCATCTCGACCGGACGGCTGCACGCCCGAGGGCCCGTCGCACTGGAAGGCCTGACGACCTACAAATGGGTCGGCTATGGCACCGGGCAGGTGCGCGGTTGATTGCGAGCAGCGGGTATTGCCCCGCACGACTGGAGATCAGCGCGGCGGGATCGATGCGCCGTTCGTCGGCTGTGGGCGTACGGTGACCCGCGTCGGTATTCTCGGTGGATCGTTCAATCCCGCGCATGCAGGACATCGCGCGATCAGTCTTGCCGCGCTTGCCGCATTGGGACTGGACGAAGTGTGGTGGCTGGTGTCGCCCGGCAATCCGCTCAAGGAAGCGCGCGGGGACATGGCGCCCTTTGCGGCCCGCTTCGCCTCGGCGACACGGATGGCACGGCATGCGCCGATCCGGGTGAGCGCGATCGAGCAACGGATCGGCACGCGCTACACCGTGGATACGGTCGCGAAACTGCGGCGGCTGTACCCGAAGACTCGGTTCATCTGGCTGATGGGTTCGGACAATCTGGCGCAGTTCGATCAATGGAAAGGATGGCGCGACATCGCCCGTCAGGTTCCGATTGCGGTCATCGCGCGTCCGGGGTATGACAGGGATGCTCTCGCGGCCCCCGCGATGGGTTGGTTGCGGCGCGCTCGTCGGCCCGCACACCAGGCGAAGAACTGGACGCAGTGGAGATTGCCGGCCCTCGTGCTGTTGCGCTTCCGCCCCGACCCGCGCTCCGCGACGCAGCTTCGTGCTGCCGACCCCGCCTGGCAGCGGCATTTCCTGCCAGATGCTGTCTCTGCTGAATAGGAACCGACTTGGCCTCATCTTCTCCTGTGTATCGCGCGTCCGAACCCGATGAGGTCGAGGCGCTGCATCGGCTCGTGCTCGCGTCGCTCGACGATGACCAGGCGGTCGACACCATTTCCATCCCGCTGGCGGGCAAATCGACCATTGCCGACTATATGGTGATCGCCAGCGGTCGTTCGACCCGTCAGGTCGCGTCGATGGCGCAGAAGCTGTCCGAGAAGATCAAGGGCGAACTCCGCCGCTCGACCCGGATCGAAGGCCTGCCGACCGCCGACTGGGTGCTGATCGATGCGGGCGACGTGATCGTCCATCTGTTCCGCCCGGAAGTCCGCAGCTTCTATAATCTGGAGCGGATGTGGGCGTTTGGCGACGCGCCTACGCCGCCCGTCGCGCCCGATCCGTTCGGCGCCGAAGCGTAAAGCGCGCCGTTCGCGCCGCGGCGCGAACGGTCGGACAGGTGGGGGCCGATGCTGCTGCATATCGTTGCGCGCGGGCGGATCGGGCGAGGGCCCGAGGCCGAACTGGTCGAGCGCTATGTCAAACGTCTGTCCTGGCCGTACCGGCTGACGGAGCTTCCCGATGTCGGCGGCAAGATGCCCGCGGTCGACCCTGGGACGCGTATCGTGATGCTGGACGAGACGGGGGTCGTGCTGCCATCGCGAGACATCGCGACAACGCTGGAAAAATGGCGCGATTCCGGGGTTCGCGAAACTCGCTTCCTGATCGGCGCAGCGGACGGCTTTGACGAGGTGGCGCGCGGCAGCGCCGACCTCCTGCTCAGCTTTGGCCGCGCGACATGGCCGCATCTGCTGGCACGCGCGATGTTGGCGGAGCAATTGTGGCGCGCGACCAGCATTCTTGCCAACCATCCGTATCACCGCGAGGGATGAGCATGCGGGTACGCGCGCGCATGGTTGCGGTCGCGCTCAGCGGGATCGCTGTCGGCAGCGGCGCGCCCGCGCAACAGTCGATCGATCACCGCGCATTGCTGGCCCGCGCCAAGATCGAATCCGCCGCGGCGGCGGCGCGCTCCATGGTGTTGGAACGACGGGCATCATCGGAGCAGGATCTGGCGCGGCAAGCGCAGGCGCGCGAGGCTGCGGTCGTTGCCCGGATCCAGCAGGCCGAGGCGGATATCGTCGCCGGGCAGGCAAGGGTGGCGATCGTCGATCGCCTGCTCGAGGACCAGCGCGGACGGCTTGCGCTGCAGCAGCAGCCGATCGCCCGGCTGTTGGCGGCGTTGCAATCCCTCGCGCGGCGACCGGCCATCATCAGCGTGGTGCAACCTGGATCGATCGAAGATCTCGTTCACGTTCGTGCCGTGCTGGCCAGCACGCTGCCGGTAATCCGCGAGAAGACGCAGGGTATCCGTGGCGAGGTGGCGCAGACGCGGACGTTGCAGGCGCAGGCCATGCTCGCGGGCCAGGCTCTCTCCAGAAGCCGGTTCCAACTCGAGGAGCAGCGGCTCGCGCTTACCCGGCTAGAGGCGACGCATCGCGCGCGCGCGCAGGCGCTCGGGCGGGACGCCTTGTTTGAATCGGATCGCGCGATTGCCCTGGGGGAGACGGCGCGCGACATCGTCGATTCGATGGACCAGGCCGATACCCAGACGGCGACATTGCAACAGCTCGCTGCGCTTCCCGGACCCGTTCCACGCCCCTTGCGACCGGGCGCGACCCTGTCGATGGGTCGGGGCGGGTGGGGCGGCGGCGCACCCTATCGCCTGCCGGTCCGGGGTCGGGTCGTCATCGGGTTCGGCGAACTGTCCGATGCCGGCGTACGATCGCGCGGGCTGACTCTCTCGACGGGGGAAGGGGCGGACATCGTCGCACCTGCGGCGGGCCGCGTTGCCTTTGCCGGGCCGTTTCGGGGCTATGGGGTCGTCATCATCCTGGATCATGGCGGTGGATGGACGTCGCTCCTGGCGGGACTGGGGCAAGCCACGGTCGCGGTCGGCGCGCGCGTCGACCAGGGGGCACGCATCGGCACGGCCGCCTCGGGGCCAGCTGCCCGCATTACCGTCGAACTGCGGCGGCGCGACCGGCCGGTCGACATGACCCCGCTGCTCGGCTGATCGCGGTAAGGCTCGTTCCGCTGCGGTTCATGCGTCCTGTGCTTTGACCATGACGTAAACCCGGCTACGGTGCCTCGATACCCTCTTGCCGTTCGAGTATTCGCCGATGTCGCGCTTTTCCACGTCCCTGCTGCAAGCCTCCGCCATTGCGGCGGTACTGGCGATCGTGCCGGTCGGCACCAGCGCGATGGCCGCGGTCGATACGGGGACCTATCGCGAGATGTCGGTATTCCTCGACGTCTATAATCGCGTAAAGGCGGAATATGTCGACAAGGTCGACGACAAGACGCTGGTCAAGGGTGCGATCGACGGCATGCTGGCGGCACTCGACCCGCACAGTGCGTATGAGACCGGGCTCGACTACGACAATCTGCGGATCCAGACACTTGGCAGTTATGGCGGGCTTGGCCTGACCGTGACGATGCAGGACGGCGCGATCAAGGTCATCGCGCCGCAGGAGGATTCGCCGGGCTGGCGCGCCGGGATCAAGTCCGGGGATTACATCACGCATATCAACGGCAAGCTGATCTTCGGCCAGACGCTCGACGAGGCGATCACGCAGATGCGCGGTGCGCCCGGCTCTAAGGTGAGCCTCACCCTGTTGCGCCCGGGTCGCGACAAACCGATCGAGGTCGCGCTGGTCCGCGAGAAGATCGTGCAGAAACCCGTCAAATGGAGCGTCAAGGACGGTGTCGGCATCATCAACATCAATGCCTTTTCGGAACATACCGGCGATGCGGTGACCGCCGCGATCAAGGGCATCCAGAAGCAGATCGGGCATGATCCGCTGGGCTATGTCGTCGATCTGCGCGACAATGGCGGGGGGCTGCGGGATGAATCGATCGCGGTCGCCGACAATTTCCTCAGCAGCGGTGAGATCGTCTCGCAGCGCGGGCGGGACAAGTCCGATATCGAGCCGTTCTACGCCGAAAGCTACGTCAAGGGTGACCTTGCGCATGGCCTGCCGATCATCGTGTTGACCAATGCGGGGACGGCTTCGGCCTCGGAGATCGTCGCGGGCGCGCTGCAGGACCATCACCGCGCGCTGGTCATGGGCGAGCGGTCGTTTGGCAAGGGCTCGGTCCAGACCGTGATCGACCTGGGTGCCAATGCGGCGCTGCGGCTGACCACTTCGCGCTACTACACGCCGTCGGGCCGTTCGGTCCAGGAAGGCGGGATCGAACCCGATATCGCGGTGCCGCAGATTTCCGATCCGGATTACAAGTCGCGGCCGGTGTTCCGCGAAGACGATCTGCGCCGCCATCTGATCAACGAAGTCAAGGCGGACAACGCTGCGATCGAGGAAGATACCAAGACGGATCCGCGCTTTGGCGCCACCCCGGACCAGCTCAAGGCCAAGGGGATCGACGATTTCCAGTTGAGTTATGCGTTGCAGACGATCGGGCGTCTAAGCAGCGCGGCACCGCGTTCGGCAACGGCGGCGAAGTAGGATGACGCGAGACCGCTTCCCAACCGCACGCCTGCTGGCATTGCTCGTGCCGGTCGCCCTGCTCGGCGGGGCCCTGGTGTCGCAATATGTCGGCAAGCTGTATCCCTGCGAACTATGCTGGTTCCAGCGCTATCCCCATGCCGCAGCGATCGTCCTGGCGGCGCTCGCCTTCGTGGCCCCGGGGCGGACGGCGCAACGGCTGCTGGTGGCGCTTGCGGGCGTTGCGATCCTGGTCAGCGGGCTGATCGGGGTGTTTCATGCCGGGGTCGAATATCACTGGTGGCAGGGGTTTACCGAATGCACATCGACGATGACCGGCCCCGTCACGCTCGAATCGATCATGAAGGCGCCGATCGTGCGGTGCGACGTGGCCCAATGGCGGCTCGGCGGTATTTCGCTCGCGGGGTTCAACGCGGTCTTTTCGATCGCGGGGGCAATCGCCATCTTCTGGACGATGCGAGGAAAACGATCATGAGCGGCTGGAAGCCAGGCGATGCGCGGCGTGCGAGCCGGTCGATGATCCGGGTCGATCAGGCCGGCGAATTCGGGGCGACACGGATCTATGCGGGACAGCTGGCCGTCCTGGGCGATCGCAGCCCGGCGGCGCGGGCGATTGCCGGCATGGCCAACCAGGAGGAGCGCCACCGCGCGTTCTTCGATGCGATGATGGCACGCCGCAGCGTGCGTCCCACCTTGCTGGAACCCGTCTGGAACGTTGCGGGGTTTGCGTTGGGAGCGATCACCGCGGCGATCAGTCCGGAGGCCGCGATGGCGTGTACCGCGGCGGTCGAGACCGAGATCGACAAGCATTATGAGGACCAGCTGGTAGCGCTGGGCGACAGCGACCCGGAATTGTCGGACGCGATCCGCGATTTCCAGGCGGAGGAAGTCGAACATCGCGAAACCGCGCTGGCCGCCGGCGCGGAAAACGCAGTGGGCTACCCCGTATTGAGCGGTCTGATCCGGCTCGGCTGCAAGGTGGCCATCGCCACAGCCAAACGTATTTGACGGAGAGAGTGATGACCCGCCCCCTGTTTACCCGGCTGACGCTCGCCGCGACCGCCCTCACGGTTTCGGTCCCCGGCCTGCTGGTACCGACGCCGGTCGCCGCGCAGAACGTGCCCGCACCGACCCTGACCATCTACGGCAGCCAGAAGTGCCCGACCGATGCGAATGGCAACGAGATCGTCGTGTGTGTTCGCCGTCCGCCAGGCGAGCAGTTCCGCATTCCGAAGGAGTTGCGGGAACTCGAGGTGACGCCGCAGAACGAGAGCTGGGCCGCCAAGGCGCAGGCCAACGACAAGGTCGGGGTGGAAGGGATCGGCAGCTGCTCCAACGTCGGCGCCGGCGGCGCGACGGGGTGCCTGGCGCAACGCGGGCAGCAGTATAAGCGCGAGAAACAGGCCGCCAAGGCCGACCAGCGCGCGGTCGACAGGGCCCTTGAATAGTCTGGCCGCGCCGGGCGGTTCGAGGCTGATCATCGTTGGCTGATTCGGGGATCGCTGCCCGCCCGCGCGGCGTGAGCGCCGATGCGCGTGGCCCGCACGGGGTCGCGCTGATGCTGTTCGTGCTCGTGTGGCTGTCGTGCGTGTGGTTCGGCTCCTATGCGTTCAATCCGAACAACGCGACCCGCCTGTTCGCCGCGATATCGCTGGTCGAACGTGGGGATGCGAAGATCGACCGGTACCAGTCGCTGACGATCGACAAGGCGCAGTTCGGCACGGGCGCGATGCGCCACTATTACATGGACAAGGCGCCGGGCATGACGCTGATCGCGGTGCCGGCGGTCTGGGCGGCCAATGCGGCGACCGGCAAACAGTCGCTGGACGAGGTGATCGATATCGCCAACCCGCGGCTTCGCACATTTCTGGGCGTGCGGCTGTCGCTCGCGGTTGCCTACAGTTCCGCCGTCCTGACCGCCTTTGCCGCCGTGCTGCTGCTCGACCTCGGTACGGGACTGACCGGCAGCCCGGCGGCCGGAGTGTTTGCCGCGCTGGGGTATGCGTTGGGATCGGTCGTCTGGGGCTGGTCGACGACGTTGTTCGGCCATGCCCCCGTCGCCGCGCTTTTCCTGATCGCGACCTGGGCAATCTGGCGTGGGACGGCGGGCGCACGCGAGCTGCGGCGCTGGCGATATCCGGTGATGGCGGGACTCGCGCTCGGGTTCGCGGTGGCGATCGAATTCCAGGCGGCGCTGGCGGGGGTCGCGATCGGGGTCTGGGCCTCGTGGCGGACACGTGGGGTGACCCGCCCGATCCGGCTTCGGATGTATGCGGTTGCGGGGGTCATGGCGGGTGTCGCGGTGCTGCCGGTGCTTGCCTATGATCAGGTGGCGTTCGGTACGCCGTTCGTCCTAGGCTACCAGGGTGTCGTGGGCTTCAAGGGAATGAACGAGGGGCTGTTCGGGCTGACCTACCCCAAGCCGTTTGTCGTCTGGGAGATCCTGTTCGGGCTTCGGCGCGGTTTGTTGTGGGTCGCGCCGGTCCTGGTACTGGGTGCGGTCGGCCTCGGACTGATGGTCCGGGACAGGACCACCCGTGATCTCGGTTGCCTGGCGATCGCGGTGATCGCCATCGTGCTGTCGATCAACGCATCCTATTATTATTGGGACGGCGGCGCTTCGGTCGGTCCGCGCCACTCGGTGCCGGCAATCCCGTTCCTGGCGATCGGGCTTGCGCCTTCATGGGCCGCGCTCCGGCGGCAAGCGCTGCGCTGGGCGGCCGTTGCCCTGCTGGGGGTTTCCATCGTGATCAACCTGATCATCACCAGCACGGACATGTTCGCGTCCGAGGCGCTGGCCAGCCCGGTGTGGACGAGCAATTTCGAGGCGATGTTCCTGCGCGGTACGCTTGCCACGGTGCTCAACCGCTATGGAGGGTGGGGTGCGTGGTTCAGCTTTGCGCTTTATCTCGATATTGTGCTGCCGCTGCTGGCGTTGATCGTGTGGCAGACACGCCGGGCGGAACGGATCGCGCTAGAATAAGCGTCCGCCATCGGGAACGCCGTGGCCCGGCTGGAGCAGCACGACCTCGCCCTCCGCATCCGGAAACCCGAGCGTAAGGACATCCGACATCACCGGGCCAATCTGCCGGGGCGGGAAGTTCACGACCGCGGCGACTTGCCGCCCGACGAGGGTTTCCAGGGTATAATGGACGGTAATCTGGGCCGAGGATCGCTTGAGGCCGATCTCCGGCCCGAAGTCGATCACCAGTCGGAACGCGGGCTTGCGCGCCTGGGGGAAGGGCAGCGCCTCGACGATCGTGCCGACACGGATATCGACCTTGCGGAAGTCCTCGAAGCTGATCTGGCCAGGGACTTCGGGGGGCGCAGGTTCAGAAGTCGACATCGTCATAATGTTTCGGCGCCATGATTCCCTCCATCCGCTCGGACAGCAGCGGGCGGAAGCTCGGGCGGCTCTTGAACCCGCGATACCATTTCGCGGTCTGTTCGTGGTTCTTCCAGTCGATCCCGCCGAGATAGTCCGCGACCGAAATCTGCGCCGCGGCGGCGAGATCGGCGAGGCTCATCGTCGCGCCCGCCATCCAGTTGTGATGGTCGAGCAGATAATCGGTATAATCGAGATGCCGCACCGCCGCCTTCATCGCATCGCGCAGCCGCTTCGAGTCGGGCGGCTCCTTGGTGACGAGCCGCTTCTCCATGCGCTCATGGAGCAACGGCGCGACGATGTCGGCGAAGAATTGCGAATCGAACCAGGCGACGAGGCGGCGGATTTCGGCGCGGCTGGTCGCGGTGCCGTTGATCATGGCGGACTTCTCGACCGTCTCCTCGAGATATTCGCAGATCGCCATGGAATCCATCAGCAAAATCCCGCGTGACTGGTCGGCGAGCACCGGCACCTGCCCGGCCGGGTTCATGTCGAGGAATTCGTCGCGGCGCTCCCACGGGCTCTCGCGGACGAGTTCATAGCCGATGCCCTTCTCGCCGAGCAGGAGCCGGACCTTGCGCGAGAACGGGCAGAGCGGGAATTGGTAAAGTTGCCACATGCCCGCCGTGGTAGAAGCTGCACGCCGCAGGGGGAAGATGGCGCAGGGGATTTATCGGTCGACCGACTGGCACAGCAAGACCATGCTGCCCCGTCCCCCTTAACCTTCCCCGGCGAAGGCCGGGGCCCAGGAGCGCACCGGAGGAAAGGGGCGGCTGCGCTACGTTACCTCGGCCATCTCTACTGGGCCCCGGCCTTCGCCGGGGAAGCGTGAAGCGAAGCAGCGCGAATTCTCCGAACTGCCGATACCAGTAGCAAGCGCTATTTACCGCGCCGAATCCAGACTCAAACCGCTGTTGCCGAGGACCGCGCGAAGGCGGTCGGCGGTGCGCTGAAGCTCGGCGGACATGCTGGCGACGTCCTTCGCCGCCTGTCCGGTCGCGGCGATCGCACCCTTGGCACCGCGATGGAGATGATCCGCATAATGCGGATCCTGCCGCCCGATTACGTCACCGAGCGTATCCTCCTGCCGGACGCCCGCGTCCGGACCCGCCAGTTTCGCCACCGGCCCGACGCGGGTCTGAAGCAAGGCGTTCGCATATTGGTCGACGACCGCGGCGAGCCCTTCCTGGACCAGCGGATTCGACAAGAGCGCGCCGACCTGCGCCGCGTCGATCTGCGGCGCGGGACGAGGGGCAGGCTCCCGCGCGAACGCCGGGGCGGCGGCGGTGAGGGCGAACAAACCTAGGAGATACAGGCGCATGGCGTACCTTTTGGAGTGCGGTCAGACAGCATCTATAGCAGCTTTTAAGGCGCGCGTCGATTGGCGGAGCCTGCCCGTTTCCGCGATGGCATGATCTCTGCAGAACCACCGGTGTTCTCCCGCAAAGGCGGGAGCCCAGGGTTGCAAACGCCAACAGACGTTGCCTTGCGAACCCTGGATTCCCGCTTTCGCGGGAAAACGGCAAAACCAGGCACTCAGCTTGGCGGCAGCGAAAAGCTGCCTTACTCCGCTGCCACCTGCTCCACCCGGTCGTCGAGCGGATGGCTCAGCCGGGTCAGCATTTCCTTCGGCACCACCTGCCAGAAGCGATCCACCACGCGGCCCCAGTCGTCGAGCAATGCGCCCGACCATTTGCTGTCGGTCGCGGCATGATGCGCGCGGACCATGCCGAGCAGGACCGCTTCCCAATGCAGCGACGACAGGCGGTTCCACGTGATGCTGTCGGGGTTGGCGCGCCGCGCGAAGCTGCCGTCGGCATCGTAGATGAAGGCCATCCCGCCGGTCATGCCAGCGCCGAAGTTCGCGCCGACCGGGCCGAGCACGACCGCGGTCCCGCCGGTCATATATTCACAGCCGTTCGCACCACAGCCCTCGACCACGACGTTCGCGCCCGAGTTGCGGACGGCGAAGCGTTCGCCAGCCTGACCAGCCGCATAAAGGCTGCCCGACGTGGCGCCGTAGAGCACCGTGTTGCCGATAATCGTATTGTCCTGCGACGCGAGCGGCGAGCTCACCACCGGGCGCACCGCGATGATGCCACCCGACAGGCCCTTGCCGACATAGTCATTGGCGTCGCCGAACACCTCGAGCGTGATCCCCTTGCACAGGAACGCGCCGAGGCTTTGCCCCGCCGACCCGCGCAGCCGGACGTGGACGTGCCCGTCCGCCAGCGCCGACATGCCGAAGGTCCGCGTGATCTCGCTCGACAGCCGCGTGCCGACCGCGCGGTGCGTGTTGCGGACCGAATAGGTCAGCTGCATCTTCTCGCGCCGGCTGAACACCGCGCCCGCATCCTTGATGATCTGCGCATCGAGGCTGTCGGGGACTTCGTTGCGCCGCGTCGTCAGGCTGAAGCGGCGCTGGTCGTCGGGCGCATCGACCTTGGCGAGGATCGGGTTGAGGTCGAGATCGTCGAGATGTTCCGCACCGCGGCTGACCTGCCGCAGTAATTCGGTCCGACCGATCACTTCGTCGAGGCTGCGGAAGCCCAGCCGGGCGAGGATGTCGCGGACTTCCTCGGCGATGAAGGTCATGAGATTGATGACCTTTTCCGGCGTACCGGTGAACTTCTCGCGCAGTTTCGGGTCCTGCGTGCAGACGCCGACCGGGCAGGTGTTCGAATGGCACTGGCGCACCATGATGCAGCCCATCGCGACGAGCGACAGCGTGCCGATCCCGAACTCCTCCGCGCCGAGGATCGCCGCGATGACGATGTCGCGCCCGGTCTTGAGCCCGCCGTCGGTTCTCAGCTTGATCCGCCCGCGCAGGCCGTTGAGCGTAAGAGTTTGATTAACCTCGGAAAGACCCATCTCCCACGGCGTCCCGGCATATTTGATGCTGGTCTGCGGGGAAGCGCCGGTGCCGCCGACATGGCCGGCGATCAGGATGACGTCGGCATGCGCCTTGGCCACGCCCGCCGCGACCGTGCCGATTCCGGCGGAGGAGACGAGCTTCACGCACACCCGCGCGGTCGGATTGATCTGCTTGCAGTCGTAGATGAGCTGCGCGAGATCCTCGATCGAATAGATGTCGTGATGCGGCGGCGGCGAGATCAGCGTCACGCCCGGGGTCGCATGGCGCAGCTTGGCGATGAACTCGGTCACCTTGAAGCCGGGGAGCTGCCCGCCCTCGCCGGGCTTGGCACCCTGCGCGACCTTGATCTCGATTTCCTCGCAGGCGTTAAGGTACTCTGCCGTAACGCCAAATCGTCCGCTGGCGATCTGCTTGACGCCCGAGTTGGCATTGTCGCCATTGGCGTAGGGTTGATAGCGTGTGCGATCTTCGCCGCCTTCGCCCGACACCGCCTTCGCGCCGATCCGGTTCATCGCGATCGCGAGCGTCTCATGCGCCTCCGGGCTGAGCGCGCCGAGCGACATGCCCGGCGTCACGAACCGCTTGCGGATCTCGGTGATCGCCTCGACCTGATCGACCGGGATACCCTCGTCGGGATATTTGAACTGGAGCAAGTCGCGCAGATAGACCGGGGGCAGCGCCTCCACCCCGCGCGCGAATTGCAGATAGGTCGAGTAGCTGTCGGTCGCGACCGAGTTCTGCAGCAGGTGCATCAGCTGCGCCGAATAAGCGTGTGTCTCGCCGGTGTGGCGCTGGCGATAGAAGCCGCCGATCGGGAGCGTGGCGACGCCCTCGTCGAACGCCTTGTCGTGGCGAAGCTGGGCGTTGAGGTGGAGCGAGGCATAGCCTTCGCCCGAGATCTTCGCGGGCATCCCCGGGAACAGGTCGTTTACGAGCGCACGGCTGAGGCCGACCGCCTCGAAGTTGTAGCCGCCGCGATAGCTGGAGATCACCGCGATCCCCATCTTCGACATGATCTTGAGCAGCCCTTCGTCGACCGCCGTGCGATGCCGCTTGAGACATTCGGCAAGGGTCAGCGCGCCGAACAGACCGCGCGCCTGGCGATCCGCGATCGACGCTTCGGCCAGATAGGCGTGCACGGTGGTCGCGCCGACGCCGATCAGCACCGCATAATAATGCGTGTCGAGGCATTCCGCGGTCTGGATGTTGATGCTGGCATAGGAGCGCAGCCCCATGCGGACGAGGTGCGTATGCACCGCCGCCGCCGCGAGCACGCCCGCGATGCCGATCCGGTCCGCGCCGATCGCCATGTCGGTCAGGAACAGTTCGCTCTTGCCCTGACGCACTGCCGTGACGGCTTCGGCACGGATGCGGGCGATGGCCGCACGGAGCGTCTCCGGCCCGCCGCCTGCCTCGAAGGTGCAGTCGATCTCTGCCGCCTGCGCGCCGAAATGCGCCTTGAGCTGCGCCCAAGCGGTGCCGTCGAGCACCGGAGACTGGAGCACCAGCACGCCGTCGCGCCGATCCTCGGTGTCGAGGATGTTGGCGAGATTGCCGAAGCGCGTCTTGAGCGACATCACGTGGCGTTCGCGCAACGGGTCGATCGGCGGGTTGGTGACCTGGCTGAAATTCTGCCGGAAGAACTGGCTGATCAGCCGCGGCTTGTCCGAGATGACCGCGAGCGGCGTATCGTCGCCCATCGAGCCGATCGCTTCCTTCGCACCCTCGACCATCGGTGACAGGATCAGCTCCATGTCCTCGAGCGTCTGCCCCGCCGCGACCTGACGGCGCGTGAGGTCGGCACGATCGAAGCGCATGATCGCGTCCTCGGCGGGCTGCGGCAGCGCCTCGATCCGCTTGAACGCGCCGATCATCGCGGCGTAATCCGCCTCGCCTGCGATCTGGTCCTTGATCGCGCGGTCATGGTACAGCACGCCCTCGTCGAGATCGATCGCGAGCATCTGGCCCGGCCCGAGCCGGCCCTTCTCGATGATCGTCGATTCAGGCACCACGACCATCCCGCTTTCCGACCCGACGATGACGATCCCGTCGACCGTGCGGACATAGCGCAGCGGGCGCAGCGCATTGCGGTCCATCCCCGCAACCGCCCAGCGGCCATCGGTCATCGCGAGCGCGGCGGGGCCGTCCCACGGTTCCATCACCGACGCGAGATACTGGTACATGGAGAGATGATCGGCGGGCATGTCGATCGAATCCGCCATCGCCTCGGGCACCAGCATCAGCTTGGCGGTGGGGGCGTCGCGGCCCGAGCGGCAGATCGCCTCGAACACCGCATCGAGGGCTGCGGTGTCGGATGCGCCCGCCGGGATCACCGGCTTGATGTCCTCCGACTGGTCGCCGAACGACAGGCTCGCCATCTTGATCTCGTGGCTGAGCATCCAGTTCTTGTTGCCGCGGATCGTGTTGATCTCGCCGTTGTGCGCGAGGCAGCGGAACGGCTGCGCCAGCCACCATTGCGGGAAGGTGTTAGTCGAGTAACGCTGGTGGAAGATCGCCACACGGCTCTCGAACCGCGGGTCGCGCAGATCGGGGTAGAACACCGACAGCGATTCCGCGAGGAAGAGACCCTTGTAGATGATCGACCGGCACGACAGCGAGCAGACGTAGAAGCCCTGGATCTGCGCCGCGATCACGCGCTTCTCGATCCGGCGGCGGACGAGGTAGAGGTTCTTCTCGAACTCGGCGGCGGTCTGTTGGTCGGGCAGGGGGCCCGCGATCATGATCTGCTCGATCTCGGGGCGAGTCGCCTGCGCCTTCTGGCCGATCACCGACACGTCGACCGGCACCTGGCGCCAGCCGTAGATGGTATAGCCTTCCTCGATGATCGCGCTTTCGACGATCGTGCGGCACGCCTCCTGCGCGCCGAGATCGGTGCGCGGCAGGAAGATCATGCCGACCGCGAGGCGGTTGGGCATCTGGCGATGGCCCGAGGCGGCGACCGCATCGTCGAAGAACTTGAGCGGGAGATCGATGTGCAGGCCTGCGCCGTCGCCGGTCTTGCCATCGGCATCGACCGCGCCGCGGTGCCACACCGCCTTGAGCGCATCGATCGCGGATTGCACGACGCGACGCGACGGCGTGCCATCGGCCGCGGCGACGAGACCGACGCCGCATGCGTCGCCCTCGAATTCGGGGCGATACATGCCGTGTTCGGCGAGGCGGAGGCGTTCGGAGTCCATGTTGGTCATGCCAATAGTCTCTCTTGTTCGACGAAGCGCTCGATAGCCGCCCACGTCTCGATCAGGGTTTCCCGCGCATCCCACGCTGCATTCACTTGGTCGGCACGCTTCTGCGGGTTGAGGGGATATTCGTGCGCTAGGGCATTGCGGGTGCGCACCGCATCTGCCCAGATTTTCTCGCTTGGCAGGATTCCTAGCGCATAGGCACGGCGCGTCACGTCAACCGAGGTTAGGCGTTCGATCTTACCGTGTTCCATGATCTTCGAAATCGCTTTGAGCGTGCGATGCAGCGCGTCTTCGAACTGTTCGTAGCGCTTCAGATAACCAAGGATGTAGCTATCTTGTTTGAAGGGAAGCTGGTCGATGCGGTCTGCCGTCATCGGCATTAGCGGTTCGACCAGCGCAACGGTCTGGACGAATCCCGCTTGAAGGCGACCGCACGTCGCGAGATAGTCCGTAAGCAAGGCGCGCTCGCCTTCTTCCGTCACAGCACCACTCCGTCGCGATAGGCAATCTGCTCGATCGGGGTAGGAGATGCTCCACGCTTGGTTGCAATCAGGTCGACCCGTTGCGTGTCAATCCGAGCGAACAGCCGCTCCAGAAACACGTCTCTGGCACGCCAAAAATCAACGTCGTCTGGCGTTTCCACATGCAGATCGATATCGCCGCCGCGTCGCGTATCGATGGTACGGCTACCGTACAGACGAACAATTGCGTCCGGACCGAACGTCAGCCGGGTAGCGGCCTTGATCGCCGCAACTTCGGTTTCGGTCAGCCTCACGCCGCCTTCCTCGCCGCGCTCGCTTTCGCCTTCAGGAACGCATGCATGCTCGCCGCAACGTCACGTCCGTCGCGGATCGCCCAGACCACCAGCGATGCGCCGCGCACGATGTCGCCCGCCGCGAATACGCCGTCGAGCGAGGTCATCAGCGTCTTGTTGTCGACCAGCACCGTGCCCCAGCGCGTCACGCCAAGCTCGGGCGCATCGAACAGCCGCGGGAGATCCTCGGCGTCGAAGCCGAGCGCCTTGATGACGAGATCGGCCTGCAGATCGAACCCGCCTTCGGGATCGATCTCGGGTGCGCGCCGACCACTCGCATCGGGGGCGCCGAGCCGCATCGCGCTCGCCTTGACGCCAGACACGCGGTCTTCGCCGACGAAGCTTTCGGGCGCGGAGAGCCAGACGAACTCGACGCCTTCCTCCTCGGCATTGTTCACTTCGCGCTGCGAGCCCGGCATGTTGGCGCGGTCGCGGCGGTAGAGGCACTTTACCGAGGCGGCATCCTGGCGGATCGCGGTGCGCACGCAGTCCATCGCGGTATCGCCGCCGCCGATCACGACGACATGCTTGCCTGCGGCATTCAGGCTGCCGTCATCATAAGCGGGGACGGCGTCGCCGAAATTCTTGCGGTTGGAAGCGGTGAGGAAGTCGAGCGCATCGACCACGCCGTCATGCTCGACGCCGGGTGCCTTGATCGCACGCGCCTTGTAAACGCCGGTCGCGATCAGCAGCGCGTCATGGCGCTGGCGGAGTTCGTCGAGCGTCGCGTCGCGACCGACCTCGAAGCTTTCGTGGAACACAATCCCGCCCGCCTTGAGCCGCTCGACGCGGCGCGTGACGACGGGCTTTTCGAGCTTGAAGCCGGGGATGCCATAGGTCAGCAACCCGCCCGCACGGTCGTAGCGATCATAGACGTGGACGTCATAGCCATTGCCACGCAGATATTCCGCCGCCGACAGGCCCGCAGGCCCGGCACCGATCACGCCGACCGACTGGCCGCGCGCGGGGCCGACGACCAGCGGCTCGACCCAGCCTTCTTCCCAGGCGGTATCGGTGATGAACTTTTCGACCGCGCCGATCGTCACCGCGCCGTGGCCGGAGAATTCGATCACGCAATTGCCCTCGCACAGCCGGTCCTGCGGGCAGATCCGGCCGCAGATCTCGGGCATGGTCGAGGTGGCGTTGCTCAGTTCATAGGCTTCGCGCAGACGCCCCTCTGCGGTCAGGCGGAGCCAGTCGGGGATGTGATTGTGGAGCGGGCAATGCACCGAGCAATACGGCACGCCGCACTGCGAACAGCGCCCGGCTTGTTCCTCGGCATCGGGGACCGCATAGCGATCCGCGATTTCCTCAAAATCCTCCGCCCGCAGCTCGGGCTCGCGCTTGGCCGGATAGGCCTGGTCGCGATCTACAAACTTGAGCAGCAAAGAGTCCGCCATGCACCCATCCTTTCGAGAAGGCGGCGCATATCGTACTTTTATGTCGTTGTCACCGTGAAACCGACATTATGGTCAGCATATATGACCTATTAAACCGGCCAGTGCGGTCGTGGATAGGTAGGCCGCGAAGATCGGAGTATTAATAGGACCGAGTCGGCCTTAAAGTGTCGAGAGCCAGGCGAGGGCAACGGCACCCGCGATGATCCGGTACACCGCAAACGGGACGAAGCCGTAGCGCGTGACCACGCCGATGAACCACTTCACAACCAGCAAGGCGACGACGAACGCCACCGCAAACCCCAGCGCGATCGCGCCCAGGCCGACGCCCTGGCCGCTCATCAGCTCGTGCCGGTTCTTGACCAGTTCGAGCGTCGTCGCGCCGAGCATCGTGGGGATCGCGAGGAAGAAGCTGAACTCCGCCGCGGTCCGCCGCTCCACGCCGAGCGCAAGCGCACCGAGGATCGTCGCGCCGGACCGGCTGACTCCGGGGACCATCGCGAGGCACTGCAGGAAGCCGATCCCGATCACCTTCGGGAGCGGAATGTCGGCGACCCCGACGATGTCGCTCTTGGGGGCAAGCCGCTCGACCGCGATGATCGCGAGCCCGCCGACGATCAGCGCGATCGCCACCACCTCGGCATTGCCGAGCAACGCCTCGATCTGCTTGTGGATCGCAAGACCGATCACCGCTGCGGGCACGAACGCGACGAGCACGTTGCGGACGAACAGCAACGACTTGGGCTCGCGCTTAAGCACGCCCATGCCGACCGCCCAGAACGTCCGCCAGTACAGCACCACGATGGCGAGGATCGCGCCGAGCTGGATGATCACGTTGAACGCACCCCAGCGGGTCGCATCATACCCTAGCAGCTTGGTCGCGAGGATCAGATGGCCGGTCGAGGAGACGGGCAGGAACTCGGTGACCCCCTCGACGATGCCGAGGAGGATGATGCTGATGATCTCGTTCACGAAAGTCCCCTTTTACGGCCCCCCGAGGCCGGTGATCGGTGGTCGGCCCCGCCGCGCGCGTCAGGCGGCGGCAGGTGCCGAGAAACGACCGCCCTTGCGGTACCGCACCAGCCAGACCGGTGCGACAGCGTCGAGCGGCGTCGGCGTGATCCCTAGCGTATCGAGCCCGTTCGCTCCAGCCGCGACGACATTGTCGTTGGCCAACATCTTCCACTGGTCCTTGGTGATCGGCGCGCCCGGAAGGAAGCCGAGCCCTGCGATCGCGGCACCGATCGAATCGGGCAACTCGACGATCGGGCGCTTGTGGCCGGTCGTCTTGGCGATCCAGCGGATCAAGGCGCCCATCGTGATCGTGTCGGGGCCGCCGAGCTCGAACGTCTTGCCCGCGGCGAGCGCGGGTTCGTCGAGCGCCTTGACGACGGCTTGCGCCACGTCGCCGACATAGACCGGCTGGAACCTGGTACCGGTGCGGAGCACCGGCACGACCGGCGCGCTGCTGATCATTCCAGCGAAGCGGTTGAGGAACTGGTCCTCGCGGCCGAACACGATCGACGGGCGCAGGATCGTTGCAGTAGGGAAGGCGGCACGGACCGCAGCCTCGCCTTCGCCCTTCGAGCGGCCATAGGCCGAATCGGACGCGCTATCCGCGCCGATCGCCGACATGTGGACAAGCGTGGCCACGCCGGCGCGGGCGGCCGCTTCCGCCACGATGCGCGCGCCATCGACCTGGATCTTCTGGAAGTCGCCACTGAGGATGCCGACCAGGTTCACCACCGCATCCGCTCCGGCGACCGCATGCGCGATCGATTCGGGCTTGGTGATATCGACCGCGACGAATTGCGTCTGGCCGAGGCCGCCCTGAGTCTTGAGGAAGAACGCCTGGCGCGGATCGCGCTGCGCAATCCGCACGCGCGCACCGCGCTCCAGCAGCGCCTGCGCCACATAGCGGCCGAGGAAACCCCCGCCGCCGATCAAAGTCACCAGCTTGTTGTTCATCGAAAGCGCCTTCTCGAATGTCGATCTGTCCTCTGCCTAGCATCGTGCGTGTTGACAAGACCAACGAGCCTCCCCTAAGGCCCGCCACCTACCCAGTGCCCGGATGGCGGAATTGGTAGACGCACCAGCTTCAGGTGCTGGCGCTCGCAAGGGCGTGGAGGTTCGAGTCCTCTTCCGGGCACCATTCGTGCGTCTTACGACGCCCCAGAACCATCGACAAAACCGCAGAAATCTGCCATTTTCAGGATGGTTTTGTCCGAAGGCGTCTAACCGAATTTCAGTCGATCCCACTTCAAAGTGGGCCATGGCCCGGGCCATCGGTGGCCCGATTCAAACGGTGGCCCGGCGGGCCATTTCGACGGGATACGGCGCTGCTTTCGATCGATACCGTTCAACGCGGGATTGATGGTCATGGCACTTAAAGATCTAGAGATCCGATCCCTCAAGGCTGAGGATCGCGTTTACAAGCGTAGCGACGAGCGCGGGTTGTACATCGAGGTACATCCGAGCGGCTCGAAACTCTGGCGTTTGAAACATTCCCATATGGGGAAGGATAAACGCATCGCGCTCGGGCGCTATCCTGAGGTCGGTCTGGCAGAAGCCCGCCGCAAGCGCGACGAGGCAAGAGCCAAGGTTCGTGACGGCGTCGACCCCTTGGCCGAACGGAAGCGAGAGAAACTGGTAGCCCTTTACAACGCGGCGAACACGTTCGGCGATGTTGCCAAGGAATATATCGACAAGATGGTGGCCGAGGGCCGGGCCGATACGACGACGACAAAAGCGAATTGGCTTTTGGAGCAACTGGCACCGATTGCCGCTCGAGCAATCTCCGAACTGAAGCCTGTCGATGTCCTGGCTGCGCTCAAACGCATCGAGGCAAAGGGCAAACATGAAACCGCGCGCCGCTGTCGTTCGTTTGCCAGCCGCATATTTCGGTATGGCGTCGCGACCGGCCGTGTCGAGACCGACCCGACCTCCGTACTGCGTGGCGCGTTGATCACGCCGAAGGTTGAGCACCACAGCGCAATCCTCGAACCCAGGGCGGTCGGCGAGCTCCTGCGATCGATCGATGTCTATTCGGGCCATCTCATCACCCGTCTCGCCCTGAAGATATCGCCCCATGTCATGGCCCGCCCCGGCGAACTCAGGCAGGCTCTGTGGCCCGAATTCGATCTCGAAAACGGGGTCTGGAAAATCCCCCCGGAGCGTATGAAGATGCGGCGGCCACATGCCGTCCCGTTATCAAAGCAGGTATTGGGATATCTTGCTGAGTTGCATGCATTGACCGGACCCGACGGGTTCGTCTTCCCTGCGTTTCATACCTCGCGGAGGCCACTTAGCGAAAATACGATCAATCAGGCGTTCCGACGCATGGGCTACGCCCCGGGCGAGGTGACGGCCCACGGCTTGAGGACGACCGCGTCAACTCTTCTCAATGAAAGCGGAAAGTGGAGCGCAGACGCAATCGAGCGTTCGTTGGCGCATGCCGACAAGGATGCGATCCGGGGTACTTACAATCGCGGATTGTATTGGGAGGAACGTATCGCGATGCATCAGTGGTGGAGCGACTATCTGGATCAGCTACGCACGGCGGACTCTGTTTCGGTTCGGGCCTGAACAGGAAAGCGCGACAGCACATCTCCAGCGAACGGATCCACCAACGGCGATTCTGAACATGGCCACATGAGGAGGGAGGGCCATCATTTTGTCTTTGGTCATAGCCGACGTGCAAATGCCTCGATGGTGGCGCGACAGCGTCAGGAGCCGCCGAGCGGGCGGGGGTATACCTCGCAACGCTGGCTGACCTATCGACAGGCGCAGGCGGCGGGTGGAACCGTGCGCAAGGGCGAGCGGGGGACGACCGTTTGCTATGCCGATCGCTTCACGCCGAAAGACGAGCAGGCACGCGCACGGGATGACCCCGGGCAATCTTGGCGCCTCGATCGTAAGGGCAAGCGAGCAGGTGCGCGCCCAGGACAGTGAAATGCTGCGGACTGCCCACGACACGTCCACGACCTTGATCCAGCAGCTTCGGCTGACGATCCAGCAGGTCGAAGCGGCCAGAGTGCAGAAACAGCATCTGCTGCTCGCAGCGGCGGTCGGGTTGTTCTTGGGCATCCTGCTTTGGTCGATCCTGCCAGGGATTGTGACGCGCGCGTTGCCGGAAAGTTGGGCTGCGCCGGAATGGATGGCCATGCGCACGATGCGGATGGATCGCTGGCAGGCAGGTATGCGCTTACTGGCTGTCGACAAACTTGAGCCAACACCGAGCCCGAGTGCGTCACCCAGCCCGGTGGCGGAGCCCCCAAAGCCTCATCGTCGCAAGCGGCGTTGAGCGGTGGTGGACGGACCGGCTGCTTTCAGGGTCATTTGGGTGGAAAGCGGAATGACCGCCTTGGATTGGCGGTCAACGTAAACGGCCGTTCGTTCAGCCAAAGGCGACCGGCAGCTAGCTAAGCGAACGGATGTGGCGGAAAATGGGTCGTCGCTGCTGCGGCGGGAGTCGGCCAACAAATGATCCTTATTTCAGCACCACCTCCCCGCTTCCCGACCTTGCCCAACCCCTGGGTCGGTGGATATTCTGTCCGGTAAAGCAGACGATACTGCAATTGTAGCTGGGGGAGCGAAAGATGCCGAAATCGCGCGCGCACGGGTCCGCTCTCTAGATTGCCCAACTGAAGATCGTGAACGCCACGCAACTGCTGCCAATCACAGTCGGCGCACAGCCCCCTACGGCGTAAGGTCGCCACAGCGAGATCACATTAATGACAGACGCCAACGTAACCGCCGTTAATCACACAGGCTTCGCGGTATCCTCATTGGATGAAGCCGTTCGCTTCTGGACCGAAGCGCTTGGCTTCACGCTTCAGCGGCGGTCTGAGATGGGGGGCGACTTCCTACGTCAGGTGACCGGCGTCGATGATCCGAACGTGAAAACGGCGACCGTAAAAGCGCCAGACGGCTCCGTGGTTGAGCTGTTGCAATATTCCAAGGGCAGCCAGAATGGGGCTGTGCCGAACAGCGCGGGTGCAATCGGAGCCGCCCACTTGGCTCTGACCGTGAGGGATATCCACGCCGCCATTGCCTGCGTCGAAGCCGCGGGATGGAAGGCGAAGGGGAGCCCGCAGTCGATCTCCGGTGGCCCGAGGAAAGGAACGCTGGTGGCTTATGTCTCAGGCCCCGACCATATCACGATAGAATTGATGGAGCTTCCAGTCCAATGACCGAGTTCCAGCGCGGGCTTCGATCACCATGCTTTCACGCTAACCTGCTAATCTCTTCAACCGGATACTGAGCGATGATGCGTATGCTAAATCTTCTATGTGTCGCTGCATTGATCGTGCCTGTGACGCCACTTCTTGCGGCTCAACGCGCGAAGCCTGGCAACCGCGGCCAGACCGTGAACTCCTCGGAACAGCAACGGGAATGCAGGCTTGAGGTCGACGGCAAGATAAAGGTAGCAGGTCGCTGCTGGGTCTATCCGACGGGAGCCGGCGACTACACCCTGAACACCCGGGATCATGGCAAGCCGCACTACCCACACTTCGCGATGGTGTCGTCGAACGGTGATGGCACGGCTGATGTAACCTGGAATGCTGATCCTACTGATGATCGGGCTTTCGATTGCCTCGGCAAGGCTCGCAAACAGGGCGAGTGCTGGGTGAATAAGCGGGTCCGCGTTTGCGCGCGGTAACCGGGGGCATTCTCGGAAATAAACTGTCCTGGAAAAAAGATGTCATAGTTTGTCGGCGGTTGCTATCGCATTCCGACGAACGGACGGTCCGCCTTTAGGAGGCCAGAGCCTCCCGTTTGCACACGATCGTGATGATCTGCTCTTCGGTAAACCTGCTGCGCTTCATCGTCGTCCTCCTTCAGCAAGGACTCTAGCTCAGATGAGCGGAGTTTCTTGGGAGCACTTAAGGATATATTGAAACTAGGAGCGCCCTCTTCAACGCAGCGGCAAACTATCCCGGTCGTATGTTGAGATGCCTCCTTACTTCTCAAGACCAGAGGTTGCCGACATAGATCTGGCGATGTCGACCAATCGTTCGACGACAGTCATCTCCTCAATCAGCGTTGCACGGCGTCGCGCTTCATCGGCGCAAGCTTGGCGAGGAAGCGGTTCTGCGCCGAGAACGGCACCCCTTCCTTGCGCATGGCGGCCTGTAGATCTTCGACCAGCGCGCCCATGTCGGCTGTCTGGACGCCTATGTCCTTGTGTGAATCCCGCATGGTTCGCCCGGTGTACGAGCAGCCCCCCGCTAGAATGTAGCAGAACTGCTCCTTCAGCAGCCGTCGCAGCCGGACGATGTCCTGTCCCTTGAAGATGTCGGCAATGCGTTTGTCCGCGACCAGTCGGGCAACGAAATTGTCGGTTATCCGATCGATCCCGACCCGGCCATGGAACGCGCGTAACATCGCCTGCCCCTCGAACGGCACCGCTCCGGCGTTGGCATCATGCTGCGCGTATGGCGCAACGGGATCCTCGCCCGGCGGAACGGTCTGAGCAGCAGCGGCAAGCGCGAGCAGGAACATCACCATGACTTTGTCATCCTGTCAGAAACGGCCTTGGAGCGACACCAGCGCGCCGCGTTGCCCGCGGACGGTCGCGATATCGCCGAGGTCGGTATAGGCCGCGGTCAGCGTCGCATGACGATCGAACGACCATGCCGCAAAGCCGTCCCAGACGTTCTGTTCGCGAGAGAAGCCGAGGTTGCTGGGTTTGGTGCGATATTCACCGCCGATCACCAGGTTCGATGTCAGCAGGCGGCCAAGCGATCCTTCGAACTGTGGTCGATAGTGGTCGTTGCGGTCGCCGCCGAACCCGAGCAGGCCGAACTGATTGGCTTTGGTGAAGCGTACGGTCGCACCAATCAGCAGGCTTTTCGACAGGATCAGCTTGGTCGCCGCTGCATAAAAGTCGACCCCACGCGCCGCGCGTCCGCCGATCGCGCGGATCACGGGACCGTTGCTGGCAATCTTATACTGCATGCCAATGGAGATCTGCGGCAGGAGTTTGTCCTGATCGTAGACGGCATCCCCGACGAGGCGCAGTTTCGCTCCAAGGATATCCTGCTTGAACGTAAAGCCACGTCCGAGGCCCAGCGCAGCGCCCGCGGCGCGCGTATCGAACGCCTGATGCGCGTACGACAGCTCGACCCGATTGGACAGGCCGACTGCACCCCCGAAGCTGGCGAGGTCGAAATCGGGGAGGGCGACGTAGGTGGCATGCACGCTGCCGCCGATGCCGTCCTGGGTTTCCGCGCCGGAAATGACCGACCACGTGGCGAGGCCGCCCCCGGCCGTGCCTTCGATAGTCGAGATGCCGTCGGTCAGCACGAGCTTGCCGCCCTGCCGCCGTTCGCTCGCCTGCGCCGGGATCGCAGCGAGCAGCGCGACACCCAGCACGGATGCCGCCAGCGATGCCAGAAGGGACGTCATGGAATATTGGATCTCGATCGTGGGTCGGATCCGAGCATGACAATTTACGATGAGTTTTTCGTTAAGCCGGCATTGATCGTTTGGAAACCGTTTGGCCTTACGCTGCCGCGATGCAACGAGCTCATGCCTGGATTGCGGCGTTGGCCGTAGCGTGCTCACCGTTCGCCGCGGACGCCGCGACGGTCACTATCGACGTACGCGACGCAGCGGGCCAGCCAATGCCCAATTCGGTGGTACTGATCGCCAGCCCCAACACGCCCGCAAGCGCGCCGAAATCTGGTGGCTCGTACGAGATGGCGCAACAGAACATCATGTTCATGCCGCACATCCTGATCGTCCCGGTCGGCGCTCGCGTGACCTTCCCCAATCGCGACCGGGTGCGGCATCACGTCTATTCCTTCTCGCCGTCCAAGAAGTTCGACCTCAAGCTCTACGGCAAGGACGAGACCCGCAGTGTCGTGTTCGACAAGCCGGGCGTCGTTTCGCTCGGTTGCAATATCCACGACGCGATGAGCGCTTTCATTTTTGTCGTCGACACGCCCTATGCGATGATCACCGACGCCAACGGCCATGTCACCATCCCGAACGTGCCCGCCGGTGCTGTCACCGTGCGCGTGTGGAACCCGGCGATCCGGGTCGCCGGCAACATGCTCACGCAAAGCGCGGTCGTTCCGGCAACGGGCCTGTCCACGACCTACACCGTACGCGGCAGATGATCGCTGGTCGCCCGCTGCCGCGAGCCGTCAGGCTGCCGCGGTTTCGCCATCTCAGCACGCGGTTGTCGGTGCTCTACACCGCATTGTTTGCGGCCGCGCTGATCGTGGTCGCGGTCGTTGGCCAGATCATGATCCTGAACCACGCGAAACAAAGCGTTCGCGCCGAGCTCGCGACCAGCGGCAGCGTCTATGACCGGATCTGGGCGCTGCGGGCGCGCGCGCTGGCAAGCTCCGGTGACGTGCTCGCGCGCGATTTCGGATTTCGCAGCGCCGTCGCGAGCGGCGATCGCGCGACGATCGCCTCGGCGGTGGCCAATCTGCGGGAGCGCGCGGATGTGCCGAATGCGTTCGTCGTCGACCAGTCCGGCGAGGTGATCGGCGACGGGCCGAACGATCTCCGTAGCATCGTCAGCGGATTACCGACCAGCCTGACCGGTGATCGTGCGGACGCAACCGTGATGACCAGGGATGGGGCGTACCGCGTGTTGGCGTCACCGATCATGGCGCCCATCAAGATCGGCTCGGTAGTCTTCGCGGTCCCGCTCGATGCCAAGGAAATCGCGGCGCTCCAGCGACTGTCGGCGATCCCGCTGACCGCGACGATCTTGCACCGCAGTCCAGCGGGGCACTGGATCTCGAGCGATGCGCGCGTTCCGTCCACGCCCGCGCTCGACACGATGATCGCAGAGGGCGTCAGCGATACGACCCCGACCACGATCGACTTGCCCGACGGCCGCGTGTTCGCGCTGGTCAAGCGCCTCAAAGGCCGCAACGGTGTTCCGGAAGCGGTCTTGCTGCTAAGCTATCCGCAGGCGAAGGCGCTCGCCTCGTATCGCACCCTGCAACTCGGCATCGCGCTGGCCGGGGTGCTCGGACTGATCGTGGTCCTGATCGGCAGTCGTCGCCTCGCCGAGAGCATCACCCGCCCGATCACGGCGTTGGACGCCGCCGCCAAGGCGCTCGAAGAGGGCGGAAGTATTCAGGTCGCGGTCGCCGGTAGCGATGAAATCGGGCGGCTGGCGGAAAGCTTCAACCTGATGTCGGCCGGAATCGCCGAGCGCGAGCACCGCATCACGCATCTCGCCTTTCACGATTCGCTGACCGGCCTGCCCAATCGCACCTATTTCCGGCAACAGCTCGAAGCCGACCTGACCCGCGCTGCCAAGATGCGGGGCAAGGTCATCGTGCTTTGCCTCGATCTCGATGGGTTCAAGGGGGTCAACGATACGCTCGGCCATCCGGTGGGAGACTCGCTACTGCACCGTGTCGGCGGCATTCTTGCGACGCTAGCGGTCGACGGGCTCGTTGCGCGTCTGGGCGGGGACGAGTTCGCAATCATCCTGACCGACCGCGATGACGCTGACCGACCACGCGCGCTGGCGCAGTTGATTCTGGACAAGCTGCGCCTGCCGATGTCCGTCGACGGGCATCAAATCGGCTGCGGGGCCAGCATCGGGATCGCCGTCAGTCCCGGCGACGGCGACGATCCCGATACGCTGCTCAAGAATGCCGACCTCGCTTTGTACCGCGCCAAACGCGATGGGCGCGGCGTCTTCCGGTTTTTCGAGCCAGCGCTCGATGCAGCGGCGCGCAAACGCCGCCAGCTCGAACTCGACCTGCGCGAAGCCTTGCAGACGGGGCAGTTTCGACTGAATTTCCAGCCGATTTTCGACCTCAAGGCCGACCGGATCGGCGGGTTCGAGGCCTTGCTCCGCTGGGAACACCCGGAGCGCGGCAATGTCCCGCCGATCGACTTCATTCCGGTCGCCGAGGAAACTGGATTGATCGTCGCGATCGGCGAATGGGTTATGCTGGAAGCCTGTCGGCAGGCGGTGAGCTGGCCGGGTCACGTGCGGGTGGCGGTCAACGTTTCCCCGCTGCAGTTCCGTTCGAGCGGCTTTTCGAACGTCGTCTTCCAAGCGCTGTCCAATAGCGGCCTCGCCCCGCAGCGGCTTGAGGTCGAGATCACCGAATCGGTCTTTCTCGAAGACGAAGGCAGTGTCGTGGCGCTACTGCACCGGCTTCGGGCGATGGGCGTCCGCATCGCGCTGGACGATTTCGGCACTGGTTACTCGTCGCTCAGTTATCTGCGGAGCTTCCCGTTCGACAAGATCAAGATCGACAAATCGTTTGTCGATACGGTTGCGCAAGACGCCAGTTCGGCTGCGATCGTGCGGGCCATCCTTGACCTCGCCGATGCTCTCCACATGGAGACGACGGCGGAAGGGGTCGAGGACAACGAACAACTGGCGCGCCTGCGCGGTCAGGGCTGCGGAAGCATCCAAGGCTATCTGTTCAGTCGGCCGATCGAAGCGGGGATGGTCGCCGACATGATCACCGAACGCATGACAGCCGCCGCTTGAACGGGTCTCCCGATGAGAGCTGTGCTCTAATCGGAAAACAGCAACTGTCGTTATCAATTGAACGTCATTCTCGTCCAGTGGCCTGTACTGCATTTGGTCTGAAATTAATGAATGTCTGAAGTTGGGGCACGGATGGTGCGATGCGAGAGGCGCAATTTGGGTCGTAACCGCCGCGGCAAATATCGACCAAAGCTAGTCGTTCATATCTGCTTCGCTGAACGTCCGGGTCTGACCGAAGCTGCCGATCGCGCTTATCGGAACGGACGGTCAGCAACGCGCGAACAAGGCGATCAGCGCGACGAGATCGTGCCGCACTTTTTCCGAGACGAACAGGATCAACGCGCCGACTAGGATCAGCGCGCTGAGCAGGGCCGGGGTCATGCGTCTCCACCCGGGGGGGGCGACGGGCCCGAGCGCCAGCGGATCACGCGTTCGATCGTGCCGCCCTGAACGATCACTGAGAACAGAACAACGACATAGGTCGCCGCGAGCGCGAAGGCGCGCGCCTTGCCCTCGGGCAGGCCGAGCGCCAGCGCGACCGAGATGCCGCCGCGCAAGCCGCCCCAGATCAGCGTGATCGGCGCCAACTTGCCGAGCGACAGGAACGGCCGCATCACGGCAAGAGGCCCCACCACCGAAATGCCGCGCGCGAGGAGCACAAGTGGGATCGATGCGAGGCCGAGCACGATCAGCCGGCCGTCTGCGGGAATCGTCACCACCTCGAGCCCGATCAACAGGAACAGCACCGCGTTGAGGATATCGTCGATCAGCGCCCAGAATTTGAGTAGGTAATCGCGCGTCGTGTCGCTCATCGCATGCGCGACGCCCTGGTTGCCGATAATGAGGCCGGCGACCGCCATCGCGACCGGGCCACTGACATGGAGTTGGCTGGCGAGTGCATAGCCGCCCATCACCACCGCCAGGCTGATCATCACCTCGACCTTGTAATCATCGATAGAATGCATCGCGCGGTAGGCGAGCCAGCCGGTCGCAAGGCCGAGCAGGATGCCGCCGCCCGCCTCCACGGCGAACAGTTCGGCCGCGGCCGGCACCGACAGCGGCTGCCCGCTCAGCGCCGCTGCCAGGATGATCGCGAACACCACCACGCCGACCCCGTCGTTGAACAGGCTTTCGCCCGCGACCGTTGCCTGCAGCGTCGGCGGGACGGCGGCTTCCTTCATGATCCCCATCACCGCGACCGGATCGGTCGGGCTGATCAGCGCCCCGAACACCAGGCACCAGGCGATCGGAATGGCGATGCCGAGCCAGCCGGCGATCAGTTGAAAACCGAGGCCGATGATGACGGTCGAGAGGATCACGCCAATCGTGCTGAGGATCACGATCGGCAAGCGCCCGCGCCGCATCTCGCTCCAGTCGACGTGGAGCGCGCCGGCGAAGAGCAGGAACGACAGCATCCCATCCATCAGCGTGGTGTGAAAATCGATTCCAGCGATGAAGCGCACGATATCGTGACTGACTGCGCTGGCCGGCAGTAGCCGATCGAGCCCGACAACGATGAGCGAGGCGATCGCGCCCATCACGGTCAGTGCGATCGACTGCGGCAGCTTGAGGAAGCGCCGGTTGAGATAGCCGAGGGTGGCGGCCAGCACGATCAGAATCGCGGCGGCGTCGAACGGAGTGATCGCGAGGGCACTCATTGGCTGGCCGCTTTCAGGGTGACGATTTGGCCTGCCGCGGGGGCGGGGACGGCGCGCATGCCATTGGCGCGCAGTAGCGTCGCAATGGCGAGCGCGCGGCGCGCATTGAGCTTGGGTTTGGCGGGCGGCTTGGCGCCGTCGGGGAGTCCTGGCACGGCGAGCTCGGCGATGTTCCAGCGCCTCGCTTCCCAGATCGAGAGTAATACCGCATCGCGTGCGGCCGGATCGAGCGTATCGACATTGTCGGCGAAGCGGACCGCGGGGAGCTGGCCCAGCGGCGGGACGATCGTGATATGCCAGCCTTGCGCGGCAAGCGATGCGCGTTGCTCGAGCACGCGGAAGGCATCGGGGCCCGCGCCGGGCAGCGGCACGGCGGTGGCGGCCGCTCGGTGATGGTCGCGGTCGAGCGTCACACCGTCATTGGGGACGCCGGCAGCGAGCGCCACGAGACCGACGACGCGCGCCGCCTCGGCGTCTTCGGCGGCGGCGCTGTCGGACGCCTGTCGCAATTCGGCGCGCTGGGTCTCGAGCGCCCCCGCCGACGGATCGAGCAGTACCTGATCGAGCTGAAGCTTGACCGGCTGGTCGAGGCGCTTGGCGAGGTCCGCTTGCATCGCGGGACTACTCTTCGCGTTGGTGCGCGGGGCGATCACCACAGAGCGCACGACGATCGGAGTGCGGTCGAAATCAATGTCGAGCTGCGTCACGCGCGCGCTGGCACCGAAGGCGGTGTTGAGGAACGAGCGGATCTGCGTCGCGATCACGGTCTCGCGCGCGATCCGGCCGAGCGAAATCGCGAGCGGGATGCCCATTGCGACGAATACGAACGCCAGCACGATCGTTTGCGCCCAACTCTGCGTGCCCGAGAGATAATGGCCGAAGCCGTAAAAACGCGCAATCGCCGTCGCCGCGAGCGCGATTGTCAGGAAGTTGGTCGCGAACAGCGCGAGCGCGCCCCCCAGGACCGCCATATTGCCGGTAGCAAGTCCGTAACCGACCACCGCGAGCGGCGGCATCAGCGCCGTGGCAATGGCAACGCCGACGATCGTCTCGCCGCGCCCGCGAATGATCGCGAAGGTGCCAGCGAGCGCGGCGAACAGAGCGACGAGCAAATCGAACAGGTTGGGACGCGTACGTGCAAGGATCTCGGCAGTCGGCGCCTTGAGCGGCGAGGCCAGGACGATCAGCGCGGTGAACGCGACCGCGGCCACGGCACCGATCACCAGCGCGGTCAGCGACCGCCGCATTTCGCGAAAATCAAACAGCGCCAGGCTGAAGCCCAGCCCCAAGATTGGATTCATCAACGGCGAAATCAGCATTGCGCCGATCACGACGGCTGGCGACGACAGCAACAGCCCCAGCACGGCGATACCCGCCGACATCAGCGTCATGAAGGCATAGCGGTTGGACCAGCCGCTCTCCTCGACGATACGGGCGACGACGCGCTCGTGATCGATTGGCGCGACCACTGTCGCCCGCCACCAGCGGTACAGCGCGAAATGGTCGAGGCGAGGGCTCGCCGCCCGCTCGGCAGCTCCGGTCGACGGGGAATCGGGCATTTCGAAACATCTCCGGACAGGCAATCACTCAGCATGGCACGACGGCAGGCCACATGCGGACCGGCTACGCCTGTTTACGCAGAACTCGGCGGAGGTGATAAAGACCGCGCCAATAGCTATACGGAACGATAGTGGTAGTGAGGTTTTATTTTGCGATGGGTTCGAGTGCGGCCCGGACGCGCCTCTTCCCCGAACGAAAGACAGATCATGAAATGCGATCCGGCGCCGAGCGAGCGGTTCGGGGTACCCGAATGACTCGCGGCGACTCATGAAAAGCTGGTTTCTGCGCGTGGGCGACAAACTCAGCGCGAGCTATTGGTTCGTGCCGACGATCATGGCGTTTGCCGCAGTTGTGCTGGCGATGGCCATGATCGCACTCGACGGCTATGCGGGCTCGGCCTGGATGCAGCACGTCAGCTGGCTCTATGCCGCGCATCCCAATGGCGCGCGGCAGATGCTGTCGTCGATAGGCGGCTCGATGATCACCGTGGCGGGTACGGTGTTTTCGGTGACGATCGCCGCGGTGGTTTATGCTTCGGGGCAATATGGCCCGCGGATGCTAACCAATTTCATGCGCGACCGCGGCAATCAGGTCACGCTTGGCACCTTCATCGCGACCTTCCTCTATTGTCTGGTCGTGTTACGCACGATCCGCTCGGCCAACGAGAGCGGCGGGTACAGTTTCGTGCCCAATATTGCATTGCTGGTTGCAGTCGCGCTGGCGATCTGCTCGATCGCGGTGCTGATCTTCTTCATCCACCATGTCCCCAGCAAGATTCACATCAACAGCGTGATCGAGGACATCGGCGAACGGCTGATCCTCGAGATCGGCCATCGCTTTCCGCGCTTCATCGGCAAGCCGCTCGCGCACGGCGCGGGGGAGGCGCGCATTCCCGCTACCTTCGGCAAGGATGCAAGCAGCGAGGAGGCTAACCAGCGGATGCTGATCGCCGCCAAGCGCACCGGCTATATCGAGCTGATCGACGGCGACACGCTTATCGACCAGGCGCGCAGGCATGATCTGGTGCTGCGGCTGCAATATCAGCCAGGCGACTTCACCCATGTCGGCCGTACGCTGGTCGAAGCATGGCCGCCCGAGCGCTGCGATGACGAAGCCGCGCGTGTCATTCGCGATGCCTTCTCGGTCAGTTCGCGGCGATCGGCCCTGCAGGATCTGCGCTTCCTGATCGACGAACTGGTCGAGATCGCCGCGCGCGCGCTTTCGCCCGGGGTCAACGATCCGTTCACCGCGGTCACCTGCATGGATTGGCTCGGTGCTGCGCTGTCGGACATGGCCGGGCGCGAACTTCCACCGCATCTGCGCGTCGACGATGATGGCATGTTGCGCGTGATCGCGCATCCCGAGACATTTGACGGCTTCATGGATCGATCGTTCGGGGCGCTGGCGCAATACAGCGCGGCCGACATGGTCGCGGCGTTGCGCTTCATCCGCGCGCTCGGCGAAGTGTCGCTCGACTGTGACGATCCCGACCGACTTGCGCTGATCTCGGGTTATGCCGACAAGCTGGAAGTGCTCGCCGAAAAGGCACTCGGCGGGTTTAATCTCGAACGGATCAAGCAGCGTGCCGACGAATTGCGCCATGCACTGCGCGAACCCGACTATAAGCGCCGCCTGCGCGATAGTGCCGCCTGGCTCGGCGGGACTGCATGACGAGGCCATGACCGCATGATCGTTGCTATTGCCATTCTCGCCGCTGTCGCGGTCACGACGCTGCTGACGTTCAGTCGGTTCGCCAAATCGACCGCCTGGCGCGCGACGGTGACGCCGCTTGCTTCGATCATCGGGTCGGGCTTCCTGATCTGCGGGCCGCTGCTCGCCCGAGAGTTCGGCTCGGCCGCGATCCTCGCCATGGCCGCGTTGCTCGCGATCGCTTATGCGGTCGGCGCGGTGATCCGCTTCAATATCATCCATGTCGAGAACATCGCGCCCAAGCTGTCGCTTAACGATCCGATGGCCTGGGCGATGCGCGCGGCACAGGTGATGCTCGCGATCGCCTATGCGGTGTCGGTCGCCTATTATCTCAAGCTGCTCGCCGAATTCACAATGAAGCCGCTCGGGATCACGGCCGAATGGCACGGCTTGGTCGCCAATATCGTCGTGACTGTCATCATCCTCCTGCTTACCACGCTCACCTTCTCGGGCGACATTCGCAAGATCGAACATGCCGCGCATGCCAGTGTCTCGGTCAAACTCGGCATCATCGCGGGCTTGCTCGCCGGGCTGGGCGTGTGGTGGGCGACGCGGACTGGCGCACCGCTCGATCTTCCGCCGACGCGGCTGTCATGGAGCGGAATACCGATGCTGCTCGGGCTGCTGATTACGGTACAGGGGTTCGAGACGTCGCGTTACATGGGCGACAGTTATGACCAGGCAACGCGCGTCAAGACGATGCGCTATGCACAGTGGCTGTCCTCGGCGATCTACCTTGCGTTTCTCGCTTTGCTCACCCCGTTTCTGAGTCAGGCGCAGCACGCAGAGGGCGTGGCGGGGATCCTCGACATCATGGAGTTGGTCGCGCCGGCGCTCGGCATTTTCGTGCTGATCGGCGCGGTGTCGAGCCAATTGAGCGCGGCGATCGCGGATTCGATCGGTTCGGGCGGCTTGATGGTCGAAGTCTCGCGCCGCAAGCTCGGGGTACGCGAGGCGTTCATCACCGCCAGCGCGCTGTCGATTGCGGTGGTGTGGCTGACCGATCCGTTCTCGGTGATCGCGCTTTCATCGCGCGCGTTCGCGCTGTTCTACGCGATGCAGGCGGTGCTCGCGCTGTGGGTTTCGTGGCGAACGGGGGCGGGCGGTACACTCGCGCGCGTCGGCTTCTTGATAGTCGGGATAGTTTGCCTCGTCGCGGCTTTAGCCGGAGCGCCTGCCGAAGGCTGATGAGCGCTCAGTTCCCGGTCGGCGCAGGCGGCGTAGGCATCGAGCGGACGTGGATATCACGCTGCGGGAAAGGAAGCTCGACATCGTTGTCCGCAAACAGCCGCCACAGGCGGTTGAGGATGTCGGACCTGACATTGCCGACCCCCAGTTCCGGGTCGGCGATCCACACGAGGATATCGTGGTCGACCGAGCTGTCACCAAACGCCTTTAGCCAGACAGAAGGCTTTGGCGTGTCGAGCACGCGCACCGCGCCGGCGGCTGCTTCGATCATGAGCTTCTGCGCCAGCGCCAGATCGCAGCCATAGGCGACGCCCACCGGGATATGGATCCGCACGTTTCGGTCCGAATAGGACCAGTTCTCTACCGCGTCGGTCATCAATTGCTCGTTCGGGATGAGGTGCTCCTTGCCGTCGCGCGTTACGACCGACACCGCGCGCACGCCGATCTTGCCAACCGATCCGAACGTGTCGCCGACGACGATCACGTCGCCGGGCTTGATCGAGCGATCCATCAGCAGGATCAGCCCGGCGATCAGATTGCCGAAGGTCTTTTGCAGGCCGAACCCGATCGCGAGGCCAGCGGCGCCGGAGAAGACGGTGAGCGCGGTCAGGTCGATGCCGAGCAAGTCGATCCCGAGCAGCACAGCCACGACGACCACGCCGATCCCGGCGAGTTTCTGCACCAGCGCGCGCTGTGAAAGGTCGAGGCTGCTGGTACGGCCGATCAGATGGACCAGCACATGGTTCGCTGCCTTGGCGACGACGTAGAGCACCGCAACAATGACGATCGCGTTGATCACCGCGAGCAGCGAGATACGATGCTTGCCGATCGTGATGCCGATCCCGTCGAGTCCGTGGATCAGCGGCTGCATTCCGCCAAGCGTCGCCGCAGTGGTCGCGACTAACGCTACGATCGCCACGATGGTAGCCGTGCTCTTGCCCAAACCCGCGGCGCGGGCGACGCGATGGACGAGGCGCGCCACCGCAATCCCGAGCGCCACTGCCAGCAGCATCAATGCGAGGGGGCTGAGCGCAGCCGAATTGCCAACGATCAACAGTAGCAGCGCGATCACGCTATATTGGATGACCGAGGCGACAAATGTTTCCGGAAAGACCGCGGCGCGACCGCCGAGGCGTTTCAGTCGAACAGCAACTGAAGGCGCGGCGCGGTGCCCGGCGAACCAGCCGATCGCGACCGCACCCGCGATCAGCACGACGGCAACAACGAGCGACTCCACATCGGGCGAATTCGGTATGGTGACGCCGGCATTTGCGAGCCACGTATGCCAGTCCATCGCAGCTTCCTGTTCCATAGCGCTCGACCGAGATGAGCCCCGATGCCGTGAGCGCACTCGTCGCACAGGCTTTGCCGTTCGGATACACTTGTGAGGCTGACGTGGCGATCGATATATCGTGCGCCCACTCGTCAAGCGTCGTGTGATCGCGTAGCGCCGCTACAGATTTGACTAAGGAGGACGTGTTGGCGATCCGTTTATGGGCGGGTTGCGCGCTCCTGACTGCCGTATCGCTGGCCGGTTGCACGAAGCCGCCGATTGTTAGCTCGCGCATTGTCCTTTCACCCAATGCGCGGATTTCGCTCGAAATCGGATTGGCCCATGACGGCAGCCCATTGTTCCGCGTTCGCCGCGACGGCCGCGACGTAATCGCGCCCTCGACGCTCGCGCTCGACATGACCGAGCGTGGCACCGCCGTGCGCTTCGACCACCTAGTGATCACTGCGGTCGATCATGGAAAGCGTGACGAGCGCTATGCGATGCCCGGTCGGGCTACGCCCGTGGTCTCGCATTTCATGACGATGACGATGCACGTGCAAAGCCGCCAAGCGCCGGTGCGGCGCTTCAACCTCGAAGCGCGGGTGAGCGACCAGGGCGCTGCAGTGCGGATCGTCGTCCCGCGGCAGGCCGGCATCGACCAGATCGCGGTCGCAGCCGATCGCACGCAGTTCGTGTTTCCGCAGGACCGGGCTTGTCTCGCCGTGCGGCATTACGAGATGAAGAACAGCCATGAAGGCGGCTATACGCCGATCAAGGCGAGCGCGCTGGCCCACAGTGGCCTTTATGACCTGCCTTTGGTATGCCGCACCGGCCGCGGCGGCGAAACGCTGGCGCTGACCGAAAGCGGGCTCGAGAATTTCGCAGCCGCCTATTTCGCGGGAAACGGAGACAAAAACGGCGTACGACTGCGGCTGACGCCAAACCCGGCCAAGCCGAAAGCGCCGCCGGTGACAATAGCCCACGTCGCGGTCGTGACTCCGTGGCGCGTAGTGATGCTGGCAGACGGGCCCGAAGATCTGATCGCCTCGACGCTGGTCGATGATCTTGCCAGCCCCTCGCGCGTCGCCGACGCTGACTGGGTCAGGCCAGGCAAGGCGGCGTGGGACTGGTGGTCGGGATCGCTCGCTCCCAGCGTCCCGCATGCTGGGCATAACGACGCAACCTACAAGGTCTATATCGATTTCGCCGGCCGGTTTGGCCTGCCCTATATGATGATCGACAAGGGGTGGGCGTGGCGTCCGCCGGGCGAAAGCGTCGATCTGCCCAATGCCAATATCACACGCAACGCAGTCGGTGTGCATATTCCCGAACTGGTGCGCTATGCGCGCGCGCGGCACGTGAAGGTGTGGCTGTGGGTCAATTGGCTGACGCTCGACAAGCAAATGGCGCAGGCGCTGCCGCTCTACGAACGGCTCGGAATCGCCGGGATCAAGGTCGATTTCATTTATCGCCAGGATCAGGAAATCGTTGCTTTCTACCATCGCTTGCTCAGCGAAGCGGCCAAGCATCATCTAATGGTCGATCTGCACGCCGCGATGGTTCCGCGCGGGCTGGCGCGCACCTATCCCAATTTCCTGACCCAAGAAGGGGTGATGGGGCTCGAATACAATCGCTGGTCGACCAAGGTGACGTCCGGCTACAATGTTCGCACCGCCTACACCCGCGCGATCGTCGGCCCGATGGACTATACGCCGGGCGGCTTCCGCAACGTTCCGCCGGCACAGTTCCAGGAACGCTCGATCGGACCGATGGTGATGACGACGCGGGCGCAGCAGCTCGCGCTGTTCGTGGTCTATCCCAGTCCGTTCATGATGCTGGCCGATGCGCCCTCGGCCTATGAGGATGCCGCACACCGCCCGGTCCCCGGCGCGGATTTCCTTAAGCTTGTGCCCGCCGCGTGGGACGAGACGCGCGCTTTGGGAGGCACCTTCGGCAACTCTATCATCGTTGCGCGGCGCAAGGGGAGCGACTGGTTCGTTGGCGTGCTGACCGACGAGCATCCGCGGCATCTGGCGATCCCGCTCTCCTTCCTCGGCAAGGGGCGTTGGCACGTCGATAGCTGGACCGACGGCACGGTCTACACCTCCATCGACCGACGCGAAGGGGCGGTGCGCTCGCGGTCGGGCAGTTTGATTCTCGATGCCCATGCCAATGGCGGTGCGGCGCTGCGGTTTCGACCGGTACGATGACGCGGGTAAGCGGGGCGACCCTCGCCTGAGCGTTGCACCGCTCCGCCGGCTTGGATACCGCATTGGCATGAACAACGCTGCAACCAATACGCTCTCGCAATCGGATTAGAGATCGTTTGCAGCCTTCCGCTACGAGCTTCGAGGGCGCGTTCTGCGATAGGTCATTACAGGACCAACGAACGACCGGGCGATCGCTCTGTAAGACACGCGGCCAGCTCCACGGGATCGGAGGGCGCATCGGCGATGTTATCGGAGCGGCCAGACAAAATCGATGAGGGGCGCCCCGGCCACGATTATCAGCAATGAAAGAGGCAGTCCCTGCCGCCAATAGTCCCCGAATTTATACCCGCCCGGGCACATCACCAAGGTGTTGTACCGGTGGCCGATTGGGGTGAGGAAATGGCAACCCGCACCCGTCGCCACCGCCATCAGGAACGGATCGGGGTTGAGGTGCAGCCCGCGCGCTACGCCGACCGCGATCGGGCCTAGTACCAGCACCGTCGGCCCATTGTGCAAGAATGGCGCGCACGCCATTGCCGCGATCATGATAACACCGAGCGCAAGCAAGGCCGGTACGCCGAGCAGCAGCCCGACGAGCGCATGCGCGAACAGCTCGGTGGCACCATTTTAATGAACCGCCTTGTGAAGCTGAGATACTGCAGTACATGCACGCTGCCGTCACAAGGATCGTCACGCAAAGCGCCGCGACCATGCTGACCGCTACGTCACGTTGTTAGCGCTCCAAATTGATAGATTGGGGCCATCGGCCCTCTCTATCACGAGACAGAACTCATCCCAGCATATGAATGAACGTTCGCTTTCGGCGAGCCGATTGAATGCCGGACTGACGGCTATGGGTCTTGTAGCTACCTTCGCCGTGCCGGATGTCTGCCTAATACGAGTTTCCACCACCTTACGGCTTTCAGCTCCGCTTCAGCCGCGCTCGCGACAGTCGCCGGTCCTCGAGGGAATAATATAGCCATACCTCGCCGTCGCGACTGGTGACCGAGGCGGAAAATGCTATGTCGCTCGCTGTCCGATCTCTTGCGGGCGGCGGTGTGATCAGCGGCTCGATGCATCGGTCCACCACGCGGGTCAGTTCGCGGTCGAACGCGACCCAGCCGATCCGCCAACGCGCGTCGTGCGTTGCGCCGTTGTAAAACATCACCGGCATTTCAGGGTCGTCGAGCAACATCGGGCCTGTCGAGAGGTGCCAATTGTCCCATCCGTCCTCGCGCGGCATGAACGGCGTTGGTTGCTCGTCCCACGGTCCGTCCACCTTGGGGCCGATCGCCAGGCCCACGCGACTGGCCTCGTCGGCGGCATATTCGTAGAACAGACTCCATCGCCCATCCTTTTCGCGGTCAACCGTCGCTTCCTTCGTGTTGCCAAGCGACTTTGTGGAGGCCAGCGCAACGCCGGTCTTCACCAGGGCGTCGATGGTCGGCCCAGCGGCATAGAACATTTCGCCATGCGCCATGTCGGCCTCGACGCCGGTGTAATAGACGACGTAGTTGCCGTCCTCCATCTTCACCACGGTGGGATCTTCCACCCCGCCCGCATCCTTTTCGCCGGGGCCGCCGGGCACGATCGCGGGCTGGTCGAGCATCGCGAAGTGGACGCCGTCATCGCTCCAGCCGGCCCAGATGATGCCGGTGTCAGTCATCGGCTCGCCGGGCTGCGTCACCGCGCGCACCATGATGCCGAACCGGCCGTCCGGCTCCAGCCAGACATACGGGCTCATCAGATCGCGCGCCATCAGTGGCGCCGGACCCATCAGGTGGATCTCCTGTAACTCTTGCACATTGAAATCGACGACATTCGACGAGGGGTAGACCAGCACCTTCCGATCCCCGGTCACGCTGTCGGCAGGCAGGCGTGACCGCACGATCGGCACGCCGGGCGCGATCTCCGACTGGTTCGTGGCGCCGGCGGTCGAAGCGGGCATTGCGGGTTTGCTCCCGATCATGCGCCGAGTGCCTGCATCAGCGACAGGCCACCGTCGATCACGATACGCGCGCCGGTAATGTACGACGCCTTGTCCGAGGCGAGGAACACGGCAAGATCGCCGACCTCCTCGGGTTGTCCCGCCCGATCCATCGGGATGTTCTGTTCAAGCGTCTTGCGATAGACCGGATCGGTGCTGGCGCGCTCGTTCATCGGTGTCAGGATCATGCCTGGCTCGATCGCGTTCACACGGATGCCGTTGGGCGCTTCTTCGATCGCGAGCGTCTCGATTAAGTTGGTCAGGCCGCCCTTGGCCGCACAGTAATCCGCGCCGCCGGCCCGCACCGCATAGGCGTGGATCGATGATATGTGAATGATCGTGCCGGGGCTGTTCGCAGGCCGGTCTCGTACGAACCGACGCGAGGTAAGGAACGCGCCGGTCAGGTCGGTATCAAGCATGCGCTGCCATTGCGGCATCGTCATTTGTCGCACTGGCACGCCCGCCATGTTTATTCCGGCGGAATTGACCAGCACAGTGACGAGCCCGAACGCCTTCTCGGCAGCCGCGAACGCCGCATCCACCGATACCTCGTCCCCGACATTGCACTGGACCGCGATCGCCTCGCCGCCAGCCGCCCTCACCTTGGCGACGGTCTCGCTTCCATCGTTATGGGCATCGTGGAACAGCACCACCACTCTGTCACCGATCGCTCCGAACGAGATAGCGCACGCAGCTCCGATTCCGCTTTCCGCGCCGCTCACCAATACACACCTACCGTTCGCCATCCCGTCGCCCCTTTGATTTATTTCCGGTGGTATCGGCGCCAACTTCTCTGCCGGCAATTCTCATCTTTGTCATGTGTCAGAGCTTCTTCCCGCCAACCCTAAAACAGCGGCAGCCGCGATTGCCACAATGCCAAGACGTGCGCGACCACGTCGGCGCAGAAGCGAGAAGCCGACTCCGCCTAGAACCGGCCCAACGAGGCCGGCTCCGCCGCCTCCGGCGATCTTTCCCAGCTTGGAACCGACGTACAAGCTGATTAGTCGCGCCGGCAGAGAAGGTTCTTGCCGGATATTGACGTCTGACAGAACGGCAGTGCGAGAGGCGTCGCTGGGTCCGTCGTCGATGTCTGATCCTGCAATCGCAGGAGCGTCCTTCTGGTCATCCGGTTGCTGACCTGCGACATGATCCGCCACCCACGCGCCGCGTTCGCCTAACGGCGCCGCTGCTCCGTGCGTTGTGTCCTGCGCACTCTGATGCTCGAGTTCAGCGTTGAGCTCCGCGCCGAACAGCAGGAGATAGCTCGACAGATAGAGCCAAGTCAGCATGACCACGACCGCGCCGAGCGACCCGTAGGTCGCGTTGTAATTCCCGAAGTTGGCGACATAGATACCGAAGCCGAACGTTAGCGCGAGCCCAAGCAGCGCAGCGAGCAGTGATCCCGGGGTCAGCCAGACCCAGCGCGGTCGCTCGCGAGAAGGCCCGTAGCGGTATAGTGTGGCGGCCCCAGCGGCGCCCGCCAACACGAGCGCCAAATAGGAGGCGATCTTGCCGGCGACCACAACTGGTTCAGGCATTGTCGGCAGCATGTCCTCCAGGTGGCCGAGCGCCGCAATCGCGATCACCGCCAGCACCATCACCAGCACGCCTGCGCCGGTGATACCGAGCGCCAGCAGGTTCACCATGATAAAGCTTCGGCGCTCCTTCTCTTCATAGGCTATGTTGAGCGCACTCACGATCGCGCCGGCGGCGCTCCGGGCGCCGAAAACGGCGAGCGCAAGCGCAAGCAGCAAGCCAAAGCCTTTTTTCTCACCCGACGTCGCGACGACGTTGAGGAGTTGTTCGCCGATCAGCTTGGCGGCATCGGCCGGCATGACGGACATCAGCCCCCGCACATTCCCGATCACGGTGGCCGGGTCAGCAACAAGTCCATAGCTGAGCACGACCGCGCCGAGCAGCGGGACTAGCGCAAGGAACCCGTAGAATGCCACGCCGGCGGCGACGAGACCGACATTGTCGTCGCCCGCCTCGTTCCAGGTGCGCAGCAGTACAGCTCTCCATGCTTGCCATGGCATCGCCCAAGGATTGATCGCATCGCGGCCGTTCGGAGCTGCTGGTTGGATTGTCATGAAATTCCCTTGCCGCCGATGCCACGCTCACGGGCCCAAATGATTGCCGCGCCGCGTTTGTTGACGCCGATCTTGCCGTAGATCCGCGACACGTGATTGCGCACAGTCGTGCGCGTAAGACCTAGGGCGTCGGCTATCCCTTCGTCGTCCTGACCCTGGCCTAGATGTCCCAGCACCTCCCGCTCGCGCCGGGTGAGCTGCGCGGTTTCCTTGAGTGGCTTACCCGCCCGGTCGGCGCGGAGGTTTGCTAGCTTTTCGACCACGTTGCGGCTAAACCAGCTGGCGTCGCTCATCACCGCCTCGATCGCCGCGACCAGATCAAGTTCCGACTGACGCCGCTCGGTGATGTCCTGGATTACCCACAGCACGCAGCGATCGCCGGCGCGGTCGATCGTCGCCGCCGAAACCAGGCAGTCGAGGAACTGACCGGTGCTGGTGCGCACCTTCGCATCCTCGTTGCGCAGCTTGCCGGTCGCCTCGACCTGCTCTTCCATTCGCCGCCGCGTCACCGCGGTGTCCCACAGCGTCAGTTCGCCGGGGCTGCGCCCCACCAGCGTCGTCTCGGAGTGACCGGTCATCGTGCGGAACGCCTGGTTCACTTCGAGCAAGGCATGGTTCTTTAGCGAGGCGACGACCATCGCAACGGGGGCCAGGTCGAACGCCTGCTGGAACCGCTCCTCGCTATGACGCAGCGCCGTCTCCGCCTTCCGCCGCGGTTCAAGGTCGGCGAAGGTGAACAGCATGCAATCCTCGTCCTCCAACCCGATTGGCTGGCCGGCGACGATCACGAGCTTGGTTTCGCCTTCGGGCAAGTCGATCTCGGTCTCCATCTGCGGGACAGGGTTGCCTGCCGCGAGCCGCTCGTGGGCCAGATCGCGGCGCTCGGCGCGGGTGAACAGATCGAGCTCGTACACGGTGCGCCCGACAATACGGTCCGCGGCATAGCCGGTCATGTCGAGGAAGCCCTGGTTGGCGCGGACGACCTTTAGATCGGTCAGCCGCGCGATCAGCGCTGGTGCGGGGTTGGCGTTGAACGCCTGTCGGAAGCGATGCTCGGCTTCGGCGCGCTCGGTGATGTCGGTGACTATGAGGACGAGGCCCTCGATCGCGCCGCGCTGGTCAGCGAGGATCAGGCTGCGCATCTGGTGCACCCACCGCATCCCGTCGGCCTTGGCTGCGGTCACTTCGACGACGATATCTACGACCGTTTCACCCGCCACGGCGCGTTCGATGGGATAATCTTCGGCCCGTAAAACATGGCCGTTGCGATAGCGGAGCGCGAACCGAGAGCGATAACCGGCGGCGTCTTGGCCGAGCGTGTCGACGGTCGTCACTCCGTGCATCGCCAACGCAGCGTCGTTCGCCCACAAGATCGTGCCGGTGGGATCGAGCAGGATCACGCCTTCGCGCAAGCCCGAGACGATCAGACGAAGGTTGTCGAGATCGGCAGTTTCGCGCACTCCGATCAGGCTGTGCCCGTCTGGTCGTTTGGCCATGATCGCGTCCTTGTGATTGGGGGCATTCCTAGCGCGCCAATAATTTCACGTCTTGGGGCATTTGCGTCTGATCGCTTGATGCAATCACATCTTTGTGGCGCGTTCCAGACAGCTTAACTCATGTTGCATGAAGCGGTGTGCTCCACCTAGGGCGAAGGTTATCGTGCAAGATCCAAGGAATCCGTTGCGGCGCCGCGCGCTGATCCACCACATCAACAGGGAAATATCACCATGAAGAAGATCGTCATCCTCGGGCTGGTTGCCTCCGCGCTGACGCTCGGCGCCTGCGGCAAGAGCCCATCCGACAAGCTCGCCGGACGTGTCGAGAACGCCGCAGACAATCGCGCGGACACGATGGAGCAGAATGCTGACCAGCTCCGCAATCAAGCCGCGATGCTCGACAATCGCGCCGGTGCTGCGCGCGATCGCGGAGAATCCCGCGCTGATGCGATCAAGGCAGCCGACATGAACGTCAGCGCCATGAGCCAGGAGCAGCGCGATGCGATCGTCGCCAACAAGGCGCCCGCGGTCAGATAGCACAGTACGAGAACGACTGAACCGTATCAACCAAGGAGAATGACGATGGGTGAGTTCACCGACAAGATGAAGGCCGCGGGCAACAAGGTTGCCGGCAAGGTCAAGGAAGAGATCGGCGACATGACCGACAACCAGAAACTGGAGGCCGAGGGCAAGGCCCAGCAGCTCAAGGGCTCGGCGCAGGACGTAAAGGGCAGCGTCAAGGGAGCGCTTGGCGACGATCTCTGAACGGTTGCGTATGATCCGTTAAGGATCATTATGGAGGCCGGGCGGCGGTACGCCACCCGGCCTCTCCTTGCATTTTCAGGCGCGCGTCAGCGACGCGGCAATGCCAACGGGGCGGTACAATGCGATTTCTCGGGATTGACTGGGTCGGTGTAAATCCGGAGAACGGACAAAAGCTGCTGCTCTCGCTCGCTTTCGTCATGATCGTCGTCGTCGTCAGCCGAGTCCTCCGGTGGCTTGTGGGCGTTATCCTGCGCAATACCGATACTGCCGGATTGCAGACTAAATTCTGGACGCGGCAAGGCATTAGCCTGCTCAGCGCGGTTATTCTGATTCTGGGCCTCCTGTCGATATGGTTCAGCGATCCAACCCGGTTGGCCACTGCACTCGGGCTGGTGACCGCGGGGCTTGCTTTCGCGTTGCAGCAGCCGGTGACCGCGATCGCCGGCTATTTCGTGGTCCTGCGTGGCAGTACCTTCAACGTCGGCGATCGCATCTCGATGGGCGGCGTGCGCGGCGATGTCCTGCGGCTAGGCTTCATCCAGACCACGATCATGGAGATGGGCCAGCCGCCCAGCGTTCAAGGCGCCGACCCGGCCATGTGGGTGAAAAGTCGGCAGTTCACCGGGCGGATCGTCACGGTCAGCAATTCCAAAATCTTTTCCGAACCGGTCTTCAACTACACGCGCGACTTCCCGTTCATGTGGGAAGAGATGGCGATCCCGATTACGTACGACGCGGATCGCGCCAAAGTTGAGGCGATCCTGCTCGACGCCGCGCGCGCGTTCGCCGGCAGCGAACGCGACATCGCTGCCGACGCGAAAGCGGACATGGAAACCCGGTTCGGGGTCGATCCAATCGATCTCGATCCTAAGGTGTTTTTCCGCATCACCGACAACTGGCTCGAACTCACTGTCCGCTTCATCGTCACCACCCACCGGATCCGTGCCATCAAGGACGCGATGAGCCGGCAGATCATTGCCGCACTCGACGAGGCCAACATCGGTATCGCCTCGGCGACTTACGATATCGTCGGCTTGCCGCCGGTCGAACTGCGACGCGGGACAAATCCAGGGTAAATCCGTAGCGTGGCGATCACGTCGTGGGGGAAAGATGCAAGACGCAGCTATCAATCGCTGGATCATCGACAGCGCGACCGATTTCTCGATCGTCGCGACGGACACCGAAGGCCGCGTGACGACCTGGAACGAGGGGGCACGCCGAATCTTCGGCTGGCTTGAGTCGGACATGATCGGCCAGCGAATCGATCGCATCTTCACCCCGGAAGATATCGCCGCCGACCGGCCCGAGATTGAAATGCAATGCGCTCTCGAACGGGGAGCAGGTAACGATGAACGCTGGCACATCCGCAAGGATGGGGAACGGTTCTGGGCAAATGGCGAAATGACGCCTTTGCGCGATGACGCCGGCACCGTCATTGGCTTCGTTAAGGTACTTCGCGACCGCACTGAACAGCGCTTGGCGGCGGAAGCATTGCGCGAGGCCGAGGCTAGCACGCGACTCCTGTTCGATTCGATGGCGGAGGGTTTCTATGCCGTCGACCGCAATGGCGTGACCACCGATTGCAACGCCGCCTTCCTGCGCATGATGGGGTTCGCGCGCAAGGAGGATGCGGTCGGCCGCAAGCTGCACGACGTTATCCACCACAGCCACCGCGACGGACGCGACTACGAAAAAACCGAGTGTCCGATTTACATCTGCGCGCGGGTTGGCACCCGCGCGCATGTCAGCGACGAACTGTTTTTCCCGATCGATGGCGAGCCGTTGCCGGTGGAATATTGGGCGATCCCGATCATTCGGCAGGGCAGGATCGACGGTGCTATCTGTACCTTCCTCGACATTAGCGAGCGCATCGCCGCCGATGATGGACGCCGTGCGAGCGAGGCACGGCTCCGCGAGTTAAATGCCGATTTAGAACGTCAGGTGGTCGAGCGCGTCGGCGAACGGGCGCTGACATGGTCTGTCAGTTCCGAACTGCTGTCGGTCATCCATTTGAAGACGGGTCTTTTCGAGCGCGTTAATCCTGCGTGGGAACAAATGCTCGGCTGGACCGCGGAGGAAATGGAAGGCGTCCATTACAGCGTCTTTGTCAACCCAGAGGATATGGGCAGCAGCGACCAGGAATTTGCGAGGTTCGCCGATGGCAATCCCCTGCTCAAGTTCGAGAACCGCTATCGCACGACATCGGGCAATTGGCGGTGGCTGTCCTGGGTTGCCGTTCCGTACAATGGAAAGCTTTATTCGAGTGCGCGCGACGTGACAGCCGAACGGCAGCGTGGGGCCGATCTGGAATTGGCCGAGGATGCGCTGAGGCAGGCTCAGAAAATGGAGGCGGTCGGGCAGCTGACCGGCGGCGTCGCGCACGACTTCAACAATCTGCTGACCGTTATTCGAGGCTCGGTCGACTTGCTGCGCCGGCCCGACCTCCCCGCCGAACGACGTGAGCGATATATCGACGCGATCGGCGAAACTGCTGACCGCGCGGCGGCGCTGACCGGGCAGCTACTGGCCTTCGCCCGGCGCCAGGCACTCAAGCCGGAGGTGTTCGACGCTGGCGCCAGCATCCTTGACGTAGCGTCTATGGTGCGCACGCTGACCGGCTCGCGGATCGTCCTGGAAACGCTCGCTCCCCCGGAACCGTGCATGGTACTCGCCGATCGCAGCCAGTTCGACACAGCAATCGTCAACATGGCGATCAATGCACGTGATGCGATGGATGGCGAAGGCCGGTTGTCGATCGCGATCGGCCCCGTATCCGGCATCCCGGCGCTTCGAACGCATCCGCCGATCGCCGGCGATTTCGTGGCCGTGGCGATCACCGATACGGGCACTGGCATAGCCGACGACGAGATCGCGCGCATCTTTGAACCCTTCTTCACGACGAAGCAGCTTGGGCAGGGAACCGGCCTTGGCTTGAGCCAAGTGTTTGGTTTCGCAAAGCAGTCTGAAGGCGATATCCGTGTCGATAGCCAAATGGGGCATGGCACGACTTTCACGCTATACATGCCGCGTGTGCTTGATGCCGAGCCGCAACCGGATATCGTGCCGGACGTCCCCGCAACCGTCGACGGCAAAGGTGTTTGCGTCCTTGTCGTCGAAGACAACAAAGCGGTAGGCGAGTTCGCAACGCAGGCGCTGAGCGAGCTTGGCTACGAAAGCGTCTTCGCAAGCGACGCAACCCAAGCGCTGGTCGAACTGGAAAAGGATTGCACCCGGTTCCACATCGTCTTCTCAGACGTGGTCATGCCGGGAACCAGTGGGTTGGAGTTGGGCCAACAAATCCGCAGGCTCTACCCTACTATTCCCGTGATCCTTACCAGCGGCTACAGTCACGTGCTGGCCCAGAACGGCAATCACGGGTTCGAGCTGCTCCATAAGCCGTACTCGGTCGAGCAGCTGTCCCGCGTTCTGCGCAAGGCGATCGCGTGGCAGCAAAAGAAGCAATGAGAACGCGTGCGAGCATAAGGCTCCAAAGCCTCCTCTTCGCATGGCCGGCTTCGTCCGCTCGTGGCGAAAGCCGTCGTTCGAATGGGCAGATAGGTATGTCAGCAAAGTTGTCTAATTGATTCTCGCATTGTTCTTCCTTTTTCCCGTTCGCCAATGGTTGTCTTCGAGGTCATCGGACAGCTGTGGCAGCTTTTCGTCCGAGCCTTCATGATCGCGGCCGAGCGGAATAGGTGGACGTCTCTGAGTCCCAAACGAGGTTTGACCCTCTACAAAGCTGACGAGATCGTCCGGGGCATGGCTGATCGGGATGAGGATCGCTGGGTTTAGGCCCAGCGGAACTCCGTCTCGTTCAGCCAAAGCGAATGGAGTAATGCGGCGAGCTTCCGCGCGACGGCCGTTCTGGCACGCCTAGCGCCCTTTGCTTCGGCCATTTTCCTGCCCCACGTCTGAAGGGCGAATGGTCGCTTGACCTGGGTCAGCGCGACGTTGGCCGCTTCGTACAGCGCCTTGCGCAACATGTGATCTCCCGCCTTGGAGATATGTCCGCTGACATCGCGTTCTCCCGATTGACTGCGTCGGGGCACAAGCCCTGCATAGGCGCCGACATCGTCGCTTCGGGCAAAACGGTGCGGATCTTCGATGGTCGAGGTGTAGGTGAGCGCGGTGATCGGTCCAACCCCAGGAACGCTCATCAACCGGGCGCAGACCTGATCCGCTTTTGCCCGGTCGTTGAGCAGGCGATTGTATGCGCGCAGCTGCTCCTCAATGGCTTCCATGGATGCAATGAGCGGAGCAAACAGGGCTCTCAAATCCGGGCGCTGGGCATAGAAAGCAGCCAGGCGTTCGGCACGCCGGCCCGGTGTTCTGGCGGTGCCCATGCGCAGGCCGAACAGCTTCAGGAGCCCTCGCAGCTGGTTGGCCATGGATGTCCGCGCAGTGATGAGCTGGGCGCGGATACGCAAGGCTGCCCTGTCGATATGCGTGGCCGACGCTTTCATGTGAACGCGCTTGTACCAGCCAGTGCGGGCCAGCTGGGCAAGCCCCTCCGCGTCGTGGGCATCGCTCTTGTTCACGCGTGCAGAAAGGACGCCCTTCGCGTGCCGCGCGCAGATACATTCTATCGCGACACCACGCTCGACCAGCCCATGGTACAGGAACGTCGATAGCGTTCCGGTTTCCAGCACCACGCGCACCAGATCGGTGCAATGCTTGTTGAGCCATTTGGCCAGAACATCGGGATCGCTCGCGACAACATCGCGCCGCAATACCTTGCCGTCGACATCGACCACGCAGATATGCGTCGTCTTGTCACTCACATCCAATCCTGCATAAATCGACATCGGTCATCCCCCTGCATTGAAGCGCCAAGGCGACTTCGTACCATGCACGAGGGTGGCTAAATCAATTACGCGGTGTCCCAAATATCGTCATTTCAGCGCCCCTGCAGGGCGATCGCGAACCGATGAATGAGTGTCCGGAGTTGGGAAGCGCAAGAGGGGCGTTGAGCGTCCATGATTGGGTCCCCTAGCCACGACGATGGAGCCCGATGGTCTCGGTCAGACAGACGTGGCCGATGGGCAGTAGGCTGGAAGTTGCTAAGTATATTGCGCAAATTCCAATCGCTGCCGCTTAGGCTGCGGAATCGGAAACGCTTGTCCCATTTACAGGCTCGCGTAATGCTCAACGAATGAGCGAGCATCTCACCTTCGGATCCATTGCTACACTGGCGCTTACGTCATCACTGTTCAGCACGGCTCTGGGGCAAGGCGTCACTTGGTACCGCGAACGCCGGGTCACCATGCGGGAGACGAGCTACCTCGCCGTGCGCATCGCCACCGTTTTCGAGCGCTATGCTCGCGAGACCACCGATCGAGTGTCGGACAACGATGAGTGGATTGCCAGCGAACACGCGTCCGGAAACTGGAGCACTCAGGTTCCCACGTTGGGCCAACTCCCTGACGAGAAGGAGCGGTGGCGCGATCTTGATGTGAGGTTGACGACCCGAGTCCTCGACTTCACGCCACACAGAGATGTGGTCCAGCTCAAGATCGACGATGCTTATGACAAGCTCGATGGTGAGGACGCTACTGCCATCTTGCGAGCGGAAACCCTGCGACTAGGTGCGCGGGCGTTCAGCTTGGGTGAGGATCTGCGCAAGGGCTACTCGATCCCGCGGTTAGGTGATGCTTATTGGCAAACCTACCTTTCCGACGAGGTCAACGCGCTGGCGAACGATGACAACGGGTGAGTTTACTGACGACTGAGTGGGAGAGCTGAACGGGCGTCCGCTTGTGGGAAGAAGTCGAAGAACGGCGAACGACTGCTTCTGGGTCTCTTCGCCAACCTCGCCGTCGCCAGCAGGCGAGTTGCCGAGGCGTTCCGAGTACGTCGATCGAATTTACTTTATACCATCCTGGAAAGCAGGGGAACACCGCGCCTGAGCCAGTTGCGACACCATCGTGTGCCGGGTCCTCCCAAAAACGTGTTTGGACTCCCCTCAAAGGCATCCAAGCTGACGATACAGGCGCACCATGTCGTGACATCCGGCGCGTGCTTTGATGTCGGACCACGCCGACAACCAGTCTGCGTTGCCGCGCGCCCGCCTTTCGGCGTAGACCGTAACGCCGGGGGACAATATGAGAACAAAATGCGTGCTAACGGTCGCAGCAGCTTTGGTTGTATCCGGCTGCCATCAGCTCGAGGATCGCGCAACGAGCGCCTTCAGCAGCCGTCTCACCGATCCGCTCTCTCTGCAGCTCCGCAGCGTGCGTAAGAGCGAGACGAACGCGGGAGCAATATGCGGCGAATTTAACTCCAAAAACCGGATGGGCGGCTATGTCGGGTTCAAGCCGTTTGCGGTGGCTGGGGACGACAAACTGGTCATGCTCGACGGCGAGGCATCGGTGGACGACGTGGCCGCATTTACCGAACTTTGCGGCACGGCCGAGCAGCGGCAGGAGCTAGCGCTCAAGCGTGCCAATGGTGTCGAGCGGGTGCATCCGACTGACGCGCCGACACCGAGTGATGCCCCGCGCAGTACACCAATCAAATCGACGTTCGCGCTGAAAAGCGGAGCCGGCATGATAGAGTTGCTCGACTGCCACATGGATGAATGCTCGTGGTCGCAGCTGCAGACGGTAGAGCCAATCCGGCGCGGACTAGATGACGTGTTAGTCAAGGTTATAGCTCGGCGGGGATCATCGAGCCACGACCCGAACGCCGATCCGGAATACCCGACTGCCTACAATCCGTCCGTTAAGATCGAATGGGCGAAGAGGCCGGGTACCACATACATCCTGTGCTCTCGTTCCCGGCCGACGTCGATCTCGGACTATGAGAGCAAATGGTATTTGGACCGGTTGGGGGTAATATCGCCGATGGGTGCACAGCAAGCGGCCGTACAAGAATATGTACAGATCTGCCACAATCGGCGGCCCGGTACGTGGGACGACAACTTCCTCCGATCTCTAGGCTACGCCGAAAGGGGAGGCGACCAGTCGGAGGAGCCGTCGCTCCAAGCTGCACTCGCCGCCGCGCAATGACAGGACCGACTGGTCATTCCCAGAGGGAAAAGTCCGCCTCCAGACAGCCCGACACCCACATGAACGGATGACCACTTTCGGGAAGCGCTGAGCCGCTCTTGAATGTCGACAAATGGGTCTTGCTGCGGTGGATCTGTAGGCTTGCACTTCCTCGGCGCATGTTAACGCGGATCGCTTCCTGCATATGGGTTCTGGCCTGCGCCAGATCGGCAGCTGTCGACCAGAGACGGTCGTTCACCATAAACGCCGAGAATGTCCGGATCTGATAGAACCCGCCATTGGTTGGCAGAGCGTCCCGGATAGCGGCGACTAAAGACGGGAGGAATGGCCGTAATAGGGAAATTGCGCTCGTCCGGTCTGAGCGTCAGGGCAAGGAAAGCGGACGTTCCTACTGCGGCTTAACACCCGGTTTTAGGATGACGGCTGGAACTTGGTGATCGGTCCGATTTTGAATGTCTAGCGCGCGGAAGCAGACATCAAACAGCCAGCGTGCGGTCATCGTGGGAGGAGAAGCTTCCGATCGTGTATGTCGGATCGTCCAGCTCGTCAGCGATCATTGCGGTAGCGAATATGATCTGGTGATCGACCTTCGCCGCGCTGGATGCCGCCACGAGCAGGTTTTGAAAGTTGCGGCTTCGTTCTGGCTCCATCCCCTTGTCCTCGACCGTGTCTAGGATCGCGAGGCGTGGATGCCTGAACTCCCTGTCGTCAGTTGCTGCGAACAAAAAGCCGGCTAGGAAGCTATTCTTCAGGATCACGAGGGAGCTGGCGGAGAAATAGCTCTCGCCGTTCACCGATATCCTGTCTCCACCGAAGCTGAAGCTGATCTCCCTTGCATCTTGGAATGCCTCCTGGCGCGGAAGGTCGGCCCTAAGAAACTGGCGGGTCCGGTCCGCGATCTCGGTATAGGCCTTGCTGAGCCTGTCGCGCTCTGATGCGATCAGGGCTGCATTCCGATCGGTTAGGTCAGACAGCTCTGCCGCGATCTCCGCCTTGCGCGCGCTCAGCCTGCCCAACTGCTCGATGAGACCAGCCTTCTCCTGCACGTCCTCTATCTCGCGCTGCACATAGCCCGCACGCTGGTTGAGCGTCCGGAGGCGCGCACGCATATCCGAAGACGGGGTCCTTTGCAGCGCTGCCAGTCGCTCGGACGCGGAGTGCCACTCGTTCTCGACGGCCCTCTCCCTGTCACGGAGTTCCTGGATCAGCCGCTGCCGTTCTTTTTGGAGCATATTCGACTGGCGAAGCTGAATTCCCACATCGTTCGTGAGGTTAATGATCCGCATCTTCAGGCGTTCGTCGTCGAACGGCGACTTGCAGAGATGGCAGGCATGGTCGCCAGCATCCCTTTCCAGCGTGGCGTAGCAGCTGGGGCACCACAGGAAGTCGACAGTTCCGATCTCGTCGCTGACCAGACCAGCATCCTTGAGCGCCACCAGCTTCGTCTGAAGGGAGGCGATGAAGGCAGCGGAATCCGCAGCCTCAAGCTCAAGCTCCTCAATCTCCCGCCGCACGGCGGAGACGTTAGCCTGCAGCGTCTGAACATCCGTGAAGGCCACGCGCTGCTCCGTCAGCGAGAAGGTCTCGTTGGCGCCATCGACGAACAGCGTCTCCTCGGCAGCCTCGATCTCTCCCTCCAGTGACTTGAGGGTCTGCCATAGCTCACCCTCCCGGGCAGCTGCCCAGTCCTCGTTCAGGCTATGCTGCACGCCACCAAGCACGGAATAGATGCTGGTTAGGGTCGAGGATACCGCCGTTTGCTCCTTCTCCAGCACGCGGATGCGCACCTCGTTCTCATATATCTCCGAATGATAGGCGCCGCACAGGAGACGACCGATAGCCTCGCGCACGATGGGCGCGTCGAACCGCTCGAAGCGGAAGATATTCTCCACCGGGCTGAGCTGATCGGAATAGATTAGCCGGAGCAGCTGGTGCATCGTCAGCTTACCCGACGTCTCCGTCTGGACCTCCGGAAGGTCGAGCAGCGCGAATATCGCCTGTGAGAAGCTTTGTTTCCCCTCCGAACCGGCATACGGGTAGCGTCGCCATTCCGTGATGCCGGCAGACATTGCCGCATCGACATCGCCCCCGAAGATATCCATCGGACGCTTGGTCGCTCGCGCGATTTCCCGCGACAGCGTCGCGACCTTCCCGTTGAGTTCGACTTCGACGAGCACTCGGTTGCAGAGCAGCGCATGTTCGCTCCACTGGCTGACGTCGCCACCCAGGCCATGCACCAGGATGTTGAGGACGGTCGACTTCCCGGAGGAATTCTCGCCCCGGATGATGTTTACGCCCGCATGGAAGCGTTCGTCGTATACGGTCTTGGCGTCCTTCAGGATCACCAAGCGCCGGACGGCCAGAGTGGGACTATACAGCGTCATAGCGGTGTTCCCCCAGGCCCGTGCGGTGCTTCAGTCCGTCTACACCTTCTAGCGGAACGGCGGCGATGAGGTCGCGGATCAACTCGACAAGCGGCTTTTCCTCCGAATTGCGGGCTTGGGCTCGCGCCAGAAGCCGATCCGACACCGACCCCAGGTCGAGGGCAATGGTTCCCGCCTCGAAGGCATGGTGGTCGAGGGAACCGTTGCCGAGAAGGGTTTGCATGGCGGCGTCCTGTATCGGACGCATTTTGCGTAGGACAGTCTCATCCGCCGGCACGGCCCCATAGTGGGGCGACACGCCCGCCAGTGCGGCCCTGAGACGACCCCGCATGCCCCTCGGAAACTTCACGTCATCAAGGCGCCCTGGAAACGATAGATAGAAGTCCGCAATTCGGGCTTGGCCAACGCTCGGGGACGTAGCCATAAAATCCGCGATCCGGATCATCCGCATAACGGTGTGGAAGGGATCATAGGCGGGCTGGTAGGCGAGCTGGATCACGAGTGCCACCGCACGAAGCATTGCTCGCCCAGCCAGTAGATCATCCCCTGGACCAGCCCATGGTTGAGCTGGAAGACACCGGCGCCACAGTCGTTGATTACCGGATACACGACGCGCTCAGATATGATCGCGTCGATCTCTGCCTTGGTCAGTTCGCCGAGCTTAGGCGAGATGAAGGTATCGAATTCGTGTTGGATGCGATGGAGGCAGAAGGCGAGGATTTCCTGCGCGGAGCTGAACAGCTCGTAGCGACTCAGTAGCTTCACGAACATCTCCTTCTGGCGCATGGCCATCAGAGTGTCGGAGGCCCGACCCGCGTGCTTGAGCTTGTCCTCAAGGCCCACCACGCCATCGACCGCGACCTTCTCCCGGAAGAACTGGAGGTTGTCGACCCAGTCCCTGGTAACCGTGTCGGTGCGGATCTCTTCCTCGAGCCGGTCCCATAAGCGCTGAAGGGTCGAAGCCGCGCCATTGTAGACGTTCGTGACCGAAACCTTGTCACGAGCGACCACGTCGCCGTCGGCACTGGCACCCTTCTGGTTGACGCTAAGCGAAGTCACTGATTAGGGGCGCTTGGTCTCGCGAACGATCTTGTCCCGGCCGACCACATCGCCCTTCGCGCTCGCCCCTTTCTGATTCACTATGTTCGTATCCCGGCCCGAACGGGCCCACATCAACTTGATAACGAAACCACCTGCCAGCAACGCCCCGATCACGCCTGCGATCGCAGTCCAGTTCTGTCGAACGAATTCTAGCATAAGAAAATATTCCCCCGCTCGACGGCTTACACCGCCGCGTCGCATTTCGTCTAGTCGCTGACGAACGTTAGGCTAGATCAGACAATATGAACCGCTACGAGTTTGGATGAGGTTTATGATGCTGAGCAGGTTAGTAGGCTCGCCGTCCGGTTGGGGGAGCTCGGAATATGCGACATAGCATCCGCGATGGGTCGCTAACCGACCGGCAGGATACGCCGGAAGCCGTCATACAGTGGAGCCGCAAGGAACGGCTGTTTTGTCCCAACTCTGGCCGTTGAGCACGACCGATTGCACAAGCGAACAACTGCTGTGATGGCGAAGCAGCTTACGTCCGCTTCCAACGAGCCGTGCCTCAGAAGCCCTTGATGCCTGATCGGCATATCTTGAAACATTGGCTAAGATTAGATATGAGTTTGAGCCTAGACGTTGCAGGTGATCAACACTCGAACCATCGCTGCACGCGCGAGAGTGGGCCATAAATCGGGCCATTGAAAATGTTGGTCAAGATGTTGATTTTGATATCAAATTCTTAGCGTTAGAGTGTGAGTACTCTTCCGGGCACCAGTCTTTAGACTACTCCAGCTATTGAAGCGGTACTGTCGCCACGCGACAAGCTGCACGCGTAGCGTTGGCCTGACTCTTTGCAAATGTAACCCAGATGTTCTCGCCGTAGAGATGGCGGGGGCGGCATGATCCAGATATCTGATACCGAGCGACGACCGTTTTTTCGGCTTGATGACGGACTGGGGAATGGCCGACCGTCGCGCCTTCCGGCGACGTGGACGTCAAATCCAACCCTTGACAGGATGCGGTAGACGCACGCTTTGCGTTCGCGGGTTCGGGGCGCTGTTACTGGCGAAGCGGGGAATGGGGCTTCTGGTAGCGGAAGGGGCGGCAGCGGCGGCAGGCCCATGCCACGATGCATCGCGACGTTCGGAACGGTTACCAATATCAGATCGATGACCAGGGACGAACGCGCAACATTTCCGGTGCACCTCTAGAGCGAACACGAATGGATGTCCGAAGTCGGGAGCGCGAAAAGACGGCTAAAGGTGGGTTTTGGGGAGCCTTTAACACCGCGCATACAGCAGT
>NZ_JAKNQI010000005.1:0-305528 GCF_022662295.1 Sphingomonas sp. CARO-RG-8B-R24-01 | reverse complement strand
GCTGCTGTATGCGCGGTGTTAAAGACCCAAAAAGCGACATTGAGGCTGCTCCATCTGTTTCCCGAAAGCTGCCTCCCGTTCATGTTGCAGCTGTGGCTCGGCTTGGCCGATCGCCGACGGGAGCTGCGCTCCCAATGGTCCAATGATTGCGCGAAGCACCGCATCCAGGTGCATGCTCAGGTTGCGCTACGTCTCGCCGTCTATCAACCTCCGTGCATGTGACGGCAGCAAACAGACTTGACTCCGTTCGACAATTAGCTAACGATCGAATCGTGAGCAATGTCTTCAAGGCCCTGTCCGATCCCACCCGCCGGCGGGTACTCCAGCTGTTGCGCAAGGGGCCGCTGAGCGCGGGAGCGTTGAGCGAGTGCTTCGACGTCTCCAAGCCGACGATGTCAGCGCACTTTGCGGTCTTGCGGGAGGCCGACCTGGTTCACGCCGAAAAGGCCGGCAAGTCCGTCATCTATCACCTGAAGCTTTCGGTCCTCGAGGAAGCGCTGCTGGGCTTCGTCGGTTCGTTTGGCATTGGCGCAGAGACGCCGGAGCCCAAAAAGGAGACTGCGCGATGAAAAACGACGTGAAGGCAAGCCTGATGTTGGCAGGCGCCATGCTGGCCGTGGCGCTCAGCGCCACCCTCGTACGCAGGCTGGGCTTTGTCGACAGCGACACCGTGACCCGAGTGGTTATCGGCCTGAACGGCCTCATGATCATCTGGTACGGCAACCGGATGCCGAAGGCTTTTGTCCCCAATGTACGCGCTCGCCAGGTCAAGCGGGTCGGCGGCTGGGCGCTGGTGCTGAGCGGCACGGTCTATGCGGCGCTGTTTGCCTTCGCGCCGATCCCCCTCGCGCTGACGTTCGGGAGTGCTGCGGTCATCGCGGGAATCGCGGTGACGCTCGGTTACTGCCTGTCGCTGCGGATCAGGGCAAAGACCGCCTAACTCAGCCATCGCCGTAGGGGAGAAACAGAGGATGCACAGGATCATCGGACCGAGTGCGGTGCTGGCAGCAGCGGTGGCAATCGTTGCGATCGGTACGGGCGCGGCGCGCGCCCAACAGGCGGCGGGCGATTGGCACGGCGCGCTCAGCGTTCCCCCCGGCGTCGCGCTTCGGATCGGGGTGACGATCAAGCCCAGGCCGGACGGCGGCTATGACGGCGTGATGCAGAGCCCCGACCAGACCCCTGCCCCGATCCCGCTGAACGCGGTAAGGATGGAGGGCGGCGTGCTCAGCTTCGCTGTCAACGCCATCCGCGGCAGCTATGCCGGCCGCTGGGATTATGCACGCAAGGCCTGGGTCGGCGAGTGGCGACAGGCTACGGCCCTGCCCCTGCCGCTGGTGCTGACCTCCGGCAAGCCCGATGTGCCCGTGATCGCCGGTCTCGACGGCGACTGGACGGGAACGATCATGCCCGCGGGCGCCACGATCCGCCTGATCCTTCACGTTAAGACCGACGTCTGCGGGACCGTAGTCAGCATGGATTCGCCCGATCAACTCGCCTACGGCCTGCCGCTCCCCTCGCTCACCCGCAAAGGCCAGGCGGTCAGTTTCGGTCTCAGCGGCAATCGATTCGAAGGAACACTGTCGGCCGACGGCCACAGCATCGACGGAAGCTGGAAAGGCCCCAACTTCAAGGGCCCGTTGGTCTTCACCGCACGACCGACACAGACTGCCGCGCCCAGGCGCCCGCAGACCCCGCACCCGCCATTCCCCTATCGTACCGAGGAGGTGACGGTGGACAGCGCGCCCGGGGTGAAACTCGCAGGCACGCTCACCTTGCCCGCGGGCAAGGGTCCGTTTCCGGCGGTGGTGCTAATTAGCGGATCGGGCGCGCAGGACCGCGACGAGACGATCCTCGCCCACAAGCCGTTCGCGGTGATCGCCGACCGGCTGACGCGCGATGGCGTTGCGGTGCTTCGCATGGACGACCGCGGTTTCGCGAGGTCGACCGGCAACTTCGCTGCGGCGACCGACGACGATTTCGCGGCGGATACCGCTGCTGATGTGGCCTTTCTGCGCCAGCGCGCCGACATCGACCCGGCGCGGATTGGCCTGATAGGCCATAGCGAAGGCGGCCTGGTGGCGCCGAAGGTCGCCGTAAGGGACCCGAGGATCGCGTTCATCGTCTTGATGGCCGGCCCCGGCGTGCCGCTGTCGCAAGTATTGGCAGCGCAGCGCGCCAGGCTCGGCCCGGCGATGGGCCAGGCGCCCGAGCGGACCCGCCGGATCCAGGCGCTGACCGATCACGCCGTTTTGGCGATGCGCGGATCCAGTGACGAGGCTGAGGCCCGGTCGCGGGCGATCAAAATTATGAGGGCCGAAGCCGGTGATCTGTTCCGCTCGGACGGTCAGGCCGAGGGAATGGCAATGGCTCTCAGCTCCGGATGGATGCGCGACCTTATTGATTATGATCCGCGCCCGACGCTGGCGAAGGTGAAATGCCCGATACTTGCACTGAACGGTGCCAAGGACGGTCAAGTGCCAGCCGAGCAGAACCTGCCGGCAATCCGCACGGCGACCGCGGGCAACCCTGATGTCACCCTCGTCGAGCTGCCGGGTCTGAATCACCTGTTCCAAACGGCGAAAACAGGTGCCCCGGGGGAGTATGCCGATATCGAAGAGACTGTGGCACCCATTGCGCTCGAAAGAATGGCGAATTGGATCCGTACGCAGGTGAAAAACCCGAGTGGCTTCCGCTGATGAGTACGACCCAGAAATGGACATCGGGGTGGCCCTGCCCGCTTCTCAAACCTCGCCGTTCATTCACAATCGGATTCCGTCTTGGATTGCCGGTTTTCCGAGCGGCAGCTCTTCCTCCTCTTCGCCAGTGTCACCGCATCAGGTGCGCTCCGCGCTTCAAAATACAGTCGATTGCAGGCAGCATAGCCTCGACTACAGCGGCGATCGCCTTGGCGTTCGGATGCACTCTGTCGGCCAGCACCATGTCACTATGACCCAGCACACCGGCGGGGAAGAACGGCCAAGTCGTTGCGCCGTGGAGCTTGGCCTGCGCTTCCAGAATACCTGCGTAAGGACCTGCCCTCTGCGCGGGCAACGGCGGCGGCGCCACGGTGGTGAGCAATACCGGGACGCCGCAGCGGCCAAACTCGACGAGGATCGCCCCAAGGTTCGCCAGCGTGGATGACGGCAGCACCTACCGGAGCACGTCGTTGGGTCCAAGCTGGACGATGGCGAGGTCAGGACGGCCTTCTAGTCGCGACAGCACCCGGGGCAGCCGCCGCAACGCATCCGCGGTGGCGTCGCCGCCGACGCCCGCGTTGATCACCCGTGCGCCCGGACATGCAGCGCTCAGGCGATGTTCCAGCTGAGCGGCGAAGCCGTCGGCGGTGGCTAGACCGTAGCCGGCGACGAGGCTGCCGCCGAATGCGAGGATGAGCGGGGTGATGTGGTCATGGGATGATGCAAAAATAGGTGCTGTGAGTTCCATTTGTAGCGACGCCGCGTCGCGTTGGTGCCAGTGTCTCCGCCGTGCGTTCAGTCATCCCGCCCGATGACCGACGACACCGCTGTCCAAGCCCGCCACCGCGAAATCGCGGTGAAACACGTCCTGCTCAAGCTAATCGAATACGTCGAGGCGAAGCATCCCAGCCTGCTCGACCATGTCGAAAGCAGCCTCGATCGTCTCGGCGACCCGGCGAAGGATGACAGCAAAGACGACGAGGCCGTGCGCGAGATCGCCCGTAAGCTGATTGCCAGTACACGACGTGAGGGGGCCGTCTGAGCATTCTGCGGCCCTCTGCATGCAAGCAGGCGACACCTCTTCACTGCGCGAAGTGCGATCCTTTCCCATGCGATCGCGCGAAACGCGCTCAGTCCGAAAAAGCCCAGCCGTCGATCCGTATAACACGGCTGAAGGGTTAATAGGCACAGCGCCGCCCGCGCTTCCGGATCAACGCCGGACCAGCTAGGCAAGCTCGATGATGAACCCTGTTACAGACCAGCGCACGCTTGTCGTCGTGTTCGGCGCGGCGGTGCGGCCCGACGGAAGCGCGAGTCCCGCGCTCGCGCGACGCGTAGGCTATGCCGCTGCGGTCGCGCAAGGCGATCCCAGCGTCGACCTGTTCCTGTCGGGCGGGACGGGGAAGTATCCGCCATCCGAAGCCGCTGTGATGGCGGGCATGCTCGACGGAGTCGTATCGACCGAGCGGCTGATCCTGGATTCGGTCAGCCGCGATACGCTGCAGACGGTCCGCGCAGCGGCGGCTTATGCGCGGGCGCACGGCTATGGGGCGCTGCAGACCTGCACCGATGCCTATCATCAGCCGCGGGTGCGCATGCTGTTCGGGTTGATGGGGATGGCCAGCCGGCCGCTTGCGATGGTGGCGCGCGGGACGCGGCAGCTGCAGATCAAGATGTGGCTGCGCGAATGCGCCGCGATCCCTTACGACGTCGTGGCGGGGCTCCACGCGATACGGCGAGACCGTGCGTGAGGATGCGCCATAGCCGGAAGGCCGGCTTGCGCGGACGCGACCGGTCCGATCTGGCGATCGCCTAGGCGCCATGCCCCGGTGTCGAGTTGGACGGATCGAAGCCACGGATACTACCCTCGAAAGCAGCAAGGCGAACCGTCATATCAGCGGCGTGGGTGGACGCGTGAAACGAACAGCCGGGCTTTCAGACGCCGCGGTGAGGATAGCACGAGAGCCAGAGCAAGTTAGCTGCGCATTATACGGGCGACCGCTCGGGCGACGCGCGGAGTTTCACTACGTCATACCCAAGAGTGACGGCGGCACACAAACCGTCCCTGTGCATCCGATCTGCCACAGCACGATCCATGCCTTCTTTAAGAACCGAGAGTTGGCCACGTCCTACGCAACGATGGATGAACTACGGGAGCGCGACGACGTGCGTCGCTACCTGCATTGGATTGCCGATAAGCCACCGGACTTTCGCGCGCCAACACGAAAACGAAAGGCGCTTTGAGACCCAGCGGCGGACGTCCATGCCAACAATTTCGTTTCCCTAAACGGGTCATGCGGTCACGCAGATTGTCGCTTTCGTCAAGGCTTTCGGCCCGCCGGTAGGAATTGCTTGGATCGGTAGAAAGCAACAGCCGCTTTTGCCCTTAGGATGAACGGAGACCCGCGATCACGCGTTGGCCAAACATGACGCTTCCGCTTCCTTCCGATCGACCTTGTATGGGATGGCTCCCGCGCCGGCTTCTGATCACTCGGTCCGCACGGGAATGGGAGCACGGTCGCGTGATCGCCGAGCGTGCCGCACGCTTTGGGGTGCCTGTGATCGAGCTTCTGAACGATCGCGTCGTCTGGCAACCGCCGTCGGAACCCCACACTGCATATGCCGATGCGAAGGCCACGCTCGCCGTCGTCGTGGCACCGCCGTCGAAGCTGAAGCTGGAACCGATCGCGCCGAGCGCCGACTGGCGCGTTGACCTTGCCGCGGGATGCCCGGCGCATTGTAGCTATTGCTATTTGGCAGGGTCGTTGAAGGGACCACCGATCACCCGCGCCTATGCGAACCTTGATGAGATCCTGGGCGTCTTGCCCCGATATATGGATGAAGGCACCGTCACCTCGCGATCAGCGGCGCGCGCCCATGAAGGCACCACGTTCGAGGCATCGTGCTATACTGATCCACTTGCACTCGAGCCTATGACCGGCTCGCTGTCGCGCATGATCGATTGGTTCGGCCGGTCCGATGCGGCGACGCAGTTGCGTTTCACTTCGAAATTCGCGGACGTCGAGCCGCTGCTGGCGCTCGATCACGGTGGCAAGACGCGGATGCGGGCCTCCATCAATCCCAAGCGCTATGCACGCTTCGAGGGCGGTACCGCGCCGGTCGCACAACGGCTCATCGCTCTGCGACGCATGTCCGACGCTGGATATCCGGTCGGTCTGACCATCGCGCCAATCATCGCGGCGGATGGCTGGGAAGACGCTTACGGCGCACTGCTCGCCGAGGCGGCGGCCTTGCTGCGGGATACGGCCGACCTGACGATCGAACTCATCACGCATCGCTTTACTCCCGGATCGAAGGCGGTCCTGGATGGCTGGTATCCAGGCTCGGCGCTCGACATGACCCAGAATGATCGCATGACCAAGCGAACGAAGTTCGGGACCGAAAAACAGGTCTATGATACGGAGACGATGAAGCGCTTGCGGGGATGGTTCATCGCGGAAATCGCGCGAGTCCTGCCACTGGCCCGGGTGCTCTACTGGACATGACGGCCTTCTTCACAGCCGATACGCATTTTGGCGACCATCGCACGATCAACATCCAGCGCCGCCCCTTCGCGACCGTTGCGGAGATGGACGCGACCCTGATTGCCAATTGGAACGCGGTCGTCGGTCGCGATGACGAGGTTTGGCACTTGGGCGATGTCGTGCGTCGTCCCGGTGACGTGCAGGGCCTGCTCGAACGCCTTAACGGGCACAAGCACCTGATCCGAGGCAACAATGATCCTGACGCGACCGTCGCCGCGCGCGGTTGGGCAAGTGCGGCAGACTATGCTGAGATCGATATCGATGGGCGAAAGCTCGTCTTGTGCCATTACCCGTTCCGATCGTGGAACGGCCAGCATCGCGGCGCGATCAACCTGCACTGCCATAGCCACGGCCGGCTAAAACCGATGCTCCGACAGTATGACGTCGGCGTGGACCCGAACGGGTTCGCGCCGATCGAGCTTGCACATCTGGAAACCGGCTGACTGTCTTATCGTAAAAACCGTGCTTTGTGATCTTCATGCTCGTGGCGGAGAGGACCCATAAGTCGCTATCCATGCCGCCCGACCCGCTCCCCGAAAGCCGCCGTTCATTCACAATTCAATTTAGCCTTTACGGTTACGCGGCCGTAGGACGAATGCCGCTGTGACTGCCTCATAAATGGTGTAATTAGGAATGCTCCATAAAAAGCGTAACTGATAAAACATGGCTGATTTAAAAGTATTGATCCACGTACGCGATATTGTTGCCGCCCATCTGACCTCAAATGTCGTTGCTCCGCAGGATGTCCCGCAACTAATTAAGACCATCTATGAGAGCCTAGCGGGTCTTGAGGGCACGAGCGCGCCAACTGGTATGGATGACCTGCCAGCGCCTGCTATGACGATCCGGGCGAGCGTTAAGCCTGGCTCGGTTGGCTGCCTGGAATGCGGAAAGCGCTTCAAGGCACTTCGCAAGCACCTCGCAACGCACGACCTGACCGCTGACGAGTATCGTGCTAAATGGTCACTCCCCGCTTCTTATTCGATGGTATCTGCTGAATACAGTGCGGAACGATCTGGTTTCGCGAAGGCGAATGGCTTGGGTAGGTCAAAGGGGCAGAATTGAAACGACGCTCGTCGTGTCAGCGGCATTACGACGCCGATCGTTTGCGCCCGCGTCATTCTGAACACGTCAGTGGCCGGCGGGACTCCTACGTTGCAATCCCGCGCATTCAAAGTTTTACAACGTTGGATTGACCCACAAACCGACATTCGGAAGCTCTTCGCCGCTTCCCGAAACCGGCCACTCGTTCATCTGCTCGGTCGGGAGTGGGCGGGAACGTTTAAAGCCGTTGCACGCTGGCGCCTCGCTCCGCGCGTGCCAATGTGCAACGGAGATGGATCATGCCGCCTCAGCCTCCGCATAATTCATTGCGGCAAGGTCGGTGAGCAAATCGGGGCCTGTCGGTTCCCACCCCAACCGTGCCCGCGTCCAGACACTCGACGCTGTCATATCGAGTGCGGCGAAGGGAGCCATCCAGCCGAAGTAGTGTTCGACTTCGTTTGCCGCGACGGAGCGGACCGGCAGTCCGGTCCCCGCACCGATCGCCTCGGCTATCCTCCGTGCGTCGATGCCCTCCTCCACCGACGCATGGTAACGCGCGCCCGGCTCGCCAATTTCGAGAGCCAAGGCGTAGAGCTTGGCGACGTCGCTGATATGCGCGGCAGCCCAGCGCGTACGGCCTTCGCCGAGGTACGCGACGGCCCCGGCACGGCGCGCCTCGGCGATCAGCGGAGTGATCAGACCGGCCTTGGTGGTATCGTGCACCTGCGGCAGCCGAATGGTGCGCACGTCGATGCGCCGGGCGATCAGCGCTGCGGCGGCAAGCTCCGTTACGATGCGCGGATTAGCATGTAGCGGGTTGAGCACATCCTCGGTCGCGGGACCGCCGTTGCGCGGCGTTCCGATACCGATGCCCGAAGTGATCAGGATGGGTTTGTTGGTCCCCGCCAGCGCATCGCCCATCGCAGCGATGTTGCGTTCGTCCTTTTTGGTATTCTCGACGAAGTTCGCGAAATCGTGGTCAAACGCGCAGTGAATGACCGCGTCGGCTACAGCGACCCCGCTGGTGAGCGTGTCGGGTCGTTCCAGGTCACCGCGATGGATTTCGGCCCCCGCTGCTTCGAGCTTCTGCGCACCGGCATCGGAGCGGGTGAGCCCGAGTACCTGATGGCCCCGGCTGAGTAACTCGGGGATGACGTGGGAGCCGATGAAGCCGGTCGCACCGGTCAGGAATACGCGCATCAGAATTCTCCTCGTTGACCAAGCGAGTATCTCCTGATGTCCTACTCTGTTAAAGTAGTGACATTATCGTGGTATAGAACTCAACAGGATCGATCATGGCGAGCGACGCACTTATCTTCGATCCGATAATTCGGGGTAACGTTGGCTACAGAGCGATAGCGGTCGCGTTGAAATCGGACTGCACCGCTTTTGATATCCAATATGATAGCTTTCGGCAGCAATGGGCGAAAGCAGATGTCCAGGCTAATTGGCCGCAATATCGGTCGTCAGGCATCTCAAAAATGACCAAAATCCGCGAAGCGTTCTCGGATCAATATGCTCGTGTGTGGGGACGCTTCAGGCAGGTTAAGTGACGAGAGTTGAATGTCCACAGTTAGGCGCAAGCGGAACGGCAGCTTCACGGCAGTAAGGCCCAATTCCGGGCGTTCACAGCCTCTTTTCGTAGCCCTAACTTCGGTCGTTCACCTCCCTTGAGTGAGGTCATCGGGGCTGCTGATCTCCAAGATCTGTGACGCTAATTGAGCCAAGGCCGTCGTTCAGCCAACCGAGTGTAAATGTCAGGTTTCGGATAAGTTGGCTATTCGCGCGTCTTCCGAGATATGCTGAGCAACGGGCTAAACTTCACGAAAGCGACTTCGCATAGATGCGATCGCAGGCAAATTAGCAGCTGCCACTCCAGCGACGTAGAAACCCCGCCTTTAAGGTTGCCACGCACTACCTCACCTCAACAGTGTATCTCGCACAATAGTCGACACATGGAGCGCGTACGCCACCGCGCAGGCCGCTATTCTCCAAATTTTGCGGTTTGGCTCGTCGAAAAACATATCCGAGCGGACAAAGTGATGCAAGCAGTAGGCGTCCGAAAGCTGCCAGGCCACTCCCGCTAAGTCCCGATTCAGCGGGCTTATCACGATCGCAAGAACCCGCCTGTTGTTAATTTCTGACAACGAGCGTTCTGCCGGCAAGGTCTGAAACGGTCCCACCCTTTCGAAGCCGCATTCCGAGTAGAAGCGATGAAGCGCGCAGCATGGTTTTATTGTATTGCCAAATCCCCGGTCTCAAAGTGTCTAGTCGATATAGGGATCATGGGCACCAATTCCCCCCCGTCGGATACTGCATCCTCTCAGACGGCTAATCTTAAGCGCTCAACCAATAAGGAGTCGACCGTATGCCTGAATCGATGTCCAGAGCAGGCTTACCTCGTCCACGGTTGCAGCGCCAAACAGGTGTGTCGCGCTCATTCGAACAGGTAGCGTTCATCGGATTGGACATATCGAAAAGCCATTTTCAGGTTCATTGCCTGGATGCAAATGGATTTATCGTCCTACAGAAAGCGCTCAACCGTTCAAATGTACTATCGTTTTTTTCGAAAATTCCGAGTGCAGTAGTTGGAATCGAAACGGGGTTTTCGTCTCATCACTGGGCTCGCCAGATAGCTGCGCTCGGTCATGACGTGAGAATAATCCCAGCACGGTTTATCTCTGCCTTTCGAATTGGACAAAAGAATGATGCAAACGACGCCGAAGCTATCTGCCGCTCTCTAATGCAGCCCTCTGCTCCTGAAGTTCCTATAAAGTCATGTGAACGGCAGGCAATATTGATGGTACATCGATCACGAGAGTTACTTAAGAAACAGAGAATGCAGTCCATAAATTTTGCAAGAAGCCTGCTGTCGGAGTTTGGTATAGCGCTCCCTCTGGGTCACCAGCACGTATCAGATTATATCTCCAGACGAAATCGAAATGACAGCAGAGAAATCCCTACTAATGCCATGGATATTTGCCGTATTATGCTTAGGGAAGTTGATTTCATTGATCGCCAAATTCAGAAAATCGAAAAAGTTCTGATTATATGGCATAAGTCTAATCAAGACTCTGTTCGACTGATGACCATACCTGGCATAGGAATTATCACAGCAACAGCATTAGCGGCGACTGTTGATGATCCACGGCGGTTTCCGACATCGCGGCATTTTGCATCTTGGCTCGGCCTCGTACCTCGACAGCATTCTTCAGGCGGACGTTCACAATTGGGGTCTATCACTCGACGTGGTGATCCTTACCTTCGGCGCCTACTTATCTCCGGCGCCCTACCCCTTATGACACGTGCAAAGAAGAATACTCACCCGGCGGATGGTAAGTGGAATTTAATGTTGAAACGTCGACACACACGGGTAGTGACCACAGCTATTGCTAACAAGAATGCACGGATTGCATGGGCAATTTTAGTGAATCGGACCAATTACACGGATCTACCACCGTTGCGGAAAAAAATAGAGGTTGAGATTGCCGTTTTAGTGCACTCACCGAATGGAGTTTGCGAACTTGGCCGCGCGTCGGCTGCGCTGACGTAGTGTTAAGTCCGCGAGCCGTGGGGATGATGGCCCCCGGGCGATTGCCCGCACAGGCCGGTAGGGAAACTGCGACCATTCGGCTCTGCAAGTGAACAGCAATCCAACGCGGAGGTCGGCCTCTTTCAAACGAGGCCGGCCTCCGCAGCCGGTCCGCTAAACCTGTAGGCATGGACGGAGTTGGACCGGAAAGGCACTATAGCGGACTTCCCCAATGGTCGTTCAAGGCACGAGCAATAGCGAACGGACACGCGCACGACCGGTCGCACGGTGAGCAAGATTTGCGCTTTCCCAATCAGACTTCGGACGGGGCCGTACGGGTAGTAAGGCAGCGGATCCTGGCGGTCGGTCGCTCAAAACCACCAGCCTTGCTGCATAATCGGCCTTTCCAAGTGTGATATGTAGTTGCCGACCGACGACGTAAAGTTGCTATGGGTTGGCAGCGCCGACCCAACAAGCCGCCATTCGCCGAACTTGAACGCGCGCCCAACATCGGCCATTCGTTCAGCTAAAGCTTTAGTCGCGCTTGCCCGCCGGCGAGACCAGTCGCGAGCCGCCCCGGCTAAAATGACCGTCCAAATAGACGAGCGCGGCAGCAGTCCGCAAACTTCAGGTGAATTCAGTCGCTAACGGCTTATCGGGCTGAGCGACATCGCAGTGTTAAGCCCTGGATACGACTGCATGTTCTGCCAGCCCGTCCCGTGCGGCGCCCGCGATGATAAATAGTCCCAAACCTGCTCCCCCGACGATCGCCGCATGGAGCAGCCAGAATTGCGGGGGAGACAGGATTTCGTACAGTCCGCCCAGCCTCCCGCTGATTACACTGCCTGCGAATGTACCCAGCGTGTTGACCCCGATCATTGTGCCGCGGAGCCCAGACGGCGACCGAGTAGCATAGAGCGCGAGGGCAATCGGCGTGAAATAAAGCCACCCGATGTTTGACAGCAGGTGGAAAGCTACCGCCCACAGCAGCGGCGCTCGGCCATCTGCGCCCGACACCAGCGGCGCGAGCGCCAGCCAGGCGGCGCCGCCTGCGAAGATTAGGCACCCGATTGCCATTTTACCGATGTCATCGGGCTCGCGCCCGCGAGCAGCCTGCCACCGCCATAGCGTTAGGAACGCTGGCATCACGATGATTGGAGCCAATCCATCCAACGCCTGCAGCCACGGCACTGGCACCGTAAACCCGCCGATATGCAATGCGACGTGATCGCGCACCCACAGATTGTAGACGTTCCACACTTGCGACTGCGCGATCCAGAATCCGACGCAGAACGGCAGCAGTGCGAACAGCCACCGCATCCGCAAGCGCTCGTCTGTCGTAAGCGGCTTCCGCCGGACCGCCACGAGACGCCCCGGGTCGCGCGGCAAATAGCGCGCACCCGCGAGATACACCGCAAGTCCAACAAGCATCCCGAACCCGGCGAACGCGAACCCGGTGTGCCAGCCATAGATTGCCGCCAACGCACCAGTCAGGATGGGCGCGATAAATGCGCCCAGATTGATGCCTACATAATAGATCTGGAACGCGTCTGCCTCGCGTCGATCGCCATCGGCGTAGAGCGATCTAATCTGCGCCGACAGATTGCCCCGCAGTAATCCGGCGCCGAGGATCAGCAGAAGCAAAGCGACTAGGAAGGAGCGGTCGAACGCGAGTGAAAAATGCCCCGCGGTCATCAGCAAAGCACCCACCGCGACTGCACCACGCCGCCCCGTGATACGGTCGCCGATCGCGCCCCCGATCACGGGTGTAAAGTAGATCAGCCCTGTATAAAGTCCGAACGTTTGCGACGCGAGCGCCTGGGTAGAAAGCGGGCCTGTAACGCCCTCGACAATGGTGCGGTAGCGTTCGAACCCGGCAATTCGCTCAATATGCCCCGGCAACAGCAGCTGCTCAACCATGTAGAGCACCAGCAGCGCCTGCATGCCGTGGTAGGAAATCCGCTCCCACAATTCGGTCGCAGCCAACACGTACAATCCGCGCGGATGATCTAAAATCCTACGCCAGCGGGGTGGCAAAGTGACGTTGATAGCCATCGGTCGCTTACGATAGGGAGCAAGCCCGCACCTGTCTCGATCAGATTGGGGTCGAGAATGACCCAATCCCGGCCATTCCTGCCCCTCGCCGCATTTCCCAACTTCCGACATTCGTTAATACGTACCGCCGCGCCTATTCATAGCGCAGCGCGCGGGCCGGTTCGGCGCGTGCCACGCGCCACGCTTGGCCGAACACCGTAGCGGCGGCGATCAGCAAGGCGATGAGCGTCGTGGCGATGAAAAACAGCGGCGACAGCGCGATCCGGTCGTCAAAACCGCCGAGCCAGCGCTGCATGGCGACGTAGGCGAGCGGCCAGGCCACGAGGTTGGCGATCAGCACGGGCCGCATGAACTGGCCGATCAGCAGCCGCAGCACTTCCGCGGTCGAGGCGCCGAGCGTCTTGCGGATGCCGATCTCCTTCACGCGCCGCGCCGTATCGAAAGCGGCCAGCCCGTAGAGCCCGATACACCCGATCAGGATCGCGAGCACCGCCCCGATCGTGAACAGCCGGGAGCGCTGCGCATCGGCCTTATAGTACCGCGCGAACAGATTGTCCTCGACCGAGCGCGCGCGGAACGGAACGCCCGGCACGACGCGCTTCCATGCAGCCTCGAGCGATGCGGTCATCGCTTTGGGGTCGCCGCTGTAGCGCACTGCGGCGATTGGCGAGATGACGCCGACGGTGTCGTAATAATAAGCGACCGGATCGACCGGATCTCGGGGACTGCGGAAGCGCAGATTGTCGATCACGCCGATAATCGTCGACGGGCGATCACCGTCGCTAATCGTCTGCCCGAGCGCCGCGCTAGGCGAGGCGAAGCCGAGGGCCGTCACCGCCTTCCGGTTGAGCACCACATTGGGGCCGATCTTCTTGCGCGCGTCGGGCGCGAGCATCGCGCGGTCGTCGGCATGCGCCGCGTCGAACAGCCGCCCGGCAATCCGCCGCGCGCCATAGACCGTGAAATAGTCGCGACCCGTCCCGACATCCATCACCGAAATCTTCTGATCGGGCATGCCAGGGCGGCTGTAGCCCGAGAAATTGGTGGTGTCCTGATCGCCCGGCGCATTGTTGGCGACGGTGACGCCGGTCACGCCGGGAAGCGCGGCCATGCTTCGCAGGACGCCCGCCCGCTGCGCGGCGTCGAGCCCGCTGTCGCTGAACGACCGGATCAGCAACAGCCCGTCGCGTTTGAAGCCGAGATCGGCGTCGCGAATGTGTGCGGTCTGCGCGAGCATCGTACCGGTCCCGATCGCAAAGCCGATGGCGATCGCGAACTGGACCACGACGAGCGCGCCGCGCAGCCGGGCTCCCGCGCGCCCTCCCCCCGGCGCCCGCGTCGAGGCGAGTACCGCGGCAGGGCGGAAGCCCGACAGGACGAAGGCGGGATAGAGGCCGGCGACCAATGCGATCCCGAAGATCAGCGCGATCATCGGCAGCACGATGCCGTCGCTGCCGGAATAGTGGAGCGTGAGTTTGGTGCCGCCGAGCGTATTGATGAACGGAAGGGCAATCTCGGCGAGGGCGAGGCCGATCAGCGCGGCCAGCGCGACGGTCGCCAGCGCCTCGAGCAGGAACTGGCGGATGAGCGAGCGACGCGTGCCGCCGAGCACTTTCCGCATGGCCACTTCGCGCGCTCTCAACCCGGCGCGCGCGGTCGCGAGGTTGACGTAGTTGACGATCGCGATGAGCAGGGTCAGCAGGCCGACCACGCCGAGCGTGGTGACGATCGCGCGATCTCCTGCGCTGTAGAGGTGCATCGCGGTCAGCGGCCGGAGCGACTGGAAATACTCGCCTTTCTTGATGTTGCCGTCGGCATAGGCATGGCGGTCGAGGAACGCGGGCAATTGCGCCTCGAACGCGCGTGCCGCGGCGGCATCGGAGAAGCGCAGGAAGGTGGTGAGCGCCGAGCTGCCCCAATGCTCCCAAAGTTCGGTGCCGAATCGCGTCCGGACGAGCGGCACGAACAGCTCGTCCTTGAAAGTGACACTTTCGGGCATGTCGCGCAGCACCGCGCCGACGCGATAGGGATAGACTGCACCGTTGACCGCGAGCTGCAGCGTCTGGCCGATCGCCGGCTGGCTTCCGAAATATTTCTGCGCCGCGCGCTGCGTGATGACCAGCCCGTTGGGGTCGGCCAGCGTGCGGGTCGGATCGCCCTCGGCCGCGGGGAAGCGCATCAGCTCGAAGAAGTTCGGATCGACCGTGCCGAGTTCTTCCGCGGTCGCCTGCGCCCCCTGCCGTACGGTCGCGCCGGTGGGCATGTAGCGCGTGCCGGCCAGTTGGGGGAAATCGGCCCGCAGTTGGTCGAGCTCGCCGCCCATCGTGTTGGGATTGGTGTCGGGCGGATAGCCCGGCATGACATAGCGTTCCTCCATCACCCACAGCTTGTCCTGTCCAGGCAGGACACGGTCGAAACCCGTCTCGAACTGGACGAAGAGATACAGCACAAGGAAGGTCGCGATCCCGAGCGCGAGCCCGCCGATGTTGAGCGCCGCGAACAGCCGGTGATGCGCGAGCGAGCGATAGAGCGAGGTCAGCATCTCAGGCCGCCCGGCGTGCGGAGGAGAGGATGCGGCCGTCGAGCATGTGGACGGTGCGCTTGGCGATATCGGCATGCGCCGGAGAGTGTGTGACCATCACGATCGTCGACCCATCGGCATTGAGCTGCTCGAGAATGTCCATCACCTGCGCACCGTTTTCGGTGTCGAGGTTGCCGGTCGGCTCGTCCGCCAGGATGAGGCGCGGCTCGCCGACGACCGCGCGGGCGATTGCGGCGCGTTGCTGCTGGCCGCCCGAGAGCTGGTGGGGGTTGTGACGCTGGCGGTGCGCGATGCCGACACGGTCCATCGCCGCGGCGACGCGCTCCTTCTTCTCGCGCGCCGGCATCGCGCGATAGGCAAGGCCGAGCGCGACATTCTCGGCGATCGTCAGCTCGTCGATCAGGTTGAAACTCTGGAAGATGAAGCCGAGCCGGTCGCGCCGCAGCTTCGCCAACGCGCCCTCGGGCGCACGCGCGATGTCGGCGCCTTCGAACAGATAACGCCCGCCGCTCGGGCGATCGATCGTGCCGAGGATGTTGAGCAACGTCGACTTGCCGCAGCCCGACGGCCCCATGATCGCGACGAATTCGCCCGCCTCGACGGCGAGTTCGATTCCACCGAGCGCGGTCGTCTCGAGTTCGTCCGAGGCATAGGTACGGCTGACGTCCTGAAGCTGGATCATGGGTAAATCCTATTTGAGAAGGAGAGTCTGGAAGGCAGCGTAGGAACCGAGCGCGGTCGTCACGATGCGCTCGCCGGGGGCGAGGCCGGAGACGATCTCGACCTGATCGGGATTGCGTCGCGCGGTGACGATCGCGCGCCGCACGGCCTTGGCGTCTCCGTCGAACACGAACGCTGTGGTCCCGCCGGCATCGAGCCATCCGCCCGACGGCGCGACGACCGCAAGCCGGTCCGCGCCGAGGACCAGCCGCACGTCGAGCGTCTGGCCGCGATTAAGCCCAGCCGGCACGCTTCCCCGGAAGGCAAGTTCGACGCGAAAGCGACCGGCGGTCACCTGGGGTAGAACTTTGAGCACGGTCATCGGGTAGCTGTGCCCGTCGAGATCGGCGATGCCGGCGAGACCGGTGCGGACCCGGCCCAGGTAGAATTGGTCGACGTCGGCTGTTAGCTTCCACTGCCCTTCGGAATCGATCTGGCCGACAGGATCGCCGCTCTTGAGCATCTGCCCGGGCTGCAGCGTGAAGGCGGTGAGCCGCCCGCCGACCGGCGCGCGCACCACCAGCGCCGAGAGGCTCGCGCGTACCATCGCCAGGCTTTCGCGCAGCTGCTGCGCCGTCGCGGCGATCCCGGCGGACTGGTCGGCTAGCGTTACCGTCGCTTCGCTCGTACCGCGCTGAAGCGTCGCGACCCGCGCCTGCTGATAGATGACATCCGAGCGCACTGGCTCGATCGCGGCACGGGCGACAATCCCCTTGTCGAACAGGATCTGCCTCTGCGCGAGCAGCGTCTGCGCCTTTGACAGCGCGTTGCGCGCGTCGGCGAGATCGCGCGCGCCATCCTGCCGCGTGTTCTGCACCGAAAGGCGCTGGCCGCTGGTCGCGCTCAACTGGCCGACGATCTCGGCCGAGCGGCTCGCGACGTCGAGTTCGAGCGCTGGGTTGGAGAGGCGCGCAAGCGGAGTCCCCGCCGCGACCATCGCGCCGTCCGCGGCGGTCAGTTCGGCAACCTGCCCGCCCGAAACGGCGGTGACGAACACTGTGCGCAGCGGCGCGACTTCGGCGCGCAACGGCACGAAGTCGCGAAACGGCGCGCGCGTCACTTCTCCCGTGCGGATCGCCGCGGCATCGACACTCAGCGCATTGGCGCCGGGCATCAGCCACCACAGCAGCATCGCCGCCGCAACCACGGCAAGGCCGATCGCGCTGCGCACGACCACGCGCCGGCGCTTGGCCTGCGGGCGCTCAATGCGCCGGTCCATCGCGGCTCCGGAAGGCGTCGTTTGCGTCATGCGGACACTATACCGGATGCAGGACAGCCGCGCTAAGTCCAGCAAATCCTCCATTTTCCGGTGCGATCGCCGTCCGCTTGGCGCGCATCTGTACGGAGTGTCCGTTTCCGGACACTATGCGAGGGCATGTCAAGCGAATCACCCGCCATCCTGATCATTGAGGACGATGCCGACGTCGCCAAGGCGGCGCGTCTGCTGCTCGAGCGTCAAGGAATGTCGGTAGCGGTGGCGGCCGACCCGGCGGCTGCATGGGTCCAACTCGCCGAGCGGCCGGCGGATGTCATCCTGCTCGACCTCAACTTCGCCCGTGGGCGCACCAGCGGCGAGGAGGGGTTCGCGATGCTCGACCGGCTGATCGCCGCCGACCGTCACGCCGTGGTGATCGTCGTCACCGGCCATAGCGGGATTGCCGTCGCGGTGCAGGCGATGCGCCAGGGCGCGACTGACTTCGTGATCAAGCCGTGGAGCAACGAACGCCTGCTTGCGACGGTGCAGCGCGGCGTCGCGCTGCGGCGGGCGAAGCTGGACGCGGCGACCGCGCCGCCGGTCGCCGACGGTCTGTTGCTCGGCGAGAGCGCAGCGATGGCGCGGATCCGCGACCTCATCGCTCGCGTCGCGCCGACCGAGGCGTCGGTATTGCTCAGGGGAGCGACCGGCACCGGCAAGACCCTGAGCGCGCGGCTGCTCCACCAGGGTTCAGCGCGCGCCGATGGCCCCTTCGTCACGCTCCACGCAGAGACCGCCGACGAGGCGACGATCGCCGCCCAAACCGCTGCCGCGTTCGCCGGGACGCTTGTCATCGACCACGTCGATCGCCTGCCGCGCGGGTTGCAGACCGACCTCGGCCAGCGGATCGAGGGTATCCGCATGATCGCGACAAGCCGGTTGGATCGGGCAGGACTGCGCGCGGCGGTCGGCGAAGACCTGCTGTACCGCATCGGCACGATCGAGATCGAAATGCCCCCGCTCGCCGCGCGCGAGGGGGACGCGCTGCTGCTCGCACGGCATTACCGCTCGGTCTTCGAGCATCGCCATGGCAAGCCCGCCTGCGCGATCTCCGACGCCGGCGCGACGGCGATCGCACAGGCAGGTTGGCCCGATAATGTGCGCGAGCTACGCCTGGTGATGGAACGCGCGGTGCTGCTCGGAGCGGACACTGCGCTCGGACTGGACGATCTCGCGCCGCCGGTCGACTACGCCGACGGACGCGCGCTCCAGCCCGCACGCTCGCTTGCGCAGAGCGAGCAAGCCATGATCGAAACGGCCCTCAAGCGCCATGCGTTTAACGTCAGCCGAGCCGCCGCCGAACTCGGGCTGACCCGTGCGGCGCTCTATCGACGGATGGCACGCTATGGGCTCTGACGCGGTCCGCCAGACTTTCCGGGCAGTAACCCTCGCGGTGACTGGGGGCATTTTGGCGCTGGCGGCAACGCAGGGACTGTACGCGACCGCGCTGCTCGCGACGATGGTCGCGCTGTGGATGGTGGTCCGCACTGTGGTCGAGCAGCGCCCCGCCCCACCGCTGCCGGCGGCACCCGCGCTGCCGAACTCCGATGCCGACGCGCTCCAGCGGCTGACCGCCTATCTCGAACTTTCGCCGGCGCCGCTGGTGTCGCTCGACGGCGACCGGCTTCGAGCGGTGAACCGCGCCGCACGACGTCTTCTTGGTGCGAGCGACTTGGTGCCCGATCCGCCCGCCGCGCTCTGCACGGCGCTGACGGACACCCGACCGGGCCGCACCGCCCAGATCGAGCTGAACGACGCCGGGGCCATTCGGAGCTTCGCGCTTACCACAAGCGATTTGACGCTGCCTGGCCGGATGCTGCGGATCGGCGCTCTGATCGACATCGATACGGCGCTGAAGGCAGCGGAGGCGGCCGCCTTGCGCGAACTGATCCAGGTGCTCAGCCACGAGATCGTCAATGCGCTGACGCCGATCGCTTCGCTCGCCGCGACCGCCGTGGTGATGCTCGATGATCCCGTTCCGCCGCTGCCGCAAGTACGCGAAGCGATCGAGACGGTCGCGCGCCGCGCCGCGAGCCTGCACCGCTTCGGCGAAAGCTACCGCGCGCTTGCGCGTCTGCCACAGGCCGTTCCACGGCGCGTCGCCGTCGCCGGGTTCGCCAGCGATCTCGCGATGTTGTTCGCCGCGCGCTGGCCAGCGATCGGCCTGGTGCTGGAAACGCTCGCAGCGCCATCGAATGTGGCGATCGACCCCGACCAGATCAACGCCGCGCTCTGGGCGGTGCTGCAAAACGCAGCCGAAGCGTTGGCCGGTACGCCTGCCGCCGAAATACGGTTGAGCTTCGAGGCGCAGATCGGTCGGACGCTGATCGCGATCGTCGACAACGGACCTGGGATCGCAGCACAGGACGAATCCGACATCTTTCGCCCGTTCTTCACGACCAAGCCCGAGGGTAGCGGGATCGGCCTGTCTCTGGCGCGCCAGATCCTCCGCGGCCATGGCGGCGACCTTATTCTGGTCTCTTCGCACGTTGGGAGGACGGCTTTCGAGGCGACCATTCCATCCTGATGGCCGCGGGGCGGCGGTCAAAGTCCATGATATCCGAGATCTGGCTTGTTGCCGCTCTTCGCAGCGATGGTTCTGAGGAAAGCGCCTAACGGTCCGCGCTGACCCAATAAGCGACATTCACGTTTCCCTCATATCTTTCGGATCCCGGCTGTCCGTTCACGGGCATCGTGCCAACCATAGATGTGAACGGCCAATTCACCCTCTCGATGTAGCCTGCGGCGCTAACTCGCAAACGTGGAGATAAGCGATGGGACACTCGTCGATAGATCCAGCTTTCAACGAGCTTCGCCCTTGGGACGAAGGCCGCGTGCTGGGCCCAAAGTGCGCGCTTAAACCTCAGCAAGTCTGGGCTATTCGCTTCTGGCTTGACCAACATCGGCGGCTGCGGGATCGGGCACTTTTCGACTTCGCGATCGACAGCAAGCTGCGCGGATGCGACGTCGTGAAAGTCCGCATTGGCGACATCGTTGCGGGTGGCCGCGTTCGGGATCGCGCGATCGTAGTGCAGCAAAAAAACGAAACGCCCCGTGCAGTTCGAGCTTGTCGAACCTGCCCGCAAAACCCTCCTCGCTTGGCTCGAGCGCCGTGGCGGCACATTGAACGATTTCGTCTTTCCGAGCCGTAACGACTATATGGGGCACATGAGCACGAGGCAGTATGCACGCCTCGTTCGCGAGTGGATCGTCGGCATCGGCCTCCAAGCTGAGAATTACGGTACTCACTCCCTTCGACGCACTAAGGCGTCGATCATCTACAAGGCGACGGGCAACCTTCGCGCAGCGCAAATCCTACTTGGTCATGCCAAGATCGAGAGCACCGTCCGCTATCTCGGCGTTGATGTGGAAGACGCTTTGGAGCTGTCGGAGCGGACCGAAGTCTGACGGGCTCAGTTTGACCCATTTCCGGTCATTCACGCCCCCTCCAGCGCTTCCCAACTTCCGACATGCGTTAATCTCAATCTGACGACCGGTTTAGATGCCGGGCTTTGTCCCCTGAACAACGCTAGTTGGTGGTTAGGCGACTGTCCGCTTGCGGCGAAAAAACGCTTTAGTTGCCGACAAACGCCAGTGCCGCCATCGCGACCAGCACAACACTCGCTAGCCCCATAACGAACCAAAACGCGATGGGATTGCATGACCGTTCCACAGTGCCGCTGTGAATCGCTGTGACACCACACCGCCATCCGAAACCTATCACCAAGACGCAAATCATTGCGGCTATGATTTCTTGCATCGTGGTAGACATTTTATCGGTCTAACGTCGCCGGGAATGTCTGCAGTCAGGAGCGGCGTTGTGACGAGCGAACACCCGGGCTTGGTCGTAGGCCGTCCGACCGCTTTGCGGCGGCGATTACCGAGAAGTCGCCATTCAGGCCGCCCCGGCCGCTCGCATCGTCTGCTTATTTCTGTTCGGCCCCGCTGGCCTGCTGGCATCCGGCCCCGCACTTGCCCGGAACGCTGGAGCGCAAACCGCGCTTGACCGGGTTGGCAGACTGGGCTTCATTCGCTGGAAAGCGCGCTTTTCGAACCGTTTGGACCACTGCCGGGGGGCTCCAATGCCGATTGCCAAACACCTTACCGCCTGGCTTCTGCTTGCGGCGGCCAGTGCGAACCCTGTGGTGGCTGCGTCCGACACCGCCCCGGTTGCGCGCGACGTCCAGCTACCGGCCTGGGCAGAAACAGCCTTACGCGCCATGAACGCCAAGGACTATACGACTGCGCTGCGCCTGATCACTGCCGGCATCGCTTCGCCGACGTCGACGACAATGCCGACAGCAGTTCGCGTCGCAGCGCTCGAGGCAGGCGTCACGTGCGCATACGAAACCGGGCAGAAGGACCTCGCGCATCGCTTCGCACTCGACGCGACGCAGTTCGACGAGGCCAGCGATTGGGTCTGGCGTACCCGGCTGTGGCTGGAACTTGGCGCCAAGACCCCCGACGCCGCGTTCGCGACGGTCGTCGCGATGACGCAGGGCCGCGGCGGTGCGCTCAACTCGGCACCTGTCCAGTGGATGTTCTCCCTCACCCGGCAGCTGCGCGACGGCGGCGACCTTGCCGCGCGGCGCCGATTGCTCGCGATGCTCACCGCGTCCTCCTATCAGCCGCAGTCTGCGATTCCGGTGATCGATCCGTTCCGCCGCGACTATGCCGGCTTGCTCTACGAGGCAGGCGAAAAGGACGCCGCGCTCGCGCAGGTCCGCCAAATCGAGAATTCCTCGATGCTGTTACTGCTGAGCGTCGATCCACGGTTTCGCCAGGCGCTGGGTGCCGATTTCTCGCCCCGTGTGGCGGTCGAGCGGTTCCTCGCGACGTTGCGAACCGCCGCCGTCCTGCATCCCGAGTCGCTTGAGGTGGTGATCGAGATCGCCGCGCGCGAGCGCCAGCTCGGCCACGCAGATGCCGCGCTTGCCACTCTCCAGGCGGCGGCACCGCTCGGCCCGAAGGCGGCAAGCTACACCGATCTCGGTGAACAGCTTAACTGGTGGTGGGACGGAGTCGGACGGGCGCAGGAAGCGCTCGGTCATTCCGAAGCAGCTCTCGGCGCGTTTGCCCAAGGGAAGGCGACCGTCGAGTATGGTGCCCTCAACGTTAGCCAGACGATTAACTTGGCGTGGGCGCAATTGCGGGTGGGACATACAAGCGATGCCCTGGCCACGCTCACGGTTTTCGACGTGCCGGGGCGCGATGTGAGCGCCTATGGGGTGATGGAAATGCGGTCGGTGCAGGCGTGCGCGGCTACACGACTTGGAAGGGCCGCCGACGCCGCTGTCGCGATCGCCTTCGTTAAGGCGCATCGGCGCGACAATATCGGAGCCCTAGGCGACGTGCTGCTCTGCGCGGGCGATTTCGACGGCGCGGCCGCGGACTTCATTCAGCGGCTCGACGATCCCGAGCAGCGCGCGACCGCGCTGCTCGCGCTGAGCGACTACGATCCGCCGGAGGGGACGCTGCCTCCCGATCCGATCTACAGCCGCCTGCCCATGCTGAAACGGCGGCCCGACGTGCAGGCCGCGATCTCACGGGCTGGAGGTACGCGGCGCATACCGCTGCAACGCGAGCCGATCTGAGCTGAGATACAGATACACGTATCCGCTGCAGGGGCAGCGGTGCGCTCCTATAGCAGCTGTTGGGCCAAACGTGGGGTGATCCGAATACCGCCGTTGGTGCAAGGAGCGTCGACAGACCAAGCTGGTCGCCAGCCGTCCGGCAGCTTTGCGTCCCCATGACCCAGTTCCAACCATTCGGGACGCCTTGAGCGCCACCCAACTTCGGACGTTTGTTAATGTTGCTCAGACGAACGGATCTAACGCCCAGCGTCGCCCGCTGAACAGCAATAGTCGATGGAAAGCTGACGTCGGCAATGCTGCGCGGAGCTGGTAACGTGCCAAAGACCGCGTACGATCCCGTCGCTTGGTTTGAGCAGCGACGCTATGGCGCTGCGCTCAATCGACGTATTAGATCTGTCTCTGCACTACGATACGGCGTGCCGTCATTGCGGAAGACCTCGTGAAACCAGATCGTCGGCTCGGCCAGCACATAGGGTTTCTGCCAGCTATCCCACGGCAACCGGGTCTGGGTCTTGCCGTCTACGAAGCCCCAGTTGATCATCCCGACATTGTAGCGCTTGCCGATCGGTAGCGAGCCGTCGAAGGTCGATCCGTTGCCGCGCGCCATGAATTCGGTGCAGATCACCGGCCGGTGGTAGGGCAGCAATTGTTTGATCCGCCGCTCGAACGCCTCGGGCCAGTTATAGTCGTGAAATGTCACTACGTCCGACTGCGCGAGCTGCAACTTCTCCATCGGCGAACTCTGCCCGCCTGGCGTCCAGTCGTCGCCGAGCCATACGCCCGAGGTCAGCGGCTGCGACGGGTCGGCCGCGCGCGCCCAGTCGAACACCTGCGCGAGCATTGCGCGGACGAGCGGTTCCTTGCCCTCCTGCCCCTTGTATTGGTCGGCACCGTTATCCGGTTCGTTCCACAGGTCCCAGCCGAGAACACGGTCGTCCTTCGCGAAGGCGCCGATCACGCCCTGGACATAGGCCTTAAACATTGGATAGCGGGCGCGGTCCCGCAAACCGGGCAGCCCCGGCGATTGCACCCATCCGGAATTGTGTACGCCCGGAATGGGCGGGTGCTGCGGTCCGAGCTTGGGGTCAGGATCCCAGCAACTGTCGAACAATACGAACAGCGGCTTGATCCCGTGCCGTTTCGCGATGACCAGGAACGCATTGATGCGGCTTTCGAAGCCTTCAGGATCCTGCTGCCATAGTTGGTCGTGGAGAAACACTCGCATCGTGTTCATGCCGATGCCCTGCGCGAGGCCGAGTTCGTAATCGATCCGCTTGGGATCCCACGTCGCCGCCTGCCACATCTCGAGCTGATTGATCGCCGTGGCCGGCGCATAATTCGAGCCGATCAGCCAGCGCTGCTGGCCATACCAGGCATTGGCCTGCGCTTCGCTCCAACGCCCGCGCGCGTCCGCTGCGCTCGCGCCCGCCAATGTCGTCACCGCGAGTAACGCGATCAAGATCGTCTTCATGCTCAGCGCTCCGTGAAGAGTTTATAGACCATCTTGTTGCGATAGGTCTGGCCCGGGTCGAGCCGGATCGATGGGAAGTTCGGTTGATTGGGCGCGTCGGGGAAAAGCTGCGGCTCCATCACGATCGCATCTCCCATGCGGTAGATCTGACCCTTCTTGCCGGTGATCGTCCCGTCGAAGAAATTGCCGGAATAGAATTGCAGGCCAGGCTGGTTCGACCAGAGCTCGTAGCCGCGACCCGACACCGGCTCGACCACGCGCGCCATCAGATGCTGCTCCGACGTAACCTTGTCGCCGATTACCCAATTGTGGTCATAGCCGCGGCCGTAAGCGATCTGCGGATCGCGGGCATCGCGCACGCGCTCGCCGATCGCGGTCGGTTTGCGAAAATCGAATACCGTACCTTCCACCGAGGCGTGTCGCCCGGTCGGGATCGAGGTCGCGTCGGTGGGCGTGTAGCGATCGGCCGGGATCAACACGATGTGCCCCATCGCGCCGCGCGGGCTGCCGACACCCGCCAGATTCCAATAGGAATGATTGGAAATGTTGACGACGGTCGGCTTGTCGGTGGTGGCGCGATATTCGATGGTGAGCTGATTCTTCTCGTCGAGCGAATAGGTCGCATACGTGGTCAGTTTGCCCGGATAGCCCATGTCGCCGTCGGGGCTGACATAGCGCAGAGTCACCGACGCGGTCGGGCCGTTCTTGACCTCGGTCACTTCCCACAGGACCTTGTCGAACCCCTTGGTTCCGCCGTGGAGCGAGTTGGGGCCATTGTTGACCGGCGTCGAATAGGTATGGCCGTTGAACGAGAGGCGACCCTTGGCGATGCGGTTGGCGACTCGGCCGACCGTGGCGCCGAAAAATTCGGGCTTGGCGAGATAGCCCTCGAGCGAGTCGTAGCCGATCTGGACATCCTCGCGCTTGCCCTGCCGGTCGGGCATGACCAGTGACTGTAGCGAAGCGCCGAGCGCGATCACCGTGGCGGACACGCCGCGATCGTTGACCAGCGTGACGGCAGCGACGGCGCGACCGTCTGGCATGCGACCAAACGTCGTCTGCTTGGCATCCCCGGCGCGCGCGGGGTTGGCGATGGTGGTGATAGCGGCCGCCGCAGTCAGCAAGGCCGTCAGAGTCGTTGCGCGGTTCATAACCCTCCTTTTTTTTATTTTGGTTCGTCTCATTAGGCAGGATCGGATCCGGGGCAATCGTCGAGCGCGCGCAACCTGTTTCGGCGCCGGCCGCATCGTTCCGCATCCTCCTCTGCCCGGCGCCTGCGCGGCACTTGTCCGACCGACCAACCCGTTCGTTCAGTCGCCGAATGGACGCTGACACGTCACTTACGTAGCGCGCAAAGGTTTTGCGCCACAAGCGAAACCGCGCACGCCGAGCAAATGTCCTACAAATAGATATTGTCTGACGCGCCAGACCGTTTTAGGACACGACGAACCGCTCGGAATGAAGTGGGCAATCGGGGAGAGGCTATATGAGAGCGAAGGCTTTATTGTGCGCGTCGGTCGCGAGCGCGACGCTAGCGGCGTTGATCGGCGTTTCGCCGGCGTGCGCCCAGACGAGCGACCCGGTTGCCGCGGCGGCGCAGGAAACGCCCGCTCCCAAAGCGGAGGACGCGCCCAAGCCGATCACCGCATCTGACCAGAGCGCGGACCCCGCCTCGTCGCAGCCATCGGTGCAGGAAACACCCGGCGATAATGCCGACATCGTCGTCAGCGGATTGCGCCGCAGCCTCCAGTCGGCGCAGACGATCAAGCGGACATCGGACGGCATCGTCGACGCGATCGTCGCCGAAGACATCGGCAAACTGCCCGACACGTTCGCGTCGTCCGCGCTGCAGCGCGTGGCGGGCGTGACCGTGACGCGCGGCGGTGGCGAATCGGCCGGCGTAACCGTCCGCGGCCTGCCCGACCTGACCACCACCTATAACGGACGCCAGATCTTCACCGCCGAAGGTCGCTTCGTCCAGATCCAGGATTTCCCCGCGGGCACGGTCGCGGCGCTCGAGGTGTATAAATCGGGTCTCGCCAACATGATCGAAGGCGGCATCGCCGGCTCGATCAACGTGCGCGGGCGCCGGCCGTTCGATTTCAAAGGGTTCGAGCTGTCGGGCTCGCTCAACGGCGTGCTGTCGCAACAATCCGAGAAAATCGTTCCGAACGGCAATCTCCTGATCAGCGACCGCTGGAACACAGGCATCGGCGAAATGGGTGTGCTGCTCAACGTCGCATATGTCGGCATCAACTTCCTCGATTCCTCGCGCGAACAATCTGTGGTCATCGCCCGGACCAACCAGCCCAATGGCGACGGCACGGTCTCGAACAATGCCCCGGGTCAGGCTGCCGGGCTGCGCTTTCCAGACGCGCAAGGCAATTTCCTTGGTTATGGCGCACGCTATCGGCCCTCCGCCAACGCCGCCTTTCAGTGGAAGCCCACCCCTGAACTCGAAATTTATGCCGATGGCCTGTATCAGGGGTTCCGGTCGAAGGATTACAACCGCTGGATGTTCATCCCGAACTTCGGCAATATCACGCTGTCGAACGTGACGACCATTCCCGGCACCAACCAGATCAACAGCGCCACCGTCAGCGGCGCGGTGCGTCCCGATGGCTACACCGGCTCGTTCAACGGCAAGACCGACACCTATCAAGCCGGCGGCGGCGTCAACTGGACGAAAGATCGCCTGAAGATCTCGGCCGACCTTGCGTATACCGACAGCAAATACACCGCCGATCTGGTCAACGTCGATTATGCGACGGTGGGCGTGCCGACGCACACGTCGTATTTCAACGTCGCAGAGGACGGCGGGCCTTCGCAAATCTTCAACAACTTCAGCATTACCGATCCCCGCAATTTCATCAGCCGCGGCCTGTATCAGGAACTGACGGTGGTCAGCGGCAAGGATTGGCAGGCGCGCGCAGACGTATCGTATGATCTGAATATGGGCTTCTTGAAGCGCATTCAGGCGGGCGTGCGCTATGACGATCGCGATGCGGCGCGCGACTTCGGAAGCATCTATAACAATAACGAAGCGCTCGGCATCCCATTGACGTCCCTGCCCGGTGCGGTCGTGACGACCAGCCTGCCGGGCTTCACCTACAATTCCGCGCAGCCCAATACAGCCTATGCAGCGCTCACGCGCGACAGCATCCGCGACAATCTGCCCGCTCTGCGAGCCTTCTTCAACGAACCGGCCGGGACAGTCGCATTCGACCCGACGCAGAACTTCCGCGCCAATGAAAAAGCGTACGCCGCCTACGCGCAGCTGAAATACGGCTTCGACTTGGGCGGCATCACCGTCGATGGCCTGGCCGGTTTGCGCTCAGTGAAGACCAAGGAACATATCCAGGCCTTCTCGAACATCAACGGCGTCGTTGCGCCCAGCACGGCGGATAGCGAATATACCGATTATCTGCCGAACGGCAGTGCCCGTATTGCCTTGAACGACAAGTTGCAGATGCGCCTCGCCTACACCAAGACGCGCACTCGGCCGAACTTCATCGACCTTCGGCCGAACTTGACCTTGGGTTCACCCCCGACGTTCCCCGCGGACAGCCCGTGCCTGGATTCTACCAGCGCTACCTACAACAGCCGCGCCTGCGCTCGCGGCGGATCGCAAGGGAACCCCAATCTCAAGCCGTTGACGTCGAACAATTACGATCTCAGCCTTGAATATTATTTCTCGCGGACCGGCTTTTTCAGCGCTGCGGTGTTCCGCCACGACGTGACCGGGTTCCTTGCAACGGTGAACAACGTCTATCGCGACCCGACCTATGGTCTGATCGCGGTCGATCAGCCGGTCAATCTTGGCCAAACCCGCCTGCAGGGCGCGGAAGTGCAGTTCACCAGCTTCCTCGACATTGACGGAATCCCGAACTGGGCGAAGGGCTTCGGCATCCAGGCCAATGGCACCTTCATCGACGCCAAGGGTGATCTCCAGCCCAATTTCGCGGCTACCTACAGCAACCCGCGACAAGCCTTCCCCGGGGTGTCGAAATGGGCGGGGAACGTAATCCTCCTGTACGAAAAGCCGCAATTCTCGGCCCGTGTCGCGTATAACTATCGGTCCGATTTCGTGTCCTACTATACCCTGGAGACGTTCGATCCGGTCGCCCATCCCACGATCGAAAAGGGTCGCGGGCAGGTCGATTTCTCGACCTCGGTCACACCGGTTCCGAACATCACGATCGCGTTCGACATCATCAACCTGCTCGGCAACCCGATCCAGCGCGACCGCGCCTATGACACGGGCGACGTTTATCGGCGGCAAGTGCTCTACATCGAGCGGGCCTACTCGCTCGGCGTCCGGTTCCGCTTCTGAGGACGGGCGAGACCATGCGATCCTTGTTCATCGCTGCCGCGCTCTCGCTGCCCTTCCTTGCCGCCCCGACTACCGGGGGGGCGCAGGATGCGCCGAGCATGGCCGACCGGCTTCGTAACGATCCGCGGGTGGAGGCGCTCCGGCCGTACGGCCTCAACCTGCCCCCCGCTATCCGCATCGACAAGGGCGTGCAATTCGGCAAGGCGATGCGGGTGCCGCTCGACGGCCATCCCGACTTCTGGCGCATCGGCGTGACCACGCCTTTGCTCAAGCCTGTCAAGAAAGGCGATCGGATCGTCATCGCGTTCTGGGCGCGCGCCGAGCAAACCGAGCAGGGCGCGCCGGGGAAGATCGGTCGCGTCCAGCTCGAGGCGACTCCGGTCGTGCGCGCGATCTTCGAACAATCCTTCGAGGTCGGACCGACGTGGAAGATGTATCAACTCAAGGGCGTTTCGGATCGCGACTACGGTGCGGGCGACCTCAACGCGGCGCTGCAAATCGATTCCGCCAAGCAGGTGCTCGATTTCGGACCGGTCTTCGTCCTCGATTACGGAGTATCGTCGCAATGAGGCGCTGGATCGTCCTCGCACTTGGACTTGCCCTCACCACGGCGGCGGTCGCCCGCAATCCCCAGTTCCAGGGCGCCGATCCGCACGCGATGTTCATCGACGGCGAGCTTTGGGTGTTCCCGACCGGAGGCCCCGGAGGAAGCTGGGCGGCAGACCGGTTCGGTGCCTTCTCGTCGCGCGACCTCAGGAGGTGGCGCAGCCGCGGTGTCGTGCTGCGCCGGGACCAGATCAAATGGATCGGCGACGATGGCGCAACCGAGCATTTCCTCTGGGCGCCCGGAGTCGCCACGCGCGACGGCAAATGGTACATCTATTATTCGGTCGGCCCGCAAAACCCGACGCCCAGTCGGATCGGCGTCGCGGTTTCCGACCGTCCGCAGGGCCCTTATCGCGACATCGGCCATCCGCTCGTAACCGGCGGCAACGGCTACGAGGCGATCGATCCGATGGTGTTCGTCGATCCTAAATCGCAGATCGCCTATCTCTATGCCGGTGGCAGCGCCGGCGCGAAGCTCAGGGTGTGGGAACTGAGCCGCGACATGATCACGATCGCGCGCGAAATTCCGATCAATCAACCACCCGAATTCACCGAAGGCGCTTTCGTGCATGAACGCGCCGGCGTCTACTACCTCAGCTACAGCCACGGACACTGGAACGGCCCGGACTACTCGGTTCATTACGCGACCGCCGCCTCACCCGTCGGCCCGTGGACGTACCGAGGGGCTATCCTGACCAGCGATGCGCGTCATCAGGGGCCGGGACATCATAGTTTCGCGCGCACGCCCGCGGGCGACTGGCTGATCGTCTATCACCGCTGGGACCAGGCAGCGGGCCCGGCCCCGTTCCGCGGCGAACGACAGATCGCAATCGACCGCGTGCGCTATGCCGCCGACGGATCGATCCGCCCGATCGTGATGACCGACGGCGATAACGCGCCGACTCTCCCTCTGGTGAAACCATGATGCTCGATCGACGCCGCGTCCTCGCGCTCGGGCTGGGCGGTGGCGTCGCCGCGCTCGCGGCACCAGCACTCGGCGCTCCCGCAACGCTCAACGAGCAGCTTTCCGGCTATCTCGACGGCCTGCACGATCCTGTGATCATCCGCGAGGGCGACACTTATCACGTGTTCGGCTCGGGCGGATGGTGGGGCAAGCCGGGGCCGAGCTGGCGCGTCTCGACCGACCTCCACGACTGGCGCGCCAACGGGTCTCCGTTCGAGGCGATTCCCGACTGGGCGGCAAAGGCGATCCCGGGCGCGACCTCGATGTGGGCGCCCGACATCCACTTTGTCGACGGCGTGTACCGGCTGTATTATTCGGTTTCGACCGGTGGATCGATGCGCTCCGTCACCGGCTTCGCGACCAGTCCGACGCTGGATCGCGCCAGTCCGAAATATGGCTGGACCGACCACGGACTGGTGATCGAATCGTTCGCGGGCGGCACCTACAACGTCATCGACGCCAATTTCGTCGTCGACTTCGCGGGCGATCACTGGCTCGCGTTCGGGAGCTATTGGAGCGGCATCAAGCTCGTCGCGCTCGACAAGACCACCGGGAAGCCCAAGCCGGGCGCCACGCTCCATTCCCTCGCCTATCGCCCCGCCCCGACCGGCGGCGACAATCCGGTGGAGGGCGCGTTCGTGTTCTCGCGCAACGGCTGGTATTACCTTTTCGCCAGCTACGATTATTGCTGTCGGAAGGAAGGCAGCAACTATTACGTCGCGGTCGGCCGGTCCAGGTCCGTTTCCGGGCCGTATGTCGGCAAGGACGGCCGCGCCATGATGGACGGCTATGGCACCGCAGTCATCGCAGAACGGCCATGGGGATCGACCAACTGGCGGGGCCCGGGACATTGCGGCCTCTATCACGATTCGGGTCGCGATCTGGTCGTCTATCATGCCTATGACGTTGCACACGCCTCACGTCCCACATTGCGCGTGGCGGAACTCATTTGGAATGCGCAGGGCTGGCCGGTGGCGCTGGTCTGAAGCCAGCACAGTCGGTCGCCGTTCCAGCGCCAGACGATCCTACGAAAGCGCGAACGTCGCGCTTTCGCGCCTTGTGCTGGCGACGTCGCCGACCATCAGCTTGGGGCCGATATGGTGCAGGTAGACGTTGCTCGTCCCTGCTGCGACGAACGACACGCCGCGCCGATCAGCCAGTCCAGCGATGCGGGTAAAACGGCTGCCCTGAATCGGAGCGGCGCGCGCGTCGGCCTTGACCAGCCGTACCGATCCGTCCTGTATCGCGCAGAGGCGATGGTCGGGCGCCTCGATCGGCGCCAGCGAGACCGAACCACCCGGGTCGGCGAGCTGTCGGAACTGGCTTCCCGCCAGACTCCCGCAGCCGATCGACGGCGCTCCGCCATCATTGCGGAGGAAAAGCCCCGGTGCATCGAGCGGTGACAGACGATCGGGAAGCGCACCATTGCCGACCGGGATGCCGAAATCAGGCGTTCCATCAGGACGGTAATACAGCCGCTGCAGGCGCGTATGGCGGTTCGGGTCGAACAGCGGATCGCCCTTGATCTCGCGATAGTCGCGACCGTGATAGACCAACACGTCACGTCCGCGCTCATCGACCGTGAAGGAATTGTGGCCCGGGCCGTACACGCCGGTTGCCTCCGATGTGGTCAAGACCGGCACCGGCGACTTGGTCCACGACGCCGCGGTCATCAAATCGGCGTCGGCTTTGGCGCTCAGCAACCCGAGGCAATAGCGCTCGTCGGTCGCGCTCGCCGAGTAGCTGATGAACACCCGGCCGTTGCGCGCAAGGAAGGACGGCGCCTCGTTGACCTTGAAGCCACGGATTTCCCACTCTAAGGTCGGGACCGACAGCCGCACCGGCGCGCGCGCGAGCGTCAACGGCGTGGCGAGCGGCGCCAGATACAGGTTCGAATTGGTATCTATCCCCGGTTCGCGCTGCGCCCAGCAGAAATAGCGCGTGCCGCGGTGGACGAAGCTGGTCGAGTCCAGGTTGAAACTGTCCCACGGCGCCTGGAACTGGCCCAGCGCCGACCATCCCCCCGTCATCGGATCGCGCCCATCGCACACGGCCGCCCAAGTGCGGATGCGGAACACGTCCTCGCCGCCGCCGCTCGGCCCGGCCGCGAAATACATTACCCAGCGTCCGTCGATGAGATGAAGCTCGGGCGCCCAGATAAAGCCGGACAAGGGCCCGCTCGCCAGATGGTGCCACACGACTCGCTCGGGCGCCGTGGCCAGTCCTTCCAGCGTGCGCGACCGTCGCAGCACCAGCCGGTCATATTCGGGCACAGAACCGGTGAGATAGTAAAAGCCGTCGCTATGCCGGAACACCTGCGCGTCGGCGCGCTGCCGTACCAGTGGGTTGAGCGGCTCAGCGATGAGTCCGCGCTCACGCGCGAGCGGTCGAGCGGTCGCTGCGCCTGCACCAACCGCGCCGGCTCCGACCATGAGAGAACGCCGAGTGAGGTCGAGCATGGTCATTGTCCTTAGCGCGAGGCGACCGGCCAGCCATCGGCGGACCATTCGACAGGAGAGATCCGCAGCGTCGACGCACCGTGGTTCAATCGGTCATAGGCGTGATAGACGAGGTAATCCTTGCCGTCGGTGTCTCGCAGGAATCCGGGATGCCCCGGTCCGCGAAAGCGCTCCTGTTCCTCCAGATCCGCGCGCAGCACGATCGTCCCCTCGCCGTCGATCAGCCTGCTGCCGTCCTTGCCCTGATAGGGCCCGCGAACGTCCTTTGAACGGCCGACGACGGTGTAATAGGTGCTGTTCGCGCCCTTGCAGCAATAGTCGTACGACACGAACAGATAGTAATAGCCGTCATGCGAGACCAGAAACGGCGCCTCGATCGGCGCCGGGCCGCCGGCTGGTGCGTGACGTCGCGCGATCGTAATCGGCGTGCCGGGCGGGTCGAGCAATTTGCCCGAGCGCGGATCGAGCGCGAACAGCTTGATCCCGCCCCAGAAACTGCCGAGCGCCAGCCAGTGATGGTCGTCGGCGTCAATGAAATGATTGGGATCGATCGCGTTGAAATCGTCCGAAGGGTGCGACATCACGACCGGGCCTTCGTCCTTCCAGCGGTAGTCCGGCGCCTTGGGATCGAGCGTGGGACTGGTAAACAGTCCGATCGCCGACCGGTTCGATCCGAAGGTGGAGACGGCGTAATAGAGGTGCCAGCGACCGCCAAAGAACGACATATCGGGCGCCCACATGTCTTTACTGCCGGGTACCGCCCGCGTCGCCCAATCCGGCAGATCGGTGAACAGCGGAGGCTGCGCGGTCCAGTGGATCAAATCGGGCGACGTCTTGACCGACACCATATGACCCGTGCCGAAAACGTAATAGGTCGCCTTCTCCTTAACGAGAACGGGATCGTGCGTCGGAACGATGTCACCAGTGATCCGCGTATTGATCGGACCGGATATGGCCGGGCCGGGCTCGGCGAGTGCAGTGCCGCCCCAAAATGTGCAGGAGGCGGCCAGAAGAAGGGAGCGGAAAATCATGCGGGTCTCCGTCGGTAGAGTTGGCGGACGGTGCGTGGCCGATCACATCATAGGCGGCGAAGGGTGCTTCGCTCGACTGGTTGCCCCGATCCATCCTCGATCAGCGGCTCCGGGCCGTTGATGCACCGCGTGTAGATCGTGGAGAACATGGTCGTCTGGAACAGCCCGATCAAGATTGACGCCTACACCGCGACCTGGCCGGTCGCGGGCATTTTCGCTGATGGAATTGCTCGTACAAAGAAGTGATCGACCGCACGTGCTCGCTCAGCGTGTCTGCGTATAGCATTGGTCGAAGTGGTGGCGCAGATGCAGTCGCAGCCATGTAGTTGATGACGGTGATGTGGCCCGCATGAAAACAGCGGCGCGCGCACCTTCTACCCACAACAAAAGCCCGCCCCACCTGGGTAGGCGATGAATCGTGATGGTTCGTTTGGAGAACCGGGATAGCCACGATGCCGATATCCTCTGAAACGCGGCAAACTCTGGTTCGCTCTCGTCGCCTTCTTGTCTGAGTATAAAAAACGATACGGTCCGTCAACCGAGACAATCGCGGGTACCGTCACCGGCCACCGTCTCGGCCCGTCGGACGCGCCTGCGCGTCATCCGCCAAGCAAGGGCTCGGTATCTTGCAGCGCCAGCTGCACCAATTCGGTCATTGCCGCTCGCGCCGCTGTCGGATCCGCGTCAGCGATCGCATCGTAGATGCGGCGGTGATCCGGTAGCGGATCACGCGGCAGTTTACGCTTGCGATGTTTGAAGATCGTCGTCCAGGTAACCGCCGCGGCGATCGAGCTTGACAACGCGATCAGCGGCGCATTTCGAGTGGCGGTCAGTACGGAATGATGAAACGCCTGGTCCGCCGCCCGCCCAGCCTCAACCCCCAGGCCAAAGCGCGCCATTTCGCCCAGCGCATGTCCCATGTTGGCCAGATCGGCGCCGGTGCGGCGCTTGGCCGCCAGCGCAGCGGCCGATGGCTCGACAATCATGCGCAGTTCAAACAGATCGCGGATCAGCGCTTCGCTCGGCTCGGAGGCGAAGGACCAGGCCAGCACCTCAGGATCAAGCACGTTCCAGCGACTCCGCTCGCTGACGCGCGTACCCGTCTTGGGGCGGCTCTCGACCAACCCCTTGGCGGCGAGGATTCGGATCGCCTCGCGATAGGCGCTGCGCGAGACCTTCAGGTGCTCGCTGAATTCGATTTCGCCTGACAAGATTTCGCCGGGTATGTGACGACCGGTCAAAATCGCGACACCAAGATCGTGCGCGATCGAGTTGGGGATCCGCTTCGATCCCTGCGCCTCGAACGGAAGCGTAATTCTCTCGGGCATTGCCGGTGCGGCCACGTTGTCTCTCCTTGAGCCCAACCTCTATGAACGTTGCGGGTTCGGCTTGTCGAGCGGATGCACAGACGCTTGATCAATTACCCCATGCTGCAATACGACTATTGTGAGAAAATTCGGCATCGCGACCGAGACGCTGCAAGGATCGATGTCAGCATGTTTTGCGGGAACACCTTGCAGCCGCGCCCTTGCTGTTTAGCGAATATGGCAAGCTGCACCGGTCGGCGCGAGGCCAGAACGAACTCTGCATCGGCCGAGATGCGATTGACGCACCGCAAGCGGTGCGTCGCGCGGCGTAAACACGCTTATACTGACGGCCGCGGGCACCAGCGGGTCGCGGCGATGAGGCGATCCACAACCCAAGTCCAAACTCGCGCCTCCAAGCAATAAGTCGAAGCTTAACGAACGGGAAGATAGCGACCTTGCCGCTACAAAGCCGCCGTTCCGCTATCCACCCGAATTGCGCTGGAAGCAGCCGCTCCTTCCTTCGCAGTATGAACTAAAAGCGGCCAGTCCGCGCACGGCGAGACGCTACCTCCCAAGCCCCCGTCCGATGCCGAGATCAAGCGCATGGTTGAAGACCAGTTCGGCGCCGAGGCTGCGGCCACTGCTGAACGCTATGCCAAGCTCCTGCTTCCGGATCGCGAGCAGCGATTCCAGTTGTGGATCGCGACTAAGCCCCTCGGCCATGGTCCTCATGTTTTTCTGGATCGCGGTGTAATCGTCCCTGCGGCCGTCCGCGTAGGCGATGTGGCTTTGGCGATCGAGCTGCTGCCAGCGTTCGACGAACCGGTCGGCGCGGAGCGTGGGATCGGTGCGGATTTCTGTCTCCAGCTGCATTGCCTGAACTGCGCGCGTGAGCTTGCCGCCCGCCGCCTCACCGAGCAGCGTGCGATCACCTTGAAACGCAGCTTCCATATCGAGCGATGCGCCTGGCCGAAGCGCATCGAGCGCGGCACGTGCTTTCTTTAGTTCCTGGGTCTGTTCCTGGGTTGTGGCGAGCCCATTGTCATGGCCCGTGAAGATCGCATCGACCGCTTGCGCGTGTCGCAGCAGCGCCTCGCCGCGTGCGTATAGCAATCGTGGCCGTGGCGTCGGCTTCACCCGCTCAGGCAGATGCCGCGTAGGCTTAGGTGAGCGTTGCTCGGGAAGAGGAACGTCCTGCGCAGGTCCAAGGCCGAAATCGCGACGTCGCCCCGCGTGTTGCATCCGCAGCACCCAGGAACGCGCTCCGCTGTCGCGAACGAGGAGGTAGAGACCGTGCATATCGGCATGTCTGCCGGGACCTGCATGTTTGACCTTGAGAGTAGTCAACGCCATCTGAAACTCCGCAATGAAGCCCCACATCAAGTCCCACACTTTGATCCGGATTTAGTGGAAAACTGTGGGACGCAATCGCTCGACAGTTTTCAAGTATTCGCAACAAGATCAAGAAGCTGGGACGTAATGATGGTTCCTGGAATTTCACAACGGTATCCGTAGGGGTCACCATCAGCGCTGATGTGCTGTTTTGGTTACGCACCAGGTGTCGGTTGCGCCTGGATTTTCATGCAGTTCCCCCCTTGTTGCCCGATTGCTGGTTCTAATCGGCGTCATGCTATAGCTCGGCTGGCTTGTGCGTTCGAAGTGCGCGCCACTTCGTCAACTCATCGAGGTCGAGTTTGGCGTGGTGATCGGTCGCATTTCTCCGGGCGTTGCGGGATCAACCGGTGAAGCCGCTGCTGGGCCCTTACTGCCGGCGCTGGAAGCGGTTCTGCGGTCTGATGCGGGTATCGGCGCATGGGCACCGACGGGCAGGCAGAGCAATGGAATGACGTGGATCCGACAGGGCGCACGGCACCTGATGCCTCGCGCCGATCTGCGCTTTCATTACCCGGACCGGGGGCCTCGAACAGACGGTCAGCAAGGCATCCGCTGCGCCTGCATATTGTTTCACCCGCTCTCATTACGTCGGGATTGACACGAAAAGTCATATAGTTAACCGACGTTCACCCAGTCAGACTGGGTGAATCAGGGGAAACCATCATATGCGTAAGATTTCCATGGCGGCGTGCGCCTGCATGGTCGTGTGTTGCACGCCCGCCAATGCTGCAACGATCGTGCAGATGGCAAGCGGCGGGCCGGCTTATGTCAATCAGTTCGATCCGACATTCGGTACGTTGAACAGCGTGTCTTTCAGCGCACGATATTCCAAAACCGTCTACTTCGATTATCCATATCAACTCGGAACGCCGATTGTCACTTCTTCCGGCTCCATATCGACCAATTCCTTCACGGCCTACGACTTAACCGGGTCGTATCAGTCGTTCACAGAGAACCCACAATTGATTGGGGTACATTTTGGTGGTGAGGCATCGGGAACGACTCCATCGAATTTGGATGAGTATATCGGAAACCGATTGGTCACGCTTGTTGGCCTCGTCAATGCAAAGTTCGCAATCAACGGCGCCGCTGTCTCTGCCGTCTCGACATCGTTCCCATCCCTATCAAGTGACACCTATACGGTGACGTACGATTATACCCCGGGCGCCGTGCCCGAGCCCGCCACTTGGGCGCTTATGCTTGCCGGCTTCGGTGCAATTGGGTTTGCGATGCGCCAGCGCGGGGCGCGCATCCGTGTTGGCGGGGGCTTAATCCGCGCCGCTTGAGCCCTTCGGGGCTGGCCGCCTGGTCAGCCCCGGCAAAAGCTGACGGCTCAAGATTGACCGACGTCCATCGAGCCCAGCCCTGCTGTTCTGCCACCGGCCGACCGCGCGTCTGTCCCGACGGTTCCCGTACAAAGTCCACCGGTCGAGCTTCGCAGCAATATGGCAGAACCCGCGCAACGCGAGGCAGACCGGGACAGGACCAACGAAGCTGGGCGTGCGCCGGCAAGGTTGCCCTTCGCACCCGTAAAGTCAGAACGGAAGCGATCTGGATAGAGCCGTCGCAACGATATCGCTCCCGTGCGCCGACAGATGCCCGTTATCGACGTACCTTTCGCCGGCCTTGTCGATCAGATCGCAGCGGTAGGTCGGACAGATCGCCGGCATGGGATTGAAGAACAGCGCCGATGGGACGCCCTGCTGCAAGCGGCGATTGAGCATCCCGTCGAACGTGACCGGCGCGTCTCGCTTGCCAGTCCGGTAGCGATAGTCATCGAGCGCGTTGAACCCGAACGACGGGCTGGCGCCGACGAGGATCACGCGCACGCCGCGACCACGCAATTGCTCGACCGTCTGCTCGATCCGTCCGACGTCGAGAACCCCCTCGCCGTCATAGGACGACCATCGCCCGCTCATGATTACCAGTGTTCGCGCGTCCGTCAGCTTCAAGATGCCGTCGTTGAAGGATCGGCACGTTTTATCCTGGACCGGCGTCTCGCCCAGCAGTGGCGGGCAATAGTCCTTGGCGTAGTGAACGAGTTGCCAGCCCCTCGCCTGAGCAATGCGGCGTAGGCCGGGCGCAAGATGGCCAGCGAACGAATCGCCCCAGAGCACGACACGATGCGGCGCCGCGGGGTTGGTAGTGCAAAATTTCGCGTCCCAGTTGGCGAACGATTGCCCGTTCACCAGCGTACACCGGCCACTGGCGAACAGCGTTTCTAAATGGCGGTTTCGCACCTCGAATTTGGGAAAACGGCCAGGAAAGCCGTTGGCCCGCATCGTGATGACCCCGATAGCGCAGACTGCAATCGACGACACTATGGCCAACGTCAGCACAACGCGTGCCGAGGCAGTGGCGCGTCGCGTCGGTCTTTCGATGAGAAAATATGAACCGATCGCCAGAACAAGAGTGGCGGCCAGACACATGAGGCGTACCGGCACGCTCAATCCCGCGGTGGAGTATACTCTGGCAAAGGCGAGGATCGGCCAGTGCCAGAGGTACAGCGAATAAGAGATCAGCCCGATCGCGACGGGAAGGCGATGCCGTAAAACGGACCCGACCATGCTGCTACCCGCACCGAACACGATCAACCCCGCAGCGCCAAGGCATGGCAAGATCGCCGCGGCGCCCGGAAATAGCGTTTGCGGCGTGTAGAAAACGACCGGCCCGACGATGAGAAGAAAGGCACAGAGCGTGATCGCTTCCCGTACCCAGCGCGGCGGCGTCCCCCCTTTCGATGCAACGAACAGCGCCATCGTTCCGGCAAGCAGCTCCCACGCGCGGGTCGGCAAGAGGTAAAAGCTTGCCGCAGGCGAGATGGGGGTGGCCCAGACCGATAGGGCCAGCGATAGCGCAAAGGCCGCGATCAGGATTGGCGTACGGAAGCGACGGCCAGCTGCGCCGGCCACTAGCAGTAAAATCGGGAACGCAATGTAGAATTGCTCTTCTACCGAAAGTGACCAGGTATGAAGCAGTGGAAGCGTCTCGGGACCCGGGCCAAAATAGCGGACCGTTTTCCAGAACAGGATATTTGAGCCAAAAGCTGCGACCGAGGCGAGGCTCTTGCCGAACTCGCGCATCTCGTCGGGGAGCAGCAATACCCAGGCAGCGACATAGCTCGCGATGAGCACCGCAAATAAGGCGGGAAGTATCCGCTTCGATCTTCTGACGTAGAAGCGGGAAAGCGAGAAATCGCCCCTGTCCTTTTCCGACAGGATGATCCCGGTGATCAGAAATCCTGAAATAACGAAAAATACGTCTACCCCGACATATCCGCCCGAAAAACCGCGCACCCCCGCATGGAATGCCAATACGGGAATGATCGCCAACGCCCTAAGACCGTCGACGTGCAGCAAGTGTTTCTGCTCTTTGGGATTGGTACGCATGGCGGGGCGCATAACTTAGCAGCCGGCGGCGGGCAATGTTGGGCGCCAAGCGCCCGATGGACGACCGCTGGAACTCGGTCACTGTTGCGTGCGCCCCGTCGATCGTACACCATCCGCCGGGGAAGCATTCGCCCCGGCCGTTCCGTCCGTGGCGACGACGGGTGGGACAGTCCGGTCCGCCTTGCAGTTCAAAGCTTTGCGACGTGAACCGCAGGCTGAGGAGAAGGTACCGATGAAACCTTGCCGTACCCTCCCTTCGCGACGGGATGTTCTCGCGTCGGCGGCAACGGCTGCGATCGTCGCCGGGACCGTGCCGATCAGCCTCGTGCCGGCCGCCGCGGTCGGCGCGACACCGCCCGTGCCCGGACCCTCCCGCGCCCTGCAGCCCTTCGACATGGCGCAGATCGACCTTGGCGCGGGGCCCTTCCTGCACGCACAGAGGATGATGGAGGCCTATCTCCTGCGGCTCGATCCCGACCGCCTGTTGCATAATTTTCGCCTCAACGCCGGACTGCCACCGAAGGCACCGGTTTATGGTGGCTGGGAATCCGACCCGGTCTGGGCGGACATCAATTGTCATGGCCATACGCTCGGCCATTATCTGTCGGCCTGCTCGCTGGCGTGGCGATCGACGCGCGACCTCCGGTTCAAAGAGCGCGTGGATTACATCGCCCATGACCTGGCCGAATGCCAGGAAGCGTCGGGCACCGGCCTAGTCTGTGCCTTCCCGGGAGGGCCCGCACTCGTGGCCGCGCATCTGCGTGGAGAAGCCATCACGGGCGTCCCCTGGTACACGCTCCACAAGGTGTTTGCAGGCCTGCGTGACGGTACCCTGTTGACCGACAGCAGTACAGCGCGCGCGGTCCTCCTGCGCTTCGCCGATTGGGCGGTGATCGCAACGCGACCGTTATCCGACGCGCAGTTCGAGACGATGCTCGATACCGAGCACGGCGGCATGAACGAAGTCCTTGCCGACCTGTACCTCATGACGGGAAACGCGGACTATCGCACGCTGGCGCAGCGCTTCTCGCACAAAGCGGTCCTGACGCCGCTCGCGGCTGGCCGCGATCAGCTCGATGGCCTGCACGCCAACACCCAAATCCCCAAGATCGTCGGCTTCGAGCGCGTGTACGAGGCGACTGGCGATGCCAGCTACCGCGATGCCGCGCTGTTCTTCTGGAAGGCGGTTGCGCTGACCCGGTCCTTTGCGACCGGCGGCCACGGCGACAACGAGCATTTCTTCCCAATGGCCGAATTCGGCAAGCATGTTTTCTCCGCCAAGGGCGCGGAGACGTGCGGGCAGCACAACATGCTCAAGCTGACCCGCGCGCTCTTCCTGCAGGACCCACGCGTGGACTATGCCGATTATTACGAACGGACGCTGTATAACGGGATCCTCGCCTCGCAAGATCCCGACAGCGGCATGGCCACCTACTTTCAGGGCGCGCGGCCAGGCTATATGAAGCTGTACCACACGCCGGAGCATTCCTTTTGGTGCTGCACCGGCACGGGCATGGAAAACCACGTGAAATACCGGGATTCGATCTACTTTCACGACGACCGCACCCTCTATGTGAACCTGTTCATCCCATCGCGCGTGAATTGGTCCGAGCAGGGCGCCATACTGACCCAGACGACCGCGTTTCCGGAAACGCCCACGACCATGCTGCACTGGACGTTGAAGCGGCCGGCCGCGCTGACGCTGAAAGTACGCCATCCGCGCTGGAGCCCGACTGCGACCGTCCTCGTCAACGGAACCGAGGTCGTTCGCTCCGGCAACCCCGGGCGCTACATCGAACTTGCCAGGACGTGGCACGACGGCGACCGGGTAGAATTGCGCCTCGTCATGCATGTCGGGATCGATCGGGCACCGGCCGCGCCGGATATCGTCGCCTTCACCTATGGGCCGCTGGTCCTGGCGGGCGCGCTGGGCCACGACGGCCTTCAGCCCGGTTCGGACAGCATCGTCAACGAACGCAAGTACGGCACGTACAACGACACGGCATTCGCCGCGCCAACGCTCACGGGCAATCCGGATACCCTGCCGGAAACGATCGTCGCTAGCGGTAAGCCACTGGAGTTCACGATCCCCTCGGCGGAGCAGCAATCGGTGCGACTGGTGCCTTATTATCGGATCGCTCATGAACGCTACGCCACCTATTGGAAAGTGGGGTAAGGCCGGGGTCGGGCTGGCAGGCTACCGGGCGCACATAGCGTAGGCAAAAAAAGGGCGGGAGCGGCCAAACCGCTCCCGCCCGAGGTGCCCGAGGAGGGATCAGAAGCTGCCGCGAAGCCCCACCAGAACCTGCCGGCCCGGCTTGTACTGGGTGAAGGTATCGTTGCTGAACTGGAAGTACGACCGCAACGTCGCATCGGTGAAGTTCGACACGTTGACCGTCAGCTGCGGCAGGTGCTCGACCCCGAAGATCTTGTCGAGATCGAACGCCGACGAGAAGTCGTACGAGGTGTAGTCGTTACCGTACAGCGCAGCGGCCGGGATACCATTCTGCGCGGCACCGCTGTTCTGCGAGCCCCGGCGCGACGTCGTCGAAACGCGCAGCATCACGCCATGTTTTTCGTAATAAGCGGTGATGTTGTAGGTGAAGGGTGCCACCCCGTAGGCGATGGCGGCGCCCTTGCTGGTCTGATCGACGACGGTCGCGTTGGCGTTGAAGCCGAAGCCGGTGACGCCGATATGCCGGGTCAGGAAGTCGAGCGGCTGGACCCACTGGAATTCCAGGCCATTTATCGTCAGCTTGTCGGGCACGTTGGTCTGCGAGGTGAGCTGGACCTGCGCGGCGGTCGGGCCGCCGCGCGAGTTCAGTGCGATCTGTTGCGTCGGGTTCAGCGTATCGTAGGTGATGCCATATTGCGCCAGGAAGGTGAAAGGCACCGTCGTGATGTTCGTGGTGGTGAAACCGGTGATCGACTTGCGGAAGGCGTTGAAGCTGATGACGCCTTCACGGCCGGTATAATATTCGAACCCGAGGTCGAGGTTGGTCGACAGGTAAGGCTTCAGCGCGGGGTTGCCGATCGTTGCCTGATCGGCCGAGGGTGCACCGAAGTTGACGCCGGGCAACTGCGCCGAGGGATCTGGCCGGGTCATCGTGCGCGATCCCGCGACGCGGACGACGGCATGCTCGCCAAGGTCATAGGCGAAGGTCGCGGCCGGCAGCCAGTTGGTATATTCGTTGCGGGTCGTGACGTTGGTCGAAATGTTCGGATAGCGGCTGCCATCGGGCAGCGAACCGCCACCGGCGGGGGTGTTCCGCGGATCGGGCAGCGATACCGTTCCCGAAATGGTCTGGATCGTGTCGACGAAACGCAGACCCGCGTTGAAGCGCAACGTGTTGCCGCCCAATTCCTGCGCGCCGTTGATCGTCGCAAAGCCCGACTTTACCACTTCGCGGATGTAACCGCCGCTTGCCCCGGTGTTCGCGGCGCCGACGACCGGCGCGTTGTCGTGGAACGATTGATAGTTGGTCGCATTGGCAAATTTCGGGAAGTCGACCGTGACGAAACCGGCCGGTCCTGGCATCAGATAGCTGGGAAACGCGCTATTGGGTACGAGCGAGCCGCCGTAGGTCACCGCGCCCGTCATCCCGGCGGTCGAACCCGTCCCGTAGCCGGGATACGTCGGATAGCCGGCAGGCGCGGCTCCCGGCGCGTTGAGACCGACGCATGGGGGCTGGGTATTGGGCGAGGCGACGAACACGCTGGGGTTGTTCCCGCAAACCGCATTCTGCCACGCCTGGCTGTTGTCGAAACCCTGGATCAGCCGGGACACATCGTCATAGGCACCGCCTAGGCGCAGGTTGAGCGCCCTGCCCCCCCACGTCAGATCGGCGCGCGCGCCCTTGGTCTTGTTGATGCGCCGCTCGTCCTGAATGTTGACGCGCGAGCCGGCGTTCCAGCCGAAGTTCGCTGGATTGTTGAGGTCGATGTTCGGGGTGATCACCGGGCCGTTGCCGGTATTGGTGTAGGCCACCGTCGTCCCAGCGCCGAGCGGGGTCGTGCCACCGACCGTCGGGCTTTCGCGGTGGAAGGTCGAGCGGGAATAATTGCCCTGTGCCTCGAACTTCAGATTGTCGCTGATTTCCCATTCACCGCCCGGATTGACGCTGAACAGCCTGGTCGTCTCGATATAGGGCCGGAATTCGTCGAAGAACTGGGCGTTGGCGAAGGTCCCGCCGGTCACCGAGCAGCCCGTGCTGCAATCGCTCTTGTCGAACGTCAGGTTGAGCGGAATGACAGCGCTGTTGCGTACGATCCACGCCATGTCCTCGCGGATCAGGTCGTTGTGCTTGTAGCCGTACAGGCCATCGACGTAGAAATGCAACGTGTCGGACGGGCGCCATTCTGCGCTCACGATCGCATTGACGCGGTCGCGCGAGCCGCGCTCGTCGGACTTGCGGCCAAGACGCGGCAGCAGCGCATTGTCGATCTGCTGGATCGTCGCGCCGGGATTGTGCGCGAGAAGAAACGCCTGATCGACGACGGTCCCGGCTACGAGGCCTGCACCCGCGCCGACTGGCACGACGCCCGGAATGGTCCAATTGCCCCCGCCGGTGGCGTTGCAGCCGGTCGTTGCGCCACACTGCGCCGCAGACAGCGCCGGATTGGTATAGCCGATCGTCTCGAACCCGCGCGTATCGGTAAACGAGCGTTGCCCCGAAACGCCAGCCAAAATGCCGATCGTGTCATTGTGCCAGCTGCCGATCAGCGAACCGCGCACACCGATGCGGTTGGCTTCCCCCTGTTGCGACCCTTGCACGTTGTAGCTGAGATAATTCTTGGCACGATCGAATGGCCGGGCCGAGCGGAGGTCGACGTTACCCGCCGCGCCGCCTTCGAGCAGGTCGGCGGTGTAGCTCTTGTTCACCGTCAGCTTGGTGAACAGGTCGGTCGGGAAGAAGCTCAGGTCGACCGAGCGATCGGTGCCCTGCGCGTCGGTCGCGCCCGACGAGGCGACGGCGATCGGCGCACCGTTGAGCGTGACGTTGGTGAAGTTGGACCCGAGGCCGCGGATCGCGACGTTGGTCCCTTCACCGGTGATGTCCCGCGTGATGGTAACGCCCGAAATGCGGTTGAACGATTCGGCAATGTTGGTGTCGGGGAACTTGCCGATGTCCTCGGCGAAGATCGAATCCGTGAAGCCGGTCGACGCGCGCTTGGCGTTGGTCGAGAGCGCCAGGCTGTTGCGATAGCCTGTCACGACAATGTCGCCGGCGGGCGTCCCGTCCGAGGTTGCGAGCGGCGCGGTCTCCGGTGCGGTAGCGGCATCGCCGGTTGCCGCGCTGGCGGACGGAGCGGATGGCTGACCGATGCCCGGGGCGGGTGACGGGGTCGCCGCCAGCGGCGGTAGCGGAGTCGTTTGCGCGGATGCGGCGTGAGCACAAATCCCGGAGAGAATTGTCGCGCCGAGAAGCGCACCTCGCGTCAAGCGCACGGCACCGTCGAGCAGTATCATTTCAGATATCCCCTTCCCAAATGAACACGCGCCTTGCTTCCCGAGCGCTATGTTTGCGCTACCAAAATGCGCCAGACTTCCAAATCTGTCAAACAGAGATTTGCAATTGTGTCAGGCCGGTCCGTCAAACGGTTGCATCACGCGGTATCTATACGGCATATCGGGACCGGACGTGTCGCAGGTCCGGCGCGGGGGTTCGCCACGGATCGGCTCTAGGAAGAGATCGGGGGACATTGAAAGCCGTACGCCTCTACGCACAGATCGCGCGGCAGATTGCCGCGCAGATCCTGGCCAGTCATTATCCGCTCGGCACGCGCCTGCCGTCCGAGCGCGAGCTTTCGGAGGCGTTCGACGTGTCGCGTCCGACGATCCGGGAGGCGTTGATCGCGCTGGAAGTCGATGGGTTGGTCGAAATCAGAATGGGGTCCGGCGTGTATGTCTCCGCGCAGACACCACGGGGCGGCAAGTTTTCCGCGATCGGCGTGGGCCCGTTCGAGCTGCTCGAGGCGCGTCGCGCGATCGAAGGGGAAGCGTGCGCGATCGCGGCGGCACGGCTGGACGACGACGATGTCGCCGAACTTCGGGCGCTGTTCGACAGTCTAGTGGCCGCCGGTGACGATGTCGCCAAGGCGGAATCGTGCGATCACCGGTTTCACGTCGCCATCGCCAAGGCGACGCGCAACAGCGCCATTTCCGGCGCAGTCGAGGCGCTCTGGCAGGCGCGACTGTGTTCGCCGCAGGAAAAGGCCATGTCCGAGAAGGCACATCGTGCCGGGGTCGGGCCGCGCATCGACGAACATCTCGCGATCTTGGAAGCGATCGCGGCCCGAGACCCGGATCGCGCACGGGTGGCGATGCGATCGCACCTGGACAAGGTTCTGAGCGCGTTGGTCGAGGCGACCGAGGTTCAGGAAAGTGCCGAATTCGACGCGCGGGTTACCGCCCGCCGCCAGAAGTTCGGCTTGCTGTAACCCCCTGCCCTCCGCGCCACCCCTCCGCGGCCGATGCCCCGCCATCTCGTCCCTGGGTCAGTGTCCTGGCGCGAACGGCGTCTCGATCGCGCGATAATATGCCAGCGGATGCGCGGGCGCCGGCGATCCCGCGGGCAGCGGGCGGTGGTTGAGCGACTGGAACCACGCGATGTTCGCATCGCGCCACCATATCGCCTCGCGCCGCTGGATCGCCAGGAACGCGCGTGTCTTGGCGAAGCGCTCGGCATCGACATACGGCGCCAGCGCGTCCCACGACCGCTGCATCGCGCCGACGCTGGCAACCCCGCGATCATAATGCATGACCAGTTCGTCCCACAGCGAGCGGCCTGACGCCATCCGTCGGTCCCACCCCAGATGATGGAACCACAGGATATCGCGCTCGGGCGTGGTGTTCGGATCGTCGAGCTGCCTTGAAAGCCGCGGCGCGTATTGCGCGACCGCATCGCTGCCGCTGGCCGTGCGATCAAAGCCGATGCCGTTGGCGTCGGCCCGCGCGTAATAGACCGGGTTCCATTCCGGCCGCGCCAAGTCGCTGACCCATGGGCCTGGCCCATAGTGATGCCCGGTCGCCATCTGGTGGGCGAGGCCCAGCGGCGTCATGTAATCGACCACCGCTTCGCGCGAAGTCATCATCATCGCGACGGTCGGCGTGACGAAGCGCGGATCGGGGGTAAAGGTCATCCGCGCCCATTCATCGGCGATCGCTCTGGCGTCGCCGTCCGGATCCCAGGCGAAGCGACCGAAAGCGAACCAGTTCGCCTGGTTGAAGGTCGACCCGGACCAATCCCGATCGACACCGATATTGGCGACCCCGGCCATGCCGGTGAGCCGATAGCGATCGACCTTGCCCTCGAGCACCCGCGCCACGGTCGATCCAGGACCGTGCGCCAGAGTATCGCTCTCCAGCGTTTCCTGGAACAGCGGCCCGAGATAAGCGAGGTGCGTCGCCTGCCCCAGATATTCCTTGGTAATCTGGAACTCCATCATCAGCGGCGTCTTGGGCATCGCCCCGAACAGCGGGTGGAAGGGTTCGCGTGGCTGGAAGTCGATCGCGCCGTTCTTGACTTGGACGATCACGTTGTCGGCAAAGCGTCCGTCGAGCGGCTCGAAGTCGTCATAGGCCTGGCGGGCCCGGTCCGTCACGTTCTTCTCGCTATAGACGAACGCGCGGTACATCACGATGCCGCCGTGGGGGCGGACAGCATCCGCGAGCACGTTTGCCCCGTCAGCGTGGCTGCGATGATAATCCTGCGGCCCGGGCTGGCCTTCCGAATTCGCCTTGACCAGAAATCCGCCGAAATCGGGGATCGCGCGATAGATTTCGTCGGCCTTGGCCGCCCACCATGCCTTGACGGCAGGATCGAGCGGATCGGCCGTCTTGAGCCCGCCCAGTTCGATCGGCGCCGAGAAACGCCCGGAGAGATACACTTTGATACCGTACGGCCGGAACACGTCGGCGAGCGCCGCCGCCTTGGCGATGTAGCGCGCGGTAAGGCTTTCCTTCACCGCATTGACGTTGTTGAGCACCGCGCCGTTGATGCCGATCGAGGCGTTGGCACGGGCATAGTCGGTGTAGCGCGGCCCCGTATAATCGGGCAGCGTCCACCAGTCCCAGATCGATTGCCCCGCATAGCCTCGCTCTACGCTGCGATCCAGATTGTCCCAATGATCGAGGATGCGCAATTGCAGCTTGGGCGCCGTGCGCAGGTCGATCCCAGACAGCGACGCGCCCTGTTCGGCCAGCTCGAGCAGGCGAAAGCTGCCATAAAGCAGGCCGACGTCGGTATTGGCGAGGATCGCTACGACGCGCTTTCCTCGAAGGGTTGTCGTATGGAGCCAGTAGCCTTCGCTGCCGAGGTCGCCGAGCGCCGTAGCGTCGAAGCCCAGCGCACGCGCCTGGAGGGGGTTTGCCAGAATGATCGCGTCGCTCACGGCAACGGCGGCCCGGTCAAGGCGATGGCCCGTCATGCCGCCAAAGCCACGCTGCAGCTCGGCGACGGCCACGGCAATCGTCGACGAACGCCCTGGCGCAACGATCACCATGGCATGCGCGACGGTGTCCGCCTTCGCCGGACCTGCCAACGGTCGGTAGCGCAGCCACAGATCGTACCCGTCCTCGGCATGAGCCGGAGTCGCGACAGGGCTCGAACACAGCAGGAGCAACGACAGGATTCGACGGGCGGCTTTCATCGGGACTCTCTCCTACCGCGGCGCTCGTTACGGCGCCGTCTCCACCTATCTGACACAAGTCGTTGACAAGCAGACCTGGCACCTAGCATGGTAGCGCTATCGTTGAAAAGGGCGCCGCAGAGCGACCGATGGCTCCAACTGAGCCGTGCAGGAAGGATACCATGATCGGAACCCCCATCGCCAGCGGGCACCCATGCCGCGACCAGACCGCTGCAGCACGCTCGATCCGCGCGCGCGTCTGAGCGCGACCGCGCGCACCCTTCCCCCCTCCGCCTTTACGGAAAGACCCCATGCCGAAGATTATCGATGCCAAGGTGATCGTCACCTGCCCCGGTCGCAATTTCGTCACGCTGAAGATCGAAACCGAGGACGGCGTCTATGGCCTGGGCGATGCGACGCTCAACGGCCGGGAACTGTCCGTCGCCAGCTATCTGCGCGACCATGTCGTCCCGCTCCTGATCGGACGGGACGCGCATCGGATCGAGGATATCTGGCAGTATCTCTACAAGGGCGCCTATTGGCGGCGGGGCCCCGTGACGATGAGCGCAATCGCCGCGGTCGACACTGCCTTGTGGGACATCAAGGGCAAGATCGCCAATCTCCCACTCTATCAATTGCTGGGCGGCGCGAGCCGCGATGGCGTCATGGTCTACGGCCATGCCAACGGTGTCTCGATCGAAGATACCGTAGCGGTCGCGCGCGATTACCAGCAACAAGGGTATAAGGCGATCCGCCTGCAATGTGGCGTGCCGGGACTGCCCTCCACCTACGGCGTGTCGAAGGACAAGATGTTCTACGAACCCGCCGATGCCGATTTGCCGACCGAGAACTTGTGGTCGACCGAGAAATATCTGCGCATCGTGCCGGAGCTGTTCAAGGCGGCGCGCGAGACGCTGGGCTGGGACGTGCACCTGCTGCACGACATTCATCACCGGCTGACGCCGATCGAAGCGGGGCGGCTCGGCAAGGATCTCGAGCCCTATCGTCCGTTCTGGCTAGAGGATGCGACGCCCGCCGAGAACCAGGACGCGTTCCGCCTGATCCGGCAGCACACCACCACCCCGCTCGCGGTCGGCGAGATCTTCAACTCGATCTGGGATGCCAAGCACCTGATCGAGAACCAGCTGATCGACTATATCCGCGCGACCGTCGTCCATGCCGGCGGCATCACGCACTTGCGTCGGATTGCGGCGCTGGCCGACCTCTACCAGATCCGCACCGGTTGCCACGGCGCGACCGACCTGTCGCCGGTGTGCATGGCGGCTGCGCTGCACTTCGATCTGTCGGTGCCCAATTTCGGGGTGCAGGAATATATGCGCCACACCCCGGAAACCGATGCGGTCTTCCCCCACGCCTACAGCTTCGAGCGTGGGATGATGCACCCGGGCGACAAGCCTGGCCTTGGCGTCGAGATCGACGAAGTGCTTGCCGCCGAGTACCCCTATGCGCGCGCTTATCTGCCCGTAAACCGGCTCGAAGATGGCACGATGTACAATTGGTGAGCGCGATCCGGCGGACGCAGGGCACGTCCGCCGCAAGATTTGCCGGGCGAACCGGACCGGCAGTTGTTTCCGTCCAGCCCGATGGCTTCGCTGTCCGTCTTCTCGAGGAGTGGCGTTATGTTTACCCGACGCGGCGTAGTTGGCGGGGCTCTGGCGGGGGGGCTGATGCGCTCACCGCTGGCAGCCGCGCTCCGGACGGACCGGCACGCACCCGGCTTTGACATCACGCTGCCGGCCGGCGGCGTGGCGCCGATCTTCGTCGACCCCTCGGACCTGCCCGGGGTTCGCCGGGCGGCCGCCGATCTGGCAGCCGACATCGGGAGGGTGACCGGCACCGACGCGCGCCTCCTGACCGATCCCCAGTCGCTCGCCGATCGCGTGATCCTGATCGGGTCGCTCGGCAACAGCCCGGCGATCGACCGCCTCGTCGCCGCCGGAAAGCTTTCCGTCCACGACATCGCAGGCAAATGGGAAACGTTCGTGGTCCAGACGATCGCCGATCCGATGCCCGGTGTTGGCGAGGCGCTGGTCATCGTCGGCAGCGACAAGCGGGGCACGATCTATGGCGTGTACGAAGTGTCTCGGATGATCGGGGTGTCGCCGTGGTATTGGTGGGCCGACGTACCCGTTGCCCGTCAGAGCCGATTGCGCATCGCAAGCGGCCGCTATGTCCAGGAACCGCCCGCGGTGAAATATCGGGGAATCTTCCTGAACGACGAGGCCCCTTGCCTCTCGGGTTGGACGACCGAAAAGTTCGGCGGCATGAATAGCAAATTCTATGGCCGGCTGTTCGAACTGCTGCTCCGCCTTCGTGCCAATTACCTGTGGCCGGCGATGTGGAACAATGCCTTCGCGGTGGACGACCCGGCCAATGCCCGGTTGGCGGAGGACTATGGGATCGTGATGGGCACGTCGCATCACGAACCGATGATGCGTGCGCACAAGGAATGGACCGACAACCGGCAACACTATGGCAACGCCGAATGGAATTACGCCACGAACCGACCGGCGGTTCAGAAGTTCTTCGCCGAGGGAATCGAGCGCAACGCGCACAACGAGCTCATTGTCACGATCGGCATGCGCGGGGACGGCGACGTCGCGCTGGAGAGCACCGGCAGCCTGCAGTCGGATGTGAAGCTGCTCGAAGAGATCATTACCGACCAGCGCCGGATCATCACCGAAGGCATGGGCAGGCCGGCGGAACGGGTTCCGCAGGTTTGGGTCCTGTTCACCGAAGTCTACAAATATTATGACGCCGGCCTGAAGCTGCCGGACGACGTTACCCTGATGTTCGCCGACGACAATGTCGGGAACCTGCGCCGGCTCCCGTTGCCGTCGGAACGCGGCCGGCCGGGCGGGTTCGGCATCTATTTTCATATGGACATGCACGGCGGGCCGTTTTCGTACCAGTGGATCAACGCGAACCCGCTGCCCAAGATCTGGGAGCAGATGAACCTTGCCAATCAATATGGCGCAAACGAGATCTGGATCGCCAACGTCGGCGATCTGAAGCCGCTGGAGCTTCCGATCGAGTTCTTTCTCGCAATGGCGTGGCGCCCGTCCGACGTCGGGAAGGACAAGATCGCTGGCTGGACCCGCGACTGGGCCGAGCGGCAGTTCGGTTCGGAGCACGCAGCGGAGATCGCTTTTCTGGCTGCGCGCTACGCCAAGTACAATGCCTGGCGGAAGCCCGAACAGCTCAAACCCGAAACCTATAGCCTTGAAAACTACCGGGAGGCCGAGCGCGTCTGCGACGCCTGGAGCGCGCTCGAACGCCGCGCCGATGCGGTCAATGCCGCGCTGCGACCGGACCAGCAGGACGCCTTTTACCAGCTCGTGCTCTATCCGGTGCGCGCCTGTTCGAACCTGACCCAGATGTACGTCGCGGCGGCGCGCAATGCCCGGTTCGCCAACCAAGCCCGCGCCAGTACCCGTGCGGAAGCGGACGAAGTACGGCGGCGCTTCCGCCGCGACCATGAACTGCGCGACCAGTACAATCACACGATGGCTGGCGGCAAATGGAACCACATGATGGATCAGACGCACATCGGCTACTTCGACTGGTACCCACCCCAGGCGGACGTCATGCCCGCTGTCGCGGATCTCGATCTGGAAACAGCCACAGGATTCGGTGTGGCCGTGGACGGGGACGCCAGGTCCTGGCCCAATTACTACCTCCCGCCGGCGCTGCCGGTATTGGACAGCATTTCCGCGCGGCCGACCTATCTCGAGGTCTTTCCGCGCGGCGCGCAGCCGGTCGCGGTCACGGTCACTGCCAACCGCCCATGGGTCGTGATCCGCGAAGGAAACGCATTCAGCGCCTCGTCGCGCGACCGCCGCTACTGGATCGACATCGACTGGTCGCGTGCGCCCATTGGTCGCGCAGACGCAACGGTCACGGTGCAAGGCGATGAAAAGATCGACGTCAAGCTGACCGCGATCCGCGCGACCCCGCTGCAGACGAAAGAGGCGCGGGGCGCTTTCGGTGGCCTGGACGGAGCCTTTTCCATTCCCGCGACCGCGTACGCGCGAGCATCGACGGTCAGGGGCACGCGGTGGGAAGAGATCCCGGATTACGGCCGGGTTGCGGGGGCCATGTCACCGTTCCCGGTCGACGCGGCGTCCTTTACCGATCCGACGGCGTCACCCTGTCTCGAATACGACATCTTCCTGCCCGGGGCGGGAAAGTATGACGTGGCGCTCGTCACGGGACCAACGCTGGAGGTCATTCCCGGCAGAAAATTGTCCGTCGCAGTCGGGCTCGGCGATGGCGTGCCCGTGGTGAAGGCCGTCTTCACGCCCGAAGACAGCGAAGCACAGGACTTCCTGGGTTCGGCCCACGCCGCCAATTCCGCCAACAACGCGCGGACCATGCACTTCCCGGTCAACGCCGACCGGGCAGGACGGCATGTGCTGAAGGTGGCGATGATCGATCCGACGCTCGTGCTTCAGACGACCATCGTCTCCTCAGGCGTTCACAGACCCTCGTTTTTCGGGCCGCCGGCGTGAGGAGCGGTGTCCAGGCCGTGCTTGTGCAATAGCGGTGCGACCTGCGGATCGTGGCCGGTCATCGTGCGGAACATGACGTTGTAATCCTGCGTGTGTCCGCGCGACAGGATCAGGTCGCGGAACCGCTGGCCATTGGCTCGCGTCATCCCGCCATGCTGGACGAACCAGTCATAGACGTTCTGCTGGATCATGTCGGTCCATAGATAGGCGTAATAGCCAGCCGCATACCCCGACCCCCAGATGTGTGCGAAATAGCTGGTACGATAGCGCGGCGGCACATGCGCCACGTCCAGCCCGGTCGCGCCGAGCGCCTTCGCCTCGAACGCATCGACGTCAGTCGGCACCGCACTGGACGTGACCGAATGCCATGCCATGTCGAGCTGCGCCGCCGCCAGCGTCTCGCCGAAGCTGTAGCCCTGGTTGAACGTTTCGGCCCGCTTGATCTTGTCGACCAGGGCTTGCGGCATCGCCGCCCCGGTCTGGTAATGATGCGCGTAATGCGCGAGTACGCGCGGCTCGAGCGCCCAATGCTCGTTGAACTGCGACGGGAACTCGACGAAGTCGCGCGCCACCGCGGTGCCCGACAGTGTCGGATAGGTCTGGTTCGCGAACAGCCCGTGCAAGCCGTGGCCGAATTCGTGGAACATCGTCCGCACGTCTTCGAACGTCACCAGCCCGGGCTGTCCGTCCGCCGGCTTGGTGAAGTTGGCGGTGTTGGAGATGACCGGCTTGGTCCCGAAGATCTTCGCTTGGCGGACGAAGCTGTTCATCCAAGCGCCGCCCGACTTGTTGTCGCGCTTCCAGTAATCGAAATAGGCAAGCCCGAGCGGCTTCCCGCCCTCCTCGAACACCTCGTACACGCGAATGTCGGGGTGGTAGGTCGGGATGTCGGTGCGGCGCTTGAAGCTCAGGCCATAGAGCTGGTTGGCGGCATAGAAGACGCCGTTCTCGAGCACGTTCCAGATCTCGAGATACGGCTTGGTCTGGTTGAGATCGAGATCGAACTTCGCCTTGCGGACCTTTTCCGCATACAGGTCCCAATCCCATGGCTGGAGCTTGAACCCGCCATGCTCGGCGTCGATGGTCTGCTGGAGCTCGCCGACCTGCGCGGCCTGCGCCGCGGCGGTGGGCGCATCGAGCGCGTCCAGGAAGCCGCGCGCCGTGTCCGCGGTCTTGGCCATCTGTTCCGCGAGCGAATAGTCCGCCCAGGTCTTGTAGCCGAGCAGATTGGCCTTGCGCGTGCGCAGCGCGATCAATTGCAGGATCGCGGCGCGGGTATCGTTGGCATCGCCCTTTTCGGTCCGCGTCCAACTCTGATCGAACAGCGCCTTCCGCGTGGCACGGTCGGTCAGGGACTGAAGCGCGGGCTGGCCCGTCGTGTTCTGGAGCGGCAAAAGATATTTGCCTGGCATCTTGCGATCGGTGGCGTCGCGCGCCGCGGATTGGACTTCCCCTGGCGCCATTCCCGCGAGCTTGGCCGGATCGTCGAGCACGAGCGCGCCCGCCTTGGTCGCGGCGAGCAACCGCTGGCGGAAGGTGATCCCGGCGGTCGAAATCTGCTTGTTGAGATCGCGCAGCGTCGCCTGGTCCGCTGGCGAAAGCTGCGCGCCGGCGCGGACGAAACTCTTGTAATATTCGTCGAGCAACATGGTCTGCTCGGCATCGAGTTTCAGCGACGCCTTCCGGTCGCTCAGCGTTTTCACGCGCGCAAAGAGTTTGGGATCGAGATAGATCGTATCGTTATACGCAGCGAGCTTGGGTGCCAGCGCCGCTTGCGCCGCCTGCAGCGCGGGGTTCGTATTGGCCTGCGTCACTTGCCCGAAGGCGGACTGTGCCCGAGCCAGCATCTGCCCCTGGCGCTCCATCGCGACAATCGTGTTGTCGAAGGTCGGCGCAGCGGGATTGTCGGCGATGGTGCGCACTTCAGCGAGGCTTTCCGCGATCCCCTGCTCGATCGCGGGCTGATAGTCGGCATCGTGGATCTGATCGAACGGCGGCGCCTGATAGGGAAGCGTACTCCGCTGCGCGAACGGATTGGCGGCATGGGCAGGAGCGATGCCGATCACGGTGGTAACGGTGGCGAGCAGGAGACTACGGAGCATCTACGATCCTTTCGGGAGCCGCATCAGCTAGCGATAGCGGCCGCCGCTTGTCGACCCTGCCCGGTCAAGTTATTGCAAAACAGCAAAACAAGCGCCGCATTCGTCAGGTGTCCCCTGCTGCGTCGCCGATGCCCGTCCCGCGACGCGCAGCCGACCGCGGTCTGCCCTCCGGTCAGCCAGCGACGACCGGATGTTAGTCTTTGGCGAAACCAGCAATGACCGACCGGTCCAGCTTGCGGTGCGCTTGGGCCAACGCCGGCGGCGGGAGCGCCAGTCACTGCGTGCGCAAGACGGCCTGATAGCGCGCCGTACGGAACATTTAGAGGAGGCGGATGCCAGCGCATCCGAAAGCGGGTTCCCGTCGCACAATCCTGAAGACTATCGCTCGATCATGCTTCCACAGTGGTTGCCGCATTGTGTTTCGAACGCGGCACGCTAGGGCAAGCAAACCATGAAAATCGGCAAAAATCAGAGCGATCCCATCTTCGATGCGGAATGGTTGGCGCATCGGTACGATCCTGAACAAGACGCGGTCCACTTCCGCCACGTCCCGTTGTCCTCGCGGGCGCGCGAGACGTTTTTGACCGACGAATATCTTGGCGTGGAGCCGGCCCCGGTACCGATCGACCGCGAACGGATCGCCCAGTCGGACCTGCCGAACGCGCCCCTGCATTTCGTTTTTCATTCGGCGTTTTGCCTGTCCACCCTGCTAGCGAACGCGCTGGATTATCCGGGGCGCTCGATGTCGCTCAAGGAACCCGTGATCCTGAACGATATCGTCGGATGGCGGCATCGCGGCGCCGACGGCACCCGGCTTACGGCGGTCCTCTTGGATGCGTTGCGACTTTGCGCGCGTCCGGGGCCCGGTCGTCGGGCAGTCGTCGTCAAGCCTTCGAACATTGCCAACGGTCTCGCCGATGGCATGTTGCGCCTCCTGCCGCAGGCACGGGCGCTGCTGCTCCATGCTCCGTTGGAAGACTATCTGATCTCGATCGCCAAAAAGCAGATCGATGGTCGACTTTGGGTCCGCGACCTGATGGTCAAGCAATTGCGCGAGGGGCTGACGCTTCCGGTATTCAACGATGAGGATCTGTTGCGCCTGACGGATCTGCAAGTGGCCGCGGTCGGCTGGCTATCGCAACACGCCTTGTTTCACCGCTTGTGCCACGCGTTTCCCGAGCGCGTACGGACGCTGGACAGCGCGACGATTACGGCGTCTCCTGCATCGGTCGTGCAGGCGATGTTCGCTTTTTACGGAATCGCATTATCCGACGAGGAACGTGCGCAGGTGCTGGCCGGCCCTGCCTTTACCCAGCATTCCAAGGATGGCACCGCCTTTGGCTTCTCGGCACGCAGCCTCGATTATGCAGCGGCGGAATCGGTTCACCGGGATGAGTTGACCAAGGTCGCGGCATGGGCTCGCGTGGTGGCCGAGACGGCGGGCGTGCCGATGGCGCTTCCGAACCGCCTTTGCTGAACGGCGGACATATTGCCTGCCGGTCTGGCTGACCTTTCCTAGCGCAGCCGGCGACAACCCGAGGCAACGGGACAGGAAACAGAACTCCAGGAACGACGCCCCCGCCCGCATGCGCAGGCGGGGGCGCGAAATGAGCCGGTGTAACACCGGCCCAAAGCATATCTCAGTAACGAACCTTTACGCCGACTGCGAAACGACGGCCGAGCGCGTCGTAGGTCGAGGGATAGGTGTTGCCGCTATTGAACGAGGTCGCACCGATCCCGGTACCGACGATGGGCGGGCCAACGTCGAACAGGTTCTGCACCGACACGGTCATTTCGAAGTTCCGCTTGATGTTGACCCGGCCGGTCAGATCGAAATAGTCAAACGGACGGATGTGTCCGAAGTTGACCGTTTTCCCACCAAGTCCCGTCGCGGCTGCCAAGGTTCCGGTGAACCCTGCAGCTTCCGATCCTTCGGCGATGCTGCGCGGCTCCTGGTTCACCGCATCGATATGGCGCCACAGGAGCGACAGATCGAAGGCGTCGAAGCCGAGCGTGGTACGCTGCGACCATTGGAACTTCGGCAGGATCGAACCACAGTTCAGGCTGTAATAGCCGACGCATTCGCGCGCGCGCCCAGCCACTGAGGTATCGTTCTGGTTCGACTGGAACTGCGACCGGAACGTGTAGTTCCCGTTGAAGCCCAGCGACAGGCGCGCAAAGCCCAGATCCCGATGGTAGTTGACGCTCAAGTCGATACCGTCGGTGAGCAGCTTGCCCTGGTTGGTCAGAACGCCCGAGAGCCCCAGGGTCGTCGCCGGATCACCGTCGAGACCGCCGGTCACCGGGTTACGCCGGATCGCGGTGCAGGAAGCCGAGCCTGCAGCCCCTGCCGCGGGATTGTAGATGTCGCCGCCGAAGCATGCCGCGAGCAGATCGCCCGGCGTTGGCGTCGTAATCGCGTTCTTGATCTTGATATGGTAATAATCGACCGTTGCATTGAAGCCGGAGAAAAAGCTCGGCTGGATGACGACACCGGCGGTGATGCTGTCCGAAGTTTCGGGCTTCACGTTCGGATTGCCACCCGTCGTGATGTTCGCCTGTGCCGCGGTCGGGTTCTGGATGTTGGCGATGTTGCCGGCAGTCGCGCCCTGCGCAAGGCAGACATTGTACAGGTTGCTGCCAACGGCCGGTGCCGCACGGGTGCGGGTACCGTTCGTCGAGAGCGACGCGCATGGATCAAGCGCCAGGCTGGTCAAGCCGGTCGAGACCGGGGTGAACAATTCCCCCAGGTTCGGCGCACGAACCGCCCGTGCGTAGGTCCCCCGGAACTTCAGATCGCGCACCGGCGACCAGGCCAGTTCCCCCTTGTAGGTGGTCGTGTTGAACTTCGGCGCGCCCGGTGCATTCACCGTATAGGCCGAATAACGCGCGCCACCGCGGGCGGTCAGGTCCTTGAAGAAGGCGCGGTCCTGCACCAGCGGGACGACGATTTCGCCGAACCCTTCGTAGACGTGGAAGCTGCCGACGGTGGTCGGAACCGCACCGCCTGCGCCGCCCAGTTCTCCTGGCGTCTGCGCGAGCGAGTCGGCAACGGTCGAGCCGGTGTACTTGCGATATTCGCCGCCAACCGCGAAGCTGATGCCGTCATTCGCGATCGGCGAATGCACGTGAACGTCTCCCGAGACCACCGCCTTCGCCTGCAGCAGCGACGTCTTCGTCACCGTCGACGAAGCACCCGTCAGGTACGGGATCTGTCCCGCGGTGATCGACCCGACGTCACCGAACAGATTGACCGGGACGCATCCGCTTCCAGCCGTGATGCTCGCGCCGCCCGGGGCACCGCCAAGGCAGGTCGTCGTGTTGGTCGCATAAGCAGCCGAGCGAACCCGCGACGTCAGGACATAGCCCTGGAGCGACTGCGAGTTGGACGACTCGCCATAGCCACCCGACACGTCGTAATGGAGGCTGCTGCTAAGATCGCCGCGAACACCGGCGCGATAATCGAAGATTTCCGTGACGTAGTCGCTGACGCGCGAACCGACCTCGGGCATGCGACGCGATACGTTGGTCGTGAACGTGCGGAAATTGGGGTCGGTCGGGCTCGTCGCTGCGGCGGCTGCGGTACATTGCGCCGCAGTCAGCCCGTTCGACGCGCAGAACTGGTTGCGTGCAGCAGCCGGCAGGTACGGGTTGCTATACGGGATGACCAGCGACGATCCGAAGTCACCGGAAGGTGCAATGATCGTCTGCACCGTGTTCTTCGAATACAGCGCACGGGTATAGACCTGGAACGCGTCCGAGATGTCGTAATGCGCCTGCGCAAAGACGTTGTACCGTTTGAAGGGCGTCTGGTAGATATTGTACGGGTTGAAGTTGAACAGCTTGTAGGTCGGCACGAGCGCACCGTTGCCATCGATCTGCTGCGTCGGCGAACCCGGACGCGTAAAGCGCGCTGGCGCCGTGGTGCCCGAGCCGGATGCCGCGCCGGAGAAGGAGTCGATGTTCGAAACCGAATAGGGTCGATCGCCCTGGTACACGGGATCAGCGGTCTGGTAGCCCACCGAGATCGTGGCATTCCCGCGGTCGTCAGCAAAGTTGCCACCGACCGTCAGGTCGGCGCGCTTGTAGGGGCCGTCGCCGCGCTGCGTGATCTGCGATCCGAGCGACAGTTCGACACCGGCGAAATTCTTCTTGGTGACGAAGTTGACGACACCGGCCACGGCATCTGCGCCATAGGTCGTCGATGCACCACCGGTCAGGACGTCGACGCGCTCGATCATCGCCTGCGGAATGTTGTTGAGATCGACCCGACCGACGAGACCCGATGGGGCGATCCGATCGCCGTCCAGCAGGACGATATTGCGGTTCGATCCGAGCCCACGAAGATCAACGAACGATGCGCCACCGTTGCCGTTGTTGACGGCCGAACCGATGCTCGGAACAACGCCCGGAATTTCGCGGAGCGTCTCTTCTGCGGTGTTGGTTTGACGCAGACCGATCTCTTCCGCCGTCGTCGTCAGAACCGGCGTGGTTTGCGACAGGTTCGGATTGCGGATCAGCGATCCCGTGACGACGATGTCGGTATTCTTGTCCGCTGTTTCTGCAGTGTCTGCCGCTTGATCGGTTGCGGCGGGTGGTGGAACGGTCTGCGCTGTCGCCGGGGCCGCCAGGGCCGCGCCGGTAAGAACTGTGGATACCAGCAGTATGTTACGAAATTTCCAATTCGACACGGACGGAGTCCCCCTTACGCTACACTTTACATACTCTCCCGTGATGCGTTGATCGGCGGAACGCTGCCGACCGCACCGCGGCGAGTGACATTTTTGTGATGCCCGCTCAATCCGTTGTAAAGGAACATTGCTGAGACTGGTGCGTTGCGGCGCAGATTGTGACAATTTTGATACAGGTTGTGTTCAGGTTCAGCATTTCACTTTTCGGGCTGTCGCGGTATGGCGCGGACATGACGATGCTGCCCCTTGCCATCCTGCTTGCTTTCCCACAGCCACCCGAGGGCGATCAGCCGCCTTCCCGATTTACAGTCAGCTTGAAGCAGTGCGCGTCGCTGCCTGAAGGACCGGCGCGGCTCACCTGCTACGACCGTGAAGTTGTCGCTTTGTTGACTGCCGTAACGACCCAAGACGTGGTGTTGGTCGATCGTGCCGACGTCCGCTCCGCGCACCGCAAGAGCTTCGGCTTCGACCGTTCGCCTGCGCGAAGTACAGGGAAGTCTGCCAACGACTTACAGGACAAGTCGGATTTCATTCGCCTCGATACAAAGATAACATCCGGCAAATCAGCAGGTTATGGTCGGTGGCGATTTACCGTCAGCGAAGGTAGCATCTGGGAGACGCTCGAGACGAACAGCGGGTTCGACGAGCCCAGGCCCGGCGCATCCGTTACGATCGAACGCAATACGTTGGGCGGTTATTTTGCGCAGATCGGTCGCGGTCGCGCCGTTCGAACCCGGCGAATCGGATAACCGGACGAACGCACACCGCTCGGTCGCAAGCGCGATAGCTCCTGCCACGGCCGGGCGGTGCTGGTACGGCATTCCGCGGCGTCGCGGATGGTAGCGCACGGGTGGAACAGCACGTCCCCGGCGGCATGACCGCCGCGGGGACGGCCTCGTCATTTCTTCTCGGTGGGCTCGGCCGCGGGGGTATCCTCCGCGGAGGGATCGTTGCGCGCGGCGCGCGACGTCATCCCGGTTGCGGACGCATCATCCATCATCTGCGCGTCGGGTGCCGGCGGTGGCGGGGCTGGCGTATCGTCCGCTACGCTCGCATTGGCTGCTTCGGTCGGTTCGGGCTGCGGTGTCGCGGGTTCCGGTGTCGGGGTTGCGCTGTCCTCCGCGGACGGTGTTTCCATTTCAGCGCTATTGTCGGCGGGCATGGGATCATCCGGCGCACCCGAACAAGCGGCCAGATTAAGGGTCAACAGCGCAGCTGCGACGGCGAAAACGTATTTGCGTGTCATCCGATCGTCTCCTCAGCGTGCGGCCAGCGTCTGTGTCTGGCGCGCGGACCGTGCCTCGATCTTGCTCGCGAGCGTTCCGTCCCATTTGTATGGATCGTCCCGGAAACTGACCTGGCCGGCCTGGTTTGCAAACGCCGTCCAGTACAGCAGGTACACCGCGACGGGCGCGGCAAGCCGCGCACGGACCGTCTTTCCGGCGGCGACCGTGTCGTCGATCGTCTGCGCCGACCATTCAGGGGTCGTGCTCATCAGCTGCTTGGCCAGCGCGGCGGGCTTTTCCAGCCGCACGCACCCGTGGCTCGCCAACCGGTCGAACCGCGAAAAACCGGCCTGCGCCGGCGTATCGTGGAGATACACGGCGAAGGGATTGGCGAAATCGAACTTGAACCGCCCGAGCGCGCTATGCTCCGACGCTTGCTGGAGCCGCTTGCTGCCGTCGCCATTGTCGATCACGCGAAAGCCGTTGCGAGCGAGGTAGCCCGGATGCGCCCTTTCCTTGGGGAAGAGTTCCTTGGTCGCAATCGTCGACGGCACGTTCCATGGCGGATTGAGCACGATACTGTGAATCTGCGACACCAGCATCGGGGTCTCGTCCCCCGGCCGCCCGGTCACCGCCTTCATCGACATGATCGGCGAGTCGCCATCGAACAACGTGAGGACGGCAGCGGCGATATTGACCTGAACGCGGTTCTGCTCGAGCACCGGCGGGAGCCAGCGCCAACGCTCCATGTTCGCCTTGATCTGGCCGATCCGCGCGGCAACCGGCACATTCAGCGCGGCAACCGTCTGCGCACCCAATGTCCCGGTCGGGTTCAGCCCATAGCGACGTTGCGCCCGGCGCAACGCTTCGACCAGATCGGCATCGAACCGGTCACCCGTTCCCTTGACGAGCGGATCTTCCAGCGCAAGCCGCTTGCGCAAAGCCGTGACGCGCGGGCCGCTCGATCCGAACACGATATCGGATCCGGCCGCCAGCTGCGACCAGCCACCATTGTCAGCGATCGCACGGTAACGTGCCAATCCTGCGACCAGCGTGTCATATCCGGCGTAGGGCGGCGGCAGCGATGCAATCCACGCGCTCAGCTTGTCCCGGACGATCGCATCGCGCAGCCCCGGCAGAGGATCGTACGCCACCGGGCGCATCGCCCAATCCTTCTGGAAATCCCCTTCGGCAAGGCGCCCGGAATGCACGGCCCGTGCGTGATCGAGCGCTGCGCGGATCAGACCGTCGTTATCGTGCGGAACCGCGGCAGACTGGTCGCTGAGGCCTTGCGCGACGGTGTCCTTGCGGATCAATTCGCCGAGCTGCTTTACCTGCGCTGGGCTGAGGCTTGGCAGTACCGTCTCCGGCGCGATCAACGGTTGCGTGGTCGGCACGGGCGTCGGCAGCAGCGAGACCGGCGGCGGCGTCTGCGCGTGAAGCGGAAGCGGCATCAGGCAGGCGGCGATGGCGGCATATCCCGACAACGCCAAACCCATGCGGGTGAAGGAAGATTCTCTGAAGCGCTGCATAGTCATGACGACGCCTCTAACACGGCATCGGCACGCTCTGCATCGCCTATTTGACCTTTTGTCGAAGCACCGATCAAGATACGCGAATACGCGCCGGCTTTCGTCCGTTGCCGTTTCGAAAATGGTGCCCACGCATAGACTTGGCCGACGATCGCGAGAAGCGTTGTCCGACCCGACAGGGCGCCGTCCACCCGGATCAGCAAAAGGACGCAGTCACCGGTTCAGGCCAAAGACGGTCAGCGTTAGATCCGGGGTCGTCGAGGTGGTCGCGGCACTGCTCGCGATCCGGTCGAGCGCAGCCTGATAGCTTGCCGCCTGGGCATTGGCGCGGGCCACCGCAGCCTTGCTCGTGGTCCCCGACCCGCCATCCGCAAGCGCCGCCTTCGTCGAGTCCCAATATAGCGAGCGATAGCCGGTCTGCGTGATCGACATCGCCTGCTTTACCGCGTTCAGCGCAATGCCCGCATCCTGCGCCGACGCAAGCGACAATGCGGTCGAAAGCCCGAGCCCAAACTGCCCGCCCGGCGCAACCTTGGGCGCGCTGGCGGATCGTACCGGCGGCTGCGACAGGACCTGTGCGTCGATCCCCAGCTTGGCCAGCGCATCCTGTCCCGGAGGCCCTGCGATCAACGCGATCGTCGCACCGCCCCGCGCGGTGATCTGGAACGCGCGCCCGTCGCCCTTGATCGTACTGGTGACGGTTGCCTTTCCGCCCGTCAGCGAGCCGACGCGGCTGGCGAGCGACGCCACGGTATCGCTTGCCCCGATCGTCAACTGGATCGCAGGGCCGTGGTTGATGCTGATCGAGACGCTGTCCCCGACGCGGACGCTCGTCTGGGCAACGAGATTGGCCGAGACGTCCGGCGTCACGACACCCCGATGGAGCCCGAGCGCGTCGAGGATCGTGGCACCACCGGGATCCGTGGCCAGCCGTACCGGGCCAACCTGCGATCCGGCGGTGCCAAATTGCGCGACGCTCGCCACCGCCCCGGTCGCCAGGTCGATCCGTCCGACAAACCCATCGACCTTGCCCTGCTGTGCCGTACCGAGCGTCCCGGTCGTTCGGCCTCCGACGTACAAGGCATCACCGAGAAACCCGATGCTATCGACCTGATCGTCGCCCGCGGTGGCGAGGTAGGTCGTTGCGACCTGTCCGAAATCTGCGCTGATCCGCGTAACGAACCCGTCGCGCCCTCCCCCGGGCGCGTTGACCTGATCACCGGCGACGGGATCCAGCGTGGCTCCCCCGACGGCGATCATCCCATCCGCCCCCACCGCAAGCGCGCGGCCCTGCGCGGCTCCAAGCGCTACATCGGCCGATTGTGGATCGAGCGTCACGGCATCCAGGCGCTGCAGCACCGTCGCGGATCCCTGCTGCGTCAACGCCAGCACTTGACCGTCCTTGTCGAGCGCCAATGCGGTCACCCGATCGTCGCCGCCGCTGTCGACCGTGCGGGACGCGGCAATCCTGCCGGTAGGATCGAAGCGGGCGAAATAGGCGTTGCCGCCACCGCCTGCGGTCCGGCCCCCCAGAAAGATCGTCCCGTCGCCGGCCACCGCAACCGCGCTCGCGGTATCGGACGTGGATGCCCGCACCGTCTGGGAGAACAGTTCGTCCCCGTTTGTGGCGTAGCGCGCGACCATCATCGCGCTGCCGTTGCCCGTCGGGCTCGCCCCGTCCGACACGGTCCCGGCGATCACGACCCCACCCCCGGGCGCAAGCGCGAGCGCTGCCCCCTGGGACGCGCCCGCTCTTCCTAGTTCGCGCTGCCAAACGACATTGCCCGCGCTGTCCCGTTTCGAAAGGAACATGGTCGGGTTGCCGTTGGACAGCGCACTACCGAGATCGCCCTGCGTGGTACCGACGACATAACTGAAGCCGTCCGGATCGACGATCACGGCGCCTCCGGTCGTCGTCGCGGCGACAGGAGCTGGCGGTGCCGGCGGAGGTAGCTTCCTGCCGGCGGAAGCGGCGCTTGCGGGCGGCGGCCGCAACGCGGCGGTCGCGCTCGCCAGTCGATCGGTTGCCGCGATCGTCCCGGATAGTCGCGGTGCCAGATGCTCCACCGGATCATCAACGCGCAGCACCTGAATGCTTGGCGGAGCGGTGGCGGACGTAACATCCGAAGCGACCACCAGCGTCGAGGGCGCGCCGGGCTGATCGATCGCGATCCGTTCGTTTCCGGTCCGGTCGATCGTGAGGCCCCAGGCGTTCCCGGTCTTGGTGACACGGACCTGCACGTTCCAGCGCGGCACGACCGCACCGTCCGCGCCATATTGGATCGTCCCGTCCGTCGCGCGGGCCGGGACAGCGGCGATTGCGCTGGTAATGGCCGTGGCGATGCCGTCCAGCGTCGGCGGCTGCGCTGCCTGCGACAGATCCACGTCGACAACATCTTTTGCATCACCTTGCGACAGGGTGACGCGCAGCCGTTCGGTCCCGGTAACGCCAGACAGTGGCGCGGTCCGGTCGGCCACGACACCCTTGCCGACGATCGCGGGAAGCACGGGGGGGCCTCCGATCGCGATACTCTCCGCGCGGGTGTGCGGTTGGTCGAACGCAAGTTGCAGCTGGTCGCCGAGCGTCGATCCGAGATAGGCCTGCAGGTCTTTCAGCCCCTGCCCGAAGCTCTGCTGCAAACTTCTGCGCTGCGCATCGTTCGTACCGCTGCTCGCGGCGGCCTGCGCGAGCACGCGCAACCGGTCGAGCGCTTTGTAGGTGGTGAAGTCGGTCTGTACGTCGTGCGGCAGGGTCCCGGTCCCGACGCTGGCGTCGACGATCGTCTTCAACCCCTGGACGGCCGCCACCGAAGGTGATTGCGTTCGGGCCTGGGTCCATGGCGCTGTCGTCGCTGGGGTCTTGAACTGGGCATGCGCCTTGCGCTGCGCCGCGGTTTCGACGGCTGCGGTAGTCGATGTCGCGGTTGCGCCGTAAGTAGCGAATTCATTGGTTCGCGTCAGGATGCTGAGGCCCGCAAGGCTGTTGGAGACGTCCGCGGCCATGGATGGTCACTCCGGGTGGAAGCCCTTCTGGGTCACATTTCCTTTTAGACGGTGATCCGGCCCCCGGTCGCGTCGATCGCTTTTATGCGATCCCTAAAGCGCCGGCTCGGTATCCCGGCAGGAGTCCGCGCAGCGCTCCAGCGCCGCCATTTCGTAGGCGATCAGGTCACGACAATCGCCCAGCGCCCGGTAGAAATCGGCGGATGCGATATGCCGCGCGAAGCTGACGGCCATTGCTCTGGCCGTCTCGGACTGGATCGCATTGAGCAGGTCATGCAGCAGTAGCAGGACCTGATCCTGGTAGCGATCGCGCCCCGGCTCGTCGATGTACGCCATCATCGCGGCGAAGTAGAGCCTGCGCGCCGGAGTATTGGCATGCTCCGGCGCCATGATCTCGCGCTCCCGCAAGACCGCCGCATGGTTTTCGATCGCGAGCCGCGTACGCCCCAACGCGACCAGTACCGCGCCGTTGACGATGACCTTCTCGCCTTCCCGCAACCAGATTTTCAGCGCCACGACATCCCTCCTGCATCCATCGCCATCATAGCGGGGGGCCAACCGCGCCGGTCGGGACCCGGAAAAATTTGCCTAGCGTGTCCCTTCCGAGCGCGAGGCAATCGTTAACCGCGAAATATTCCGTGCCGTGAAACCGGGGCCCCGGTCGCTTTCTACAAAGGATGCATGCCCCGCCTGTCGCGGAGCAACGCCCGGGTCAGCGCACTGACCCCGGCTGCAGAAGCAGTCGCCTTTTGAGAAGGACTATCTCCATGGTTATGTCGGTCAATACGAACACCGCCGCCCTCACCGCGCTGCAGAATCTGAGCATGACGAGCACCGAGCTCGCCGCGACCCAGAAGCGGATCAGCACGGGTCTCAAGGTCTCCTCGACCAAGGATGATTCGGCTTCCTACACCATCGCGCAGACGCTGCGCGGCGACGTCGGCAAGCTTGCATCGGTCGGGTCCTCGCTGAGCCGCGCCAAGAGCACGGTCGACGTGGCGGTTGCAGGGACGCAGCAGATTTCCGACCTCGTCAACCAGATGGCCGCCAAGGCCACGTCGGCGTCGGATGCCGGGCTCGACACCAATAGCCGTACCGCGATGGGCAAGGATTTCGACGCGCTCAAGCAGCAGATCCAGTCCATCATCGACTCGTCGAGCTTCAATGGCACCAACCTGCTCAAGGGCAGCGGCGGCAGCGTCAGCGCGCTGCAGTCGACGGACACGACTGCCGCGACCCTCGACGTCGCCAACCAGGACTTCGACACCGGCGTGGTCACCGCGATCGGCACGACCTTCACCGATGCCGCAACGGCAAAGACGATGGTCGACACGCTGAAGACGGTATCGGGCACGATCAACACCAGCCTCAGCACGCTGGGGTCGGCGTCGCGCAAGATCGACGGTCAGTCGAGCTTCGTGAGCAGCCTGTCGGACGTGATCACCAGCGGCATCGGCAACCTGGTCGACGCCGATCTGTCGAAGGAATCGGCAAACCTGCAGGCGTTGCAGGTCAAGCAGCAGCTTGGCGTGCAGGCTCTGTCGATCGCCAACCAGGCGCCGCAGAGCATCACCTCGCTGTTCCGCTAAGACTACCGAACCCGACGCCGGACCTGCGGGTCCGGTGCCGGGACCAGAGCTCGTCGCTACCTAACCCCCTCGGGTGGCGACGATGCGACAGGGGCCGGCCGGTGCGCTCCCTTGGCCTATCCGGTCCCTGTCCTTCCCTGTTGGCCGAGCCTACCAACAGGGCGTGCGTCACATCGCGCGCTTCCCCGCGAAAGTGGCAGCACGCCGCGCGCTACGTTCGAGCTTCCCCGTTGCGCTCGCGGGTGCCGGTCTTTCGCCGGGCATGAAGCGGTAACGAGAACGCCCCGCAGCTACATCATGCGCCCGCGCAGGTTCATCAGCAGCACGAGCGTCCCTCCGACCATCATCACGATGATGAGCGTCGAGAAGAGGATCAGTTGCAGGTCATGCCGAGAGGCGCGCTGCATCGTGATGTGCAGGAAACACCGGAAGTGCACGATCGCCTGCACCAGCGCGAGCCCCAGCACGATCGCGAACGTCGTCCCCGCCGGGAAAGCGGGCCACACCACCGCCGCGAACGCCGCCCCGGTCAGCGCAAGTGCAAGCAGATAGCCGATGCCGTAGGTCAGCAATTCGCCGCGCCGTTCGTCCGCGTTCTTCATGCGCCGTGCCCGCCCAGATAGACGATCGAGAAAATGGCGATCCACACCACGTCGAGAAAATGCCAGAACAGCCCCAGCCGCAGCAGGTTGAGCTTCACCCGCCGGTCGAGCCCGAGCACGCCGACCTGGACGATCATCACGACCAGCCAGAAGCATCCCGCCAGCACGTGCAACCCGTGCAGCGGCACCAGAGCGAAAAAGGCCGACAGGAAGCCGCTGCGCATCGGATAGGCGCCATCCGCGAACATGTCCGCGAAGTCCTTGAGTTCGAACGCGAGAAAGGCCAGTCCCAGTCCCAGCGTCACGAACAGCCACAAAAACAGGCTGCGGCGTGGCTCGTCATATTTCATGGCGATCGAGGCGCGGCCGAAGGTGACGCTGCTGGTCAGCAGCAACAGCGTCTCGATGAACGTCGGCAGCAGCTTGAACTCGGAGGCCGCCGTCGGGCCGCCAGCGGTCGCCAGCGTCATCGTGCCGTAGGTCGCGAACAGCAGCGCGAAGATCACGGCATCGCTCATCAGGAAGATCCAGAAGCCGAACAGCGCGGTGTCTTCCTCGTCGTCGTCCAGCTGTTCGGCATCGGCCGCTGCGGCGTGGTTCGGCATCGCGCGCTCGCTCATGACTGCGCCAACCCTTCGTTCGCATCGGTCATCTCGTGTTGCCGTGGCACCGCCCGGGCCGCAGCCAGCGCTGCCCGCCAGCGCCGATCCTCCGCCTCGACGGCAGCTGCCGGCAGGGTGCGATGCTGGTTGCGACCGAAACTGCGTACGACCAGCGCGCCCACCATCGCCGCCAGACCGACGACAGCCAACCACCAGATGTGCCAGATGACCCCGAACGCCGCCGCCGCGCCGCACAGACCGATCGCCACCCCCGTCGCGCTGTTCCGCGGCATCACGATATCCTCGTAATATGCGGGGGCGGCATAGGGCGGTGCCTGCCCATCGGCATGCTTGCGCCGATAGAAGATGTCGCGGCCCTCGACTTGCGGGACGCGCGCGAAATTATACTCGGGCGGCGGCGAGGCGATCGACCATTCGAGCGTCCGGCCGTCCCACGGATCCCCCGCGAAGACGCGCGTATGCGCGCGGTTGCGGATGCTGACGATCAGTTGGACGAACAGGGACGCCAAGGCGCAGAACAGGACCCCTGCCCCGCCTAGCGCAACGTATAGCCATGGCCGGAACGACGGATCGAAGATCTCGTGCGTCCGTCGCGCCATGCCGCTCGCGCCCAGCACGTACAGCGGCATGAACGCGAGATAGAAACCGACCACCCAGCAGGTAAAGGCAATCCGCCCCCAACGCTCGTCCAGGCGAAACCCGAACGCCTTGGGGAACCAGTAGTGATATCCTGCCAGCATCCCGTAAAGCAGCCCTGGGATCAGCATGTTATGGAAGTGCGCCACCAGAAACAACGTGTTGTGCACGAGATAGTCCAGCGGCGGCATCGCCAGCAGGATCCCGGTGAACCCGCCCAGGACGAACGTCATCATGAACGCGAGGGCATACAGCATCGGCACCGTGAACCGCACCTCGCCGCGGAACATCGTCCAGATCCAGTCGTAGATCTTGACCCCGGTCGGCACGCCGATCGTCATCGTCGCGATGCCGAACACGGCGTTGAGATTGGCGCTCTGCCCCATGGTGAAGAAGTGGTGGACCCAGACGGTGAAGCTCAGCACCGCGATCGCCATCGTCGCGAGCACGAGCGAGGTGTAGCCGTAGAGGTCCTTGGTCGAGAAGGTCGACACCACCTCGGAATAGACACCGAATGCGGGCAGAATCAGGATGTAGACCTCGGGATGGCCGAACAGCCAGAACAAATTGGCATAGTTCATCATGTTCCCGCCGAGATCGTTGGTGAACATGTGGAACCCCAGATAGCGGTCGAGCGCGAGCAGCGCGGTCGCGACGGTCAGCGGCGGCATGGCGAAGATCATCAGGATCGCGGTGCACAGGCTGGTCCAGCAGAACAGCGGCATCGCCATGAACGCCATGCCCGGCGCGCGTTGCTTGTAGAGCGTGCAGGCGATGTTGATGCCCGCCATGGTCGATCCGATCGAGCCGAGCGACACCGCCCAGATCCAGTAATCGGGTCCGACATCGGGGCTGAATGCAAGCTCGGTAAAGGGCGGATAGCCGGTCCATCCGCCGGTCGAGAACTGCCCGACCACCAGCGATGCCATCATCAGCCCCGCGCCCCCGCCGGTCAGCCACAAGGCGACCGAATTGGCCCAGGGAAACGCCATGTCGCGCGCCCCGATCTGGAGCGGCATCACGTAGTTGATCAACCCGGTCAGGAACGGCATCGCCATGAAGAAGATCATGATCGATCCGTGCGTGCTGAACAGCTCGCCGAAATGGTCGGGCGTGAGGAAGCCGGGATTGTTGATCGCGACGGCCTGCTGTCCGCGCATCAGCATTGCCTCAACCAGCGCCCGCGACAGCATCACGAAGGCGAGCACGATGTACATGATGCCGATCTTCTTGTGGTCGAGGCTGGTCAGCCACTCCGACCAAAGATAGCGCCATTTGCCGTAGCGGGTCAGCAACAGGGCAACGACGACGGCCCCGACGACGACCAGCCCGCCGGCAAACGCGCCGATCAGTTCGCTGGCACTGGGGTTTTCGACCGCCCGCACGAACGGCAGGTCGCGCCATTCGAACCGACCGAGCAGAAGCGGCCAGACAGGGGTATTCATCGTGCGTCCTTCGCCAATTCCGCCGCATGCGCGGTCATTGCGGCATGCGCCCCACCGGAGGTTTCGGTCAGCACGCGCTGGAACAGCCCCGGCACGACCGCGCCGAAGAAGCGTGGGTGCGGTGCGACCATCCGTTGCGACATCGTGTGCCATGCCGCCTGGTCGAGGATTGCGGGCGCACGATGCACCCGGCCGAGCCACGCCTGATAGTCCGCTCCCGACAGCGCCAGCACGGTAAACTTCTGCCGCGCAAAACCCGCGCCGTTATATTGCGTGTTCTGCCCGAGATATCGGCCCGGCCGCGACGCAGCGATGTTGAGCTCGGTGGTCATCCCAGCCATGGCGTAGATCTGCCCGGAAAGTTGCGGGATCAGCAGCGACTGCATCACCGTTCCGCTGGTCAGCCGGATGTGCATCGGGCGCCCGACCGGGAGTGCCAGCTGATTGACCGTCGCGAAGCCCTCGTCGGGATAGATGAACAGCCATTTCCAGTCGAGCGCGACCGCTTTGACCTCGATCGGCGGACCACCCGCAAGCTTGCGATACGGATCGTCGAGGTGAGTCCAGTTCCACAACAACACCGCAAGGCCGATCACGATGCCGATTGGCGGGATCCAGATCAGGCCCTCGACCCACCAGGAGAAGTTCCAGTTCGGCCGATACGCGTCGTCGGCATTGCCGAGCCGGTAATGCCAGGCAAACAACGGAACCAGCAGCAGCACCGGGCCCGCGACGAACACCAGCACGGCGGACACGATGAAGAAGAGGTGCCGTTCCTCCGTCGCAACCGGCCCAGCGGCATTGAGGAAACCGTGATCGAGCGCGCTGCAGCCACACAAGGCCAACAACAGCACCATCGGTGCCAGGCGTGCCGCCACGGGCACGCGGACATGGTGGCGGCGGATCATCTACGCGTATTCCCTCGTCGCCGGGCACCCTGCCCGGGAACATGCGTGCTCTTGCGCCATCCGACGCGGCATGTCGACGGATCAGGCGGCCTTTTTGTCGTGGCCCGTGTTACGCTTGTGTCATCTCGGCAAGTGCAGCGGCCAGCTCGGCGCTGCGAAACGGCTTGGTCAACCGGGGCAGATCGGACGCGACGCCGTCGAGTTCGGCATAGCCCGACACGATCAGGACCGGAAGGCGCGGCCATGTGGCGCGCACCGTGCGCGCCAGCTCTGTGCCATTCATTCCGGGCATCAGATGATCGGTCACCAGCAGCGTGAAACCATCGTCCTCAGCCAGCAGCGCCAGCGCTTCCTCTGCCGATGCCGCCTCCGTCACGTCATAGCCCAGGTCGTTCAGCATGTTCCCCGTACTCAACCGCACGAACCGCTCGTCGTCGACCAGCAAGGCGCGTCCATGCGCGCGGTGCGCCGGTCGGCGCTGCCTCCCCTGGTCCTCACCTTGCCTAACGGGCGCGGTTGCGCTGACCGGCAACCACAATGCGATCGTGGTCCCCAACCCGGGAGAACTGTCGATCGCCAGCCCCCCGCCAAGCTGCGCCGCCAGCCCATGCACCATCGACAGGCCGAGCCCCGTGCCCTGGCCAATGCCCTTGGTGGAAAAGAATGGCTCGATCGCGCGCGCACGGGTTGCCGAATCGATGCCCTCGCCGGAATCGACGACCGCAAGCCGGACATAATCCCCGGCGACCAGTCCGGTCTGGTGATGCGCCGCAATGTGCTCATGCCGGGCGGAAAGTTGCAGCGTTCCCCCGTCGGGCATCGCGTCGCGGGCGTTGACGGCCAGATTGAGCAACGCCATTTCGAGCTGATTGGCATCGGCGCGCGCCGGCGGAAGATCCGGCGCCAGAACGAGCCTGACATTGATCGTCGGGCCAAGCGTGGTTTCGATCAACCCAGCCATGCTCGCGACCAGGGCCGCGACGTCTACGGGAACGGGCTGCAAGGGCTGACGCCGGGCAAAGGCGAGCAGGCGTTGCACCAGCGTCTTGGCACGCTCGGCGGACTGTAATGCGCCATCGATCAACCGCTGCTCGCGGTCTCCACCGACGCCACGCCGCATCAGCATGTCGAGCGACCCGACGATCGGGGTCAGGAGATTGTTGAAATCGTGCGCAACCCCGCCGGTGAGTTGCCCCATGGCTTCCATCTTCTGGCTTTGCCGCAGGGCCTCCTCCGCATCGTCGAGCCGTTCCTGATCCCGGATCCGCTGGGTCACGTCCGTCACGAACTGGTAACAGCCGACCGGCGTACCTTGAGCGTCGCGCAACGTCCGGAACTTGACCTCATACCAGGGCCGGTCGCGATCGGCAGCGCCATGCTGCGTCAGAAGGGTAATCTCTTCGCCCGCCAGTCCGCGTCCCCAGGTTTCGCGTACCGCCGCCCGCTCTTCGGGCAGGTGGGCGAGCAGGTCCAGCATGTTGTCGCCAACGGCGGGCCGGACGCCGTAGATCCGCTCGAATTCGTCGGCATTGGCGCGATTGATCGCCAGGATCGTGTAGTCGAGGTCGCTGACCAGCACCATCACATCGGTGCTTTCGATGATCTTGGCGAGGAGGTTGCGCTCCGCGGTCCTTTCCTCGACCCGCATTTCCAGGTTTTCATTGAGTTCGCGCAACGCCCGGTCGGCACGGCGTCGGTCGGTGATGTCGTTGAACAGTACCGCGACGCGGTTCTGCTCCAGCGCGCCGGTGCGATACGCGTGGACATCGTACCAGCGGCCGAATGCGGTCGCCTCGTTCTCGAATTGCGCGGGTTCTCCGGTAAGCGCGACGCGCCCGTAGAAATCGAACCAATGTTGCTCGAGATCTGGAACGATCTCGCGGATCCAACGCCCGGTCGCGCCGACCAGCCCGGTCTGGCGCTCGAACGCCGAATTCGCCTCGACGATGCGATAGTCGACCGGGCGTCGGTCGGCGTCGAACCGCAGTTCGATGATGCAAAAGCCCGAATCGATCGCCTCGAACAGCGTGCGGTAACGCGTCTCGCTCTCGTGCTGGTCTGCCTCGGCCCGGACCCGATCGGTAATGTCATACCCGCCGACGAAGATGCCCGTCACGTGGCCGGCGTCGTCGCGGATCGGTTGATACAGCAGATCGATGAACCGGGTTCCACGATCCTGATGGAGTTCGATCGGCATCGCTCGCGCCGCGAACGGGACACCCGTACGATACACCGTGTCCAGCAAGCCGAAGAACTGCTGCGCGGCCAGTTCGGGGAAACATTCGCGGATGGTCCGCCCTTCATAGTCCCGCGCGCCCGACATTTCGACATAGGCGTCGTTGACGTAGGTGAAACGATGCTCGGGCCCCGACAACAGCGCCGCGAACCCGGGCATCTGTTGCAGCATGCGCTGTTGACGCTCGCGCTCAGCCGCAGCCTCCCGCCGGGCGAGCACGCCGGCCGTGGCATCGCTCGCGACGTTGAGAAAGCCGACGATGTCCCCCTGATCGTCGCGCGCTGGACTGTAGCAGAAATTCCACCATGTTTCCTCGGGATAGCCATTGCGGTGCAGGACCAAGGGAAAGTCTTCGAACCATACCGCGGCGCCGGCCAGAGCACGGTCAACGAATGGCGCAATATCGGGCCAAACGTCTGCCCAGACCCGGGCGATCGGCTGCCCCAGCGCCGCCGGATGGCGCAACCCGAGAAACGGCGCATACGCCTGGTTGTAAAGCAGGGTAAGCTCCGGGCCCCAGCACACGCACATTGCCTGACGGGATTCGAGCATCGACTCGCAGGTTGTTCGCAACGACTGAGGCCACGCGTCCCGCGGGCCAAGCGGTGTTGTCGCCCAATCGAATGCGTCGAACGATGCCGACGGTGAAGCCGCCGCCGGACGTGCATTCGATCCGCTTTTCGTCGGACCGTCCAAGTTCGTTACCATCGTCGGATCGTTACTCACAGCCGCTCCAACCGTCCTCGCGGCGGTTGGCCTCATATGCCTGCGCAAGCGTAGCCATTACTGCCGCGCGCGTCACGCCGGATATCGTCAGATGTCCGTGGGCTCGATCCCGGCCGACGTGGCTCCGCGCCATAGTGTGGCCAAAAAAGCATATCGCCACGATCGCAAAATAGCATAAGGGCATCCCATTATTCTGTTTCACGGCTTTAACTAATTCATACAGCCTTCATGTTGACAGGGAGCCCGCCTCGATGCGCGACCGCGAAAACGCGCGCCATCCTCAAAGCCCCCCGGCATGTTGGCGACGATCGATCAACCTTTGGGGGGTAAGATGAAGTCACTGCGTCACATTCGGCGGTTCTCTGGATATGCGGCGTCGGCCGCGCGATGGACGGCGTCCGCGGCGAGCCTGTCGCTGTTGCTGCCGATCGCCGCTCAGGCGCAGTCCGCGCCGCCCGCGGACCAGACGTCGTCGGGCAACCCGGAACTCACCGACATCGTCGTCACCGCGAACCGCTCTGGCGCGCAATCGCTGCAGAACGTGCCGCTCGCGGTTTCCGTGGTGAACGTCGATCAGGTGACCAAGTCCGGCCAGGGCAATCTGTCCGATCTTGCCAAGTTCACGCCCTCGCTGTCGATCACGGAAGGGGCACCGGGCTTCAACAAGTTCAACATGCGCGGTCTCGCGACCGGTCCCTATCGTACCTCGGACACGTCGGACCGCTCGCTCGTTGCCGTCTACCTCGATGACACGCCGATCTCGGTTCAGGGCCAGACACCCGACCTCAAGGTCTATGACCTCGAGCGGGTCGAGATTCTCCGCGGTCCGCAGGGAACGCTGTTCGGGGCGGGCTCGATGGCGGGGATGATCCGCTTTGTCACAGCAAAGCCCAACCTTACCCGCGCCTTCGGTACTGCCGAGGCCGGCGTGCTGACGACCGAACACGGTGAGCCCGGCTTCAATTTCCGCGGGATGCTCAACCTGCCGATCGTTTCGGACACGCTGGCGATGCGCGCGAACTTCTACGTCGGGCGCGACGGTGGCTTCATCGACAATATCGGGCTGCGCAACAAGCAGGACGCCAACCGGAACAGCACATACCAGGGCCGCGTCGCGCTGCGCTGGACGCCGGACGCAGCGCTGACGGTCGATGCGTCGGTCACCTACGAACGCAGCATCGCCAACGGGCTCAACTCGGCGTTCGATGGCCTCAAGCCCTACACGGTGCTGACCAACGGGCCGGAAGGCACCGACGATCGGTTCCGCCTCTATACGCTGGGGGCGGACTATGACGCCGGTTTTGCACATCTGATCGTGACGGGTGCCTATACCGACCGCGCGATCGGCTTCGACGCCAGCCTGGAGCCGCAGATTGGCTATTTCTTCCAGGATTATGGCTCGCCGCTGACGCCGCAGACCAACACCTATCCGCTGTACGAGGCGCCCACCGCCTACAGCGATACGCTGGCACGTCAGATCCCGGCGGAACTGTACCAGATCGACCAGAAGATTAAGGACTATATGCTCGAAGGGCGGCTGGTGTCGCAGCCGGGCGGTCCGCTAACGTGGACGGTCGGCGCCTTCTACGAAAAACAGAAGCGCCACTTGCGGCAGGACATTCCGGTCGCCGGCTTCGACACCCTGTCCTACCAGAATGGCTCCGGGCCTTACAACACGCCGAACGGCCTGTATGACTCAAGGCTGGTCGATGCCGCGTTCCAGTCGAACGACATCTTCTCGGGGCTGCAGGACACCAACGAACATCAGATCGCGCTCTATGCCGACGGCACGTGGCACGCGACCGAGAAACTCGATCTCACCGCCGGGCTACGCTACTTCAACTTCAAGGAGCGCTATTACCTGTTCGAAAGCGGCGTATACGGCGTCATCAACAATCGGCCGCTGACGACCAACGCGACGTTGAAATCGAACGGCGTCAATCCCCGCGCAAACGTCTCCTACCATTTCGACCGGGACTTCATGGTCTATGCCGAGGCCGCGAAGGGCTTCCGCTATGGCGGCGGCAACCAGCCGGTGCCGGTCGACACGACGACGCCAGGCAAGAACCCGTCGATTGCACAGCAATGCACGAGCCAGCTGGCCGGATACGGCTACAACGCCGCGCCGCTGACGTTCGGGCCGGATAAATTGTGGAACTACACGATCGGCGAGAAGGCGAAGCTCGCGGGCGGCCGCGTGACGCTCAACGCCAGCGCCTATTACATCGACTGGCGCGACGTGCAGACCCGGTTGCGGCTCGATTGCTCGTATTTCTTCACCGACAACAAGGGGCGCGTCACCAGCAAGGGCGTCGAGCTCGAGACGATGATCAAGGCGACGCCCGAAATCACCGTATCGGCAAGCGGATCGTACAACGATTCCAAGGCCAACGGCGACATCCCGACGGTCGGCGCGTTCGACGGCGACCGCACGCCGTATTACCCGCGCTGGACCGGCAACCTCCAGCTGTTCTACGATCGCCCGGTCGGCAACGGTGCTCTGCATGTGCAGACGGGGTATCAGTACCAATCGTCGCAGAACACCAACTTCAACCCGTTCAGCACCGTCATCACCAATGGCACGCTGACCCGCAACGGCCTCAACCAGAGCTTCGCCGTCATCCCGGCGACGCATAATGTCAGCGCGGCGGTCACCTATAACGTCGGGCAGTTCGAGTTCGGCGTCTACGGGACCAACCTCGCCAATGGCGTGCGCGTGACCGACATCGCGCGGGCGACCTATTATCAGGTCTATCAGGCGGGCAGCCGCGTGACGCTCGCCCGGCCGCGGACGATCGGCTTCCGCGCGAAGGTCAGCTTCTGATCGCGCATCGGCCGGGTTTCGACCCGGCCGGTCCGTTATCGCGCGCGGCGACGATAGGCGCCGTACTGGTCCGCCACGCGGTGCAGCAGATCACCCTGGACGATCGCGACGTCGACGACGTGGAACCCCCAGTCGGGGTAAGCGGCATCTCCGATCGTCGCGGTTCCCGCGACCGTTTCGGACAGGGCTGTGCGAGCGACACGGACGGCGAGATGACTCGCCACAGCGGACGTGACGCAGCGCCCCGAAAGCATTCCTGGCACCGCCACGTAGCGCGTCACGATCGGCTTGCCTGCGACGCTCCATCCGGTTGCCGGACGCTGATATTGCGCGACCCCACCGCGCCACCACGGCGCGCCGAACCGCGCATCGAGCGGGGCCTCGCCGCCGTCGAGCCGCGCCGGGTTGGTGCAACCGGCGACCAGCCCCGGTCGCCGGGACACGCCGAACACCGCATTGGACGGCGGCGGCACAGTATCGCGGTAACTCGCCCAGCTCATGACGCACCCGATCTGCGCATCCCGGCGGCAAAGCGGGATCGTCCGGAAATCTCCCCCGACGTCGCGCCCGGGGGGAACCAGCACCGCCGTCCCCGGCAGGATCGCGGACAACAGCTGGCGCTGGACCGGCTTGCCGTCGATCTCCTCCGTGACGAGCCGCTTGAGCAACGACGACCCCTGGCTGTGCCCGATCAGGACGAACGGCCGACCGTGATTGTCGTGCGCGAGATAGTGCTGCCACGCGGCCCGAACATCGGCATAGGCGAGATCGAAATCGCCCGGATTTGCGCCACCGCCAAGGCCCTTTCGTAGCGCCGTGAGCGTCACCTGCCGGTAGAGCGGCGCAAACGTCCGGCAGACGCTGCGGAACGGCGCGAACTGCGCCTCGGTCATCTCGCGCTCGCTACGATCGGGCGTCAGGTCGCTATTGCCGCCCGGGTCGAGCGAGACCGTCGGGTACACGTAGAAGCAATCCACCGCGTCCGGCCCGCGGTTTGGCCCACGCTCCACCCGCGATGCGTTCCGCGAATCAACCACCGTCAACGCAAGATCGGCGGCGCAGACGTCCTTGCGACCGGGGCGGCAAAGCCAGTTTCCCGTCTGCGCGTAATCGACCGCCGGCACCACCGTCGATCCGGACAGGAGCGTCGCTAGCGCCATGGCAAGGAACGCCATGCCGGTCAGGCCTGTTTGAGCGTCGACGGTTCGGCGATCTTCGCCGGATGCCCCAGCCGGACATCGTCGCTGTCATAGGTCCGCACGCTGGTCAGATAATGATAGCCGGCCCAGAAGCCAGTGAGCGACAAGGCCAGCAGCGCGTAGCGCAGCGATTCCGCATTGTTGCCCAGCCGCGCCGCGAGCGTATCGCTGATCCAGCCGACCGCGGTCGGCGCGATGATCAGGTTGCAGACGTTCGCCGCGAGCAGGCTGATCGCCATCCCTTGCGCGCGCATCGTCGGCGGGAGGAAGTTGAGCAGCAACGCCATCGTCGGCCCCATGTAGAGGTATACGCACGGGATCACGAGCCACAGCATAGCGGTCGCTACCGTCAACGAGTGCGTCCAGAAGATGATGAAGGACGGGATCGTCGACAGGATCACGATCCCTGCCAGGAACCAGGCAATGCGCTTGGCATCCTGCATCTGCGGCAGTGCGAGCAGCGCCCCGGTCGCAATCGTCGCGAGCGTTCCCGCCCAGAAATAGATCGTCCCGAGCCGCGCCCCCGCGTCCGACGTGGACAGGCCGTAGGCGCGTTCGAAATAGGTCTGCATCCAGAACAGCATACCCCAGCCCCACAAGCAGATCACCGCGCCCGCCGCATTGATGTGCCACGCCGAGCGCTGGCTCCACAGGAAGCGGCAGGTCTCGCTGAAGGTCGCGGCGGGTTCGCTGGTCTCGGTGACGAGTTCGAACCGCCCGCGGATCGGCTCGCGCACAGTCAGCAGGATGACCAGCCCAAACACCACACCCGGCACGCCGAGCGCGACGAACGCCGCTCGCCAGCTATGGAAATGATCGACGATCTGGCCCGCGACGCTCGACCCGAGCCAAGCGCCGAGCGGCAGCCCGAGGGCCCATAGCGTCAGCGCATAGGCGCGCCGCCCGCGCGGAAAATTGTCAGCGATGATCGAGGTCGAGGGCGGCGTGCACCCCGCCTCGCCGATCCCGACCCCGATCCGCGCGAGCAGGAACTGCCAGAAGTTCTGCGTCATCCCGAGCAGCGCGGTCATTCCCGACCAGGTGATCAGCGCGACCGCGACGATGTTGCGCCGGTTCGCGCGATCGGCATAGCGCGCGATCGGCAGCCCTGCGAAAATGTAGAAGATCGCGAGCGACACGCCGGTCAGCCAGCCGACCCCGGTGTCGCTCAGACCGAACTCCTTGCGGATCGGCTCGAGCACGGTCGAGACGACGTAGCGGTCCGCAATGTTGAGCGCGTAGACGAGGGCGAGGATCGTGACGACATACCAGCGCGCCGGGGACAGGGTTGGTCGCGTCTTGTTCGTCAAATCAAATCCCCCCGGTGGCTCCATGCCAGAGCGCTTCCAATGTTCGCGCATAACTCGATGCGCAATAGACCTCGCATTCCGCTTCGCTCGTGACAAGCAGGGTGACGGCAACGTGATGGATCACCGTCCGCGCGACCGCGCCCGGTGCCAGCGCGCGCGCTGTGGTATCGAGGAAACCGCTGACCGACAGCAGATCGCGCCAGCCCGGACCGCTCAGCGTCGCGCGCATCAGGCCGCCGCCGATCGGGGTGCACGCGCCTTGCGCCCCGATCGCCACCGCGATGCCCGTCGCGCCTTCGCCCGCATCGATGGCCCACCAGCGGCGCGGCTCGACCTGCACGCAGCGCACCCCGGGAAACACGGGCAGTGCGCCGTCCCACAGGTCGATCACGACCAGGTCGTGGATGTTCGCCCAGGACACGGTCGCCTCAATCACGGTAGCGTGTCCCGCCTGGATCATGGAACAGCGGGACACCGACCGTCACCGCCGCGTGCAGGCCGCGCGTCGGTGAGGTCGCGATGAGCGTTTCGCCATTGCGCGCCCTCCCCCCGGCCAGCAAGGCAAGTGCAACCGACCCGTGTTCCAGCACACGCGTTCCTGCCGACGTGACATGACCCTCCGCCGCTGCCCCATGCGCCGCCACCAGCATCGCGCCTTCGGGAATCGGCCTGGTCGAGCTCAGCCCGACGAGCTGCAACCGGTCCGCCGCGTGGAGCGCGGGGCGGCTGAGCCCCTGTGCTCCCACGAAGCCGCCCGCCTTGCGGAGCATCCCCGCGAGCCCGAGATCGTGCGGCGTCGTACGACCGTCGGCCTCGGCGCCGATCACGACATGGCCTTTTTCGATCCGGAGATGTTCCATCGCATCTAGCCCATAGGCGCAGCCGCCGACGCCCCGCACTGCCACCGCCAGCGCGTCCCACACCAGCACCGCGTCCTGCGGCACCGCGTACAGCTCGAACGCGCGTTCTCCGCTGTAGCTTGCCGCCAGCACAAGGACCGCCACGCCAGCGACCATCGCGGTCGCGGTGCCCATATGGGCGGGCGGGACGATCCCGGTGACCTGCGCTAACAACACCGCCGCCTGTGGCCCGGCCAGCGCAATTCCCGCGAAGTGCTCCTGCTGCGAAACTACCGAAACACGCAGCTGAGGCGCGAGGATGCGGTGGACATAGCTGAGATGCGCTTCCATCCGATCCGCGCCGCCGGTCGAGCTCGTCAGGAGGTAGTCGGTCTCGCCGAGCCGCCAGACGGTGCCGTCGTCCGTCACCATGCCGTCCTCGCGCATCATGAACGTATAGCGCCCGCGCCCAATCGCCAGTTTCGAAATTCCGGTCGCGCACACCAGCTCGAGCAATGCCGCCGCGTCCGGTCCCTTCACCGCAAACTTGGCGAGCGTCGAGACGTCGACGATCCCCGCCGTCGTCCGCACCGCGCGTGCCTCGCGCATCGCGGCGTCGTAGAGCGTCTCGCCCGCCACCGGATAGGCGCGCGGCCGATGCCAAAGGCCGAGCGGTTGCCAGATCGGGGCGAGCCGCTGGTGGCTGTCCCACAGCGCCAGCCGTCGTGCGGGCGCGGCATGGCCGCCGCCATCCGCCCCCGCCAGCGTACCCAGCGTCAGCGGCGTATAGGGCGGGCGGAACGTCGTCAGCCCGGCCTGCGGGATCGTGACGCCGCCGGTCTGCGCCAGCCGCGCGAGCGCCGCCATGTTGCTCGTCTTGCCCTGATCGGTCGCCATGCCGAGCGTGGTGTAGCGCTTGAGATGTTCGACCGAACGATACCCCTCGGTCCAGGCGAGATCGACGTCGGCGGCGGTCACGTCGTTCTGGAAATCGACGAAGCTGTGCTTTGGGTCGGTCAGGGATGCGGTGGTGGTGGCGATCGGCGGGATATCGCCCGCTGCCGCACCGACGCTGGTCACCGCTTGCGGGAACGCGCCGGGAACAAACGCCTGCAGGTCCTCGCGCCAGTCCAGCGTGCCGCCTGCCTGGCTGTGAAGATGGACGGCGGGGGTGAAACCGCCCGACATGGCCAGCAGGTCCGCCTCGAAGCGCCGCTTCCTGCCACCGATGCTAGCGACGACAGCCGTAAGCCCGCGCGCGCCGCCATGCGTTTCGACGACGTGCGCGTCGGTGAAGGTGGCTGCATCCCCATCCGCCGGACGCGATTTCCGACTGTCAAGGATCGCCACTACCTCGCCGCCAGCGGTACGAACCGCTTTAGCAGTTGCATAGGCGTCGTCATTGTTGGTCGCGATCACCACGCGCTGCCCCGGCAGCACGTCGAACCGTTCGATATAGCTCCGCACGGCCTGCGACAGCATCACCCCCGGGCGGTCGTTCCCGGCGAAGGTCAGCGGCCGCTCGATCGCGCCGGTCGCGAGCACGATTTGGCGCGCTCTGACATGCCACAAGCGCTGCACGGGCTGGCCGGGCGCAGGCGGCTGGCCGGGTTCGACGAGGCGTTCGGTAAGGGTGGCAAAGCCGTGGTCCCACAAGCCGGACGCCGTGGTGCGCGTGAGGACGCTGAAATCCTCCGTCCGTGCTCCGGCGAAGGCCGGAGCCCAGGGTATCGAGCGCTGCCTTTGCAACTCTGGATTCCCGCTTTCGCGGGAAAGCAGATGCGGCGCAGGATCTTGCTCCACCAGCATCACCCGCTCGCCCGCCTCCAGCGCGGCGCGCGCCGCCGCGACACCGGCGGCACCGCCCCCGACAACCAGCACGTCGCAAAATGCCGAGCGATGCTCGTAGCGATCGGGGTCTGCCAGCGTCGGGGCCTTGCCCAGCCCGGCGGCCCGCCGAATGAACCGCTCATACACCATCCACCGCGACGGCGGCCCGAAGAAGGTCTTGTAGTAGAACCCCGCGCTCAAAAACTTGGCGAACAGGCCGTTGACCGCCCCGAGATCGAACCTCAGCGAAGGCCACGCATTCTGGCTCCGCGCGACCAGCCCTTCATAGACATAGACGTCGGTTGCGCGCGTGTTGGGCTCCGTCCGCCCGCCCTCGCCGACCGTGACCAGCGCGTTCGGTTCCTCGACCCCCGCCGCCATGATCCCGCGTGGGCGATGATATTTGAAGCTCCGCCCGACCAGCATCACGCCATTCGCGAGCAACGCCGCCGCCAGCGTATCCCCCTCACGCGCGAGCATCGCGCGGCCGTCGAAGGTGAAGCGCAGCGTCCCCGCCGCGCCGCCGATCCGCCGACCGCTCACGCCAGCATCGCGGGATCGTACGCGACGACCGACGCAATCGCATGGCTCCGCCGGTGCCGCCGCAGCACGATCCACTGTCGGCAGCCGTAAGCGTGCCGCCAAAGCTCGTCCTCCAGCCCGACCGGATTGGCACGTGCATACAGCCGGGCAACTGCCAGATCCGACGGCATATCAGGCGTCACGATCGAATCGAGCGTACGTTCATAGACGAACTCGACCTGCGCGCGTTCGCCGCAATGGGGACAGTCGATCAGCAGCATCAGCGCAACTGCGGCATGAAGCCGACCCCCGCCTCGTCGATCGTCGCCCCGCGCGCGAAGCGATCCAGCGCGAACGGTGCGGCGAGCGGATGGCTCGTTCCCGTCGCGAGCAGATGCGCGTAGCACCAGCCCGATCCCGGCGTCGCCTTGAACCCGCCGTAACACCAGCCGCCATTCAAATAGAGCCCGTCGACCGGCAGCGCCGATATGATCGGCGATCCGTCGAAGCTCATGTCGGTCGTCCCCGACCAGCACCGCACCATCCGCAGCCGCGACAGCGCCGGCACCAGCGCGATCGCCTCCGCCGCCGCTTTCTCGAGCCGGACCGGCAGCCCGCGCTGCGCATAGCTCGGGAACTGGTCGGGATCGCCGCCGAGCACGATCCCGCCCTTGTCCGACTGGCTGATGTAGCAATGGAGCGATTGCGACATGATGACGGTGTCGACCATCGGCTTGACCGGCTCGGTCACGAACGCCTGCAGCGTGTGCGCCTCGATCGGCAGCGTGAGCCCGGCGAGCGCCGCCACCCGCCCGCTGCTTCCCGCGACGCAGATGCCGACCCGCCCCGCCCCGATCTGCCCGCGCGTGGTTTCCACGCCCGTCACGCGACCGCCCGCCATGGTGAAGCCGGTGACCTCGCACTGCTGGATTACATCGACCCCAAGTGCGTCCGCCGCGCGCGCATAGCCCCAGGCGACCGCATCGTGCCGAGCGGTCCCGCCGCGCCGCTGGATCAAGCCGCCATGGATCGGGAAGCGCGCGCTTTCGGACATGTCGAGCAACGGCACGAGCTTGCGCACGTCATCACGTGTGAGAAGATCCGCGTCGATCCCCGAACAGCGCAACGCATCGCCGCGTTGCGCGAGTTGCGTCATGTCGCCGTCGGAATGGCCGAGGAACAGCGCCCCGCGCGGGCTGAACATGACGTTGTAATTGAGCTCGTCGCTCATCCCCTCCCATAGCCCGATCGCAAAATCGAACAGATCGTGGAGCGGCTTCTGGCGATAGTTGGAACGAACGATCGTCGTGTTGCGCCCGGTGTTGCCGCCGCCGATCCACCCGCGCTCGAGCACCGCGACATTGCGGATGCCGTGGACCTTGGCGAGATAATAGGCCGTCGACAGGCCGTGCCCGCCCCCGCCGATCACGATGACGTCATAATGGCGTTTCGGTTCCGGATCGCGCCACGCCCGCTCCCAGCCCCGCTGCCCGGTCAACCCCGCCTTGAGCAAGGCGAGCGCCGAATAGCGCTTCACGCCGCCCGCTCCAGCGCCCAGCCGCGCCGTTCGCGCCAGTCGGGTTCGAGGGTCGCGAACCGTGCCAGCCCGAGCTTGCTGATGTCGGCGAACGAGCACACCCCGTCGAGCACCAGATCGCGGATCGCATGGCCGCTGGCGGGCGACAAACCGAAGCCGACCCCGGACATCGTCGCGACCGTGACATTGCCCGGATCGGCGGGGCGATCGAGGATCGGTCGCCCGTCGGGGGTATTCTCGACGATCCCCGCCCACGACCGGATCACGCCAAGCCCGGCAGCGCGCGGAAACAGCTCTGCCACGCGCCGCGCGAGGTTGCGCACCAGCGGCGAGGTCGGGCGCGCGAGTGGCCCGGCAGGATCGGTCGCCAGCCATTCATGCGGCCCGCCCCCGAACGCGAGATTGCCGCGCAGCGTCTGGCGACCGTACAGCCCGTTCCCATCGACCCCGCCGATCGCCATCAGCGGCGCGGGCTCGGTCACGATCATTTCCGCGCGCGCCGCGGCCAGCGGAAAGCGGATCCCGATCGGCGCGAGCAACGCCTCGGCCTGTGGCCCCGCCGCCACGACCAAAGCATCGCATGCGATCGTTCCGCGCGGCGTCACCACCGCACTGGCGCGTCCGCCGCGCGTCTTGATCGACAGCGCCGGGCAATGCTGCAGGATCTGTCCTCCAAGATCCTGCAACGCCCAGGCATAGGCCTGCACCGTCCGCTGCGGATTGGCATGGCCGCCGAAGCGCAAATGGATCCCGCCGAGGCAGCTGTGATCGGTCAGCGGCACCATCGCCTGCGCCTGCGTCGAATCCAGATCTTCGACCTGGTAGCCCATCGCGCTGCACATCCGCCCGACCGCGCGATAATGGTCGAGCAGGACGGGATCGCGCTGGATGATGATCCGCTCGCGCCGATATTCGGTCGGATAGCCGAGCAGCTCGTCCATCTGCGGCCACAGCCGCTGTTCCTCGGCGAACAACGGGCTCTGGTAATGCGACGCGCCGCCGCCGTTCCGGCCCGATGCTTCCCAGCCGACCACGCCCTTGTCGAGGACAACGACATCGACCCCCGCGCGCGCCAGCCACCACGCCGCGCTCAGCCCCGTCACGCCAGCGCCGATCACGACGACGGAAGCATGACGGGGCATGTCGCGCTCAGACATGCAGCGTCCCGCCGAGACCGGTGACGTGCTCCGCCTCCTCGGGCGTGCCGATTGCGGCGTATGGCGTCCATTGCGTCGGGATCCCGAACCAGACGTCCCATCCCGCCGTCATCCCGGCGTCTTCGTTCCAGTCGGCAAGCACGCTCAACGGCACCGGGCGGACGGGCGCGCGAAAACTCGCGACCGGGACTTCAGACGGCAGGACGCCCTGCTCGACCGCAAGCAGGCAGCGCACCTGCTCGCGACAGCGCCGCCCCTGGCATGGCCCCATGCCAGCCCGCGTAAGCCGCTTGATCTGGTCGGGATGCGCGGGACCGTCCGCCAGCAGCGTCCCCAGCGATCGCGTCGCCAGCCGCGCGGGTCGGTCGAGGTAGCGTGGCGGCTGGACGCCGAGGAGGTCGGCGCGGGTGACCGCCTCGCACTGGCAGACGATCGTTTTCGGTGGGGCGTGGCGACCAAGCGCGGACGCCCATGCGAGCAGACGCCCGTCGGCAGGCGCTTGTACGGTCGCGCTGTCCCCCACCAGTTGCACCAGCCCGTTGGCGACCGTTCCTGCCGCCTCGATCAACTCGGTCGCTGGCGTCACGCCGATGGCAAGGACGATCGCATCGCATTCGAGCGTCGTGCGAGTCGCATCATCCGTCAGCGACGCAAGCGTCACGCGCTCGACCCCATCGATCCCGCCATCGGTCGCCGCGATCGTGTACGCGAGGAACACCGGCACCCCGAGCGCCTCGGCCAGCGCCGGGTCGACCTCGGTCCGGTCGGCAATCTCGACGATGCCGGCAACCGCGATCCCGCGCTCGAGCGCCAGCCGCGCGGTTTGAAGCGCCAGGTCGCCAGACCCGATAATCACGATCCGCTGGCTCGCCAGCGCATCGTAGCGGGTCAGCAGCGCGGCGAACCCCTGCGCCCCCATTACCCCGGGCTGGTCCCATCCCGGAAACGCCATCGCGATGTCACGCGCCCCGGTCGCGAGCACCAGCCGCCGGAAGCCGACCATCCGCGACGCCTCGGCATCCGCGATCCCGAGCAGCGGCCCCGGCAGGGCGCGCAAGGCGGCGTTCGGCACGTACAGTCCCCAGGCGACCGTCCCGAGCCGGACGTCGACCCCGGCATCGAACGCCGCCTCCAGTTCGGGATTGGCGCGGAACAGCTGTTCGACCAGCCGGTCGGGATGGTGCACCGCCGCCGTGGCGCGACCGCCGAAGAACAGTGGCACATCGTTCCCGATCACCGCCCCCGCCACCGGGTTCTCGTCGATCAGCAGCACGCTCGCGCCACTCAGCGCGGCGCGGATCGCGGTCGTCGTTCCCGCCCGGCCCGCGCCGACCACGATCAGGTCGAACTGTTCGTCGGGCGCGGGAAACTTGCCGTCGATCGCGTGGGGGTCGAGGATTTTCATATCGCGTCCAGCGCCTGGGATAGGTCGGCGATCAGGTCGTCGACATGTTCGATCCCGACCGACAGCCGCAGCGTGGCGGGGGTGATGCCGCCCGCCGCGCGTTCGTCGGCGGACAGCGCATAATGCGTCGTCGTCGCGGGATGCGTGATAAGCGTCTCGGACCCGCCGAGGCTGACCGCAAAGCGCAGCAATTCGAGCCGGTCGAGAAAGCGGAATGCCTCCGCCTCGCCGCCAACGACCGCGAAGGAAAAGGTCGACCCCGCCGCCTTGCATTGCCTGTCGTACACCGCGCGGGCGGGCGTGCCCTCGGCAAGGAAACCGAGATAGGTGAGGCTCGCCACCTTGGGATGGTCGCGCAGGACCTCGGCAAGCCGACGCGCATTGTCCATCGACCGCTCGACCCGCAGGTGCACCGTCTCCATCGAGCGCAGCATCAGCCAGCACGTATAGGGGTCGAGATGGCTCCCAAGTGTGGTGCGCAACAACCGCAGCGGCGCGACCAGCGCTTCGCGCCCGGTGACACCACCTGCCAGCAAGTCGCTGTGCCCGCCGCAATATTTTGTGAGGCTCGTCATGCACAGGTCGGCCCCGAGCTCGATCGGCCGCTGCATCATCGGCCCGAGCACCGTGTTGTCGACGACCACGATCGGCCGCGTCCCGGTCCGCATGCCGACCGCGTCCGCGATCTCCACGAGCATCGCGATGTCGACCATCGCGGCGGTGGGGTTGGCGGGAGTCTCGCCGACGATCAGCTTGAGTGGCCCCGCCGTTAGCGTGGTCTCGACCGCCGCCATGACGTCGGCACGGTCGCAGCCGTCGGTGAAGCTCGCGTGATGCACCCCGAACCCCGGCAGCAACCCGGTATAGAGCCCGTTGGTCCCGCCATAGATCGGCCGCCCGAACACCACACTGTCGCCCGGTCGCAGATGCGCGAGCGCAATCGCGCTGTGCGTCGCCATCCCGCTGTTGAACACCGCCGCGCCTTCCGCGCCGTCGAGCGCGGCGAGCCGCTCCTCGACCATGTCGAGATTGGGGTGGCTGAGGCGCGCATAGATATGCCCCGCGCCGCCGACTTCCGGCCCGGTGCCGTCGAAATAGGCCTCGTGAATGTCCTTCGCCTGCCGCGCGGAGGCATAAGCGAAGGTCGACGTCATGTAGATCGGGGGCTTCGCTGCATTGGCGCCCCCCGCCGGATCATATCCCGCACGGACCGCGAGCGTTTCGGAGCGCCAGCGCGGCCCAGTCATACCGGAACCCGCGCGAGATATTCGCTCGCCCGCGCGCAATACCAGTCGACGAAGCGCAGCGTCAGCGATTCCGCGGTCGGGCTGTACGGCCCCGGCGTATAGCCCGGCGACCACACACCGACCTGATTGTCCTCGGCGAACGCCTTGTCCTGCAGATTGGTCTGCGTCCACAGATGCGTCAGTTCGTCGATGTCGTAATCGACGCCCTCGACCGCATCCTCATGCACCAGCCAGGTCGAGACGACATGGGTTTCCCCGGGCGACACCGGCATCGCATTGAACGCGAACGTATAGTCGCTGGTCGAATGGCAGAAGTTGTTGGGCTCGACCGCCCAGCGCAATGACCCCGCATCGCCGCCACCCGCCTCGACCATCAGCTTCTTGACCGCGAACTGCCCCGAGGTCGTCATCGCGACATTGCCGTCGTTGAGCGCGAAGCGGACCGCCTGCCACCAGTCCTCGCCGACCGGACCCGCCGGAAGGCCGATCGCTTCCATCCGCTCCGTAAACAGGCGCGCAGCGGCGGCCTCCAGATCGAAATATTGCGTAGCGCCAACCGGGAAGGTGCGCGCCAGCTCGGGGTGACCGCTCGCGCAATGGTAGCATTCGCGGCCATTCTCGACGACGAGCTTCCAATTGGCATATTCGACCAGCACTGATTTGTGCGCGACCTTGGCGCGCTTCAAGTTATGCGGTTCGAGCAAAGGCGTCAGATCGCGCCGCAAGATACTGATATCAGGTGGGACCTGCGCCAGCGACACGAAGATCGCGCCCGCGATCGTCTCGAGATGGACAGGCTTCAACCCGTAATCGGTCTTGTCGAAATCATCCGGCATCCGCCCCGCCGCGAGCAGCCGCCCGTCGAGTCCGTAGCTCCAGCGATGATACGGACAGGTCAGCCTCGGCGCATGTCCCGCTCCCGGCTTGCACAGGATCGAGCCGCGGTGGCGGCAGCTGTTGTGAAAGGCGCGCAACACCCCGTCGCGCCCGCGTACCACGATCACCGGCCAGCGCCCGACCATGAAGGACAGATAGTCGCCCGGCTGCTTCACTTCGGCAGTAAAACCGGCGAGCAGCCACGACGTGCCGAAGATCGCGGCAAGGTCGAAATCGAAGGCGTCTGGGCTCAGGTACAGGTGCTGTGGCAGCGAATGGCCGGCGCGCCGCGATCCCACCCATTGTGCAACACCTGAAAGGTCCACCAAGCTGTGCTCCTGCCCCGTACGAAGCGGTGTGACACGGCAGCACCTTCCCCGGAAAATTCCATTTGCGCATGCGCCCATGCGAAAACCGCGACGGGCGCGGAGGGCATCGGACGAGCAGTCCGGGTCTTGCATTCGGTGGTGGAATTGAATTGATACCCGCCATACAGCGCGTCGCAGCCATCCGGGGAACGGGCCATCGCCAAGTCGAAGATCATCAACCGCCGCTGGCTCCCGCTCAACGCGTTGCGCGCCTTCGACGCGGTCGGGCAGCGGCTGAGCTTCACGGCGGGGGCGCAGGCGCTCAACGTCTCGCAAAGCGCGGTCAGCCGGCACATCATCAGCCTCGAGGAATTGCTCGGGCAGAAACTGTTCGACCGTTCGGGCCAGCGCCTCGTGCTGACCGCAGCGGGCGCGGCGTTGCTCCCCGAAGTGCGGCGATCGTTCGACCTGCTGGAACAGACGATGAATGCGGTAAGCCACGATCCGTTGAGCGGCCGCCCGATCCGGATACACATCCCGCCATCGCTGCTGCAGCAGGTGGTGATGCCGATGATCCGCGCGTTCCACCGCGACTATCCCGACGTGCGGATCGACATTTCGAGTTCACCCGTGACGGGGATGCCGACCACCGAGACCGACATGGCGATCGTGTTCGACCGGCCGAACATCGACGACCGCATTACCGACCTGTTGTGGCTCGTCCGGGTCGCGCCGGTCTGTTCCCCCGCCGTGGCGGCGGCCAACACGGGCAAGTCGCTCGAGCAGTTCCTGTCGGACAACGACCTGCTGCACGTGACCCTCGACGGCGAGGTGCGCGGGCTGCTGTGGAGCAGCTTTGCACGCAGCAGCGGGATCGAGCTCAACACCAATCGCGGGCTCGCGTTCGACACGCTGTCGCTCGCTGCGACCTATGCGATGCAGTCCGGCGGGATCGCGCTCGCTGATATCGCGATGTTCGCGCCCGAGATCGCTGCGGGCAAGCTCGTCGTGCCGTATGACACGATGGTCGACGACGGGTTCGGCTATTATCTCAAATTGCGCGCGGACGATCTCGACGATCCGACGATCAGCCTGTTCCGCAGCTGGCTGATCGCGCAATTCGCGGCGCGGCAGGCGGGCTGAACTTTCCGGTCGCATCCGCCGCGAGACGCGCTATTTGGTTGCAATGGAAACGATCAACCCCAGCCCCGACGCCGAAACCATCGCGATTCTCGAGACGATCGAGACCCGGCTGCGCTGGCTGTCGTCCTGGACGATCCACAACGCCAACCACCTCCGCGAAAGCCGCGACGGGCTGAAGGTCGGCGGGCACCAGGCGAGCTGCGCGTCGATCACCGCGATCATGACCGCGCTCTACTTCGGCGCGCTCCGCCCGAACGACAAGGTCGCGGTCAAGCCGCACGCCGGGCCGGTGCTCCACGCGATCCATTACCTGATGGGCCAGCAATCGCTCGACGCGCTCCGGCGCTACCGTGGCCTCGGCGGCGCGCAGAGCTACCCGAGCCGGACCAAGGATTCGATTCCCGTCGACTTCTCGACCGGGTCGGTCGGACTCGGGGTCGCGATCACCGCCTTCGCGAGTCTGATCCAGGATTATCTGATCGCGCACGGCGACCTCGCCGAAGCGGACGCCGGGCGGATGATCGCGCTGATGGGCGATGCCGAGCTCGACGAGGGCAATATCTACGAATGCCTGATCGAGGCGTACAAGCACGACATCCGCAATTGCTGGTGGATCGTCGATTACAACCGCCAGTCACTCGACAGCACGACGGCTGACCGAATGTTCCGGCGCTTCGACGACATTTTCGAAACCTGCGGCTGGCGCGTCGAGACGCTGAAACACGGCAAGCTCCAGCGCGCCGCCTTCGGGCGCGACGGCGGACAGGCGATCGCCGACTGGATCGATGCCTGCCCGAATGCCGAATTCGCTGCGCTGACCTATCAGGGCGGCGCCGCCTGGCGCACTCGCCTGCACGCGGACCTGGCGGGTGCGGGCGAAACCCTGGCGCTGATCGACACGTTTGACGACGATGCGCTGGCGGCATTGATGACCAACCTCGGGGGGCATTGCATCGAGACGCTGCTCGACGCCTTCGCGCGCTGTGACGACGACGTGCCGACGTTGTTCATCGCCTATACGATCAAGGGCTTCGGCCTCCCCTTCGCGGGTCACAAGGACAATCATTCGGGGCTGATGAACCCCGGCCAGATCCACGCGCTGCGCGACCGTCTCGGGATCGCGGAGGGCGACGAATGGGCGCCGTACGGTGGCCTCGGCGACAATGTCGCGGCGCAGGCGCGTTCCGTGGTCGAACGCAGCGCGCTGGCGACCGCGCGTCCCGTTCCCGCCGCCCCCGCAATCTTCCTGCCCGACGCGCTCCCCGCCCCGGAAGGCGCGGAATGGTCGACCCAGGCGGCGTTCGGGCGCATCCTGCTCGATCTCGCCAAGAGCGGGCATCCGGTCACGGACCGGATCGTGACGACCTCGCCCGACGTGACCGTCTCGACCAACCTCGGCGCGTTCGTCAATCAGCGCGGGTTGTTCCGGCGGCAGGAACTCGCCGACGTCTTCTCCGCCGCGCGCATTCCGACCGCGCAGAAATGGGCGGGTCACGGCGCGGGGCAGCATATCGAACTTGGCATCGCCGAGAACAATCTGTTCCTGATGCTGGCGGCGCTCGGTCTTGCGGCACCGCTGTTCGGCACCCGGCTGATGCCGATCGGGACGGTCTACGACCCGTTCATCGCGCGCGGGCTCGATGCGCTCAACTACGCCTGTTACCAGGATGCGCGCTTCTTGCTGGTGGCGACGCCCTCGGGGCTGACGCTCGGGCCGGAGGGCGGCGCGCACCAGTCGATCAACTCGCCGCTGATCGGGATCGGCCAGCCCGGGCTCACCTATTTCGAGCCTGCCTTTGCCGACGAACTCGCGCTGATGATGCACTGGGCGTTCGAGCAGATCCAGGCGGACGACGGCGGATCGACCTATCTGCGCCTGTCCACCCGCACGATCCCGCAGGTCGAGCGCACGGATGACCGATGGAAGGCGGATGCGCTCGAGGGCGGCTATTGGCTGGTCGAACCCGATGGCGCGCGCGATGTCGCGATCGTCTTCACTGGTGCGGTGACGCCCGAGGTACTCGAGGCGCATGCCACGCTGGCGGACGACGTACCGGGGCTGGGCCTGCTGATGGCGACTTCGCCTGACCTGCTGCATCGCGGCTGGTCCGCACGCCACGCGCAACGCTGGACAGGCGGCGCGCGGACTCCGTGCCATGCCGAAACGCTGCTCGACGCCCTCGCGCCCGGTGCCGGGCTGGTCACGGTGATCGACGGTGCTCCGTCCACGCTATCGTGGCTCGGCGGGGTTCGCGGGATGCGCGTGAGCCCGCTCGGGACCGACCGGTTCGGCCAGACGGGCGACCTGCCAGACTTGTACCGGCTGTACCGGCTGGATGCTGAAGCGATCGTGGATGCCGTCGCCGAACTGCTGCTCTAGACCGCACATCCCACACCGACGTTTCGTGCACGTGCGGCTGAACGGCGGTGGGGGTCACCCCGGCCTGACCGGCTCCGCGGGAACGCCGATGCGTCATGCGCGGCTTGCTTTGGATCAGCGCAAAATACCGCCGCTGCCAGTGGCGCTAAATTGGCGTCGCGCGTTCTCCCGTTCCTGCTTCGAATGGAAAGGACACGCCGCTGGAAAGCTTTGCCGCATGGGTCGAATCCCCCGCGACGGTGATCGCGGCCCCGATGACGGGGGACGCGCGATGCGCACGCACGGGTCGTTCTGCTACGGGTTCGTTCGCGCATTTTGACGCCGCGCCGATCGGCTCGCCGACACCGGCATTGCGAGCATGACGATCGACGACGTGCGCCTATCCCGGATCGATCCTCCCAAAGCCATCTTCTGCGCGTGCCCGCCGCAGGGCGGCGTCAATCGGCCGGCACGTCCGGCCTTGCTACAGGTATGTGCAGCATGAATATCGCTTATATCGCAACGCGTATCGCCGAAACCTTGCGATCGCATGACATGGTCTTTCTGGCGGATGATGACCAGCAGGCCGAGGCGCTGTCGTGCGCCGTGAGGGCGATCGTGTCCCCGTCGTGCGTGTTCCTCCTCCCCTCCAGTGATACGCTGCCCGGGGATATCGCTCCAGCGTCCCCCGCAAATGCCGGGCGCCGTGTCGCGACCCTGCATGCCTTGCGCCTTGCGCAAATGGACCCACGGCGTTCCCCGCTGGCGCTGATCCTGAGCGGCGAGGCCGCGGCACGCAGGTATCCCACGCCTGCCGCCTTCGATCGCGCGCCGCCCACCATGCGGATCGGGGACGCGATCGATACCGATGCCTTTGCAGGGATGGTCGAGGAGCTCGGCTACGTCGCGGACGACCGCGTCGACGAACCCGGCGAAGTTGCCGTGCGTGGCGAAGTGATCGACATCTTCCCCGCCGATGCTGTCCGCCCCGCGCGGATCGATGTCGTTGATGGCGAGATTTCGGCGATCCGATCCTTCGATCCGGCCACGCAACGCACGCTCGACGATCTTGGCCTGCTTGAAATCGGACGCGCGGCCGAACCACCGATGCAGAGCCCCGTGGCGATCCTGGATCACATGACGCCGGCGCGGATTGCCATGGCGCCGAAGGCCGATGCGCGCCGCAAGCGCTTTCTTCAGCTCGCCGCCGACGTCGCGGCCCGCGGTACCGGCAAGATCGATGCGATCGAGGACGACTGCTGGGCGGCGGCGCTCGAGGATTGGACGCCACTGACCTTCGACGGACAGGTGGCGGACGTACCGCGCTTTGCCGAAGTCAAGGCACCGCTCGCCAAACTGGCGCGCTTTGCCAAGCCTCTGTTGGAGGATCACGTCCTGATCCTGGCAGGAAGCACGCGCGACGTGCGCTTCCTGCGCGGCCGCATTGCCAAACGACTCGGAATCACTTTTGCCGAGGCCGCAGACTGGGCCGCGATCCGTGCGCTGGCACCCGGGACGGCCACGACGATCACCATGCCGGTGGACTGCGGCTTCGTCGACGATCAACGCATCGTGATCGCCGCAGCGGATCTGCTCGGGAGCCGTGCCTTGCTGGACGACGCCCTCCCCGGTGCAACGAATCCTCTGCTCGGCAGCGCGGAAATCCGCATCGGGGACGTCGTCGTCCACGAAGATCACGGGGTCGGCCTCGTGCTGGGTCTCGAACCTGCCCCCCGGGCCGAGGCGACATCGGGCGAAATGATCGCGCTCGAATATGCCGGCGGGGCACGGCGACTGGTCGCGATCGACGATGCGGACCGGATCTGGCGCTACGGCGCGGATGCCGAAGCGGTGACGCTCGACAAGCTCGATGGGTCGTCCTGGCAGAAACGCCGCGGCGACATTGATGCCGCTATCGCCGAAAGCGCCAGGGGGCTGACCGAGCTCGCCCGCACCCGCGAGATGCTCGAGGCTCCCGCCCTGACGCCCGACCCGTCCGCGTATGAGCGGTTCGCGAACGGGTTCGCATTCAACGAGACTGCGGACCAGACCCGCGCAATCAATGCCGTGCGGGAGGATCTCGCGCGGGGGCGTCCGATGGATCGGCTGGTCGTCGGCGACGTCGGTTACGGCAAGACCGAGGTCGCGTTGCGGGCCGCCGGGATCGCGGCCCTGTCGGGGCATCAGGTCGTCGTCGCCGCCCCGACGACGGTGCTCGTAAGGCAGCATCTCGAGAGTTTCCGGAAACGATTCGACGCGGCGGGCATCGTCGTCGCCGGGCTGTCCCGCCTGTCGAGCGCGGCCGAGAAGCGAGCGGTCAAGGCAGGGCTTGCCGATGGATCGATCAACGTCGTCATCGGAACGGGTGCCGTCATGGCGAAGGGAGTGAGCTATGCCAACCTCGGCCTGGTGATCATCGACGAGGAGCAGCGGTTTGGCGCGGCTGACAAGGCCCGGCTCCGGGGATCGGGCGAAATCCATCTCCTGACGCTGAGCGCAACGCCGATCCCCCGGACGCTTCAGATGGCGCTCGTCGGACTGCAGCAGATTTCGATCATCGCGACGCCCCCGGCCCGCCGCCAACCCATTCGCACCAGCCTCGACCAGTTCGACGACGTGCGGATCCGGACCGCATTGCTTCGCGAAAAGGCCCGCGGCGGACAAAGCTTCGTCGTCGTTCCGCGGATCGAGGACATGGCCAGCTTCGGCGCCAAGCTGCGTGCGGCAGTGCCCGGCCTCAGCATCGTCGAGGCGCACGGCAAGATGCCCGCCGCCGAGATCGACGATGTCATGGTGCGCTTTTCCGACGGACACGGCGACGTGCTGCTGGCGACGAACATCATCGAAGCCGGGCTCGACGTTCCGCGGGCCAACACCATGATCGTATGGCGGGCGGACCGGTTCGGACTGGCGCAGTTGCACCAGCTTCGCGGACGGGTCGGACGCGGGAACCGTCGCGGACAGGTCATCCTGCTGACCGACTCGGGGGATGCGATTGCCGAACGCACGCTCAAGCGACTGCGGACCTTAGCGACGTTCGACCGGCTAGGCGCCGGCTTCGATATCAGCGCGCAAGACCTCGACATGCGGGGCGCCGGCGATCTGCTCGGAGAGACCCAGGCGGGCCATACCAAGCTGATCGGGATCGACCTGTACCAGCATCTGCTTGGCGGTGCGTTGCGTCAGGCGCGCGGCGAGGATGCCGAACGCTGGACCCCGGAATTGAACCTTGGCGCAGCCGGAGGGTTTTCGGCGACGTGGATCCCTGAGGACGACATCCGCCTGTCACTCTACATCCGGCTGAGCCGGATAGCGGACGGTTCGAACCTCGATGCGTTCGAAGACGAATTGGTCGACCGCTTCGGCGCGCTGCCAGACGATGCGATTTCGCTGCTGGCGCGAGCCCGGGTGCGGTTGCTAGCGCGCGATGCGCGGGTCGAACGGATCGACGCCGGGTCCGCAGCGATCGCGCTGACGCCGCGGCGTGATTTTACCGCCGATACCGCGGACGCCGGGCTGGTCGAAAAAAACGGCCGGTTCCTGCTTACGGAACCGACCGAGGACGCAATCCGGACCGACCGGGTCACGGCCTTGCTGGAAGAGCTCGTCGCCTGATGACCCCGGCAACCGCCGGGGTCATGGAGAACTCAGGCAATTCGACGTCCCAGCTCCTTGTTGACGCCAAGCGCGATCAGCGTCGCCAGCGCGCCCGAGAGGAGATAGGCACCCGCCGCGAGCAGTCCGAAATTGCTCGCGAGCACCAGGGCCACGAGCGGCGCGAAGCCCGCACCGACGAGCCATGCCAGATCGGACGTCAGTGCCGCGCCGGTATAACGCCGCGCGCTGCCGAAATTGGCGGCGACCGCGCCCGAAGACTGGCCGAACGCCACGCCTAGCAAGGCAAAACCGACCAGCACGAACGTGAGCTCGCCCGTGTAGCCCGCGCTCAACAGCTGCGGGGCGAACCCGCTGAACGCCGCGATCCCCGCCGCGGTCACGCCAAGCAGATACCGCCGGCCGACCCGATCGGCGATCACGCCCGATGCGATCACGCCCACGACGCCCACGACCCCACCAAGGATTTCGATCGAAAGGAACCGTTCGGGGCTCTGCTTCGTAAACAGATTCACCCAGGACAGCGGAAAAACGGTGACCATGTGGAACAGCGCAAAACTCGCCAGCGGCGCAAACGCCCCGATCACAATGTTGCGCCAGTCGCTGCGAATGGTTTCGAGCACGTTCGACGGCTCGAGCTCGCGGCTTTCGAACATCGCCTCATAATGCGGAGTCGATACCATCCGCAGCCGTGCGAACAGCGCGACGACGTTGATCGCGAACGCCACGAAGAACGGATACCGCCATCCCCAGTCGAGGAAATCGGCAAGCGACAACGTGCTGAGGAAGAAGGCGAACAAGGCACTCGCGACGATCAGGCCAAGCGGCGCGCCGAGCTGCGGGATCATGGCATACCAGCCGCGCTTGTTCTCGGGCGCATTCAGCGCGAGCAGCGAGGCCAGGCCGTCCCAGGCACCGCCAAGGGCGATGCCCTGGCCGATCCGGAAGATCGCCAGCAACACGATCGCCCATCCGCCGATCGTCTCATAGCCCGGCAGGAACGCGACCGCGGCGGTCGACCCGCCGAGCATGAAAAGCGCGATCGTCAGCTTGGTCCCGCGGCCAAGCACCGCATCGACCGCGAGAAAGATCATCGACCCGACCGGGCGCGCGATGAACGCCAGGGCAAAAATTCCGAACGAGTACAGCGTACCGGTCAGCCGATCCGCGAACGGAAAGATCAACGCCGGAAAAACCAGCACCGACGCGATCGCATAGACGAAAAAGTCGAAAAATTCGGACGTGCGCCCGATGACAACGCCGATGGCGATCTCGTTCGGGTCGACGTGTCCATGACCATGGGCGTGGCGCGCGTTGATCGCGCGCGCGTCACGCTCGGCATTGTGGGAGGCGGTTTGTACTGTCATCGTTCGCGTCTTCCTGGACCGGTGGACGATCGGTCGGCTTCGGAGCCTATGCCTTATATCACGACAATGCGGCATTGGACAAAATGTCCAATATCGCAGCGCAGCATCTGTGTATAGCGCGCCGCCATGGCATTCCTTCGTCTTTCCCCGAATCTCCGCCGTCCGAGTCGCAAGCTTGCTGCCGGCGGGACGCTTGCGCTGCTCCTGAGCGGTTGCAACATGGTCGTAATGCACCCTGCCGGCGATGTTGCGTTGCAGCAGCGCGATCTCGTGGTTTTTTCGACCGCGCTGATGCTGTTGATCGTCGTGCCGGTGATCGGATTGGTCGGCCTGTTCGCGTGGCGCTATCGCGCCACCAACGAAGACGCGACCTATGAACCCGATTGGGATCACTCGTCGCAGCTCGAATTGCTGATCTGGGCGGCTCCGCTGCTGATCGTGATCTGTCTTGGCGCGGTGACCTGGACCGCGACTCACCTGCTCGACCCCTATCGTCCGATCAGCCGACTTGCCGCGGGCAAACCGCTGGTGGCAAACGTCAAGCCGCTCGAGGTCGAAGTGATCGCACTCGATTGGAAGTGGATGTTCGTCTATCCGCAATATGGCATTGCGACCGTGAACGAGCTGGCAGCGCCGATCGACCGGCCTATCCACTTTCGGATTACCTCGTCCTCGGTGATGAACGCCTTCTACGTGCCGACGCTTGCCGGGATGATCTACGCGATGCCGTCGATGGAGACGCAGCTGAACGCGGTCATCAACAAGCCGGGCAATTACGAAGGCTTCTCGTCCAACTATTCGGGCGCAGGCTTTTCGGGGATGCGGTTCCGGTTCCACGGTCTGAACGACGCCGATTTCGCCGCCTGGATCGCCCGCAACAAGGCGGCCGGCGCGACGCTGACCCGCGCCGATTATCTGAAGCTCGAGAAGCCTTCGGAGAAGGTTCCGGTCATGCGGTTCGCGAACGTCGATCCCGGCATCTTCAGTGCCGTCGTCAACCAGTGCATTCGTCCCGGCACGACCTGCATGAGCGACATGATGAAGAAAGACATGCAAGACAGCGCGGCGATGGAAGGCATGCCCAACAGCGGTACGGCGGAAGGGCATCGTGTTTCCGAGCCGCTGACGACACGGGACGCCGGCCACGCGCCGCCCAAAAGCCCGTCCGACATCCCGCAACGCGGACCTTCGAAACCGGAAGAGTCCAATACGCCCAAGCAGCGCCCCCTCTAAATGGCCAGTACCATGCAAGCTTCACCCCTCAACGTCAGTCCGATCCTCGGCCGCTTCACGCTTGAGTCGCTCCCGCTTCACGAACCGATCGTCGTCGCCACCTTCTGTGGCGTCGCGCTCGGCGGGATCGCGCTGCTGTCGGCGATCACTTATTTCAAGCTCTGGGGCTATCTCTGGAAGGAGTGGTTCACCAGCGTCGATCACAAGAAGATCGGCATCATGTACATGATCCTCGGGATCGTCATGCTGCTGCGTGGCTTCTCCGACGCGATCATGATGCGCGCGCAGCAGGCGATGGCGTTCGGCAACGAAGGCTATCTCAACGCGCACCATTACGACCAGGTGTTCACCGCCCACGGTGTCATCATGATCTTCTTCGTCGCGATGCCGTTCGTGACCGGGCTGATGAACTACGTCGTCCCGCTCCAGATCGGTGCGCGCGACGTGTCCTTCCCCTTCCTCAACAACTTCAGCTTCTGGATGACGACCGCAGGCGCGGTGATCATCATGATGAGCCTGTTCGTCGGCGAATTCGCGCAGACCGGCTGGCTCGCCATGCCGCCGCTCTCGGGGATCAACTACAGCCCGGGCGTCGGCGTCGATTATTACATCTGGTCGCTCCAGATTGCGGGTGTCGGCACGCTGCTGTCGGGCGTCAACCTGATCGCCACCATCGTCAAGATGCGCGCGCCGGGCATGACCATGATGAAGATGCCGATCTTCTGCTGGACCGCGCTCTGCACCAACATCCTGATCGTCGCCGCCTTCCCGGTCCTGACCGCAGTGCTCGCACTGCTCAGCCTCGACCGCTACGCCGATACCGCGTTCTTTACGAACACGCTCGGCGGTAACCCGATGATGTACGTCAACCTGATCTGGATCTGGGGCCACCCGGAAGTTTACATCCTGATTCTCCCGATGTTCGGCGTGTTCAGCGAGGTCACCTCGACCTTCTCGGGCAAGCGGATCTTCGGCTACACCTCGATGGTGTATGCGACCATGGTCATCACCCTGCTCGCTTACCTCGTCTGGCTGCACCACTTCTTCACCATGGGGTCGGGCGCGAGCGTCAACTCGTTCTTCGGCATCACCACGATGATCATCTCGATCCCGACGGGCGCGAAGATCTTCAACTGGCTGTTCACCATGTACCGTGGCCGGGTGCGCTTCGAGCTGCCGATGATGTGGACGATCGCGTTCATGATCACCTTCACGATCGGCGGCATGACCGGCGTCCTGCTCGCAGTGCCGCCGGCCGACTTCGTGCTGCACAACTCGCTGTTCCTCGTGGCGCATTTCCACAACGTCATCATCGGCGGCGTGGTGTTCGGGGCCTTCGCCGGGATCAACTACTGGTTCCCCAAGGCGTTCGGCTTCAAGCTCAACCAGTTCTGGGGCAAGGTGTCGTTCTGGTGCTGGGTCGTGGGCTTCTACCTCGCGTTCATGCCGCTCTACGTGCTCGGCCTGATGGGCGTTACCCGCCGTTTGCGTACCTTCGATGACCCGAGCCTGCAGATCTGGTTCATCATCGCAGGGATCGGTGCGTTGCTCATCGCAGCCGGCATCGGCGCCATGCTGCTGCAGTTCGCGGTCAGCGTGCGCGATCGCGAGAAGCTTCGCGACACCACCGGTGACCCGTGGAACGGTCGCACGCTTGAATGGGCAACCTCGTCGCCGCCGCCAGACTATAACTTCGCGTTCACCCCGGTGATCCACCAGGGCGATGCGTGGGCCGACATGAAGGCACGCGGCTACGAGCGTCCGACGACTGGCTTCAAGGACATCCACATGCCATCGAACACTGGTACCGGCGTGATCCTTGCCGGGCTCAGCGTCGGCTTCTCGGTCGGCATGATCTGGTACGTGTGGTGGCTTGCGGCGATCAGCTTCGTCGGGATCCTGGCGGTCGCGATCGGCCACACGTTCATCTACAAGCGTGACTTCTACATCCCGAAGGCGACCGTCGCCGAAAAGGAAGAAGCCCGCACCGCGATCCTCGCGGAGGTAAAGGCATGAGCACGACCACCACCGACTACGATCTGGACACGTTCCACCTCGCCGAAGAGCCGCATCATGCCGAGGGGTCGAGCACGATGCTCGGCTTCTGGCTCTACCTGATGAGCGACTGCCTGATCTTCGCCATGCTGTTCGCGACCTACGGCGTGCTGGGGACCAGCTACGCCGGGGGTCCGGGGCCCAAGCAGCTGTTCGAGCTGCCGCTGGTCGCTGTCAACACGTCGATGCTGCTGTTCTCGTCGATCACCTATGGCTTCGCGATGCTCGCGATGACCAACAAGAAGGTTGGCGCGACCCAGGCGTGGCTCGCGGTTACCGCGGCGTTCGGCATCGCGTTCATCAGCATCGAGCTGTACGAGTTCGCCAACCTGATCCATGAAGGCGCGACGCCGCAACGCAGCGCGTTCCTGTCGTCGTTCTTCACGCTGGTCGCGACGCACGGGCTCCACGTCACCTTCGGGTTGATCTGGCTGTTCACGCTGATGGTTCAGATCCAGGTCAAGGGCCTGATCCCCGCCAACCAGCGCCGCCTGATGTGCCTCAGCCTGTTCTGGCACTTCCTCGACGTCATCTGGATCGGCGTCTTCACCTTCGTCTATCTCATGGGAATGCTGCGATGAGCGCTGACCTCCACCACGCCGCGCACGACGCGCACCACGGCGCCCCCCACGGCAATGGCCATCACGACGACCTCGCACACGAAGAGTCGCACGGCTCGTACAGGAGCTACGGGATCGGTTTTGGCCTGTCGGTGATCCTCACCGCGATCCCGTTCTGGCTGGTGATGACGCGGACACTGACCAACCAGGCGACCGCGCTGATCATCATGGCGTTCGCCGCGGTGCAGATGGTCGTCCACATGATCTTCTTCCTGCACATGAACCGTCGGGCCGAGGGCGGCTGGTCGATGATGGCGCTGATCTTCACGATCGTCATCGTCGGGATCGCACTGAGCGGATCGCTCTGGGTGATGTACCACATGAACGCCAACATGATGCCCACCCAAGACATGAGCCAGATGGGGTGACCACGGCGGGACAGCGCGCGCGGCGCGGCGCGGTCGGGGTGGCGTGGCTCCTCGTCATCGTCGCGCTGCTCGGGCTCGGCACGTGGCAGGTGCAACGACGCGCCTGGAAGCTCGATCTGATCGCGCGCGTGAATGCGCGCGTTCACGCCGCCGCCGTCCCCGCGCCTGCTACCGTCGACCAGAACAGCGCCTATCTGCGGGTTCAGGCGCGTGGTGCGTACGTCGCTGGCAAGGACACATTCGTTCAGGCCTTGACCGTTCGCGGCCCCGGTTTCTGGGCAATGACCCCGCTGCGGTTGACGAGCGGGGCGACCGTGCTGATCAACCGCGGCTATGTCCCTGCGCGTCGCGCCTTGCCACCGCCGACGGGCTTGGCGACGGTGACGGGCCTGCTCCGCCTAACCGAGCCGCGCGGTGGGTTCCTGCGCAAAAATGACCCGGGTGCCGAGCGCTGGTATTCCCGCGATGTCGGCGCAATCGCGGCGCGTCGCGGCGTTACCCCGGCGCTTCCCTACTTCATCGATGCCGATGCAGCGGACACCCGCCCCGGCGCGCCGGTTGGCGGTCTTACGGTGATACGTTTTCCCAACAGTCATCTTGCTTATGCGGTCACATGGTACATTCTCGCGCTCATGAGCACCGCCGGATTCGTGTACTGGATACGTCAGGGGCCCCGCCGACCCGATCGCGGCGCGTGACCCAGGCGGTGGCCGGCCTGCGCGGCGTCCCCGTTTCGCAGACGGCCGGCCATGCCAATATGCTCCAGCTGGTCGAGTTGCGCTGGATGGCGGTCGCTGGCCAGTTGGCGACGATCCTGCTGACCAACGTCGTGTTTGGCATTCGCCTGCCGATGCTTGCGATGCTGAGCGTGCTGACGGCGCTCGTCATTCTCAACGCCGCCAGCCTGTTGCGCCTGCGTCTCGCGTCCCCGATTACCAACGGCGCCCTCTTCGGTGGCCTGTTGCTCGACGTCCTCGCGCTGAGTGGTCAGTTGTACCTCAGTGGGGGCGCGACCAATCCCTTCGTGTCGCTGTTCCTCCTGCAGGTCGTTCTTGGCTCGGTCCTGCTCGCGCGGTGGTCGGCGTGGACGATCGTGGCCGCGACCAGCCTGTCCTTTGCCGTGCTGACCGCATTCTACCGTCCGATCACCCTGCCGCCAGGATTCGACCGCTCGCTGTTTGCCTTGCACGTTCAGGGAATGTGGGTCTGTTTCGCCCTCGTTGCGGTGCTGCTGGTGGCATTCGTCGGGCGGATCAACGGAAATCTGCGCGCGCAGGACAACCGCCTTGCCGAGATCGAGCGCCAAGCGGTCGAGGAGGAGCATATCGTCCGGATCGGGATGCTCGCGTCCGGGGCGGCGCACGAATTGGGGACGCCGCTCTCTTCGCTCTCCGTGATCTTGGGGGACTGGCGCCGGAACGGTGCGATCGCCCGCAATCCGGACTTGCTGTCCGATATCGAGGAAATGCAGGCGGAGGTGCAGCGCTGCAAGGCGATCGTGACCAGCATCCTTTTGTCGTCGGGTGACGCGCGCGGCGAGCAGTCCGCCGCCACCACGGTCCGCGCCTTCGTCGACCGCGTCATCGCCGACTGGATCGCTGCGCGCAGTTTCGCCAACGCCACGTATGACGATCAGTTCGGACGCGACGTCCCGATCGTATCCGACGTGGTTCTGCAGCAAGCAGTGTTCAACTTGCTGGACAATGCGGCCGAATATTCGCCGCAGCGGATCGACATTACGCTGGCCCGCGACGACGGCGACATGGTGCTGACCGTCCGCGACGCCGGGCCGGGCTTCGCCGCCGAACAGCTCGGCAATATCGGAAAGCCTTACAACAGTACCAAGCATGAACTCGGCCGTGGCATGGGGCTGTTTCTCGCGAGCAACGTCGCCCGTAAGCTCGATGGCGCGCTCAGCGCACGCAACCAGCCCCGCAGCGGCGCCGAAGTGACGTTCCGCCTGCCGCTCGCGGCCATCGCTTTGGGTGGAGATGACGATGTCGACTAACCCCCTGTTGCTGATCATCGAGGATGATGCTGCCTTCGCCCGAACCCTGCAACGATCGTTCCAACGGCGCGAGTATGAGGTCATTCTGGCCGAGGGCCCAAACGACCTGCCGGCCCTGCTCGCAGCACGCACCCCGGATTATGCCGTCGTGGACCTCAAATTGGCAAACAGTTCGGGGCTGGCGTGTGTCGAGACGTTGCGTGCGCACGATCCCGACACGGTGATCGTGGTCCTGACCGGCTATGCGAGTATCACGACCGCCGTTCAGGCCATCAAGCTCGGCGCCACCTCCTACCTCGCCAAGCCGGCCAACACCGATGATATCGAGCGCGCGTTCGGCATGACGCTGGGCGATGCCGATGTGCCGATCGGGGATCGTCAGACATCGATCAAGACGATCGAATGGGAACGGATCAACGAGACCCTGGCGGCGACCGGGTTCAACGTATCCGAGACCGCACGACGGTTGGGAATGCACCGCCGAACTTTGGCGCGGAAATTGGAAAAACGCCGGATAGTATAAAGCTGCCGCCCGGCAAGGCAGGATCGCTAGCTTCGCCATGCTCCGGCCCGTGCGTCAGCCCCAGATATGCACATCAAAATGAAATAGTGCATATTAGGTATCATTTGTTACTAACACTATAATTGACATTTCATCGCTTCACCGGAACCATTCATCGCATTACGCATTGTGTTCGCGATGGCAAGCACTGCCACGGGCGATCCGCCCTGTCCCGAAGCGTAATTCGGACAACCAGCAAACAATCCGAAGGTTGGCGGCGCATGCCCGGTGTGGGCCGTGCGTCCGGCATTTGTCGATGTTGTCCGGGGCGTGCGTATGAAAATCCGGTATTTTTCGCTAATCTTGCTCGCTACTGCTCCGGCATTGCATGCCCAGCGCGTGCCTTCGGCCGGGGGTCAGCTTCAGCAGATTCCCCCTGCCCCGACGACGCTTCGCGCCGATCCCGGATTGGTCGTCGCTCCGCCAGCAGCGGCCCCGGATGTGGATCCGGCCGGACCGCGCATCCGCGTTTCCACCCTGCGGATCAGCGGTGAGACGCTGTATGACGAGGGAACGCTCCTCGCCGCCAGTGGCGTGACTGCCGGCAGTAACCTCAACCTCTACGAATTGCGCGCCGCCGCAGCGCGGATCGCCGCCTTTTACAAGGCTCGCGGTTATTTCCTGGCGCAGGCATATTTGCCCGCCCAGGACGTTCAGGGCGGATCGGTGACGATCGCAGTCATCGAAGGCCGGTACGGCGCCGTGACGATCGACAATGCGACCAACTTCAAACCAGGCGTCGCGCGCGGCATCCTGCGCGGAATCGACACCGGCGACATCGTCGCGAGCGCGCCGCTGGAGCGCCGTTTGCTGTTGTTGTCCGATATCCCCGGCGTTGCGGTACAGTCGACGCTCTCGCCGGGTACGGACTTTGGCGCGTCCAATCTTAACGTGGCGCTGGCGCCCGGTCGCCGCGTGACGGGCGATGTCTCGGTCGACAACGCGGGCAACCGCTATACCGGGGCCTATCGCGGCGGCGGCTCGATCAATCTCAACAATGCGACCGGGCTCGGCGATACGCTCGGTTTCCGGGTGCTCGCCTCGACGGAAGGCATGGCGTATGGCCGCGCGTCCTGGCAGGTTCCAGTCGGCAACCTGACCGTCGGCGCGGCATACGCGCATTTCCGCTACGATCTCAGCCATGAGTTCGAGAGCCTGAATGCGCATGGAACCGCGGACATCGCCGCCGTCTATGCCAGCTACCCGCTGGTGCGTTCCCGCAACGCCAATCTGTACGCAGTCGGCGAGCTCGACGCGAAATGGTACGACGACCGGATCGATCTTACCGGAAGCCGTTCACGGCGGATGAGCAAGACCGGAACGCTCGGACTGAACGGCAATACGCGTGACGGACTTGGCGGTGGGGGCCTGAACGTCTTCTCTGTCGGCTGGACCATCGGCGACCTGGACCTGCGAACGCCGCTCGATCGGGCGGCCGACGCGCTCACGGCGCGCAGCAACGGCACGTTCAACAAGTTCAATTTCAGTGCGGCGCGGCTCCAATCGGTCTCGGGTCCCCTGTCGCTCTATGGTGCGGTGCGCGGACAGGTGGCGCTCGACAATCTCGACACGTCCGAAAAAATGGAACTGGGCGGCGCGTATAACGTCCGAGCTTACCCCGAAGGCGAAGCCTATGGCGACCAGGGCTATATCGCCACCGCCGAAGCGCGTCTGATGGTCAGCGACTGGACGCGGGGCTTCCCCGGGCAACTTCAGTTGATCGGCTTCGTCGACACCGGCCATGTGCAATATTCGAAGGACAAGTGGTTCGTCGGCCGCAACCACACCCAACGCAGCGGCTATGGCGGCGGCATCGCCTGGATGGCACCGGAGAACTTCACACTCCGCGGAACCTATGCCCGAAAGATCGGCGACGTCGCCGCGACGTCCGCGCCCGATCGCGCGGGGCAATTCTGGTTCCAGGTCGCCAAGACCTTCTGACGCACGCGTCTGCGCTGCCGTCTGTACTCGCTATTCAAGGGATCTCGTTCATGACCACCATCGGACATGTTTTCACGCCCCGCCCGCACCGCAAAGCCCTCCTGGAAACGACCGGTCTCCCCGGCTTGATGCGGATCGCGCTGATTGGCATCCTTGCCTCGGTCGGCATGGGTGGTCAGGCCTATGCGCAGGCACAGCCACTCCCGACCGGCGGATCCGTTACGGCGGGCAGTGCCAATATCGCAACGGGCGCCAACAGCGTCACGGTTACTCAGTCGAGCCATGCCGCCGCCCTCAACTGGCAGAGCTTCGACATCGCTGCGGGCAACAGCGTCAATTTTGTGCAGCCAGACAGCAACTCCGTCGCCCTCAACCGGGTCGTCGGCCCTGACCCGTCGCAGATCCTCGGTAATCTCAACGCGAACGGGAAGGTCTTCCTGGTCAACCCGAATGGCGTTGTGTTCGGTGCAGGATCGCAGGTCAACGTTGGCGGCCTCGTCGCCTCGACGCTGAACATCGCGGACGCCGACTTCATGGCGGGTAAGTACAAGTTCAGCGGCTCCGGCACGGGATCGGTGCTGAACCAGGGAACGATCACGGCGGCAGATGGCGGCTACGTCGCGTTACTTGGCGGTCGCGTCGCGAATGACGGCACGATTTCCGCACGGCTGGGGACGGTTGCGCTCGCAGGCGGCGAAGCGATCACGCTGGATGTCGCTGGCGACGGTTTGCTGAATGTCGTGGTCGATGCCGGTACGGTTGGCGCACTCGTGCGCAACGGCGGCTTGATCCGCGCGAACGGCGGCACCGTGCTGATGACCACCCAGGGAGCGGGAACGCTGCTCGGCACCGTGGTCAACAATAGCGGTGTCGTTGAAGCCCGCACGATCGATACCCGTGGCGGGACGATCAAGCTCCTCGGCGACATGCAGAACGGGACCGTGAACCTCGCCGGGTCGCTCGACGCAAGCGCGCCCGATGGCGGCAATGGCGGGTTCGTCGAGACGTCCGCCGCAAGCGTGACGATCAGCGACGCCGCGCACGTGTCGACCCTGTCGCCCGCGGGTGCTACCGGACTGTGGCTGATCGATCCGCAAGACTTCATCATCGGGGCTGGCGGCAACATCTCCGGCGCGACGCTGTCGGCGATGCTGGTTACCAACAGTGTGACCATCAGCACCTTGCCAACCGGTACGGTTACGACGCCGGGCACTCCGCCCACGACGGCAATCGGCACGACCGCGCCCGGGAATGGCGACATTATCGTCAACGATGCGGTCGCCTGGACGGCAACCCCCAGTACGACCACGCTTCGGCTGAATGCGGACCGCGATGTCGTCTTCAACAATTCGGTTAGCGCGACCAATGGCAACATCGTCGCATGCTGCGGCCGCGACGTCGTCGTCAACGCCGCGCTGACGACGACCAACGGCAGCATCCTGCTGAACGCCGGGCGCAACGTAAACGTGCTGGCGGCGATCACAACGACGGACGGCAACATCGCGCTGTGTGCCGGCGTCGATGCCTTTATCGCTGCGTCGGTCACCCTCACCCGCGGTTCGACGATCCCCGCGCAAAGCCTTGGTCTACAACCGGGTCTCCTGATCATTGCAGGGGCTTCGGGGACTGGGCCGGGCGTCGGCGGAGGGACCCTTACGTTCGCCCCGGGAACAGCCCCGGTCACCGTCACCGGTCCCAATGCGGCGGTGATGATCAACTATAACCCCGTCTCCTATTCCGCCCCGACGGATTATTCCGGGTTCTTCACGCTCAGCCTCGGGGCGACCGTGGCGCAGCGCATGCTGGTCTTTCCGGGCAGCACGAAGGTAGCGGACGGAACGACCACCGCTTCGCTGGCCGGTTTCAACGGAACCACGGTCACCGGACTGCCCGCTGGCGTGACCCTGGTTGCCGGTGCCGATGCCAGCGCGACCTACGACACCGCCAGTGCCGGGACGAACATCGGCATCACGTTCTCGGGCTATTCGCTTGCGGGCGCAAATGCCGGGCAATACGCTTTGGCGGGGTCTTGCTGCGTGTCCACCTTCCGGACCAGCGGGACCATCACCCCGGCCGCCGTCGTGACGCCACCGGTCGTAACCCCGCCGGTGGTCACGCCCCCGGTGACGACACCGGTCGACACCCCACCGGTCGTGACGACGCCGGTCGTCACGACGCCCGTCGGATCCACGCCTGTGGTCACCACTCCGGTCGTCGTCGTGATAACGCCCGGCGATACCAGCGGAACCCCGCCGGTCACGATCGTTCCGGTCGGGTCGACGGCAGGGCCGCCCACCGCCCCGCCGGTGGTTCTCCAGCCAGTCCCCGTGCCGGAACGTCCGTATCGTCCGTCGCCGCCGCCGGTCATCATCGTCACCCCGCCGCCGCCGGGCCTGCAGACGTTGCTGCCCCCGCCGCCGGTTCAGCCAGTTCCGCCGGTCCAACCGATGGTACCTGCATACCAGGCTCCCCAGCCGCATCCGGCGCGTGTTCTTCCCGCCAAGCAGGCTCGCAACTGACGTGATCGGCCAGCGGCTCCTGGTCTCGGCAGGGATGGCACTCTGTCTATGCCTTCCGGCGGCCGGACAAGCCTCCGTCGTCGGTGCTGGCCAAGCGATGGCCTCCGATGACGGCACGCCCCCCGTCCGTGCGCTCGTATCGAGGATCATGACGTCGGGCGATAATCATGCCCGACCATTCCTGATTGTCGACAAAGTCGCGGCCCGGGTTTTCGCGTTCGACGCGTCGGGCAAACTTCGGGACACGAGCCCCGCGCTGCTGGGCGCAGCGCGGGGCGACGTCCCTCCGGCGGGTATCGGCACCCGGACGCTTGCACAGATCGGGCCTGCCGACCGTATCACGCAAGCCGGTCGGTTCGAGGCGCACATGGGCCGCGACCTCCACGAGGATGTGTTGTGGATCGACTATGACAGCGGTCTATCGCTCCACCGCGTCGTCACGACCAGCCGAAGCGAACACCGCCTGACCCGTCTGGCGACCCCGACCACCGACGATAATCGCGTATCCTTCGGCTGTATCAACGTCCCGCGGATCTTCTACGAAACGGTCGTGGCGCCGCTGTTCAGGCCCGCCGATGGAACCGTCTATATCCTGCCCGAGCAGAAGTCGGTAGCAGCGACCTTCCCGACGCTTGCGGATGCGATGGACAAGGCAGGCTGACTGGTCCTCTGCTCCAGGAGTTTGTATCTGCCTGCCGCTGCGTTCGTTCCGGGCGTTGCCGAATTGGATAAATACCCCCGCCCGATGTCTGGTCGCGTAAAACTGTTCTTCGACGGCGGCTGCCGTCCCAATCCCGGCCGCATGGAAATCGCGGTTGTCGCCAAGGGAAAGGCCATGATCCAGGACGATCTCGGCGATGGATCGAGCATGGATGCCGAATGGCACGCGCTGATCGCGGCGGAGCGGTTGGCGCGCGATCTCGGGCTGGATCACGGCGGGTATGTCCTGCTCGGCGACGCAGCGGCGGTCATTGCACAGGTACGGGGGACGCAGCGCTGTCGAGGATCGGGCGATCAGCATCTATCGACCCTCATGGCACTGACGGACGGAGCCCTGCCGCCGATCCGCTACATCAAGCGGACACAGAACCTCGCCGGCATTGCGCTGGCGCGCCGGAACGATCGCTGACGATGCCCGATACGCTCTACAGCTTTCGGCGATGTCCCTATGCGATGCGCGCGCGCTTCGCTCTCGCCATCAGCGGCCAGGTGGTGGAACTCCGTGAGGTAGTGTTGCGCGACAAGCCGGATGCGATGCTTGCGATATCGCCCAAGGCGACCGTTCCCGTGCTGGCGCTGGCGACGGGTGCGATCATCGACCAGAGCCTCGACATCATGCGATGGGCGCTCGGCCGCCACGATCCCGAACGCTGGATGGAGAGCGATGATGCCACGCTGATCGCGGACTGTGACGATCGTTTCAAACATCACCTCGATCGCTACAAATATCCCGAGCGCTTCGATACCGACGCGCTTGCGCATCGATCGGCGGCTTGTACCTGGCTTGCGATGCTGGAGGATCGGTTGGCGCAAAACGGCAACCTGTGCCGTCCCATCCGCTCGATCACCGATGCTGCGATCAAGCCGTTCGTCCGTCAATTCGCAAGAGTCGACCCTCCTTGGTTCGATCGACAGCCCCTGCCACGGGTACGGGCCTGGTTGCTGGAACATGGCGAGTCCCCCTTGTTCGCTGCCGTCATGGAGCGGCACAAACCCTGGAAACCCGGCGACACTCCCATCTTCTGGCCTGCCGAACGCTGACGGCAAGGCCGGAACGGATCGCCGCGGGTACGGCTTTGCGCTCGGGCACGATGGTGTGTAGCGGCATCTCCCATGTCTGATCCGCATTCCGCATCCGCCCCCTTCACGCTCGGCCTTGATTTCGGAACCACCAACTCTGTTGCCGCGATGGCACGCGAGGGCATTTCCGAACTGCTGCCGCTCCAGTCGCCCCATGGCCCCGACGCGGCGTTCCGGTCGGCGCTGTGTTTCTGGGAAGAGGACTCGGTCGCCGGCGGCATCGCCGCCGAAGCAGGGCCGTGGGCGATCGCGGAATATCTCGAATACCCGCAAGGCAGCCGCTTCCTCCAATCGTTCAAGTCCGTTGCCGCGAACCCGAGTTTCGAACATGCGACCATCTTCGAGCGACGGTATCGCTTCGAGGATCTCGGGCAGACGTTCCTTGCCAAGATGGCCGCACGATCCGGCGGCCTGCTAGAGCGCGCGTCGCGCGTCGTCGTGGGACGCCCTGTAGAATATGCCGGATACCGCCCCGACGCCGCTCTCGCACGGCAGCGCTACGACCTAATGTTCGCCAAACTCGGGACAGACGTCCATTACGTTTACGAGCCACTGGGCGCCGCGTTCAGCTACGCCTCTCGGATCAGCGAGCCGGCAACGATCCTTGTCGCGGATTTCGGTGGAGGCACGAGCGATTTTTCGGCGGTGCGCATCGAGGCGCCCGGCGCGGCGCGGCGCTGCGTGCCGCTGGGTCACGCCGGTGTCGGGATCGCGGGCGACCGGTTCGACGCGCGGATCGTCGACCAGCTGGTCATGCCGCTGCTCGGAAAGGGCACGTCCTATCGATCCTTCGACAAGGTCCTCGAAATCCCGCGCGGCTATTTTGCCGATTTCGCCGACTGGTCGAGGCTGGCGCTGATGCGCAATCGGCGCACGATCGCCGAGCTCGAGAAGCTTCGCAAATCCGCCCTAGATCCGGCGGCGATCGGGCGGATGATCGCCGTGATCGAAGAGGAACTCGGGTTTCAGCTGCACGAGGCCGTCGGACAGGTCAAACGGGACCTGTCGGCGGCGGAGCATGCCAGCTTTCGTTTCACCGGTGGCGGCCTGTCGATCGAGGCGGACGTCACGCGCGCACAGTTCGAAAGCTGGATTGCGCCCGACATCGCGCGGATCGAGGAAGCCGTCGACCGCGTGCTGACTGTCGCGGCGATCGGCTCGAGGGAGATTGACCGGGTGTTCCTGACCGGCGGTTCGTCGTTGACGCCACGGGTCCGTCGCATGTTCACGGAGCGGTTCGGCGACGATCGCATCGCCACAGGCGGCGAGCTTACCTCGATCGCGCATGGACTGGCACTGATCGGCGAACAGGACGATCTGGCGGCGTGGTCCGCCTGACCGTCAATACGGCGGGCTACGGCGCGCCCGCTGCGCGCGGGCCGCTTCGGTCCACCAGGCGAGATCGTCGGCAAAGCGAGGAAACGCCTTCGCCGCCGCGGCCCCGCCCTCGCCCGATGGCTGGCCTTCATCGTCGAACGCCTTGCCGATTCCTCCGACCGCAAGGGGCGTCGATGTGACGATCATGCCCATTTCCGAGAGAATTCCATGCCAGGCCATCGCCCCGCGCACGCCGGCCAGACGCCCCGCCGAATAGCTCGCCACCGCCGCCGGGCGCCAATACCATTCCTCCAGGAAATGATCCGTCAGGTTCTTGAGCCCGGGCTGCACCCCCCAATTATATTCGCCTGCCACGAACACGAATGCGTCGGCGGCGCGGATCTTCCCTGCGAGCGCCTCAAGCGCAGCTGGCGCCGTCCCGGCCTCATACTCCTTGTACATCCGGTCCAGCATCGGAAGATCGATCGCCTTGGCGTCGATCAGTTCGACGTCCGCACCACGCTCCGCGAACGATTGGACGAGATAGTCCGCCAGGCGGATCCCCTGCCGATCCGATCGATAAGAGCCGTAGAAGATCAGGATCCGGTCACTCATGCGTCATTCTCTCGATATACTGCCGGGGCCGCGGCGGAAGCGCAGGGGACACACCGGCACCCCCCGCGCTTCTTGACCACCCGTCCAGCGCCCATAGCGCTTGGCGGCTGGCCACCGTTCCCGTGGATGGGAACATTACCGTGGACACCGTGCGGTGTCCTTTGGCGCTTCTGTCAGAATGCGGCGGTTACGGAGAATAGCACCTTGCCGTTGGCGATGGACTCGCCGTTCTTGGTGCGCGAGAAATTGGGCTGGAGATAGGCCGCCTCCGACCGACTGATATCGGTGTCGACATACGCTGCCCCGAGCGTCACCGGTCCGATCACATAGTCGAGCCCGAGCAGCCAGTCCCAATACTTTCCCGTCGGCGCGACGCTGGTCCCGTTAGGCCCTAGCCCGGGATTGCCGTCCGAATAGCCGATGTGCGCCTTGGCCGTGAGCTTGGTCGTCGGAACGCCGACGCTTGCGTCCCCCCACAGATAGAGGTTGTCCTCGCTTTGCCCCCGACTTTGCGGCGTATTCGAAAAGTTGCCGAGTGCCCGCTGCTTGGGCGCGTAGGCCACCCCGCCCAGCAACGTCGCCGGGCCAAGCGTGCCACTGATTTTGGCATAGGGCTCGGCGAAGTCGGTAGTGTCCGCGCCGCCGGGGTACATGTACCAGGTCACGCCGACATCGATCGTGCCGCTTCCGATCGCGCGTTTGTAGCCACCGATCAGATCGAGTTCGAGATTGGCACCGCCGAACGTACCCCAGCCCGCCAGGTTCGAGCCCCAGAAGCCACCGTAAAACCCGCTTTCATGCGTCAGCGTGGCGCCGCCCTGCAGCGCAAACGCCTCGTCGGACTGAGAGACGCCACGAAAGCGGTAATCCGACACAAGCGCCACAGTGCCGGTAACCGTGACCGGCGGTGGCGGGGCGGTATCCTGCGCAACAGCCGGTACGGCCAGCAGGCACAGGGAGACAGCGATACAATGACGAAACATGGGATACCCTTCTGATCCAAGGAAAGGTTCCCGCCTGGGGCCAAGCTGCCGACCCTCTCATCGTCATGGTGGACAATGGGGAACGGTCCGCTCGAACCCGAATCCACTACCATCCATCCGGCACGGCAGCCTTGCTGGCTTGTAACAAAGCATTGCCGCGCCGGGGATCGGGTCAGGCGATCATCGCTGCCAGGCTGGGCGAAGCGCCCGTCAGCTCGACCGGGTTCCCCCCTGCCCGACGCCGCGCCATGAACTCCTTCATCAACTCGGCGCAGGTGTGGTCGACCTTGGTCAGTCCCGAGACGTCCATCCGCACGAACCCATGGTCCGGGCCCCGCAGCGGGAGCGAGTCGAGCGTATCGGACAGTTTGGGCAGGGTGACGAACGTCGCGCTACCCGACAGGGCCATGTCGCCATTGGCGGCCGCGCCCGGCCGCACGACGTTGAGCCGGAGGCGTCGTGCATGCGGCACGAGTTCGAGCAGCGACAGCGCGATCCCGACCAATACGCCGGTCAGCAGATCTTCCGTCACGACAACGACCAGGGTCACCGCCCAGATCAGCGCCGGCAAGACCCCGTAACTGTGAAACAGATGTTTGACGTGCGCGAGGCTGACCAGACGCATGCCGGTGATGACGAGCACGGCACCGAGCGCCGCCATTGGGATCTCCCGCAGCAGCCATGGAAGGAGCGCCACGAAACCAAGGATCCAGACCCCGTGCAACATGGTCGACAACCGGGTCGTCGCGCCCGCCTGCACATTGGCAGAACTGCGCACGATCACGCCGGTCATCGGCAACGCACCCGCCACGCCGCACAACAGGTTGCCGATCCCCTGCGCGCGAAGCTCCTTGTTGTAGTTTGTCCGAACACCGCTGTGCATCCGGTCGACGGCGGCCGCCGACAGGAGGGTCTCGGCGCTGGCGATGAAGGCGATGGCGAGCGCTGCGACGATGATCGACGGATCCATCCACTTGGCAAGGAACGTCGGTCCGGGAAGCGTAATCGCGGCGACGATCGACTGCGGCACATCGACCCGGTTGATCTGCAGACCCAGGGTATAGGCGGTCAGTGTGCCGATCAGCACCCCGACGAGCGCAGCGGGAACCTGCTTGAGCGCGGCCGGACGGAAACGTTCCCACCCAAGCATCGCGAGGATCGTGAGAACGCCGATCATGAACGCATGCTCGACGTTCGACAGGTTGACCGGCGACAGGCCAAGCAGCCGTTCCGGAATGGCGACGAGGTTCTGCAATCCGCTCGGCAGCGGCTTCGCATCGAAGAGGACGTGAAACTGTCCGACGACGATCAGGACACCGATCCCAGCGAGCATCCCGTGTACGACCGCGGGCGAGATGGCGCGAAACCATCCGCCCACTTTCAGGATGCCGGCGACCAGCTGGATCAGGCCGGCGAGAATGAGGATCGGCCCGAGCGCGGACAGGCCCTTGTCCCGAACCAGTTCGAATACCACCACGGCAAGCCCCGCCGCCGGCCCGGAGACCTGCAGCGGGGAGCCGGAGAATGCACCGACGATGATGCCGCCGATGATGCCGGTGATCAGCCCCTTCTCGGGGGGAACGCCCGAAGCGACCGCGATGCCCATGCACAGCGGCATCGCGACGAGAAACACGACGATCGACGCCGTCAAGTCCCGCGAAGCAATGGCCAATGTCGGAAGCTTCAAACCGAGTGCGGTCATTCCGCCGCCTCCAGGAGAGGCTCGCCGGCCGCAAGCCGCTGCTGCGCAGCGAGCGCGACCGGCATCGGGCGATCGTCGCGAATTTCCTCGAAGCGGCCGGTAATGCCGTCCAGCGCCAGCACCACGCCATTGTGAATGTCGAAGAACCAGCCGTGTAGCGCCAGTTCACCGCGGGCAATGCCGGACGCGACCGACGGATGCGTCCGCAGGTGCGCCAGCTGCACGACGACGTTCTCGAGGGCGGCCGCACGGACCTGCTCGGTACCCGCGAGTTCCGGGTAGCCATCGCTCACCACGCTGTGTGCAGCGTGACTGTGCCTCAGCCACGCTGCCACATTGGGCATGGTACTCAGCGATGCCGGGTTCATCAGGGCCTTCATCGCGCCGCAGTCCGAGTGGCCGCAGACGATGATGTCGCGGACGCCCAAGGCCATCACGGCGAATTCGACCGTCGACGTCACACCGCCATTGGCGGTGCTGAACGGGGGCACGATGTTGCCGGCGTTCCGGCACACGAAAAGATCGCCGGGGGCGGCCTGGAGTATTTCTTCCGGCACGACCCGTGAGTCCGCGCACGACACGATCAACGCCTTGGGGCGCTGGCCGTTCGCGGCGAGGTTGGCGTACAATTTGCTCTGGTGGGGAAAGACGTTCTTCTGGAAATCGAAGATGCGACCGATGAGCTCGTTCATGGACTTTGCTCCTGCTCTTTACCGCGCTTGGGGACTGCGCGGATTTCACAGGATGAGATAGCCAGCGCCCTTTGCTGCAACGCGGCAGGTTTGTAAAAAAACGTTTCCGCCGGAATCACGATCAGTGACGGCGCTGCGCAACTGGCCTGGCGGGCTCGGCACCCTTACCGCGATGCTGCCCGGGATCGCGTTATAGGGCGCGCGGCAACCGGATCTCCGCGCGTAATCCTCCCTGCGGCCGGTTGCTCAGCAGCAGGCCCCCCTTCTCGAGCTCGACCGCGCGCAATACGATCGCCAGCCCCAGGCCAAGTCCCTGCGTGTCTCGCCGCCGGGCCGTATCGAGCCGCACGAACGGCTCGAGCACGCTCTGCAACTGCGAATCCGGGATACCGGGGCCGTCGTCCTCCACGCAGGCCGTCACCGTCCCGCTGTCCGTGGCCAGCGAAATCGTAACGTGATCGCCGTGATGAAGGCCATTCTCCACCAGATTGGAAAGAGCCCGCTTCAGACCGAGCTGTCGAAAGACATGATCGAGATGATCCGGCCCGATATAGGTCACCGCACGCCCGTGATCCGCGGCATCGTCGGCCAGCGTTGCACACAGCACGGCCAGATCGGCCAGTACGGGCTTCTCCGGATCATCCTCGCCGCCGAGAAAAGCCAGCAGCGATCCCACCATCGCGTCCATTTCCGCGACGTCGTCGAGGATCTCGTCGCGCACGGCATCCGTCTGCACGCTCTCGGCCCGCAACCGCAAGCGCGCAAGCGGCGTCCGGATATCGTGGCCGACCGCTGCGAGTGCCTGGGTGCGGTCGGCGATGAGCTGCTGAATCCGGGCCTGCATGCGATTGAAGGCTACGATCACGCGGCGTACTTCGGCCGGCCCTTCCTCCGCGAGTGGTGCCGCCTGCGCAGTACCGAAGCGGTCCGCTGCACTCGCCAGCAGCCGCATCGGACGAAGCGTCCGTCCGATCAGTCCGCCGCCCAGCGCCATCACCACGCCCGCAATGCCAAGGGCGATGAGGATGCGGTTTCGCGACTGGTCGAGGCTGTCGATCGCTTCGGCGGTCCGGAAATACAGCCAGCTACCATCCGGCAAGGCCGCCGCGCCCGCTACGAAGGAGCCTGCCAGCGCGGGTTCGAGCCGCATCCGCAACGGGGCGGATTGCAGTACGGGCTCCCACGCCAGCACTTTCGCGCGCATTTCGGAAAGCGCCGGATCGCTGGGTGGCGGAGCCTCGGTCCGCCATGCCATCGCGTAATGGGCCGTCGATACAGATCGCGCCATCGCCGATCGTTCCGCAACCGGATGCTCCGCCATGAGACGCCGGGCAATCACCAGATGCTCGGCCAGCCGTCGGCCTTCATCGTCGCGGACCGAAAACTGGCTGGCGCGTTCGTACAACACCGTGCTCATCCCGAACTCGACGAGCGTCGCGAACAGCAGGATGGCCACGACCCGTCCGATCAAGCCGAACGAAGGCCGCACGGTGGGCATCAGGAACGCTCGACGGTCGCGTTGAACATGTATCCGACGCCGCGCACCGTTACGATCGGCGGGGGCCGATCACCGACCGAGAGCTTGCGCCGCAGCCGGCTGACCAGAACGTCGACGCTGCGATCGGTGCTGTCGCCCATACGGGTCCGTGACAGTTCGATCAGCCGCTCCCGCGCGATCACCCGGCCTGCGTGGTCGAGCAGGCTGGTCAGGAGATCGAATTCGGCGCCGGTCAGGTCGACCACGGCCCCGCTGGGCGAGCGCAATTCGCGGCGCGGCAGATTGACGGTCCAACCATCGAAGCTAAGCAACCCCTGCTCGCGGTCACGCGCGTCCCGCGGCGCATCTACCCGCCGGAGCACGGCGCGAATGCGGGCTGTCAGTTCGCGCGTGCCGAACGGCTTGGCCAGATAGTCATCCGCACCAAGCTCAAGGCCGACGACGCGGTCGGTCTCACTGCCGCGCGCGCTGACGAAAATGATCGGCACGTTGCTCTGCTGGCGCAGCTTGCGGCACAGTTCGATCCCGTCGGTGCCCGGCAGCATGATGTCGAGCAGGACGAGGTCGACCGGCCCCGCCTCCATCGCCAGCCACATCTCCGGCGCCGACGCGGCAGGCCGGACGAGGTAGCCATGTTCCTGCAACGCACGAGTGGTCAGCGTGCGCAGCGCGGGGTCGTCCTCGACGAGTACGATCGTAGGCGGTGTCGTCATAAGCAGCACATCTAACCGTTCGGGGTTGGAGGGTTCCGGTACGGATACCTACCTGTTCGGTCAACGCACCTCCGGGGCAAGGCGATACCGCCGGCGCCGAGCAACGTTTCCTCACAGATCAGCGAAGGGATGGAAAAGCCACCCTCCTATCTCCGCGGAATAGAATCCCACCGGAGACGATCCCCATGTTTCGCACCGCCTTCACGATTGCGGCCGTTCCCGCGCTGATCCTGGCCTTTGCCCCGGCTGTTGCAAGCGGTGGTAAGGATCGCGTGACAAGCCTCTCGGCTACCGAACAGAATGCTTTCGCCCGGTGCCAACTTCGCCAACCTCACATGCAGACCGGCAAGGGCCTGATCTTCCAGCCGCACAATTGCCGCCAGATCGCTCGCGCCGAAATGGCCACGCTTTCGCCGAAGCAGCCCCTGGCTTCGCGCGAAGTCGGGCTCGACTGACCAACCCTCAGCGACCCAAGGAACCGCCGCCCCCTCCCCGATCCTCGGCGGTTTACAAATTGATCCTCAAGGCCCCGGGAAACCGGGGCCTTTTTTCTGCTTACTCGGCTTTCCGGCACGCGTCGGCTAGGCAGGACTATATCTCACGATATATAGCGTGTCGTCGAGCAGAGACAGATCAATGGGGACGACATGCGAACTGGGAATTGGGCCGCGCTGGCATCGGCGGCGGTTTGGGCGATCGGCTATGCGGGTGTGGCGCACGCATGCGATACCGCGGCGCCGCTCACCTCCGCCACAACCCTCCCTGACGCGCAAACAGCGGCGTCCGGCGGCAATATCGTCGTAACGGCACGGCGGCGTGCCGAAAATCTGGAACAGGTCCCGCTCGCCGTATCCGTCGTCGACGGCGGGCTGATCGACCGATCCTATACGGTCAATACGCAGCAGCTCAGCTTGCTGGTACCCAGCCTGGCTTACAGCTCGGCGAATCCGCGCAACACGGCGTTCACGATCCGCGGACTGGGCAGCAGCGTCGTCGCCGTAAGCCAGGCAAACGACGGCCTCGAACCGGGGGTCGGCTTCTACGTCGACCAGGTGTATCACGCTCGCCCGGCCACCGCCGCCTTCGATTTTTCGGATATCGAGCGGATCGAAGTTCTGCGCGGCCCCCAAGGTACGCTGTTCGGGAAAAACACCACCGCGGGCGCGATCAACGTCGTGACCCGCTTGCCGACCTTCACTCCCGAAGCCAGCGAAGAGGTGTCGGTCGGCAGCTATAATTTCGTTCAGGCGAAGGTGTCGGCATCGGGTCCGCTGGTCGGGGACACTCTCGCCTTCCGCCTTTCCGGCGTGACCACCCGTCGGGATGGCTTCATCCGCAATGCCGTCAGCGGCGCGAAGCAGAACGGCATCGGCACTCAGGCGATCCGCGGCCAGTTGCTGTTCCGCCCGACCACGGACGTTTCGCTGCGCGTGACCGCGGACTTCACCAATTTCGAGAGCGAATGCTGCACCCAGGTGTATCTGCGCGTCGGACAGAGCCTGCGCCCAGCCGCGCGGCAATATGCGGCGCTGGCGGCCGGGCTCAACTATGCGCCGCCGAGCACCAATCCCTATGACCGCGTCACCGACATCGATGCCCCCCTCGGGGTCAACACCAGCGAAGGCGGCGTGTCGGCGATCGCTGACTGGAACCTCGGGTTTGGCACGCTCACCTCGGTCAGTGCGTGGCGCTTCTGGAACTGGGATGCCGCCAACGACCGCGACTATACCGGCCTTCCGATCCAGCAAATCCAGCATATTCCGTCGCGGCAGGATCAGTTCAGCCAGGAACTGCGTCTTGCGTCCAACGGCGAACATCGGCTCGGCTACGTGGCCGGACTCTACTATTTCGACCAGAAAATCGTCGGTCGGCCGAACAGCGTCTACGGATCGCAGGCAGCCTATTGGCTGATCGGCCCGACGACCGGCACCGGCGCCAATGCCGTCGCCGTACCCGCCAATCTCCTCGACGGATATGGTACCGACGGCAGTACCCGCCTGAAGGAGGACAGCTACGCCGCCTTCGCCGAGCTCAACTACAAGATCCTGCCACGGGTCACGGCAACCGGTGGCCTGCGTTACACCTATGAGGTCAAGGACGGCAATTATGCCACCTTCGTCTTCGGCGGACTGCAAACGAATAACCCCGCGCTATTGAATGCGAAGCTCGGCGTGCTGCGCCCGCAAAGCTACGACGCGCACGACACGGAAAGCAATCTGTCGGGACGTGCCAACCTGGCATGGCAAATGACGGACCAGGTCCTGGCGTACGGCAGCTATGCCCGTGGGTTCAAGTCGGGCGGTATCAACCTTTCGGGCTTGCCGCTGAACACGCAGAACCAGGCCGTCCTGACCACTGCGGTAATCCGCCCGGAACGCAATCAAACCTATGAGATCGGGGTGAAGTCGCAACTGTTCGATCGGCGACTTACGGTGAACCTCGCGGGATACCTGACGGATGTGCGCGATTTTCAGGCAACGCTGGTCGACAGTTCTCAGACGGTCGCCCTGCGAGGGTATTTGTCGAACATCCCGAAAGTCACCGTCAAGGGGGCGGAGGCCGACGTCACGGCGCAGATCACCCGTAATCTGCAACTGCGCGGCAACGTCGCTTATGCGGATGGCCGCTACAAGGACTATCCGGCCGGGCCATGTCCGCTGGAAGTGCAGACCAATGCGACGACCGCCTGCAACCTTACCGGACGGCCGCTTGCGGGCCTGTCCAAATGGTCGGAAACGATCGGATTGAATTATGCGGTGCCGTTCAGGTCAGGCGCCGTCATCCTGCACGGTGATTCGAACTTCCGCACCAGCTATTACGGTGATCCGACGCTATCAAAATACACGCTGATCGACGGCTTCAACCAGACCAACGCCAGCCTCGGGTTCCGGGCGGCGAGCGGGTTGGAAGTCGCGGTGTTCGTGCGCAACCTCTTCGACACCAACTATATCCAGAACCTGACGATCCAGGCGGGCAATTCCGGCCTCATCCTGGGAACGCCGAGCGAGCCGCGTGTGATCGGCATCACGCTGCGCGCGCGCCAATCGTGACTGCGTAAGTCTACGGATACCGAGCCGCCAGTCAGCGGCGCAGAATGCGGCAACGTCGATTCCATGCCGGCCGATCCTCCCCGTTCGGCCGGCGTGGGGCGCATTTCCGGCAGGAGTATCACCATGGCCCACTTCACCGCTACCGCGCAGGCGCTCCGCCATGTCGTCGTGCTGGGCCATCCCGCCGCGGACAGTTTCAACCATGCGATCGCCGACCGCTATTGCTCGACCGTCCGCGCCTGTGGGCAGGAGGCCGACTTGCGCGATCTGTATGCGCTCGATTTCGATCCGCGGTTGCGCGCCGACCACCGGCCGGGGACGCTCGGCAATCACCTGTCCAACGATGTCTCGCGTGAGCTCGGCCTGTTGCGGCAGGCGGACGTCGTCGTCTTCGTCTATCCGCTTTGGTTCGGAATGCCGCCTGCGATCATCAAGGGGTATGTCGACCGCGTGCTCGGTGCTGCTTTGACCCCGGAAGCGATCGTGAAGAACATCCCGGACGCGGTGCTCGAAGGCCGGACGTTCGCGACGTTCTCAACCTCGGCGACGACGCGGGCATGGCTGGAGGAACAGGGCCAATGGATGTCGCTGCACCAGGCGTTCGATCGCTACCTGCTGTCGATTTTCGGGATGCAGGATGGCGGCCATACCCATTTCGAGGCTGTCGTCGATGACCTCAACCCGCAATATGCGCGGGAAATGCTGCAATCGGTCGAGGAGACCGCGCGCAGGCTGTGCAGCACGCTAGCCGCGGCGCGCCATTCGCTCTCGGCGAAGCGTGCCATGGGGGCAATGGTGGACGCCGAATAACGCGCTGACCCGGCGCCAGAGCACAGGGATTGTGTCGCAAAGGCGCGTTACAGGAACAGCTTGCGGATCGACAACCTTACGGTTCGCCCCAGCGGGTTCAAATACCCCGGCTGGTACGCGACGGGCGTCGTGCCGTCGGCACCGGTGACGCGTTGCCGCGAGTCGAACAGGTTGTCGACGGACACCGCCACCCGCATGCCGCGCATCCACGGGTGTGCCTTGACCAGATCGAGCCGCTGCCCGAGGTCTCCGAACAGACGGACGCCGACCGTTCCGAGATCCGAAAAACGCAACGTCTGGGGATTGCCGATCGTACCGCCGTTGACGCTCGTCGCGCTTTGCCAATTCGCCGAGAATCGAACGCCTAGCCCGTTGTTGTTGTAGCCTGCCTGCCCTTCGAGCTCGTGGCGTGGCTGGCCACCGCTCGATCCGATTGCATCGCCGTTGAGGAGGTCGAGCGCCGGGCCGCCCTGTTGGACCAGCACGCGGTCCGTAAAGTGCCACGTGTGGTAGAGCGCGAATTGCAAGCGTCCGCCGGCATTCCCCCGTCCGCCACCGCCGCCGAACCCGCGGCCACCGCCGCCGGGTCCACCGCCCCCCGGTCCACCGCCGCCCGGTCCACCCGCCGGGCCGGCACCGCCCGGGGCGCCAGCTGCACCGGGCGCGCCACCAGGTGCCCCGCTTTGTTGGGCAAGCCGGGCCAGGCCGCCCGGCAATCGCAACCCCGCAAAGGGATTGGGTCCGGTTCCGGCGCGCCACGCCGCGATCTGCTTTTGCAGCTTGGATTTGAGCGGTGCGGAAAAATTGATGCCCCAGCGCAATTCCGATCGACTGGTCTCCGCAAAGTTGATCGGTCGCGTATCGAGCCGCTGCAGCACGCCACCCGCGTCGCGGACGAAGCGATCCGGGAAGGCGGCTTCGATCGCGGCGGTCGCGGTCGGGAACGCCACGATCGGATTTTCCACGCGCGCCTGGACGTAATTTGCCGACAGCGAAAGCTGCTTGGAACTCCACGGCTTGAGGGTCGCGCCGATCTTCACGGTATGGCCGTTGCTGGCGCGCAGGTTCGGGTTGCCGCCCGAGAGCGTCGTCACCACCGCATTCTGACCAAGGACATAGTCGAACACCGCGATATTGGGCGTCGTAATCTGCGGATTGCCGAGTTGCTGCGGCGTTGGCGCGCCGTCCTGATCGGTCACCGACGCAATGATCCGCAATGGTACGACCGGGGACCAGTTCAGGCCATAACCGATGGTCTTGAGCGTTCCGAAGTCGGAAAGATGATCGACCGCGATGTTGCCGTTGACCGACAGACTGCCGATGGCCGCCAGCACGTCCTTCCCGCGGCTGGTCAGCGGGACGTCGACGTTCACCTGGCCGCTAACCGTCTTGCGCGACACCGCGCCGGTCGATGTCAGCGCGGCGCGATACGATCGGCTGCTGAAATCATTGATGTCTCCGCCAAGGTGCACGCTGGTGGTGACGTCGCCGGCGGGAAGCTTGAACAGGCTGCCGTTGAGCAGCGCGTCGACCTGTGTCTCGTTCGACACCGAATACCCGCTGCTGGACGGCAGGGGGCCGATCAGACCGGGCGAAATCGCGCCGAAGGGATTGGCGGAGGGATCGTTCGCCGTCAGGCGCGCCTGGAAGGCGCTGCTGTCGAAGCCGGTATCGGTGAAGGTCTTCGCTTCGCTATGATCGTAGGCCCCGGTTACCGACCATTGCCACGTCCCGATCACCCCGTTGAGTACCGTTCCGAAATGCGCGGCGACGGTCGACCCGTGTTGCGCCAACGGCAAATAATCCCCCGTCAGCGCGCGATCCACCTGGACCGTATTGGCAAATGGCGAAAACGGGTTGCCCGCCGGCAGGGTCAATGCGACCGTCGGCAGCCCCAGCAACGCGTCGCTGCTCGTCGTGCCGAGCGTGGCGTTGACCGTCGCGGACACTTTTCCCAACGTCCGCGCATAGGTCGCGTTGGCGTTGAACGTCTCGGTTTGCGGCAGCAGCGTTCGATAGGGCGTCACGTCGGTCGTATTGGCCCGCCCCGCGGTACCGGCAAAGGCGGCCAGCGAGGGGTTCGCACTGGGCACGCCGGCAATCGGCGCCGCGCCGAGCGCGGGATCGATCGCCGCGCCTGCAACACCCACGACATTTCCGCCGATGGCGAAGGGGGTCGGCGTCCGCTGAATGCCACGTTCATTCTCGGTCAGGGCGTTCGCTCCCTGATATTCGAGATGAAGATTAAGCCGTCCGCTCCGCGCGATCTTGAGCAGGTCGAGCTCCCCCTGTGGCGCATTCCGGCCCCCTTCGGTCGCCAGACGGTCGGCCAGTTCGACCGTCGCGGCGCGGAAGCGCCGGCGAAGGACGAAGTTCACCACCTTCTGATCCGCGCGATAGCCGTATTTCAGCGCGACTTCCTCGGGAAGAATGTCGACGCGCTGGATCGCTTCAGTCGGCAAGTCCCGAATTTCCTGGAAACCCGAGATGCGTTTGCCATCGATCAGCACCACCGGCGCGCCGCCGCTGCCCCGATCGCTGCGAATCTGCGGGCTCAGTTCGGCCAGCAATTCCGTCACCGAGCCGACCCCGTAGGAGCGGATGTCCGCAGGGCTGAGTTGCTGCTCGGGCGGAATGTCGCCTACGACGGACCCTGGCTGTTTCGCGCCCTGAACGACGATGTCCGGGCCTTCGTCGCCCCCCTCGCCTGCACCTTCGCTCGCCCCGGGCGTCGGCGTCGACGGCTTGGTCGGGGCAGATGCTTGCTGCGCCAGCGCCATGGAGGGCGCCGCGGCGAGGGCCAGCGTCAAAAGCACAGTCGATCGCGTCATCTGGTTTCCGGTCTGTTGCGGTGGCGCAAGGATTGCGGTTCGGTAACGACCACTTGTCGCAAGATTGTGCCGGTCGGTAGCGATACCGGCAGCTTTTTCTTTCATCGCGAATGACCCTGCGGGCCGCGCGCTCCAACCGCCCGATCCGGCAGGACAATCCCCCGGCAGCCGATACGCTCGACGACGCGTATCCGGGTGCCGGCGAAACGCGCACCCACCCCCGCCATGCCTGTTCCCGCAGTCAGGGCGTTTCCGGCCCCGGTTCTCCCCGCGTGATCAGAACCAGCACCATCCCCTCGTTGACTTGGCCGCCAGCGGTCGCCGTCAGTGCGGCGACCGTCCCGTCGAACGGCGCGGTCAGGCTGTGCTCCATCTTCATCGCTTCCAGCGTGACGAGCTTCTGGCCCTTGGTCACGACGTCGCCTTCGGCCACGTCGACGGCGATGATCCGGCCCGGCATTGGCGACAGGATCGCACCATCCGCCGCCGCTCCGGTCGCGGTCCCATAGCCGCGCCACAACCGGTAGGAGCGCGCATCGCCCAGCGCGAACAGCGTGATCTCCTCCTCGGCAACATCCGTGTCAGGTACCACGTCCTCGACCGTATGGACCTGCCCGGCTTGATCCACGATCCGGACGGTCCGGCGGGCCGGACCGTTGAGCCGGAACCCGCTGCCAGCCGTCCACGGCGTATTGGCATCACCTGCGACCAGCGCGGCGGCGACCGCCTGGAGAGCGTCCGCCTCGACCGCCAGCGGATTGGCGAGCGCGTCGCCGCGGCGTCCGATCAAGCCGGTATCCATCGTGCCCGCGCGGAACTCGGGGTCCTCGCATAAGCGGCCGAGGAAACCGGCGTTGGTCTGGACCGGCCAGACCTCGACGTCGGTCACCGCGTCCCACAGCCGATCAATCGCCTGCTCCCGGCTCGGTGCATGGACGACCAGCTTGGCGATCATCGGGTCGTAGAACGGCGTGACGCTCCCGCCTTCCTCCACGCCGGTCTCGATCCGCGCGAAGCCCGGCAGCGCAAGATGCTCGAGCGGGCCGGTCGAGGGGAGAAAGCCCGTCGCCGGGTTTTCGGCATAGAGTCGCGCTTCCATCGCCCAACCGTCGATCGCAAGCGCGTCCTGGCGCAGCGGAAGCGGTTCGCCGCTCGCGACGCGCAGCTGCCATTCGACCAGATCGACCCCGGTGATCTCTTCCGTCACCGGATGCTCGACCTGAAGCCGGGTGTTCATTTCCATGAACCAGATGCGATCGGCGCGCAGTCCATCAGTCCCGTCGGCGATGAATTCGATCGTGCCCGCGCCGACATAGTCGACCGCCTTGGCCGCCCGGACCGCCGCCGCGCAGATTGCCTCGCGCGTCGCCGCGTCCATGCCCGGCGCGGGCGCTTCCTCGATCACCTTCTGGTGCCGCCGCTGGAGCGAGCAATCGCGCTCGAACAGGTGCACGACGTTGCCATGGCTGTCGCCGAACACCTGCACCTCGATATGGCGCGGGGAGAGGACGTATTTCTCGATCAGCACCTGCGTATTGCCGAAGGACGATGCCGCCTCGCGCTGGCACGACAGCAAAGCGGCCGCAAAGTCCTCGGCCGCATCGACACGCCGCATGCCCTTGCCGCCGCCGCCTGCGACAGCCTTGATGAGCACCGGATAGCCCACCGCCGCCGCTTCCGTCGCGAGCCGCTCGGGCGACTGGTCATCCCCCAAATAGCCGGGCGTGACGGGCACACCCGCTTCGATCATCCGGGCCTTGGCGGCGTCCTTCAGCCCCATCGCGCGGATGCTGTCGGGATTGGGGCCAACCCAGATCAGCCCGGCATCGATCACGCTTTGCGCGAAGTCCGCGTTTTCCGAGAGAAAACCGTAGCCTGGGTGGATCGCCTCGGCGCCGCTCTGCTGCGCGGCGGCGATGATCCGGTCGCCGCGCAGATAGCTTTCGCGCGCCGGGCTCGGACCGATGTGGACCGCCTCGTCCGCCTCGCGGACGTGGAGCGCCTCGGCATCCGCATCGGAATAGACCGCGACCGTCCGCACCCCCATGGCGCGCGCGGTGCGAATGATGCGGCAGGCGATCTCGCCGCGATTGGCGATGAGCAGCGATTGGATCACGTCAGTTCTCGCAAGGTGTCGTCCGCGACGACCAGGTAATGTTCTGGACCAGCCAGCGACCATTTTCGCGGACCAGATCGAAATGATCGTAGCCGCAATGGTGCCGCACGCCGTTAATGCTGAAAGTATAAGGCGCCCACACCATCGCGATGTCGCCGTCCACTTCGATCGCGGGGGTGCTGATCCGCTCCTCGAACCGCTCCGCGCCCGGCGTGAAGCGCGCGAGCAGCTCGGCGCGGGTCATGTGCTTGACGGTGCGCGTGCCGTCGGCGTTCTCGCTCGCCAAGGTGGCGGTCGCATCGGCACGCATCGCGTCGCCGATCCGCACGGCATCGCGCGCGCCGATCCCGGCGAGCAGCGCGGTGACAGGGGCGAGGACCTGCCCTTCCTCGGTCGCGGGGGGCGGCAGGCCGGTGCCCTTGGGAAGCGGCTGCACCGGGGTGACTTGCGACGACATTTGCGCAAGCAGCGCGAGGATCATGAACATGGCGGGCACTCCGGCAAATTCCTCCCCGAGCTTGTCTCGGGGAGGGGGACCATGCGAAGCATGGTGGAGGGGTTGGCGCAACGCTTGGGGGAGCGGGCAGGATGATCCGGGGCACTACCGAAGCGTTTCACCGCTCGCGCGCATCGCGGTGGAAGCTGACCTTGCCCGAAGTGTTGCTGTGGCAGCAGTTGCGCAAACGCGGCACGGGGCACAAATGGCGACGGCAACAGCCCGCCGGCGTCTATTCGCTCGACTTCTATTGTCACGCCGCACGACTTTGCGTCGAGGTCGATGGCGAGGCGCATAGTCGCGGGGACAGGCCGCAACGCGATGCCCGACGCGATTCCTGGGTCCAGGCGCAGGGTATCGTCACGCTGCGAATTCCGGCGATCGACATATTGCGCGACCTCGATGCTGTCCTGCGGGGTATCGTTGCGTACGCAACGGAACGCGCACCCGTCCACCCCCCTTCCCGAGACGAGCCCGGTGAGGAATGAACCTGTCCTAAATCCTCCCCGAGCTCTGCTCGGGGAGGGGGACCGTGAGCATTCAGCGAACGGTGGAGGGGTGGATGCCGGATGCAACGTCCGCCGTCGCGCAAACCCCTCCACCACCAGTCTGAAGAAGACTGGCGGTCCCCCTCCCCCGTTGGGGGAGGATTGAAAAGCGGGCACCCCCATCACATCCGGAACACCCCAAACGCCGGCCGCTCCGGGATCGGCGCGTTCAACGTCGCCGCGAAAGCCAGTCCGAGCACGTCGCGCGTCTGCGCCGGATCGATGATGCCGTCGTCCCACAGCCGCGCGGTCGCATACCAGGGATTGCCCTCGTCCTCATATTTCTGCCGGATCGGCGCCTTGAACGCCTCCGCCTCGTCGGCAGACCAGCCCTCCGCATCGCGGTGCACCGTCGCCAGCACCGACGCCGCCTGCTCCCCGCCCATCACCGAGATCCGGCTGTTGGGCCAGCTGAACAGGAAGCGCGGCGAATAGGCGCGCCCGCACATCCCGTAATTCCCCGCGCCGAAGCTCCCCCCGATCAGCACGGTGATCTTGGGGACCGTAGCGGTCGCAACAGCCGTCACCAATTTCGCGCCATGCTTGGCGATCCCCTCCGCTTCATAGCGCCCGCCAACCATGAACCCAGAAATGTTCTGCAGGAACAGCAGAGGGATCTTCCGCTGGCACGCCAGCTCGATGAAATGCGCGCCCTTCTGCGCGCTCTCCGAAAACAACACGCCGTTGTTGGCGAGGATCGCGACCGGGATCCCCCAGATATGCGCGAACCCGCACACCAGCGACGTCCCGTACAACGCCTTGAACTCGTGGAATTCCGACCCATCCACCAGCCGCGCGATGATCTCGTGCACGTCATACGGCGCGCGCACGTCGGCGGGCACGATCCCGTACAATTCCTCGCCAGCAAACCTCGGCAACCGCGGTTCGGCGTAATTGACGTCACCGCGCGTCTGCGGCGGCAACATCGAGACAATGTCGCGCACGATCGTCAAAGCGTGATCGTCATCCTCCGCGACATGATCGACCACACCCGACTTGCGCCCGTGCGTATCCGCGCCGCCAAGCTCCTCCGCCGAAATCACCTCGCCCGTCGCAGCCTTCACCAGCGGCGGCCCGGCCAGGAAGATCGTCCCCTGCCCCCGCACGATGATCGTCTCGTCGGACATCGCGGGCACATAGGCGCCGCCCGCGGTGCAGCTCCCCATCACGCAGGCGATCTGCGGAATCCCCTTGGCGGACATGTTCGCCTGGTTGAAGAAGATCCGCCCGAAATGATCACGATCCGGGAACACCTCCGCCTGATGCGGCAGGTTCGCGCCGCCGCTGTCGACCAGATAGATGCACGGCAGATGGTTCGCCTCGGCAATCTCCTGTGCGCGCAGATGCTTCTTCACGGTCAGCGGATAATAGGTCCCGCCCTTCACGGTCGCGTCGTTGCACAGGATCATGCACTGCCGCCCCGACACGCGCCCGATCCCGGCGATCAAGCCAGCCCCCGGCACCTCGTCGTCATACAGGCCGTTCGCCGCTAGCTGCCCGATCTCGAGAAACGGCGCCCCCGGATCGAGCAACCGCTCGACCCTGTCGCGCGGGAGCAGTTTGCCACGCGCGGTATGGCGCTCGCGGCTCTTTGCATTCCCGCCCAGTGCGGCGGTCGCGACGTCGGCCACGAGCCGTTCCACCAGGGCACGATTGTGCGCGGCATTGGCGTGGAAGGTGTCACTGTCGACGCTGATCTTCGAGTCTAGGACGGGGGCGCTCAAGGGCGGTTTCCTGCTTGCAGTATCCGTTGCATTTGAAACTGCCTAGCGACCCCGCGCGGCGAAGGAAAGCCGATTGGCAGAACCGCGGCGCCGGTCTATCGCGGCACCAAACCGATAGTTGCCGAGGATACTTGTCCATGAAACGCCTGACCGTATTTTCCATTGCGCTGCTCGCGACCTCGGCAATCGGGACCGGTCTGGCGGCGCAAGCGGTCGGCACGCAATCGGGCGTCGACAAGGCACTGGTCGACAACAGCGTCAAGCCGGGGGACAATTTCGACGATTATGCCAATGGCACGTGGCGCAATACCGCCGAGATCGAGCCAGCGCGCTCATCCACCGGTGTCGGCGTCGAAGTCCAAAAGGTCGCCGAGACGCGCAACGCGACGATCATCCAGGACGCCGCCAAGGCCAACGCCGCACCGGGCAGCAGCCAGCGCCTGATCGCGGATTATTACGCCGCCTATAACGACACCACCGCGATCGAGGCGCGCGGCGCAGCCCCGCTCAAGGCGCTGATCGCGCCCTATTACGCGCTACGCGACAAGACCGCGTTGGCGAAGGTGATGGGCGCACAGATGCGGTCGGACACCGACCCGTTCAACAACAACAATTATGCCAGCACGACCAATTTGTTTGGCCTGTTTGTCTCGCAGGATCTCAACCAGCCGAAGCGCAACGTCCCCTATCTAATGCAGGGCGGCCTCGGGCTCGCCGACCGCGATTACTATCTGTCGCAGAGCCCGCAGATGGCGGAATTGCGCGAGGGGTATAAGGCGTATCTCGCGCAGATCTTCGGACTCGCGGGCCTGAGCGATCCGGCCGCCCGCGCTGCCCGCGTGTTCGCGCTGGAAATGAAGATCGCCGCCGCGCAGACCGACATTGAGGCAAGCCAGGACGCCAGCAAGGGCGACAACCCGTGGACCCGCGCCGACTTCGCGCGCAAGGCCCCGGGAATCGACTGGGCGACCTACTGGACCGCGGCGGGTATTCCCGCCGCGCAGCAGGACTTCATCGCGTGGCAGCCCGAGGCGATCATGAAGCTCTCCGCCCTCGTGGCAAGCGAGCCCCTCGACGCCTGGCAGGACTGGCTGACCGCACACCGGATCACCGCGGTCGCCTCGGTTCTTCCCAAGGCGTTCGATGACGCGCGTTTTGGATTTTACGGCAAGCAGTTGAACGGGACGCCGGCGCAGCAGTCTCGCGACAAGCGCAGCATCGCGGCGGTCAACGCAGCACTCGGCGACGAGGTCGGGCGGCTGTATGCGGCGCGCTATTTCTCGGCGCAGTCGAAGGCCGAGATCCAGACGATGGTCAAGAACATCGTCGGCGCGTTCGACCAGCGCATCCAGAAGCTGGACTGGATGGCCCCCGCGACCAAGGCCGAGGCGCGGCGCAAGCTATCGGTGTTGTACGTCGGCGTCGGCTATCCCGATCACTGGCGCGCGTTCCCCAAGTTCGCGGTCGATGCGAAGGATCCGATCGGCAATCTCGAACGCGCCGATCTCGCTTTCTATCGCTATCAGACGGGCAAGCTCGGCAAGGCGCCCGATCGCACCGAATGGTGGATGACCCCGCAGACCGTCAACGCGGTCAATCTGCCGCTGCAGAACGCGCTCAACTTCCCCGCGGCGATCCTGCAGGCGCCCTATTTCGATGCGAAATACGACGCGGCCGCCAATTACGGCGCGATCGGTGCGGTGATCGGGCACGAGATCAGCCACAGCTTCGACAATCTCGGCGCGGATTTCGATTCGACCGGCAAGTATCGCAACTGGTGGACGCCCGCCGATCTGAAGCGGTTCGAACAGGCCGGTTCGGCGCTGGTTGCGCAATATGATGCCTATCAGGCGCTCCCGGGGTTGAAGCTCAAGGGCCGACAGGAACTCGGCGAGAACATCGCGGATACGGCTGGTTTGACAGCGGCTTACGAGGCGTACCGCGCATCCTATGGCGGCAAGGAACCGCCGGTGATCGACGGCATGACCGGCGACCAGCGCTTCTTCCTCGCCTTCGCCCAGAGCTGGCGCACCAAGATGCGCGACAAGGCGCTCCGCGCGCGCATCGCGACCGACGTCCATGCGCCGGCGATGTTCCGCGTGCTGACGGTGCGTAACCTCGATGCGTGGTATCCGGCGTACAAGGTCCAGCCGGGCGACAAGCTGTACCTTGCGCCCGCGGACCGGGTCCACGTCTGGTAAGACGCGGCCCTGATTTTGCTTTGAGCACCTCCCCGGCGAAGGCCGGGGCCCAATGGTGGCGTCCAATGGCATTGCGCGCAGCACCTGCCACGACCCGCCCTCGACTGGGCCCCGGCCTTCGCCGGGGAAGCAGTATGGCGTATTACTGCGCGTTCGGCGCGTCATGCCCGATCAGCTCGCGCCCGATCAGCATCCGGCGGATCTCGTTGGTCCCCGCCCCGATGTCGAGCAGCTTGGCGTCACGGTAGAACCGCTCCACCGGCCAGTCCTTGGTATAACCAGCGCCACCAAGCGCCTGCACCGCCTCGTTCGCCACCCGCACCGCATTCTCGCTCGCGAGCAGGATCGCCCCCGCCGCGTCGAACCGCGTCGTCTTCCCCGCATCGCACGACCGCGCGACCGCATAGACGTAGGCCCGCGCCGAATTGAGCGCGACGTACATGTCCGCGATCTTCCCCTGCATCAGCTGGAATGCGCCGATCGGCTTGCCGAACTGCCGCCGCTCGCGAACATAGGGCACGACCACGTCGAGGCACGCCTGCATGATCCCGAGCTGGATCCCCGCAAGCACGGTCCGCTCATAATCGAGCCCCGACATCAGCACGCCGACGCCGCCATTGACGGGCCCCATGATGTTCTCCTCGGGAACCTCGCAATCGGTGAAGACGAGCTCGGCGGTCGGCGACCCGCGCATTCCCATCTTGTCGATCTTCTGGCCGATCGCGAAGCCCGGCATGTCCTTCTCGATCAGGAAGGTCGTGATCCCGCGCGAACCCTCGCCAGTCTTGGCGTAAACGACGAGCGTATCGGCGTAAGCCGCGTTGGTGATCCAGAACTTGGTGCCGTTGAGGACATAGCCGCCCTGCACCTTCTCCGCCTTGAGCTTCATGCCGACGACGTCGGACCCTGCCCCCGCCTCCGACATCGCCAGGCTGCCGACATGCTCTCCCGAGATCAGCTTGGGGAGATATTTCGCTTTCTGCTCCGGCGACGCCCAACGTGCGATCTGGTTGACGCACAGGTTCGAATGCGCGCCATAGCTCAAACCGACCGACGCCGACGCGCGCGAAACCTCCTCGCACGCCAGCACATGCTCGAGATACCCGAGCCCCAGGCCGCCGTCCTCCTCGGCGACGGTGATCCCGTGTAGCCCAAGCGCCCCCATTTCAGGCCACAAGGCTTGCGGGAACCAGTCCTCGGCATCGACCTTCGCCGCCAGCGGCGCAATCCGGTCGGTGGCGAAGCGCTGCGTCGTATCGCGAATCATGTCCGCAGTTTCGCCCAGCGCGAAGTCCATTTCGGCGATCATATCCATCTCCTTTTGCGCACCGCCTAAACGTCGCGCCACTATCGGGCAATGGTATGTCGCCGCGCGATGCGATACCGCATGGCGTCATGAGTGAAGAACGATTCGAGCGCCATCGCCAGCCCTGGACGACGGACGAAATCCAGAAACTGCACACCCTTGCCAAGAAGGGCATGGCGCTCAAGGCGATTTCCAAGGCGCTCAAGCGCAGCGAGGAATCGACCAAGGATCGCGCTAAAGCGGACGGTCTTACCATCGCAAAGTTGCGGTAGCTCTCCCGCAGCGCAATAGGGCCGTACCGAGACAGTTGATCCGCCGCCGGAACAACCCTTATGAGGCTTCGTTAGGCGACAATTGCGCAGGGTATCCTCCTGTGGCGCATACCCCTGCGGAGCAGCGGCTCGGATGAAATTGCGGTCTTTTCCCGTGTGCGCGATCGGCGCATTTGGCCTTGCAGCGATCACCCTCGGCGGATGCGCCCAGAAAACCGATACCAAGGGCGGCCGCGGCGGCGCCAAGGGGCCGCCGGAAGTCGGCTATGTCGAAGTGCAGAAATCCAGCGTGCCGACCGTGACCGAGCTCGCTGGCCGTACCTCGGCCTATCAGACCTCCGAAGTCCGCCCTCAGGTTACCGGTCTGATCACCAAGCGCTTCTTCACGGAGGGATCGATCGTCCGCAAGGGACAGGCGCTGTATCAGATCGACCCGAGCCTGTACCGCGCGTCCGCCAATCAGGCTGCCGCCAATCTCGCGAGTGCCGCCGCCAACGCGTCCGCGACGAAGGTCAAGGCGGACCGCTACAAGCCGCTTGCGGACATGCAGGCGGTCGCGGCGCAGGATTACACCGATGCGGCAGCCGTGGCTCGCCAGGCCGCGGCATCCGTCCAGCAGACCCGCGCGGCGCTGGACACGGCGAAGATCAACCTGCGTTTCACGACGGTTCCGGCGCCCATTACCGGCAAGATCGGGCGCTCGCTCTACACCGAAGGGGCCCTCGTTACGGCAAGCCAGACCGATCCGCTGACCGTCATCCAGCGGCTCGATCCGATCTTCGTCGATATTCAGCAGGCCAGTGCGGATCTGCTCCGCCTGCGCCGCGCGCTGGCGGGTGGCGGGTCGTCCGCCGCGGGCCGCGCCGACGTTCGGCTGAAGCTCGAGGACGGCAGCGACTACGGCATGGTCGGAGACGTCGAGTTCTCCGAAGCGATGGTCGACGCAACCACTGGGACGGTGACGCTGCGCGCCCGCTTCCCCAATCCCAACGGCCTGCTGTTGCCGGGGATGTTCGTCCGCGCGAGCTTCGCGCAGTCGATCGACAACAACGCATTCCTCGTCCCCCAACAGGCGGTGTCGCGGGATGCCAAGGGCAACGCGACGGTGTTCCTCGTCGGTCCCGGGAACAAGGCGGTGCAGAAGAGCATCACCACCACGCGGACGGTGGGCACCAATTGGGTCGTGACCAGCGGCCTCAATCCAGGGGACAAGATCATCACGCAAGGTGTCGGGAAGGTGAAGCCAAACCAGGTGATCAAGCCGGTTCCGGCCAATGCGCCGCAACAGATCCGCGATCCCGGCAAGGGTAACGCCGCCGACAAGAAAAAGAACTGACGCGCCGTGATATCCCGCATCTTCATCGACCGGCCGATTTTTGCCTGGGTCATCGCGATCATCATCATGCTGGCGGGCATCGGCGCGATCTACACGCTGCCGGTCGAGCAATTCCCCGACATCGCGCCACCCCAGGTCAACATTCGCGCCACCTATCCCGGTGCCAACGCGCAAACTCTTGAAAACTCGGTCGCTCAGGTGATCGAACAGCAGCTCACCGGCATCGACGGCCTGCTGTATTTCTCGACCAGTTCGTCGTCGCGCGGTCAGGTGACGATTGCTGCGACGTTCTCGAAGGGCACCAATCCGGACATTGCGCAGGTTCAGGTCCAGAACAAGGTCCAGCAAGCCCTGTCGCGTCTTCCGCAGCAGGTCCAGCAGCAGGGCCTGACCGTCACCAAGTCAAATCCGGACTTCCTGCTGATCGCCGCGATCTACGATACCAGCGACAAACAGACGAACCAGGACGTCTCGGACTATCTGGTGTCCAATCTGCAGGACACCATCGGCCGCATCAAGGGCGTTGGCGACATCAACGTGTTTGGCGCGCAATATGCGATGCGCATCTGGCTCGATCCCAATCGGCTCGCCAGCTACAGCCTGATGCCGTCGGACGTGACGACCGCAATTACCGCCCAGAATGCGGAAGTTGCGGCGGGCGAGATCGGCGGCGTGCCGAACACGCCGGAACAGGTGCTCGACGCGACCGTCACCTCCCAGTCTCGGCTGTCGACCCCCGAGCAGTTCCGCAACATCGTCCTCAAGACCCAGTCGGACGGATCGACCGTCCACCTGTCGGACGTCGCCCGCATCGAACTCGGTGCCGAAAGCTACGCGGTCACCAGCCGCGTCAACGGACACCCGGGTGCCGGCATCGCGGTCAGCCTGGCGCCGGGCGCCGACGCGCTCGGGACAGCGGAATTGGTCAAGGCCGAGATCGAGCGCGCATCGAAGGGGTTTCCCAACGGCTACGCCTACAGCTTCCCGCAGGATTCGACCGCGTTCATCAAGCTGTCGGTCGAGGAAGTCGAAAAGACGCTGTTCGAGGCGATCATTCTCGTCGTCATCGTCATGTTCGTGTTCCTCCAGAACTGGCGCGCAACGCTGATCCCGACGATCGCGGTTCCGGTCGTTCTGCTCGGCACGTTCGGGATTTTTGCGCTGGCCGGCTTTTCGATCAACACGTTGACGCTGTTCGGGCTGGTGCTGGCGATCGGGCTGCTCGTCGACGACGCGATCGTCGTGGTCGAGAACGTCGAACGGTTACTCGAAGAGAATCCCGAGATGTCGCCGCGTGACGCGACCATCCAGTCGATGGATGAGATCACCGTAGCGCTCGTCGCGATCGCGCTCGTATTGTCGGCAGTGTTCCTGCCGATGGCATTCTTCGGCGGATCGACGGGCGTGATCTACCGCCAGTTCTCGATCACCATCGTGTCGGCCATGGTCCTGTCGGTGGTGGTTGCGCTGGTTCTCACCCCGGCGCTGACCGCAACCTTGCTGAAGCGCAAGAGCGATCAGAAGCAGGATGGCTGGTTCGCCCGCAAGACCCAAGGCGCGAAGGATTGGTTCAACAACGGGTTCGATCGTACCGTCGACCGCTATGGTCGCGCCGTCGAGCGCGTCGTGGATCGCAAGTGGCTGTTCCTGCTGATCTATGCGGGGGTCATGGCGGTCCTGGTGCTGCTGTTCGTGCGACTGCCGACCGGCTTCCTCCCGACCGAAGATCAAGGCATCGCGCAGATCCAGTATAATCTCGCGCCGGGGGCCACGCTGAACCAGACGCGCGTTGCGCAGTTGCAGATCGAGAAATACTTCGCGGGCCCGGAAGCCAAGAACGTCGACGGGTATCTGACCGTCGCGGGTGGCGGTAATGGCGGTGGCGGCTCCAACGCCGGGCGTGGTTTCATCGCGCTCAAGGATTGGGCGGATCGCAAGGGCACCGAAAACGGTGCCGACGCGATCACGCAACGCGCGACCAAGGCGCTCGGCGGTCTTCGCGACGTGGAATTCTATGCGACCGTGCCGTCCGCGGTCCGGGGCCTCGGTCAGTCGAACGGCTTCACGATGGAGCTGCAGAACAGCGGCGGGTTGAGCCGCGAGCAATTCAAGGCCGCACGCGACGGCCTTCTGGCCGCCGCGCGCGCCGACCCCACGCTTGCGGCGATACGACCGACCGACCTCGACGACCAGCCGACGCTACAGGTTGCGCTGGATTCCCAGAAGCTGAGTACGTTGGGGCTGACGCAGGCCAATGTGAATGCGACGCTGTCGACCGCCTGGGGCGGCAGCTATGTCAACGATTTCAACGATCGCGGCCGTGTGAAGCGCGTGTACGTCCAAGGCGACGCGCCCTATCGGTCGTCGCCGGACGATCTGTCGAAATGGTTCGTGCGCGGCACGACCGGGACAATGGCTCCGTTCTCGGCCTTTTCGACCATTTCGTGGAGCAAGGCACCGCCCTCGCTCGCGCGATTCTCCGGAATTTCGTCCTACGAGCTCTCGGGGCAGGCGGCGCCCGGACAGAGCTCCGGCCAGGCGATGAACCGGATGACCGAACTCGCCGCCAAATATCCGGGAACGAGCGTGGCCTGGGCCGGGCTGTCCTATCAGGAGCGGCTGTCGTCCGGGCAGGCGCCGTTCCTGTACGCCATCTCGCTGCTGGTCGTGTTTCTCTGCCTTGCCGCGTTGTATGAGAGCTGGACGATCCCGGTGGCGGTGCTGCTGATCATTCCGCTCGGCCTGGTCGGCGCTGTCTTCGCCGTGACGCTGCGCGGGCTGCAGAACGACGTTTACCTGCAGATCGGATTGCTCACCACCATGGGTCTGGCGGCGAAGAACGCGATCCTGATGATCGAGTTCGCGGAACAGGCGGAGAAGCAGGGCAAGCGTGTCATCGAAGCCGCACTCGAAGCGGCCCGCATCCGACTGCGCCCGATTTTGATGACCAGCTTTGCGTTCATCTTCGGCGTTCTGCCGTTGGCCATCTCGACCGGCGCGGGCGCAAACAGTCGTATCGCGATCGGTACGGCGGTGATCGGCGGGATGCTAACGGCCACGATCCTTGCGATCTTCTACATTCCGCTGTTCTTCGTTCTGGTTCGCCGCGGCACACGCGATGTGCTCAAGCACTTCCATCACGACTCGCCGGACGCACCACGCCAGCCGGAGGCCTACGGCCCCCCTGCCCCCCGAACTGCAGATCGCCCGGAGGCAACGGCATGATGCGCAAGATCCTGCTCGGCGTGTCGCTCGCTGCCGTGTCGGCCTGCTCGATGGCACCGAAATACGTGCGGCCCGAACTGCCGGTACCGCCAAGCTGGCCCAGCGGCGACGCCTATCTACGCCGGAGCGAGGCGGCACTGCCCAGCGTTTCGTATCGCGATATCTTTCGGGACCCGCGATTGCAGCAGATCATCGTCGAAGCACTCGCCAACAATCGCGACCTGCGCCTTGCTGCGGCGAACATCGAGACGGCGCGCGCGCAATATCGCATCCAGCGCGCCGAGCTGCTTCCCGAACTTGCAGTGTCCGGGAGCTTTACGCATCGCGACAGCGGAAACGGTGCGACCACCACGACCACCGGAACGGGCACGACGACCGGATCGACCGGGTCAACCGGAACGACCGACCCGACGACCGGCGTCGGCACCGGAAACGGGACCGGCACTGGCATCACGACGACGTCGACGAGCGGCGTCCGGAACACCTTTTCCGCCAACCTCGGCATTACCGCGTTCGAGATCGACTTGTTCGGGCGCGTGAGATCGCTGACCACCGCCGCGCAGAACCGGTACTTCGCGACCGAAGCTGCAGCGCGTGCGACGCGCCTTACGCTGGTCGGGGATATCGCGACCGCCTGGTTGACCTATGCCTCTGACGTGAGCCTCCTCAAGATCGCGCGGGAGACCGCAGCGATCGCCCAGACCAGCGTCAACCTGACCCGGGCGCGGCTTGACGGCGGAATTGCGCCACGGACCGATCTCGCGCAGGCGCAGATCGTGCTGCAGACCGCCCAGTCGGATCTTGCCACGCAGACGACGCTCGTCGCCCAGGACGTCAACGCGTTGCAGCTGCTGGTGGGTGCCCCGGTCGACCCTTCGCTACTGCCGAAGTCGATCGAGGAGGCCGCACCGACCGTCGCCGAACTGCCGGCAGGGCTCAACTCAACCATCCTGTTCCGTCGTCCGGACGTACTGCAAGCCGAATATGAGCTGCGCGCGACGAACGCAGAAATCGGTGCGGCACGTGCCGCCCTGTTCCCGCGAATTTCGCTCACGGCGCTCGCCGGCTTGGCAAGCACGTCGCTGACAAGCCTGTTTACGGGCGGGGCTTTCAACTATTCGGTAGCGCCCAGTGCGAGCTATTCGATCTTTTCAGCCGGTGCTGCGCGTGCTGGCGTCCTGCAGACGCGTGCGCAACGCGATGCGGCCCTCGCGACTTATGAAAAGACGATCCAGACGGCCTTTAGCGAAGTGGCCGATGGTCTGGCGCGCCGGGGTACCATCGACCGTCAGCTGGCAGCCCAGATAGCGCTGTCGGCGGCTGCTACCGACAACTACCGGTTGTCCGATGCGCGCTATCGCGGTGGTATCGATACGTTTCTGCAAAGTCTCGACGCCCAGCGTTCGCTCTATTCGGCACAGCGCACGCTGGTTTCGACACGGCTGACGGGGGCGACCAATCGCGTCACGCTCTATCGCGTGCTCGGCGGCGACGCTCTGCTCGATCCGACGCCTGCGGGGCCACGTCCCGCTGCAGCACAGCCGGTGAGCGGTGCTTCTGCAACGATGAGGTGACTTTACGCCGCTACGCTGTATGGATCGGCGTGGCGCCAAGGTGACCGGTGGCACTGGCCGTCCGGGGGATCGGCCGGGGATATGTTCGACATGAGCCATCGCATCCGTCGTTTCACTGCCGACGATCAGCCCGCGATGATCGCGTTCGCTCAGCAGCTGCCGGAACATGACCTGTTGTTTCTAGGGCGCGACTTGAAGCATCCGCGCGTGGTCGCGGCATGGGTCGAGGCAATGGAAGCGGGCTATATCGATGGTCTCGTCGCCGAGGAAAACGACCAGCTGGTGGGCACTGCGGCGCTCGTGTGTGATCCGCTAGGCTGGAGCACGCACGTCGGTGAGGTGCGATTGCTGGTGACGCCCACGCGCAGGGGCGCTGGCGTCGGCCGTGATCTGCTCGAGGGTATCTACGTGATCGCGCGCGAGCGCGGGTTGCGCAAGCTGGTGGCGAACATGACGCCGGACCAGATCGGTTCCGTCATGCTGTTCGAAAGCCTGGGGTTTCGCGCCGAAGCCTTGCTTCGCGACCAGGTCCGCGACCGACAGGTCAACCCGCACGACCTCGCGATCCTGAGCGCAGATATCGCACGTGAGGCAGGGACGGCTACTGCCTGACCGCAATCAAGCTCGACGTTTGAGGGAGGACGCCCTCTCCCTCACCAGGAAGAGGACGTCGGTTTTTCATCCCTTGTCGCCGCGCATCACCCCAACGGTGTCACGGCCGAACTGCATGATCAGTTCGCCGATCTCGCGCGCCTGCGTCATGTTGCGGCTGCTCTGTTCCCGAATAAAATCCCCCTGGATCTTCATTACTTCGGACAGATCCTTCGCACCCGCCGCAGCGCGCATCGCATTGAACGCCTCGCGCGTGTTGGTCTCCGCCTGATCGAGCATCTTGAGGCTCACGGTCGATCCGGTCTCGGCGATCTTGCCGCCCGCATCGCGCATCGCTTCGCCGGCCTTGCGCGCCGGATCGAGGACCTTTTCGTTGAACGCGTTCTGCATCGTGTCGGTCATGCCATCGGTCCTTTTACTAGGCGCCGCCTGCCGAGCGGCCGGTCCCGGCTTGGGTGCCGGTGTCGTCTCATCCAAACGCACGAAAGGGAATTTCGTACCGTTCAAAGCAGTTGCGCGGCGTAGGTCGCCGGTGCGCGCGGCAGGACGAGGCGGGCCGCCGTTCCGCTGCAGATGACCAGCGCCAATGCTACCCCTCCGACCATCAGTTCGCGCCGCGTCAACGCGCGTTCGGCGACCAGGAGTACGATAGCCACCGTCGTCGCGACCATCGACCACAAGTGATACCGCAGGTCCGACGCAATACTGAGCACCAGGAAACTCGTCTCCAGCAGCACCGCCGACACCAGCAGCGCGAGCGCGAAGTCGCGGATCGCACCCACGTGCCGCCGCAGCGCCACAGTCAGGCCGATGAGCGCACAGCACAGGAATGCAATCGGCCATCCAAGCGGCGTATCGACGGTCCAGCCTTCGATCGTTTGCCAGACAGTCGCCGCAGCGCCCGGGCTCGTCAGACCGAGGTCGTTGGGTTGACTGCGGACGGGTGGCAACGCGCCCGGCGCCCCTGCCCCAACGAGCCAGCGCTCGGTCGAATTCCAATGCCCCAGCCTGTGCTGGAGGTACGCACCCGGCGCGCGGAGGACTGCGCCTGCCAGCATCTGGTAGAGCGTGCCAGGTGAATAGGCATGCAAGCCCTCGACCTGCGGGCCGCAGCGATCCGGTTCGCCGAGCGGATCCCAGAAATAGGGTTTGACGCAGTGCCGCGCCGCAATCGTGCGGATTTCGGACGGCGTCAGTCCGGTGAACACGCCGGGCGCACGAACCGCAATCGCACTCAAATCGTAAATCGCTTCGGTACGCTCGACCCCGCTTTTACCTGCGCCCAGCATTGCGTGATTGATCACCGGCGAAACCGCCAAGACAATCCCGACGCCGACCAGCGCCATCACGGCGCGAGCCCACCAGGACCGCGGGCCGACCAGCATGACGACCAGGGCGACCGTGGCAAACACGGCATTCGCCCGAACCAGCGTTGCATAGCCGAGCAGCACCGCGGCCAGCAGCCAGGCAAAGAAAGGTACGCGCGCCGCCCGCAACCGCCACCAACCCACGATCCCGACGGCCGCCAGCATCGCGCCGAGCATCTGAGCGTCCTTCAGCACCGTTCCCTGCCAGCCCAGGAACAGCGGAACGACACCGACCAGCAATACCGCGATCCCGCCCTGCAGTTTCCCGATCCTGACCAGGGTCACCGCAATCAGACCTAGCCCGAACCAGTACAGCGCCATCTGCAGGAGCAGCATCGGCGCAGCAGGCGGGACGCCGCCTGCGCTTCCTCGCAGCACCGCCCAGAGCCGCGCCATGATCGGGGGGTGCCAGTCCTCATATTCGCCGGCCAGCACTTGCCCGTATTGCGCCACCGTATCGTACATCGCGACGCCCGGCCAGAATAGCGCGAGCGCGGCGACGCACAGGACCAGCGCCGCCCCGGCCAGAATCGCAGGGCGGAGCCGGTCGGCGGTCATGTCAGAAGTGGATCGCCCGGCCGTACGCACCGAGGACGCTCTCGTGCATCATCTCGCTGAGCGTCGGATGCGCGAACACCGTCTCCATCAGTTCGGCCTCGGTCGTCTCGAGCTGGCGCGCGACGACATAGCCCTGGATCAGCTCGGTCACTTCCGCGCCGACCATGTGCGCACCGAGCAACTCGCCGGTCTTGGCGTCGAACACGGTCTTGACGAAGCCTTCCGCCTCGCCGAGCGCGATCGCCTTGCCGTTGCCGATGAACGGGAATTTGCCGACCTTGAGCTCGTAACCGGCTTCCTTGGCCTTCGCCTCGGTGAAGCCGACGCTTGCGACCTGCGGGCGCGAATAGGTGCAGCCCGGGATGTTCCACTTCTCGAACGGATGCGGCTTCAACCCCGCGATCGCCTCGACGCAGACGATCCCCTCATGGCTCGCCTTGTGCGCCAGCCACGGCGCGCCGGTCACGTCGCCGATCGCGTAGATCCCCTCGACGTTGGTGCGCGCATAGCCATCGACCTTGATGTGCCCGCGCTCGGTCTCGATCCCGAGCGCCTCGATCCCGATGTTCTCGGTGTTGGGCACGATGCCGATCGCGACGATGACGTGGCTATACTCTTCCGAGGTAACCGTCCCGTCCTTGCCCTTGATCTTGGCGGTGACGCCCTTGGCCGAGGTCTCGATCCCCTCGAGACCGGTCCCGACCAGCAGCTTGATTCCCTGCTTCGTCAGTGCCTTGTCCATGAACGCGGAAACTTCCTCGTCCTCGACCGGCAGGATCCGCGGAAGCATCTCCACGATTGTAACGTCCGCGCCCATATCGTTGTAGAAGCTTGCGAATTCAACGCCGATCGCGCCGGATCCGATGACCAGCAGCTTGGTCGGCATTTCGGGCGGGACCATCGCGTGCCGGTACGTCCAGATCCGCTCCCCATCCGCCTTGGCGAACGGCAGGTCGCGCGCGCGCGCGCCGGTCGCGACGATGATGTGGTTGGCTTCGAGCTCGGTCGTCTTGTCGCCTTGGCGGACGGTCAGCTTGCCCTTCCCGGTCAGCGCGCCGACGCCCTCGAACACCTGGATCTTGTTCTTCTTCATCAGGCCTTTGACGCCCGCGTTGAGCTGGCCCGCGACCTTGCGGCTGCGCTCGACCACCTTGTTCAGATCGAACGACACATTGTCCGCGCTGAGGCCGTAGCTCTCGGCATTCTGCATGTAGTGATAGATTTCGGACGTGCGCAGCAGCGCCTTGGTCGGGATACAGCCCCAGTTGAGGCAAATGCCGCCCAAGCGTTCGCGCTCGATGATCGCGGTCTTGAGGCCAAGCTGCGCCGCGCGGATCGCGGCGACATAGCCGCCGGGGCCGGAGCCGAGGATGACGAGATCGAACGTATCAGCCAAGGGAGGATCCTTCTTGTAGCGGGAGAGGACGATCGTCCTCCCCCATCGAAACCAGGGTAAAGCGCCCGCTCGCGGCGCGCTCGGTTTGATCGCCGTGTCGGTCGCGACGCCAGACCGAGACGGCGACCGTCATCGACGTGCGCCCGGTGGCGACGATCTCGGCGTGGAAACTGACTTCATCGCCAATCGCAACCGGCGCGGTGAAGCTGAAGGCGTCCGCCGCCACCACGGGCGCACGACCGCCACAATAGCGCGAGGCGACCGACCCGGCCGCAAGCGCCATCTGTCCCATCAGCCAGCCGACGAAGATCTTGCCATAGGGGTTGGCGTCACACGCCATCGCCGTCGCTCGGATCGCTGGCGCGGCACTGGGGGGCGCCTCAGACATTCCCCGTGTCGCCCTGTGCCGCCCGATCGCGCGCCCACGCCCGGCGTACCGGACCGACGCCCATCAGCACCAGCACGATCATCGAGACATAGGCGACACCCCAGATCGACCCGCGCGCGGCGGGGACCGACCAGGTCGCGAGCGATGCGAACACCGCCGCGCCGATCAGCCCCGCCACGATCCACAGCGCTTCGATCAAGGTGCGCCACATCGGCATGTCAGGCGAGCATGCCCAAGGGCGATTCGACCAGTGCCTTGAACGCCTGCATCAACTGTGCGCCATCCGCGCCGTCGATCGCGCGGTGATCGAAGCTGCCGGTCGCCGACATCACCGTCGCAACGCCGAGCGTATCGTCGATTATGTAGGGACGCTTCTCGCCGGCGCCGATCGCCATGATCATGCCCTGCGGCGGGTTGATGACCGCCTCGAACTGCTTGATCCCGTACATGCCCATGTTGCTGAGCGATGCCGTACCGCCCTGATATTCCTCGGGCTTCAGCTTGTTGTCGCGGGCGCGCGAAGCGAGATCCTTCATCTGGGTCGAGATCGCGGCGACGCCCTTGGTGTCGGCGTGCGAGACGATCGGCGTGATCAGCCCCGACGGGGTCGAGACCGCGACCGAAATATCCGCGCGCTCGAAACTGATCAGCTGGTCGGGCGTGAACATCACGTTGCACTTGGGCACCTGCATCAGGCTGGCGGCGAGCGCCTTGATCAGCAGGTCGTTGACCGACAGCTTGACGCCACGGCCCGCGAGCCCCTTGTTCATGTCGGCGCGCAGCTTGAGGAGTGCGTCGAGCCGGATATCCACCGTCAGGTAGATGTGCGGAACGGTCTGCTTCGACTCGGTCAGGCGGCGCGCGATCGTCTTGCGCACGTTGCTGAGCTTCTCCGCGGTGTGCGGGATGTCCGGGATCGCGGCGGGCTTGGGTGCCGCGGCCGGCGCAGCAGCGGTCGGTGCCGATGCGGCAGCGGCGGCACTCGCCTGTGCGGCTGGAGCGTGACCGGTCTTCGCGCCTTCGAGATCGGCGCGGACGATCCGGCCGTTCGGGCCAGAACCCTGCAACGCCGCGAGGTCGATGCTCTTCTCGGCAGCAATGCGGCGCGCGAGCGGGCTCGCCTTGACGCGCTCGCCATCCTGGCGCGCAGCGGGTGCGGGCGTCGGCGCGGGCGCAGCCGACTTCGGCGCAGCGCCGCCCTCGGGGTTGCCATGATCCTCGGCCTGCTCGGCCGTGCGCTCGACCGGCTTGGCTTCGCTGCCGGTCTTGTTGGGGTCGACGGGCGACGGCTTGGGCTCGGATTCCTTCGCGGCGGGTTCGGGCGTCGTCGCGCCGGCGCTCTCGCCGTCCGCGAGCAGCGTGGCGATCACGGTGCCGACCTTCACATTGTCCGTACCCTCGGCGACCAGGATCTTGCCGATCGTGCCTTCGTCGACGGCTTCGAATTCCATCGTCGCCTTGTCGGTCTCGATTTCGGCCATCAGGTCACCCGATTTGACGACATCGCCCTCCTTGACCAACCACTTGGCCAGCGTACCCTCCTCCATCGTCGGGGAAAGTGCAGGCATTTTGATCTCGACCGGCATCGACACGTCCTTGTTTTGACCGAATCCTATGGCCGCCGTCCTTCGCGCCCGATCAAGGTGCGGTCAAGACCGACGCTTGCGTCATGCGGCAGTTAGCCCCACTTATCCGCAGGGGAGAGCCGGTACAAATGCGCATCTATCTGGTCGTCATCGATGAAACGCCCGAAAGCAGCATCGCGCTGAGATTCGCCGCGCGCCGTGCGGTCAAGACGGGCGGCGGGGTCGAGATCCTTGCCTTGGTCCCGCCGACCGAATTCACGCCCTTCGGTGGCGTGCAGGCGACGATCGAGGATGAAGCACGCGAACACGCCGAGGCGCTGGTAACGGGCGCAGCTGGAACGCTCATCCAGGAATCGGGCTTGCGACCGTCGATCACCGTTCGTCAGGGCGAAGGCCCCAAGGTCATCCGCGAGATGATCGCCGCCAATTCCGACATCGCGGCGCTGGTACTGGCAACCGCCGCGGCCGGCGCGCCCGGGCCGCTGGTCACCCATTTTGCCGGGCTGGATGCGGGCGCTCTGCCGATCCCGTTGATGATCATCCCGGGATCGCTGGATCGCGAAGCGATCGATCGGCTGAGCTAGCGGGCGCGATACGCGTCTCGGAGCCGCCCCGTGCCATCTTGCCTGGTAGCGAAGCGATCGATCTTTTTCCGATCGTGATAGCATCTCGTCCAATCCCGTTGCAGCATGGCGCGCCCATCCGGCGAGCCCTGTTCCCCAAACAGGAGCCCTGACGGAGCGTTGCGGCGGGCGAAACGCTACCGGCAGGGGCTTCTCGCTGCGGCAGGAACAGCTAGGGCTCTACTCATCTCCCTCACTATCGCCCCATGCTCCGCGGTTCGTGCAGCGTAGACCGCGGCTCGCGCTGCGATCCTGAAGAAAGATGGCGCCACTACAACCTTTGTCTGGATACCATCATCGACTGACCGCGCGTATTGATAGTCGGCGAGCCAAAGGCCGCATCGAGCCAAAGACCTGAACCGCACTGCGTAGCATCTGCCAATGTCACGTGGTGCGGTTTTTGCGGCGCGTGCCACACCCCGTCCCGATGCGGGCGATCGTCGAGCCCTGACTGCTCGGTGTGATCGTCCGTCGCGATCATCCGTTACAGGAGCACGATCCATGTTCTACACGGTGCATCCCACGTCCGCCCCCAGATCATACCCCGTAGTAATGCTATATTGTTCATGCCAGCGCGACGCTGTTCCATGACGTGGGGCGAGACAAACGGGGAGGGCCAGCAGCACTCGCGACAGGCCCGCGTTCACCGTTCTTGGCGCTTCAGGGTGTTTTGGCGTCAGGCCATCCCGTCTGACGCCATGATCGAGTAGAAAGCGTATCATGGCAGAAGCGGGCGCTATCGCACGTCCTCGTTTTGGCTCCGAGCCGGAAGCGGACAAACACCGGAACGGTGGTCGCCAGGCAGGATCGATCCACGTCCATTTCGATGCGCACCGCGCCCTCATCGCGCGCAGGCATTCTGACACCGTGTTCTTTCCCGAGGTGTTCACGATCCACGATGGCATCGTCCAGTTCCGAAGCAGCACGACGCATGATCTGGTGGAACGCGCACTGAGAAGTGCCCTGGCCCAGGCACCGGCCAATGCCTGCCTTCGCGCGGTTTTTGCGCAACCGCGCTTTGCCGGCTTACCGCTCATTCTTCGATTGTTCGTACAACGCGTTGAAAACGGGCGTTTGGTCGCGCGTCTAACCATCCTCGATCTCGATACGTCGTATCACCTGTCCGAAACGCTGTTGTGCACGACCTTTGCGCTTACCAAGGCCGAGGCGGCCCTCGCGGCCGCCTTGGCCGATGGGGAAACGCTGCAGGACGTTGCCTTGCGGACTGGGGTCCGCGTTTCGACCCTGCGGACTCAGTTATCCAACATATTGGACAAGACCGGAACGGGTCGACAGGCACAGCTCGTCCGCCTGCTCAGCAAGATGCTGGTGATCGAAGCGGACGACGCGTCCTGACGCTTCCCCTCATTTCTCGCGGAACGCATTGTCGGACAGCTTGCTGAACGGCGTCAGCAGATAGCTCAGGATCGTGCGCTTGTGCCCCAGCAAGTCGATCTGCGCGGTCATACCAGCACCGATCGGCAAGGCGCTGCCGTCCGGCGCCTTGAGGGACGCGTCGTGGGTACGAACGCGGATCGTGAAGTGGCTTTCGCCGCTCCGTTCATTGACCGTCGCGTCGGGCGAAATGCCCTCGACCTTCGCGTCGAGGCCACCATAGACGTAATAGTCATAAGCGGTGAGCTTGACCGTCGCGCGTTGGCCCGGATGCATGAACGCGATATCCGCCGGCTTGACGTCCGCCTCGACGACCAGCGTATCGTCCTTCGGCACGATCTCGATCAACGGTTCACCCGGGCGTACGGTGCCTCCCACCGTCGCAACCAGGACGCGGTTGACCGTGCCCGATATCGGCGCGCGGAGCACGGTGCGGCGCACCCGGTCCTGCAACGCCGGCAGTGCCTCGCTCTGGTTGGCCAGTTCCGCGCTGCTCTGCGTCAACTGTTCGACCGCCTGCGCGCGCTGTTTGTTGCGGACGCTGCGCAGGCCCGATTGCGCCTCGGCAACCGCCGACCTTGCCCGGCGGATCGCGAGGACGGCTCCGTTCGCGCCACCGCGCGCCTGGGATTGTGCCGTTTTCGCTCGCAGGAGCTCGATCTGGGGTTCGATGCCCTTGTCGACCAACGGTGAAATCATCGTGACTTCGCGGTCCGCCAGCGCCGCTCCCTCCGCGCGCATCGCCGAGTCGACCTCGGCCTGACCCAATGCACGTTGGGCCTGGTCCAGCTTGGCCTGCTCGACCGAGCTCGCCGCGGCGAGCTCAGCCAATTGCGCCGAATAAAGCGATCGCTCGGTAGCGACGAGCTGGGGCGCGGCGGCGACCAACGCCGGCGGAAAGACCGGCTCCGTGCCGCTGACTTCGCCCTTCAACCGCGCGACCCGTGCCACGAGCGCATTGTATGTTTCCGAGGTCTTCCCGAACTCAGACGCAAATTGCGTGCTGTCGAGTTCGAGCAGTGGTTGCCCGGCGGTCACCGTGACACCCGCCTTGACCAGGATCGTCTTGACCACCCCCCCTTCGAGATTGGAAACGATCTGCAACTGGCGCGACGGGATTACGCGGCCGGTTGCCGTCGCGGTTTCATCGACCTTGGCGATCGCGGCCCAAGCCAGCAACGCACTCGTGAAGGCAGCGATGGCCCAGAACAGATATTGCGACGCCTGGCTGGGCCTGGCGGTCGGGCTGGCGAGGGTCGCGACGGCGGCAGACGACATGGCGGCTTCCTTCAGTTGACGGCGACGGATTTGAGCACGTCGTCGCGCGGACCGGCGGCGACGATCTTTCCGTGGTCCATGATGATGACACGGTCCGCCAACCGCAGCATGGATTGGCGGTGCGTGACGAGGACGACGGTCTTGCGCTGCAGCTCGGTTTCGAGCCGCGCGATCAGCGCGTTCTCGGACTGGATATCCATCGCGCTGGTCGGTTCGTCGAACAACAGGATCGGATGATCACTGGCGAGCGCCCGCGCCATCGCAATCGACTGCCGCTGACCGCCCGACAACCCTTCGCCGCGATCCGCGAGCTTCAGATCATAACCGTTGGGCATCTGGCCGATGAAATCATGCGTTCCCGACACGCGGGCCGCGCGGAGCACCGCGGCGTCGTCGACCGCGCTGTTCCCCAGAGCGATGTTCTCGCGGACCGAGCCGGTCAGGAGGAAGACGTCCTGCAGCACCGCGCCGATATTGCGTCGGAGATCCTCCGGATGAAGCTGGCGGACGTCGGCATCGTCCACGAGCACGGCGCCCTCGCTTGGCTCGTAGAGCCCCAGGATCAGGCGCGCGATCGTCGATTTGCCCGACCCGACCCGGCCGACGATCGCCACGTGTTCGCCGGGCTCGATCAGGAAACTCACGTCGTCGAGCGCGCGGACCGTGCTGCCGGGATACCGGAAGATGACGTTGCGGAACTCGATCGTGCCGTCGAGTTTGGGTCGACGCAGGTAACGGGTATCGTCCCGCGCCTCGCCGCCGCTTTGCATCAACTGGTCGATATGGGCGTAGGCCGAGCGCGTGTGGCTGATGCGGGTCAGCAAGCTTGCGATCTGCCCCAGCGGGGCGACGCAGCGGCTGCCGAGGATCGATGCGGCGATGAGGCCGCCCATCGTCAACTGGTGATCGGCCACGAGATAGACGCCGAGGATGACGACCCCGATGTAGCAGACCTGTTGCGCGGACTGCGCGACGTTGATGGTGACCGCGGCGACCAGGCGCTGCTTCAGCGACGATGCCGCATGATCCTCGACCGCCTGCGCCCAGCGGCGCGCCATCAAAGGACCGGCCGACGACGATTTGATCGTCTCCAGCCCCGAAATGGTTTCGACCAGCACGCCCTGCTTCGACATGCCCTGCGTCAGCCCCTTGCCCGCCAGTTCGCCAAGCGACGGCTGCGAGAACAGCCCTACCCCGATCACCGCCGGAACGAGCGCGAGCGGGACGATGACGACCCACCCGCCGATCGCCCAGATGACGGTCAGGAACAACAGGATGAACGGGACATCCACGATCGCGACGAGCGTCGCGGAGGCGAAGAAATCCCGCAGCGATTCGAATTCGCGGAGCAACCCAGCAAAGGCGCCGTTCGATCCTTTGCGGCTTTCCATGCGCATCGACAGCATACGGTCGAAGATCGCGGTACCGACAGTGGCATCGATCCGCCGCCCCGCGATATCGACGAAGTAGCCCCGCAGCGAGCGCAGGACGAAATCGAACACCAGCACGATGCCCATCCCGACCGACAGTGCAATCAGGGAGTCGGTCGCGTTGTTCGGGACGATCCGATTGTACACCGTCATCGAGAACAGGCTGGTCGCCAGGCTGAACAGGTTGACGAGCGTGGCGGCCAGCGCGACCTGCAGATACAGGCCGCGGCTCGCGCGGATCGGGTCCATCAACCATGCCGCCAGGCGCGGCTTGTGCAGGACGATCGGGTGTTCGGTCATCGTCATCGGCTCCCTGAAGACTCGTTGGAGACAAATTGAAGCCCAGCGAGCGGCAGAATTTCGCCCGTCCGCGTCAGCAGCGTGTACCGCGCGACGTCGACATCGATCGTCGCCTGCAGATAGCTGGTGGCGGCGACGAAATAGTCCTGTTCCGCGCGCAGCAACTCGATCAGCGTGCCGCGCGAGACGCGGAATTGCTCGGCATAGGCATCGCGGACACGGCGATTGGCGATATAGGCCGCCTCCAGCCGCGCCGATGTACGACCGAGCGCCTCGAGGTCGGTGAAGGCGACCCCGGCGTCGCGATCGGCCTCGCCCTCGACCCGGTCCGCGATGAAGTCGGCGGAGCGAGCCTGCGCGCTGGCCTGATCGATCAGCCCGCGCTGATGGCCGCCTGCAAACAGGCTCTGCCGCAGGACGATGGTGCCCCGAACTTCATAATCGCTGCTGGTGAAAACGTCGTAGCGCGCGCCGTTCACGCCCGCCGACAGGCGCGGCAGGCGGTCGTCCCGCACCGCGCGATAGTCCCGCCGCGCCGCTTCCGCGCGATGCCGCGCGACCTGAACGCTGGGCGATTTGCTGGCGAGCGCCTCGGCGGCATCCCGGCTGCGGGCAAGGCTGCTGCTCGGAAGCGGTCGATCGAGACGGTTTGGCGGTTCGTCCTGAAAGACTTCCCGGTAGCGATTGCGCGATTGCGCGAGTTGCCGGTCGAAGCGCGTCCCCTGCGCCTGCGCGTCGGCAAGCATCGCCTCGGCGCGCGCAATATCGCTGATCGGCCCGACACCTTGCGCGGCCCGCAACCGAACGTCGGCCAGTATTTCGGTCTGCCGGGTCACCATTGCGGAACTGAGGTCGCACAGGGATTGATAGGCCAACACGTCGTACCAGGCGGCAATCGCCCGCAAGGCGGTTTCGGCGGCGACGCGTTCGACCTCGGCACTTGCCGCCTTGATCCGGTCGTTGGCAGCGGCGATCCGGTTGCCCGTCGCGCCGAAATCGAACAGGAGCTGGTCGCCCGTGACGGTCAGGTCGGTCCTGATCCGCGGCTGCAGGCTTTCGACGATCGCGGTACGACCGGCGAAATCGCGGGAGAGGACGCGATTGTAGAGCAGTTGCGTGTCGAGCTTGGGAAACAGACCCGAGCGAACCTGGGTTCGCACCGCCTTGGTCGCCTGCTGGTCGGCGATTGCCGACTCGACCGACGGATGGTGTTCGACCGCTGTTCCCAATGCCTGCAGGAACGGTCGCTCCGGCGCCGCCGTATGCGCGAAACGCAACAGCGGGTCCTTGGTGAAGTCGATGTCGAGCGGCGCTCCGCTGGGGGGTGGAAGGAGAATGGGATCAGGCGTCGTTGCGCCTGCCCCCGATACGATCACCAGCGAAGTAAGAAGGAATGCTGCAACCCCGATGTGCCAATAGTGGCATCCACGCTTCATTATTGCTTCCCCATTTGACGAACGCCGCGCCCCGTCGCGGCAAAGCCGACACCGCCGCGATCCCCGCCGCCCGAAGCGGGGACCGCGACGGTGGCGTCAGACGATGAAGTCGACCGCGAGCGGCCCGGTCAGATTGGTGGGCAGATGGCTGACCTCGAACACCCAGTCCTGGCCGGCCTGGTAGCCCGCGATGCCATTGCCATCGATGACCAGGAACGTGTGCCCCGCCAGTGTTCCCGCGGTCGGCGTGAAGAATTCCGCCGAATTGGGTTGCAACGCACCGTTGAAGATCGCCGCCAGATTGGCGTTGAAGGTAGCGGTGCTGAGCGTCCCGCTAGTGATGGTGGGCCGATACGTGTTCCACACATCCACGGCGCCGGGCAGGACGATCTTGTCCTTGGCGAAGTCAAAGTCTGCGAGGAAATCGTAGTTCGTACCGGTGTTCGTACCGGTCGACTCCGAGACCGCGTTGTAGACGAAGCGGTTGCTGCCGCCACCGCCGCGAAGCGTGTCGGCACCGGCGCCGCCGACGATCGTGTCGTTCCCCGCGGAGCCCGTGATGATGTCGTTCCCCGCGCCACCGTTGATCGAACCGATGCCGGTCAGGGTGATGCCCGTGAAATCATAGGTATCGGCGTTACCGGTGCCGTTGATCACGACGTTCGCGAATGCCCCCGCCGAAATCGTTTCCACACCATTGGTGGCCAGGTTGAAACTCGTCCCCAGACCAATGACGACATTGTTCTGCGAGGCGACGATGGTGTCGTTGCCGATCCCACCGAAGATCGCATCGACCCCGCTATTGGCACCGATCAGGAAGGTGTCGTTGCCGACGCCACCGTATAGCGTGTCGTCGCCGGAGCCGCCGTCGATCGTGTCGTTGCCGGCCGACCCGGTAATGGTGTCGCTGCCCCCGCCGCCGCTGATGACGGTAATTCCGGTGAGCGTCGTGCCACTGAAATCATAGACGTCCGTTCCGTTCGTGCCGGCGATCGTTACCCCTGTGAAGGCCCCGGCGGAAATCGCCTCGATACTGTTGGCTGCCAGCGAGAAACTGGTCCCCAGCCCGATCGTCGCCCCATTCGCCGTGGCAAGGATCGTATCCGCACCAGCGCCGCCGTAAAGCGCGTCGACGCCGCTGTTCAGGCCGATCAGGAACGTGTCGTTCCCTCCCCCGCCGTAGAGCGTGTCGTTACCAGCGCCACCGTCGATCACGTCGGCGCCGGCCGAGCCGGTGATGGTGTCGGCGCCCCCGCCGCCATTGATCGAGGTGATGCCGGTCAGCGTGACCGTCGAAAAGTCGAGCGTATCGGCGGCGTTGGTTCCGGCGATGGTAACCCCGGCGTGGCCGTCCGCCGTGATCGCCTCGACATTGGCGATCGACGACAGTGCGATCACGGTATTGTCGGCAATCGCCTTGATCGTGTCGCTGCCCGCCCCGCCGTTGACCGCGACCGCGGCCGTGGTGCCACTGAAGACGAAGACATCGTCGCCCCCGCCGCCGCCCAGCGTGTCCGTACCTCCGAGACCGAAGACCAGGTCGGTCCCGGCGGTTCCGATGGTGGTGTTGGCACCTGCCGTCCCGATATAGGCGGTCTCGGTCGAGGCTACCGTGTGCTGCCCGAATGGATCGGTATAGGTTACCTGGAGCCGGACGAACTGGTTCGCCTGCGCCGCCGTGGTGGTCAGGGAGGCTGTGGTCCGCCCCGCGATATTGGTCCATGCGGTGCCGTTGGCCGACGACTGCCATTGATAGCTGAGCGTCAGCGCGCCGATCACGTCCGGGTCAGCAACCGTGCTGGTCGCGTTGAGCGTGACGGCCGCCCCGTTGATCGAATAGCTCGACAGGTTGAGGCTGCCCGTCGCGGCTTCGTCGACGTTGACGACGCTGACCTTGATATCCTGCATCGTTGCGCCGGCGGCATCGCTCGCCTGCACCACGACGTCGTAGATATTGCCGCCGCCCGCGGCGAGCGGTGCCTCGAAATTGGGTGCTGTGCGGAACGAAAGGGCGCCCGTCGTCGCGTTGATCGTGAACAGCGCCGCGTCGGCGCCGGCGCCGGCTCCGGTAACGATCGAATAGCTGACCGGAAGCGTCGCTACCGCCGCCACCGTTCCAGCGAGCGTCGTGTTCTCGTTGAGCGAGAAGGTCGCCGGGGACTGGAACACCTGCGTCGACAGGTTGAAGACCGTGCCGGTCCCGGTGGTCTCGTTGAAATTGAACTCGAGCGCCTGGATCCCGACCAGCAGGTCGGTGCCATCGCCTGGCGTGATACCATCCGCCAGCAGGCCGGTTGGCCCGACCGGACGATGATCGTGAACCAGCAAGGCCGAAATGACATGGCCGCTCGCATCGGTGACGGTCACGCTCTTGATGTCGTAATCGGTGAAGGCCCCGGTATAGGCCGCGATATTCGCTGTCCCGTCAGTCCCGTTGTCGCCGAGCACATAGTCCTTGTAGGCGCGCGATTGCAGCAGCGTCGTCAGGTGCTTCTCGAAGCTGACCCCGGCGAAGCCGTCGGCGACGACGGCGGCGTTCGCCGCGTCGAGCAGGCCGTTATGCTGCAGCGTCGCATCGTCATAGATGCGGTGGCTCGCCCCTTCGGCATTGGTCGAGAAGTCGTTGGCCGCCTGATAGGCGTCCGTCGGGTGCGAGGGGCTGGCGTAGGTGCCGATCAGGCTGTCGAGCCGGATCGATCCGCCGATGATCACATCGTTGCCACCGCGGCCCATGATCACGTCGTTGCCCGATCCGCCGACGAGCCAGTTGTCGCCATGGCTGACCGGTGTCGCGCTCGGATCGGCCGGGCTGTCGCCGTAGAGATGATCGGCGTTCTTGGTGCCGATGATCCCTTCCATCTCGAACCAGACATCGCCCGTCGTCGTTGCAGCGGTAATCCCCGGAGGCAACGGCGTCTTGTCCCTGGGCAGCTGGCTAACCGCCGCCTGGTTGGCGAGATCGCCGACTAGGCCGTTGGTGCCGGTCTGCTGGCTATAGTCCGCAAAATCGAACCCGTCGTCGGTGCTGGTGCCATTGGCGTTGGTCGCGGAGTCGCCCCCGATCAGCACGTCGCCGCCGCCGCCGTTGCCGGCGACATCGGCGATATCGCCGGGACGCAGGATGTCGTCGCCGCTGCCGCCGAACAATTGGTCGACGCCTGGACCGCCGTCGAGGATATCATCGCCATTGTCGCCGTTGAGCGTGTCGACCCCGGTACCGCCGTTGATATAGTCGTTCCCGTCGCCACCGAAGACGGTCGGGTCGGTATCCTGACCACCATAGATATAGTCGTCGCCGACGCCGCCGAAGATCTTGTCGATGCCGATGCCGCCGAAGATATGATCGTTGCCCGCGCCACCGATCAGCTGGTCGAGACCGTTGACGCTCGAACCCGAGGATTCACCGAAGATCCAGTCGTCGCCGGTGCCGCCATCGATCAGGTCGGGCGCGTCGCCGCCGACCAGATAGTCGTTGCCGTCACCACCGTAGATCGAGTTGTGCCCCGCATTGGCGTTGCCGCCGTAGATGATATCGTTGCCGCCATCACCGTAAGCGGTGTCGTCGCCAATCCCCATCTGGATGAAGTCGTCGAACTTGGTGCCGACGATCACTTCAGCAGAATTGGCGCCGCCATCGATGCTGCCGTCCTTGTTGACCGTCGTGGCGTCGGGGCGCGCATCGTAGATGTAATTCTCGCCGAAGCTGATCACCGGCGAACCCGGGGTGGTGTCGTCGCCGAATGCCAGCGTGACATTGTGCCGCCCGATGTTGCCGTTGAGCGCAGTGGTCGCCGCATCCTCGGAATAGATGCCGACGCCGTGCCCGCCGACGCTGTTCAACCCATTGTCGCTGGTCAGGCCGTTCGTGTCCGCCGCATGCGCATCGATGATCGCACCATATTTGTGCTGGTCCGCGCCGAGATAGACGAACGACGTCGGCGTGGCGCTGGCGACGCCGTTGGCGTCGGTGTTGGCGTCATAATAGAGCGGCTTGCTGCCATCGGCCAACGCCGCGTTGGTCCAGGCCATCGTCGTCCGGTCGAAGACCTTGACGTGGTTGGCGTCGAACAGGTCGGTGACCTGTTGCCCCCACAGGTCGTAGATCGCCCCGGTCTTGACGACCGTGGAATTGAAGACACCCGGCGTCGACCCGGACCACAGATGCGTGGCCGCGTCGAACACCTTGACCCAGCTGCCGTCGGATTTGGACCCGGCGTACAGATCGCCCGCCTTGGTCGGATCGCTCAGATCGCCGGTCGCGACTTTCGCGGCGCGACCCTGGTCGTAATATTCGTCCGCATAGGCAAAGATGTTGCCGTTGAGATGTTGCGTCCCGGTATTGCGCTCGACGATGTCCTTGAACTGTTCGTTCTGGATTTCATTGCCGAAGGACGTGTTGACCAGCCGCTGGAGATAATAGAAGCGGTCGCCGTCCATCAAATTCTCGATCTGGTTGACGAAGATCGCGTCGAACGTTTCACCGAGCAGGCCGCCGGCGACATGGACTTCGGCAAGGCCGCCGATCCAGAGGTCGATATGATTGACCCCGTCGGCAGGATCGCCGACGCCGATGTTGTTCATGAAATTGTGCGCGTAGAGCTGATCCCAGCCGTTGGTCGCGGCGATCGCCGCCTCGCTGTCGGACAGCGTCTGCCCCGCCTGCAAATTCGCGAGATCGACGATCGTCGAAGCCTTGGCCAGATCGCCATCGAAGGAATAGGCCGCGACGAAATCGGCGATCCTCTCAGGGTGGACCATATTCTGCTGGAACGCCGCCCAGCTCGTATAGACCTGCCCGATCCCCGCTGCCGCCTTGAACGCGTTGAGCGTGGGCAGGCCGATATCGCGACCGCGCGCGATGTTGATCGCGCCTAGATCGAGCGGTTGCGCGAGCAGCCCTTCGTTGAGGCTTGGCGTCACGATCTGGTCGACTTCGTTCATCAGCTGGCGCGCCGCACCCTGGACGACCGCGCCCGCACCGACGGTTGCGAACTTGCCGGGGTTGAGGAAGGCTTCCTCCAGCGCGTAGCTCATGATCTTGCCCGTGACGCCTCCCGCCGGATCCATCGTGTCGAGCGTCTCGCGCAGCGTCGAATGGCCGAAGCGATACGCCGCCTGCCCGAATTCGAGCGAGATCGCCGCGTTGCGCGCGGTGCTGACGCCGGCGAACTCCTGGATGTTGGGCGACACGGCGCGGGAGAATTGATCGACCGCGACATGCTGATACTCCATCTCGACGGTCACCTTGGCGCCGTTGAAGACGGTATCCTGGTTCCACGAGAGCAACCCGTTCGCATCGGTGTAATTGCCTGCCGCGGAGATGCCGTTGGTCACCACGCCGCCCTGGATCGTCGCGGACACCGTATTGTCGACCATGACATAGCCGGCAAAGTGATGCTGAGTGTCTGCCTGCGCCGTCGCGAGGGTGGTGCTGGCAGCGTAGAAGTTCCCGTCGGTATCGCGTGCCAGGACGCCGCCGGTCGCCTCGAAGTGGTTACCTGTCCCCTTCGCGTCTTTGACGCTCGAGACGAAGCTGTCGGTGATCGTCTGGTTGGTTACGGCAACCGCGGTTTCCCAATTGTGCACGGTCGTGTGATTGGGGTTGAGGCTGGTGCCGTTCAGATGATCCGACGCGGTCGCCTGCGCGTCGAGGCTGGCGATCGTCGCCTCGAGGTTCTGCACCTGGAAGCCATGCTCCTCGTGCCAGACTTGATGAATCGCGGTCAGGCCGAAATTCTCGTTCGCGCGCCCGTCGCCGGCGACATAATGGTCGCCGACCGAATCCAGCAGCACTTCCCCGACCGCCGCGTGCACCGCGTCGCTGATCGGCGCGCCGGGCGCGTTGAAGAGTGTCTTGGTGATGCTGAAATCGGTGAAGTTGACCCAGGGCGACAGGGCCGCAACGCCGGTATAGGTTCCCGCACCGGGCAAGCCCGCCGCGACGGTGAGCGTCACGACGCCATTGACGATCGCAAGGCTGCCGACTCCCGCAAGGCTCGCGTTGAGCGTGGCGATCGCATCGAGCGCAAGCGCCGACGTGAGGTGTGCGCCGTCCACGTGCGGGTTGATGTCGATCAGAAGCGGTTCGGCGCTGGAATGTGTGATCAACCCGGTCAGGTCGACCGGTCCAGCCTTGGTCGGGTCGACCCAGTGCAATTGTCCGCCGATCACCGTCGTTCCGTTGACGGTCTGGCCGTCGAGGTACGCGACCTCGGTCCCCGTGCTGTCATAATAGCCGACATGGCCTTGCGCATCGCGATGCCGGAGCGCGTCGGTCACGTCGTCCCACGTCAGCGCCGTTCGTCCGGTCGCCGTGACCGCCGCGCGCAGTTCGTTCAGCGTCGGCAGCGTGGCGGTCGTCGCTGCGCCGAATGCGTTGGTGTACGATACGGTCTGGTGCCCATCCAGCAACTTGGCGCCCGCGACATACTGCCCCGGGTGGTTCGGATCGGCCACCCATTCGCGCAGGATCTGCGTGACGTCGCTCGCCGAGCCGTACGTCTGGCTCTGGTCGATATAGGGCGACGAGTGGTTGATGTAGGTCGGGTTCTGCGGCGCGAGAACCGCGCCGACCGTGGAGTTCTGCGTCGCCCCGCCGAGCGAAGCGATGTCATCCGCGGTCCCCCAGACGCCATCCGCGCCCGCGCGCGACAAGGCGAGACCATTGGCATCCTTCACCGCGACACCGTTGGCATCGACCACCGAATGCGCCGGGTCGTGTCCATCGAGGACGTTCCCCGCGGTATCCTTCAGCCAGGTATTGTCGACGGTCGCGCGCGTGATGGTGATCGACGTCGTCGGCCGTCCGTCGTTGCCGATCACGCCGTAGAGCGGATCGTTGACCGCGAGCGGGATCGTGATGTTGACGCTATGTCCCTGCCCGTCGACCGCCGCCTTGCCGATGAAGTCGAGGCCATGATCGAAGAACTGTCCGAACAGCGCGAGAAACTGGTTGTTCGGTGCGTTGCCGCCGATCGAGGCGATATTGCCGTAAAAATATTCGTGATTGCCGAACCCGGTGATATTGTTCGCATCGGTATTCTGCTTGTCGTGCTGCCCGACGGTCGCGAGCGTCCCATACCCCGCGCCGCTGTACAGGTTGGCATCGCCGTTGGGCGTGACGCCTCCCGACCCATCGGGCTGCCCCGGCTGCAGCGGAACCGACGTATCGACGATCGCCGCGCCGACGACCAGTCCGCGGGTATCGATCGTCTTGCTCGCATCATATTGGAACGCCTGGAGCTGCGCCGAGGTCTGTCCCGAATAATAGACCACATGTCCCTTGGCATCGTGCATCAGGACGACGCCGTCGCCGCTGAGATAGTGCCCCTTGGCGTCATAGGTCACATGGCCGCCGGTGGTGACGGTCTCGCTGATCATTCGCGGGGTGTAGTCGACGACGCTCTTGCCCGGATTGTAGCTCGCCATGTCGAGCCCGGTGGTCGTGCCTACGGTCTGCGCCGCGGTGATCTTGGCAGCCAGGCCGGGGTGATAGGTCGGGTCGAGCTCGCCGCCCGAAAGATAGCTCGATGGCGCCAGTGGCGTCGTGACCGGCGCGCCCGCAGCATGGGTCCCGGACGCGTCCGAAATCATCGTCTGGACCGTCAGCGTCTGGCTCAACGTATTGGTCGACACGACGAGATGATGTCCGTCCGTCGTCGTCGTCGTCGTCGCCACGACACTGTGATCCAACGTATTGTACGTGACCGTCACCGTGCCGTTGCCGACCGGAACCGTGGTGGTATGGCTCGTCAGCGGGCCATCACTGGCGACGGCGCTCTGGCTGGTGGAGGTCGAGACTGCGCCCAGCACCTGTTTCAGGTAATGATTAAAATCCGCCGCCGACTGCCGCGTGAACGGTTGATTGGCCGCGCCCCAGAATTGCTGGCCAGGCAATAGGTTATTGTAATTTCCTGTTACGTAGCGCAGCCCCGCGATGTCGACATACCCGCTGTACGATGCGCCATACAGCGCGAGATTGGCGCTGATTTCCGTCGGCGTCGGGACATGCTGCCCGCCATTGGTCGGATCTACGATCAGCGTACCGTTTGCGTCGTAAACCGCACTATCGCCGGTCCAGTTGATGACCACAACCAAGACGCCGTTCGCATTCTTGGTGAATAGCGGGCGAAAGTTGATCTGCGCCAACAGAAATTCAATGTCGGAAAGATTGAAGGAGAATGTCCTCAGCGTCATCGAACTGATCCCTCTATAGAGCTAACACATGGTCGATCGTTAGCCGAACGGCATCTCTTGCCGCTCGACCTATCCACTACACACTCTCTATTGACGGCCCCTCTGCCCCGAAGCACGTTCTTGTGAGTTTATGCCCGATTCGGGGGTAGTGCCGCATCCGTTAAACAGATGATGCCGGAAATGATTTTCCGCCGCGCCGAAGGAGCATGGATCGCAGCGTTGATCGCGCACACGCTTGGTTTCGCGCGCGGCTCGGTCGAGAAAGAGGTCATTGGTATGTTTACGCGTACTCGGTCCCGCACTGCCCCCGCCGAGATCGGCTGGGCACTCATGCCGACTGCGGCAAGCCTGATCTGGGACGCGCCATCTGCGTTCGACCGCAAGGTGGCCAAACCGCAGTCGGCCAAATCCGTGCAGTTATGCCCCGCCGCAATTGATTTCGACGCACGCAACATCGTCGTATCCTGTCCGGTCGACCTGCACCTGCGCTTCGATTTCGATCCCAAGGGCCAGCCGCATCTGGTCAATATCGATGGACCGCAAAGCACCGTGCGTTCGAAGGCGCTCAACCAGATGCTCACCGTCGTGGCCCGCAATGAATGGCGACATCCGGATCGACCAATCATCCAGATCGTCACGCCCTATGTGTTTCTCTCTGACACGCCGGCCTGGTTGAACCAGTTTCCACCGTTCCTGGATTATGGGTCACTCGCCATGCCGGGCTTGATGATCGGCGGGCGGTTCCCGGTCCACATCTGGCCGCGCCAGCTGATGTGGGCGTTCGAGTGGCATGATGTGACTCAGCCGTTGAAGCTGCGACGCGGTCAGCCGTGGTTTTATCTCCGCTTCGATACCCCCGACCCGGATCGTATTCCACGCCTCGTCGAGGCGGTCCTCGTTCCCGACGTGAAGGCATATATCAACAGCCTCAGCGGCGTGGCCAATTACGTCAATCGCACGTTCGCGCTGTTCTCTCGCGCGCAGCACCGACGGCCCAAGCGGATGCTCGTGAAGGCGTGAGCGGTCCGCGTCCTCGGGCGTTCCGCGGATGGGGTCGTCGCTTTCTTCGTCAGCCAGGGTCCGGCCATGCGCCGCGTTCCCCCGGTGGCTCACATCAAGGTATCGATCACGCCCCCGTCGACGCGAAGAGCAGCCCCCGTCGTGGCCGACGCCAAGGGCGACGCGAGATAGACGACCATATTCGCCACTTCTTCGACCGTCGCCGCGCGCTGGATGATCGAGCTGGACCGGTGCTTCTGCACGAACGCCGCGGCGACGTCCGCGATCGGCTTGCCGGATCGGGCACGCTCCGTCTCCAGCATCGCCTCGACGCCCTCGGACAGTGTCGGGCCGGGCAGCACCGAGTTCACGGTCACGCCGGTGCCGGCCATCCGCTTCGCAAGCCCCCGCGCGAGAGCAACGTCGGCGGTCTTGCTGACCCCGTAATGGATCATCTCGACTGGAATGTTGAATGCCGATTCCGACGCCAGCAGGAGGAAGCGCCCCCAGCCTTTTGCTTCCATCCCCGGCAGATATGCTCGCGCCAGTCGTACGCCAGCCATCACGTTGACCTGCCAGTGCCGGTCCCAGGTGGCGTCGTCGGTCTCGAAGAAGTCGGCAGGCTGGAAGATGCCAAGATTGCTGACGACGATGTCCGCCTGCGGCACCGCAGCGAACAGGAGATCATGGCCCTCGACGCTGCCGAGATCGGCGGCTACGCCGCGCGCACTGCCGCCGATCCGCGCGACCGCGGCGTCGACCTTTTCCGGCGTTCGGCCGTTGAGCACCACCGCCGCACCCGCCTTTGCAAGCCCCTGCGCGATACCGAAGCCGATGCCTTCGGTCGAACCCGTGACGAGAGCGGTCTTGCCTTGGAGATCGATGTTCATGGGTACGTCCTTTGATCGCTGGAGCTGAAAGCGCGCGCCAGCGAGATGGTGTGGCTTGCTCCGATCTTGTAGCCCCGATCGCATGAGCGAAGCCGCGGCCGGCAACGCCCTCTCGGGCTGCCCAGGTGCGCCGCATCCCAGGAACGGGCGGCAGGCCGCCTGCCCTGGCGCGTTGCGCCTTTCCGTCCAAGCGCTTGCATCAGTCCCGTCGTCAGCATCCTCCACGGGCATGGGCAGGTGGTGACACAATGAAACGGCTTGGAATGATGACAGCCGCGGCGATGGCCGTCTGCGCACCCGCCTGCGCCCGTTCCGATCCTGGCACCCCAAGTTTTCCGGTCACCATCGCGATCGATGCAGGCAGTCCGGGAAAGCCCGTCGACCCGGTCTGGCGCTTCTTTGGTGCGGACGAACCCAATTACGCAACGATGAAGGACGGCCGCAGCACGTTGGCGACATTGGGTTCCCTCGCCCATGATCGCGTATACTTCCGAACCCATAATCTGCTGACGTCGGGCGACGGCACGCCTGCCTTCAAATGGGGGTCCACCGGCATCTATTCCGAAACTCCGGACGGGCGGGCGATCTACAACTGGAGCGTTGTCGACCGGATCTTCGACACGTACCGCGCCCGTGGGGTCAAACCCTATGTCGAACTCGGCTTCATGCCGCAGGCCCTGTCGACCAAGCCCCTCCCCTATCAACACGACTGGCGACCGGGCAGCGGCACGTTGCGGACCGGTTGGGCCTATCCGCCGCGCGATTACGGTCGTTGGGAGGCGCTGATCCACGCGTGGGTGCTGCACTGCATCGCACGCTATGGCCGCCAAGACGTGGCAAGCTGGTATTTCGAGACCTGGAACGAAGCCAATTTGCCGCAATATTATTGGGGTGGCACGCGCGAAGAGTTCTTTCGCCTGCACGACGCTGCCGTCCGTGGCGTGCGGCGGGCCTTGCCGGAGGCGCGGGTCGGCGGACCGGACAGCGCGGGCGCCGGTGACGATTTCCTCGCGGCGTTCATGGCGCACGAGCAAGCGGCCGGGATGCCCCTCGACTTCCTCTCCTTCCACGCCAAGGGCCAGCCCGAAGTCATCGCGGACGCGAACGGCCGTCATGTTCGCATGGGCTTGAACGCGCAGCTGAAGGCGGCCGATCACGAGTTCGCCGCGATCGCCGCGAACCCTGCCTTCCGGAACACGCCCATCATCATCGGTGAAGCGGACCCGGAAGGCTGTGCGGCCTGTCAGGGTCCGGCCAACGCCTACCGCAACGGCACCCTGTACTCGAGCTATACGGCCGCCGCGTTCCCGCGCCTGTTGGCGCTCGCGGGGCGGCGTGGCCTGCATCTCGAGGGTATCCTGTCCTGGGCATTCGAATTCGAGGATCAGGCGCCGTTCGCCGGTTTCCGGCAACTGACCTCGAATGGCATCGATTTGCCGATCATGAACCTCTTCAAGATGTTCGCCAAAATGACGGGGCGGTATCTCCCGGCCACGTCCGACCATCAGGTCGCGTTGGACACGGTACTGCGTGACGGCGTGCGCGACACCGCGGACGTCGGCAGCGTCGCCAGTCTCGACGGAGACGCCGTTTCAGTTCTGGTCTGGCACTATCACGACGACGATCAACCCGGACCAAAGGCCGAGATACACCTCCAACTGCGCCGCTTGCCGCGTGCGTTCGCGCGGGGCGTTGCGCTGACGCAGTATCGGATCGACGCGGACCACTCGAACAGCTTTGCCACCTGGCGCGCGATGGGATCGCCGCTGGCCCCCACGAACGAACAGCGGGCGGCGTTGCTGAAGGCCGCTGAGCTTGCGACGATGGACCCGGATCCAGAACAACTTCGCGTCCATGGCGGTATTGCCAGCCTGGCGTTTGCCCTGCCGCGACAAGGTGTATCGCTGCTGGTCATGACCCCGGTGCCGCGCGCGGCAGCACATCGATCGGTCGCTGTCGACCACTAGCGAAACGGCGCGAACGCTGGGGCTTCGACAGCACCATGGTCGAAGCGATTGCGGACGTTCGGAACCCGGCCGCCCATTTCCGCATCCGGACTTCAGTGAGCGGGGCGCATGCGGTCACGGGTTGACCGATCCCGTCTGTGCGCTTCCAGCACCACCCACCGCAAGATCGTGCCTGGCGGCGAAGAGCGACTGGTCACGACGCGCTCGGCCCGCTAGGGGGCCGGCTCCCTATCACAGACAGGACATGTCCCATGAACAATGCCGAGCTGAACGAGAAGATCGCGACCGCCAACGACATCTCCAAGGCAGACGCCAAGGCGATCGTCGACAGCGTCTTCGCAGCGATTGCCGAAGCGGCGCAGGCCGGGGAAGAAATCGCGCTTGCCGGGTTCGGCAAGTTCAAGGTCAAGGACAGCCCCGCGCGCGAAGGCCGCAACCCGTCGAACGGCGAGACCATCCAGATCGCGGCATCCAAGAAGCTCGGCTTCGCGCCCGCCAAGGCGCTCAAGGATCGTCTGAACGGCTGATCGGTCGTCGAGCATCGGGATCCCGAGCGATCCCGATGCTCGATCGCCCTTGCCGACACCGCGCGCAATTTGATCCTACGACCGGGCACGCCGCCACCGCGGCTGAGATCCGCGGTCGGCATCCACGGACAGGCGTAAGCCCCATCGGTTCACGAGACCGGGACGCGATCCCTCCGGCGAGCGCGCGGCATGATGAACAATAATTCATTCGTGTTTTCGAGACGTTGCTGGCTTTGTCGGGGCCGCCCGTCATCCGGCCCGCTCGCGCGGTCGATGACATCTGACCCACGGGAGCAGCATGTCGGTGGAATTGCCAACCATCTCGTCCGGGGGGATCTCTGCGGGCATCTCGCAGCTTGGTGCGGAGCTCCAGTTTCTGCGCGACGGGCATGGCCGCGACTTGCTGTGGGATGGTGATCCCGCGGTCTGGCATGGGCGCGCGCCGATTCTGTTTCCGGTGATCGGCTTGCTCGAAGGCGGATGCTATCGGCTCGACGGCCAGCGCTATGCCATGCCCAAACACGGTTTCGCACGCCATTCGACGTTCGATATCATAGACCAGGCAGCGGACGCGGTGACCTTCCGGCTGTCGGCATCCGAGCAGACTCGCGCCGTCTATCCGTTCGCGTTCCAGCTGGACATCCAGTTTTGCGTGTCGGCAACGCAGCTGCGCGTCACGGCAAACATCGCCAATCTCGGCGACGTTCCGATGCCGGCAAGCTTTGGGTTCCATCCGGCGCTACGGTGGCCGCTCCCGTTCGATCAGCCGCGTGCGATGCACACGATCCGGTTTGCGCAGGACGAACCTGCGCCGATCCGCCGGATCAACGCAGACGGTTTTCTCCTGCCCGATCCGCAGCCGACGCCCGTTTCCGGCGATACGCTGGTACTGCGCGATGACCTGTTCGTCGCCGATGCGGTCATATTCGATCGCCTGAACAGCCGCAGCGCAAGCTATGGTCCCCCGGTCGGTCCCCGGCTGGCGATCGACTTCGCCGATTTCCCGACGCTGGGGATGTGGACGAAGCCGGGCGCCGACTTCCTATGCATCGAACCATGGCAAGGCTTCGCCGATCCGGTGGGCTACGCCGGCGACCTTCGTGACAAACCCGGCATCCTCGAGATTGCGGCGGGATCGAGCAAGCGGCTCGCCATGTCCCTCGCCCTCACGACCTGATGACATCCCCGCACAAAGGAGCAAAGACGATGTTCGATACCAGCGTGGCAATCGTGACGGGTGGGGAATCGGGCATCGGCGCCGCCTGCGCAAAAGCGCTTGGCGATGCCGGGGCGCGGGTCGTGATCACCTATTTCAAGGATGCGGCCGCGGCGCAGCGGGTATGCGAATCGGTCGGCGGCGAGACGCGCGCGATCGCCGTTCAGGCCGACGTAGGCGACGAATCCGCGGTGGCACGACTGTTCGACATGGCGGAAAAGACGTTCGGCACCGTCAGCCTGCTGGTCAATTCCGCAGGCCTGAACATGAGCGGCGTGTTGCTGGCGGACATGGAACTGGCACAGTTCGACCGCGTGATCCGATCGGATCTCTACGGCCCCTTCCTGACGTGCCGCGCGATGGTGCGGCGGCTCGAAGCGAAAGCGATGAAGGGGCGGATCGTCAACATTTCCTCGATCCACGAACGCGCGCCGCGCCCGGGCGGGGTGGATTACGATTCCGCCAAGGGTGGGCTGTCGCAGCTGACGGCGACGCTTGCTCTCGAACTCGCGCCGAAGGGCATCGCGGTCAATGGCGTCGCGCCCGGAATGATCCTGACGCCGATGAACCAGAGCGCGCTCGACAACGCCACCGAGCTTGCCGCCAAGGAAGCCGCGATCCCCTGGCGACGCGCCGGGCGGCCCGACGAGGTTGCGACGCTGGTCGTGTTTCTCCTGTCGCCCGCGGCCGACTATATCACCGGCACCACGGTGACGATCGACGGCGCATTGTCGCTCACCGTCGCGCAGGGGGCCTGACATGGCGGTGGACTTCAACGTCGAGCAGATCGATCCGCTCGGGATGGTCGGCAACGAGGCGGTCTCGCGCCGCGACCTGATGAGCCCTTACGTCTGGGGGCTGGATGACGGCAGCCACGCCATGCTGGTCCGTGCCGTACCGCGTCCTGGCGAGACGGGCGACACCGGCACGATCTGGTATGCGACGAGCAGCGACGGGCTGCGCTTCACCGCCAGCGATACGCCCGTGCTTGCCCCTGGCCCGGGCTTGGACGACATCGGCGGCTGCGAGGACCCTACCCCGGTGTTCCGAGCGGATGGCAGCGTGGTGATCTATTATACGGGCGTCGACGCTACGCACTCGCACGGCGAAATGTTGTACGCCACCGGTCCCTCGATCGACCGTCTGACGAAACAGGGGGTCGCCATGCAGAACACCCCGAGCCAGGGCAACATCAAGGAGGCCACGGTCGATCGCACCAAAGGCGGCGGCTGGCGCATGTTCTACGAGTTCGCGCGGGACGAAGCATCACTCGTCGGTCTGGCGATCAGCGATGGCATCGCGGGGCCGTGGACCGATGAGCGGGATCCGTTCGCGTCGCGGACGGACAGTTGGGATAGCTGGCATCTTTCGACTGGTCCGCTGCTGACGACGGACAAGGACCGCCCGGTGATGTTCTATAATGGCGCCACCCATGACGCGCGCTGGCGGATCGGGTGGGTCGCGTTCGATGCCGAATATACCACGGTCGTCGGGCGCTGCATCGAACCGCTCATCACGCCGCCGCCCGCGCTGGAACGAACGGCGACCGACATCGCATTCGCAGCCTCGGTGGTCGTCGTGGGCGAGCAGATCTGGCTCTATTACTCCCTGGCCGACACACATCTGTACCGCGCGATCCTCCGCCGGAGCTGAACCCCGACGAAACCGTACGATCCAGCTCATAGGGCAATCGTCCCATCGGTTTTCCCCGATGGTTGACGGTCGGAAATCGATCGTATAATCCCGATGGATGCTCACCGACGATGCCCTCGCCATTCTCGCCGCGTTGTCCCACCCGACGCGACTGGGCGCGTTTCGGCTGCTCGTTCGACAGGAACCCGACGGCCTTTCCACCGGCCAGCTGGTGGACCATGCGGGTCTCACGCAAAGCACTTTCTCGACGCATCTCGCGGTGTTGGCGAAGGCGGGGCTGATCACCTCCGAGAAGCGCGGGCGCCAGGTCATTCAGCGCGCAAACATCGATGCGCTTCGCGACCTCATGCTGTTCCTGGCGAAGGATTGTTGCGAAGGCCGTCCGGAACTGTGCGAGCCGCTGCTTGCCGAACTTACCTGTTGCTGACCGGAAGAGCGTCATGACCGACATCGTCATCTACCACAATCCTGCCTGCGGCACGTCCCGCAACACCCTTGCGTTGATCCGCAACTCGGGTGTCGAGCCGCATGTGGTGGAATATCTGAAGACCCCGCCAGCGCGCGCGTTGCTCGTTCAGTTGATCGCACGCGCGGGGCTGCAACCCCGCGATCTGCTGCGGGAGAAAGGGACGCCCTACGCCGAGCTCGGGCTGGGCGACGGTACGCTTTCGGACGCGGCACTGGTGGACGCGATGATCGAGCACCCGATCCTGATCAATCGGCCGCTGGTCGTCACGCCGCTGGGCGTCAAACTCTGTCGTCCATCCGAAGCGGTCCTGGATATCCTGCCCGACGCGCAGCTTGGCGCGTTCGCCAAGGAAGACGGCGAACCAGTCGTCGATGCCACGGGTCAGCGCATCGCCTGATGCTTGCGGCCCTGCTGATCTTCGTCGTCACCATTGTTTTCGTGATCTGGCAGCCGAAAGGGCTGGGCATTGGCTGGAGCGCGATGGCGGGTGCCGGCGTGGCATTGCTGGCAGGTGTCATCGGGTGGGGCGACGTGCCGGTGGTCTGGCACATCGTCTGGAACGCGACCGCCACGTTCGTCGCGATCATCATCATCAGCCTGTTGCTGGATGAAGCCGGACTGTTCGAATGGACGGCGCTTCACGTCGCGCGCTGGGCCGGCGGCAAGGGTCATCGACTGTTCGCGCTCGTGGTGCTGCTGGGCGCTGCCGTGTCTGCTTTGTTCGCCAATGACGGCGCGGCCCTGATCCTGACGCCGATCGTGCTCGCGATGCTGCGCGCCCTCGGCTACGGGCCAAAGGCCACGCTGGCATTCGTAATGGCGGCCAGCTTCATCGCTGACACCGCCAGCCTGCCGCTGGTGGTCTCCAACCTCGTCAATATCGTCTCCGCGGACATCTTCCGGCTTGGTTTTGGGGCCTATGCGCTGGTGATGCTGCCGGTCGATCTCGCGGCGGTCGGCTCGACGTTGCTTGTGCTCTGGCTATATTTCCGGCGCGACATTCCAGCCGGCTACGACGTGGGAAAGCTCCGTCTGCCCGGCGCTGCGATCCGCGATGCTGCCACGTTCCGCACGGGTTGGGCCATGCTGCTTCTGCTGCTCATCGGCTTTTTCGTCCTTGACCCGCTCGGCGTTCCGATCAGCGCGGTCGCTGCATCGGGGGCGGCGGTGTTGCTGGCGGTCGCCGCGCGCGGTCATGTCATCGCCACCCGCAAGGTGCTCCTCGGTGCCCCGTGGCAGGTCGTGATCTTCTCGCTCGGCATGTATCTCGTCGTTTACGGTTTACGCAACCAGGGGCTTACCGACTATGTCGCTGTCCTGCTGAACCGAGCCGCAGCGGGTGGGGTATGGGGGGCGGCGTTTGGCACCGGGATCCTTACGGCGGTGCTTTCGTCTTTCATGAACAACATGCCCACGGTCCTGATCGGGGCGCTATCGATCGAGGCGAGCCACGCGACTGGCGCGGTCCGCGAAGCGATGATCTACGCCAATGTGATCGGCTGCGACCTCGGACCCAAGCTAACGCCGATCGGCTCGCTCGCGACGCTCTTGTGGTTGCACGTGCTCGGGCAGAAAGGCGTGCCGATTGGTTGGGGGTATTACTGCAAGGTTGGCGTCGTGCTGACGTTGCCGGTGCTGCTGGTCACGCTGGCGACCCTCGCCCTGCGGCTCACGCTCGTCTGAAAGGTTCGCCATGTCCCGGCTCCGAACATTTGCTGACCCTGACCATCTTCCGGCGCTGGACCGGTCGTTCGTCCTCGACCGACCCGGGCTCGGCTTGGGGGCGGACCAGCCACCGCCGCGCATCCTGCTGCTCTATGGCTCGTTGCGCGCACGGTCGTTCTCGCGGTTATGCGTGGAGGAGGCTGCGCGTCTGCTGACGCTGTTCGGCGCCGAGATTCGCATTTTCGATCCATCCGACCTGCCTCTGCCCGATCAGGCGCCAGGCGACGACCATCCGGCGGTGCACGAACTGCGCGCGCTATCGCTATGGTCCGAAGGGCAGGTCTGGTGCAGTCCAGAGCGGCATGGCCAGATCACCGGGGTAATGAAGGCGCAGATCGACCATCTGCCGCTGTCGATGGGTGGCATGCGCCCCACCCAAGGCCGGACACTTGCCGTCATGCAGGTGTCGGCCGGGTCTCAGTCGTTCAACAGCGTGAACACCTTGCGCCTGCTCGGCCGCTGGATGCGGATGGTCACGATCCCCAACCAGTCCTCGGTCGCGATGGCGTATAAGGAGTTCGGCGACGACGACCGCATGCGCGCCTCCGGCTATTATGACCGGATCGTGGACGTAATGGAGGAACTCATCCGGTTCACCCTCTTGGTGCGACCGCATGCCGCACAACTGGTTGACCGCTATTCCGAGCGCAAGGCCGCTGGTCCGGCCGTAACGCCCGCGTCCGAACCGGCCGCACGGGCCACGGGCAACGGCTAGTATTTGAGGAATGCCGGGTTCGTCAGCGGTTCGCTGACCAGAGCCAGGGCGCCGATCGAAGAGATCATGCCGCCGGCTTCGCGAAACACCATAGCTCCTTCGCCAGCAACCGCGGTCGCGGACACACGCCTGCGGGCAAGGGAAGCCGCGATCCCGGGCGCCAGAGCCCAAGGCGCTGCTGAAGATTGGGCATTTCGGAGTCGAGGACCGCCAGCGGGTTTCCATCATCGTAGCGGGTCGCGCTTCGGTAGCGGAGCGTCTGCCTATACCGCCCGCCGGCACCGAGCTGGTTGACCGTGATCCAGAAGCCGAACGGGGCGTTGCGCGTGGGCTCGGCGGAGAGGATCGCGCCGCGGAGTGGCCCTGACTCCACATAGCGGATCTCCTGATTATTGTTTGCTCCCGTCTGCTTCGCGTACACGGCTACGAATCCGTCGCTGGCAGCGTCGAACACGAGCGCCGTGGTCGCAACGCGCTGATCCCCGTCTCCGCTGTGCAGGCTTGCCACTTGAAGCAACAGGAGCGGAACGTCGGGGCGCGGATGGACGACGCGGGCGTCGTTGAGGAAATGCGGCTCCGTATAAAGGTCGGTCTTGTCGGTAACCGTCAGCAGCCGGTTCAGGCTGGGGCGGCATGTCTTACCTGCGTCCCGACTGATGCACAGCCGAACGACACCCGGCGCTTTCTCGGCCGGATCGCCGAGCGGGTCGGAAATCTCGGGACCTTGCGACGCCGTGAACCGCCAGTGCCCGCTCATGGCGAATGCCCGGGAGAGATCGATCGACGACAGTATGGCATCGGCGGGGGAATGCGCTGCCACGCCGCCGGTCGCATGACTTCCGCTTGATGCAAGGCATAGGGCCCCCGAGAGGACTATGATGACACCGCGTGCACGCATCCGACGTCTCCGGCAGATCCCGTCTGCATGGCATGCTCGTGCGAACAGGCCGCCGTGTCCAGCGGAATTCCGGAGGCTTGGACAACGGCGATTCTCTACGCTCGACCCGGCATCTGCACGTCCGGACGGGTTCATGACCGGCGACGGATATCGCGCGTTCGTCCCCTGATCATGGGTGAACCGTGGGTCATAAGCGAGCGCAGCGCGCTGGCGACGGCCAGACTGGCGTTGAAGAGGACTGCCGGATGGACGCCTTCGGACGCGACGTGAAAGCGCGGTGTCCTGTTCCGTCGGCCTCTGGTTGCTGCGAGCCACAGGACGGCTCAGGCCAGAACGAAGAAGCCTACCGATGCCGCCCCCATGACTGCGGTTGCAACCCCTCCGGCGGCGGCCATGGCGGGACTGAGTGTAAGCCGTCCCATGACTCGCTTGTTCATCGCGATCATGATCATGACCGCCATCAGCGGCGCGGCGAGTACGCCATTGACGACCGCGCTCCAATAGAGCGCCTTGATCGGGTCGATGGCGGTGAAGTTGAGGGCCGCGCCAGCCAGCGTCGCGACCGCGATGACGGCATAGAACGCGCGCGCCTCGCGCGGCTTGCGCCGCAAGCCCGACGTCCAGCCGAACATTTCGCTGACGCCGTAAGCGGCAGACCCTGCAAGGACCGGGATCGCGAGCATACCCGTGCCGATGATCCCGAGCGCAAACAACCCGAAAGTAAACACGCCAGCGATCGGCCGCAACGCTTCGGCCGCCTGCGACGAGGTCTGGATATCGGTGATGCCGTGGGCATGCAGCGTGGCCGCCGTCGCGATGATGATGAACAGCGCGATCAGGTTGGAGAACCCCATCCCGACGATCGTATCCGCCCGTATCCGGGAAAGCTCGGCAATCGCGGTTTTCGGCGTGACGCACAGCGGCTTCACATGCCGGCGATGCTGCTCCTCCACCTCCTGCCCGCTCTGCCAGAAGAACAGATAGGGGGAGATGGTCGTCCCGAGGATCGCCACCAGCGCCATGGCGTGCGCGGCGTCGAACGTGAAGGACGGGAACAGCGTGGCGGTCAGCGCCGATCGAAGGGAGACGTGCGAGGCAAACACCACGCCGACATAAGCGAACAGCGACAAGGTCGACCATTTGAGGACCGCCGCATAACGCGGATAGTCCATGAAAACCTCGAGCAGAACGCAGATGATCCCGAACAGCAGCGTGTAGATATGCTCCGGTCCCCCGATCAGCAGGCCGACCGCTGCCCCCATCGCCCCCAAATCGGCACCGAGGTTGATGACGTTGGCGACAACGAGCAGCAGGACGACCAGCCGCAGGAGCGATCGCGGATAATGCCGCCGAAGGTTCTGCGCGATGCCGACGCCGGTCACGCATCCGATCCGTGCCGCTATCTCCTGCGTCACTACCATCAAGGGATAGCTGAACAGCATGATCCACTTGAGGCTATAGCCGAACTGAGCGCCCACCTGGCTGTATGTTGCGATTCCGCTGGGGTCATCATCGGCCGCGCCCGTGACGAGGCCGGGGCCCATGACGGAGAGCGCGCGTTCGGCCCAGGGTCGACGATCCTCGACGGCGGCAGAGGGTGGAGTCGCTTCGTCAGAACCGGTCATTGCGGCCTCCTGCGCCCACATCGGCAGGGACGTCGCGCGAAGCAACGCCTACAGGGTCCGACGGTGGACCGCATTTGAATTTACGGACATGTCATCACTCGACCGATCGTGTAGCGGTCGGACCGGAACCTGCGCTTGCTCCTTCATCCCCATCGTCCCGAGCGGCGCTGCGCTCTTATGACACGATCGCGCCATCAGCACGCTTCGCTCGAGCTGGCGACCAGCATCGCGGCGAAGCGGGTAAGTCTGAGCGCAAATATTTCCTATTGCTTGTCCCCTTTATCTTGCGGGCGCAATATCTCCATCGAATCAAACCGGACACACTGGATCGCTGGGCAATCCACAGTATTGCTGACACTCGGCTGGTTCGCCATCATGCGACCAAACACCCTGGTTTTGCATTTACACTCTGCCTCGGAGCGAGCGCCATGTTCCACCGCAGCGGACCGTGTATAATGATCGCAGCGATGTTTTCTTGTGCCTCACCTGCTGCGTCGCGCGCCAGAACGGCCGTGCCTGTCGAACGCTTTCTTGCCAGTATCGGCGTCAATACGAGCTTTCCGGATCGTGGCCAATCGCTCGAAAAAACCATCGACATGCTGAAATTTGGTGGATTCCGATGGGTCCGCGCAGGCATCGAGGGCCTGTCGGACGACGGACCGTCGACAATCCGCACCATGCTGAAAATCCATCGGGCCACCGGGGTCACGTTCAGTTGGGGATTACTCAGCGGCGGCACGGACATCGCCAAACTCGTTGCTACCGGGCGGGTGCTTGCCCAGTCCTCGGCTCTGCTCGCGTTTGAGGGCAATAACGAGCCCAACAATTGGCCTGTCACCGTGGATGGCGTCCCGGGCGGCGGCCGCGGTCTGTCGTGGCAGCCAGTCGCACGCCTGCAGCAGCGGCTCTACGCCGCCGTCAAGGCCGACCCGCAGCTGGCACGCTATCCGGTGTGGTCGATATCCGAGGCTGGCGCCGAAACGGACGACGTCGGCCTGCAGTTCCTGACCATTCCGCCCCGCGCGGGGTCGGCGCTTCCAGCGGGCACGCGCTTCGCCGACGCGGCGACGCTGCACAATTACCCGAGGCGGACCTCGCAAAGCCCCCTCCCCGACAACCTCGCCTGGAACGCGGCAGATCCCTCGGTCGCTTCACAAACTGACGGACTTTACGGGAATTACGGCAGCACATGGCGCAATCACTTCAGGGGCTATAGCCAGGCTGACCTCGATCGCCTGCCCCGCGTCACGACCGAAACCGGCATCACCCTGAGCGGGATCGTGAACGAGGAAACGCAGGGCGCCGTGCTGCTGGATATCTATCTCGCGCAATTTGCTCGCGGGTTTTCGAACACGTCGGTCTATATCCTGCGCGATCGGACGGACGAAAGCGGCAACCAGACCTTCGGCTTCTTCCGTCCGGATTATACGCCACGCAAAGCCGCGGTCTATTTGCACAATTTTACATCCATCCTCAACAGACCAGGTCCCGGCCGGAGACATGCCGCGCTGGACTATGAGATCACCGCCCAGCCCGATACCGTCCATGATCTTGCATTGACGGGGCGCGGCGGCCGTTCGTTGCTCATCGTCTGGGACGAGCGTGGTCACGGAGAGGATCACCCGGTCATCGACCTCAAAGGAAAGCACGCCATTGCCGTGTACGATCCGACCGTGGGCGCGAGGGCGATCCTGCGGATGGCCGACTGCTCCCATCTGCAACTCAGCCTTACTGATCATCCCGTCATCATAGAGCTCAACTGAACTGGGGCTGATCGTTGCAGTCGGGCGTCGTCGCCAACGGCGCACGTGCCAAGGCTCCATCTGCCGCCGATCGCCGGATCGCCTTTCAGTGCCGCCATAACTCGTAGATGTTGAGGACGACCTCGAAGGCAATCAAGCCGATCACGGCAAGCTCGAGCCTCAGCGAACGCTTGTCCTGCACCAGGTCGAGCAGCCATTCCGCCGCGTCACCGATGACCTCGAGCTTGCGTTCCATCGCACGCGCGCGGTCACCCAGTTCGAACTCGGCTTCGAGGCGCCCATAGAGGCGGTCGAGCTCGGGATGGTCCCATAGCAGGTCCGGCTTCTCCACGATCTGCGCGCGACCGACGACGCGGTGCTGCGCTGCGAGGACATCGCCGATGCTCCTCATGACCCGCCGGATCGGCATCACCGCGCGACCATGGACGCGCAGCTCGTGGATCAGCGGCTCGACGCGATCGAAAGCTTCGGCAATCCGCCCCTCGTCCCGCGCCAGCACCACGCTTCTGGCGACGACGGTGGCGGTCAGCAACAGACGTTCGCGCGACGCTTCCTTCAACCGGATATGCCCGTCCGCGCTGACGGTCTCTTCGCGGTCCGGGTGGATCTCGATCCAGGCGGTTTCGGTTTCCGGCGTGGCCAAGGGTTCGATCACGTGGTCGGAGAGCTGCGCGATGAAGCGGCGTTCCACTTCGGCGGACGCCCCGATCAGGACGAGAACGCCATAGCGGAACACGAATGCCGCTCCAACGCCGGACAGGTGGAGAGTCTCGGGTTCGACGAAATCGCGCAGATGGCGGGTGTCGACACGCGTCCCCAGCAGAAGCGCGCGGACGTCCCCGCGCGTGGGTTCGCCCGGCAGCGCGGCACCAAGCACCTCTCGCACGCCGACGCTGATCGTGCGCAGGGATCCGCCTTCAACCATGTCGTGTCAGCACCATGTGCGTGCCCTTACCAGCTTTGCGGCCGTTACGCCGCGATCAAATGGTGCGCCGCGCCGAATGCGTGCGGTGCAGACGCAACGCGATCGAGCGCCTGCAGCGTATCCCCAACCGGCCCTTCCGCACGATCGCCGTTCGCGGATGCCGCGACGATCCGGCGCCCGCGGTCATGCACGCACCCAGACGGATGAAACGCCAGCGTACCACCACGCCGAGGGGTGCGCTGGCCCGACCACCCGCATGGCACCTCTGCGGCGGCGTTATATCCGAAGTCCTCACACAACACCCTCCCTGTGCGTTCGGATGTCCCGGGTCAGCCGACCGACAGAAAAGCTCAACGGCCGTGAGTTGGCATGAAGACGCCGTAGCGCTCGCGCCAAGCGCTCACTTCGTCCTCCAGGTGTGGGGGCGCGGGTTCTCCCGAGAGGACGAGGCGTGCGACATCATCGTCGGGGTGCAGCAGCATTTTCGACGATCCGTCGCTGAACCAGACCGGAATCAGTTGGTCGCACAAGCTGTCGAGCACGACGGCAGCCATGCCGTTCTCGATCGCCTCGCTGCCGGCCAGCACACGGACATTGATCGAGACGCCTTCAAAGCAGTTCTGCGGCGCACGCACGAAATTGAGTGAGACGAGCAGCCCGGACCGATCGGGGCGGGCGTCCTCCGGCATGGTCGCAACCCGTCGCCACGCGCAGAACCATGTTCGACAGATGTGCGGGCGTTCAGCGTGGATGCGGCACCCGCCTTCGAAGAGGTTTTCGCAAGGCTGTCCCGCGGGTTTCTTCAAGTCGGGCGTATCGATCGTGAGCACGGTGCAGCACGCGGTGCAATCGCCGCAAGACCGATCGGCCAGGACCGGCCCGAGCAAGGTGGTTTCGACGTCGGTCTCAGGCGCCGAGCGCATCGGGGGCCTTCAAAGTCTTCCGAGACTGAAGAGCTTGCACGGCATGCACGCCTTACGCGCCCTCGGCATCTACGGTAAAAACGATCGGCCTGCCGCGCGACAGCGGGTCCCATCCGGCCAGTAAGGCCGCGCGCACGCCTCGCGAAACGGTCGCGGTATCGACTTGAAGACGACCCCGTTGCAGCCCTTTCAACAGCCGTTTGGGCGGCGGGAATTCCAGCAGGGCCTCGCGCTGCGCGTCGCGCTGGATCAGGGAAATCGCCATCCCTTTCCAACCGTCGTTATCCGACCATTTCGGCTCGCGCTGAAGTTCCCAATCGTACTGGAGCCCATCCACCTCGACGGTGCCTGTATTGCTTCTTGAGTTTGACATGGTCCCGTCCGTAGCATGTCGATCGGCCCATGCCACGCGTTTGGCGCACGATACGCATCATCAGGGGATACCCCGCTGCTTGGCCTGCCGCGCGATCGCTGATGGTCGCGCTCTGGACAGTCCGCCCTCGGGCATGACGCGTTCCGGGTGCAGCATGGTATCTCTGTCTTCGTTCCGTCCCTTCCGGGGATGGGTTGCGCGTTGAGGGTATCTCACCGAGCGTCAGCTCTGCTAGACTGCCCCACCCCAACCCCTCCCCTGAAGGGGAGGGGCTTTTTGCGGCTTGAGCTTCCCTGGCCAGTTTTCTTCAGGCGACGGTTTTGTCGATCCGCCGACCAAATAGTAGGCGCTCTCGGGCAAGTGTCCCTACTCGCCCCATTCGCGCCGGATAGACGCCTGCGCAACCATCGCCCGGCCGTGTCCGCAGCGATGGGTTCGACCGTTACAACAGCTTGTCCAGGGTGATCGGCAGGTCACGGACACGCTTGCCGGTCGCGTTGAAGACCGCGTTCGCCACCGCGGCGGCTACCCCGGTAATGCCGATCTCGCCGATGCCATGCGCACCCATCGGGGTATGCGGATCGGCGATATCGGTCCAGATCACGTCGATCTCAGGCACGTCCAGGTGAACCGGCACGTGATATTCGGCAAGGCTCGGGTTCATGATCCGGCCATTGCGTTCGTCGAACTGGGTTTCCTCCATGAGCGCCATGCCGAGCCCCATGATGATGCCGCCGCGAAACTGGCTGCGGGCTGTCTTGGGGTTGAGGATCCGGCCGCAGTCGAACGACCCGAGAATGCGACTGACGCGAGTTTCGCCGGTTACCGCATTGACGCGCACCTCGCAGAAGATCGCGCTATGCGAATGCATCGACCAGTGCATCAGCTCCAGTGGCGGTGAGGCCTCCTTGCTGACAACCAGTTCGTCCCGCTGCGCGCGCTCGAGGATCGAGGCGTAGCTCTCGCGTCGTGAGCGGTCGTCGCGTTTGGCAAGGCCGCCGTCTTCGCTCCCCACCTCGTCCGGGGACAAGCCGGCGAGCGGCGAATCATTCCCGGCGAGCTTGAGCAGTTCGGCGACGAGCGCATTGTGCGCGGCGATCACCGCGGCCCCGATCGCCGCGGTCTGTTGCGAGCCGCCGGCCATGATCGCGCCGGGAATGGTCGAATCGCCGTAACCGACCTCGACCTGGTCGAGCGAGAGGCCCAGCCGTTCCGCCCCGACGATCGCCGTCGTGGTAGCCGTCCCCATCCCCATTTCCGCAGCGGCGACCTCGATCCTCGCACGCACGGAAGCGCCGTCGCGTATCAAGGTAATCCGCGCCGCGGCGCCGGGCATCCGGTAATAGGGGTAGGTACCGGTCGCACAGCCCATGCCGATCAGCCATTCCCCCTCGCGGCGGGTCCCGGGCACGGCACTGCGCTGATCCCAGCCGAACCGTTCCGCCCCCGTTTTCCAGGCCTCGACGATATGGCGCGACGAAAAGGGCAATCCGGAGGTGGGATCCTGCTCGGGCTCATTGCGAATGCGCAGCGCGATCGGATCCATGCCGAGTTCGACGGCGAGTTCGTCCACCGCCGATTCCAGCGCGAAGGTGCCGACGGACTCACCCGGTGCCCGCATGAAGGTGTTGGCCAACATGTTCATCTTGGCCACCTGCACCTGCAGCTTGATGTTCGGGCAGGCATAAGCAGCGCGCGTCCCCAAAATGAAGGGTTCGGGCATGTTGTTATGCGGCGTCATGATGGACAGGCCGCTGTGGATCAACGCCTCGAACCCGCCGTCGGCCTGCGCGCCCAGCGCGACGCGTTGCTCCGTCAGCGTGCGCCCGCCGACCACCCGGTAGACGCCTTCGCGCGACAGCGTCATGCGGACCGGCCGTCCCGCGAGCTTGGCCGCGGCGGCACCCAGGATCTGATGATCCCACAAGCCCTTGCATCCAAAGCCGCCGCCGACATACGGCGAGGTCAGGCGCACCTGTTCCATCGTGAGATCGAATACGTCGCCGATCGTCTTGGCCTGCGCGGTCACCATCTGGCTCGCGTCATGCAGGACCAGCCCGTCCCCGATCCAGGCGATCGTCGCGGCATGGGGCTCGATCGGATTGTGGCTGTGGCGCGGCGTGCGGTAGACGTGATCGACGGTGTGCGGTGCCGACGCGAGCGCAGCTTCGGCATCGCCGATCTTGTTGAGCAACGGCTGGCCCATGAAGAGCCCCTGCTCGATTCCGTTCGCCTTTGCCTCGTCGAGCGACGTAGTCGACGGTTCACGGGCATAGGTGACGTGGATGAGCGACTTGGCGTGGTCGGCCTGTTCCTGGGTCTCCGCCAGCACGACCGCGACGGGCTGGCCATTCCAGTGAACGCGGTCGTCCTGCATGATCGGCAGGTCGGCTGGCCCGACGGCGGTCGGCGACGCGCCGAACACCGCCGGTGGGTTCATGCGCGGCGCGTTGAGGTGCGTCATGACCAGCACCACCCCGGGCGCGGCGACAGCAGCATCGGTGTCGATCGCGGTGATCCGCCCGCGCGGGATCGTCGCATAGGCCAGCGCGGCATAGACCATGTCGTCAAACGAGAACTCGGCTGCGAAGCGCGCCCCGCCGCCGACCTTGAGCGGACCATCGATCCGCGAGACGGGGGTGCCAATCTTGCCGTGCTGATGCGCGATCAGAGGATCGGGCACGCCACCCGGGATCCAGCTGTCGGGCGCGAGCGGGACCAGCTTGGCCATTGCGCCTTGGACGAGGCCCTGTGCGGTGCCCTTGACGGTTTCGACGATGCTCATGCTGCTGCTCCGGCGGGTGCGCCCGTCAATTCCATGAGGACGGCGGTGAGGGTGCGGGTCGCGAGTTCGGGCTTGAAGCCATTGTCGCGCAGGGGCTTTGCGTCCGCAAATTCGGCGATTGCGGCGTCACGGAACGCCGCTTCGGTGGCGGGACCGCCACGCAGTACCGTTTCGGCCTTCAGGGCGCGCCACGGCTTGTGCGCCACGCCCCCGAAGGCAAGCCGCACGTCGGTGATGCGATCGCCCTCGATTTCCAGAGCAGCGGCGACGGAGATCAACGCGAATGCGTAACTCGCGCGGTCGCGGACCTTGCGATACGTCGATCGTGCCGCGAACGGCATCGCCGGGAGTTCGATCGCGGTGATCAGTTCGCCATGGTCGAGCACGGTGTCGAACTCCGGCGTGTCGCCGGGCAAGCGGTGGAGTTCCGTGAAGGGCAAGGTCCGGCGGCCTCCATTCCCCTGCAGATGCACCGTCGCGTCTAGGGCTGCGAGCGCCACGCACATATCGGAGGGATGCGTTGCCACACAGGCGTCCGACGCACCCAGAATGGCATGGATGCGGTTGAACCCCCCGCGCGCGTCGCATCCCGATCCCGGGCTGCGCTTGTTGCAGAGCGACCCATCGGTGTCATAAAAATAGGCGCACCGCGTCCGCTGCAGCAAATTGCCGCCGACCGTCGCCATGTTGCGGATCTGTGCCGACGCACCCGCCAGGATCGCACGCGACAGCATCGGATAGCGGGTGCGCACCGTGCGGTGCTCGGCAAGGGCGGTGTTGCGGACCGCCGCGCCGATCAGCAGTCCGCCGCCGTCGGTTTCAACGATCGTGTCGGCAAATCCGGTGACGTCGACGACCGTGGTGGGAGTCGCCACCGTCTCGCGCATCAGATCGACGAGGTTGGTTCCTCCCCCGAGATAAGCGGCGTCCTCGACCGCACCGAGCCGGAGGGCTTCAGCGGAGTCGCCCGCGCGGGCATAGCTGAACGGCGTCATGCTACCATCTCCGTGGCGAAGGCGTCCTGGATCGCCTCGATGATCCCGTTATGCGCGCCACACCGGCACAGGTTCCCGCTCATCCGCTCCTGCACCTCCGCGCGCGTCAGCGTCACGTCCGCGGCGAGATCGACGGTGACGTGGCTCGGCACGCCGCGCTTCGCTTCGGCGGCCATTCCGATCGCCGAACAGATCTGTCCCGGCGTGCAATAGCCGCACTGAAACCCATCATGCTCGATGAATGCGGTTTGGAGCGGGTGGAGCCCGGTCGTGTCGGACAGGCCTTCGATCGTGGTGATCTCGCGGCCATCGTATTGAACCGCGAGCGCGAGGCAGGAGAGGATCCGCGCGCCATCGACCAGCACGGTACAGGCACCGCACGCGCCCTGGTTGCACCCCTTTTTGGTACCGGACAGATCGAGATGTTCGCGCAGGAAGTCCAGCAGCGAGACCCGGGGGTCGCCCGGCCCGGCGACGGCCGTCCCGTTCACAAAGATCGACATCATGACCTCCTGCTATTGACGTTTGAGCTTCGTGACGCGACGACCACGCCGCCGCATGGGTACCGCGATGGGCACCCCTGGACTTTGAATACGCACCATTTCGAGCGACTCGGCACTGCATTGCCTTTTAGCATGTCGGGCGGTTTGCGCCTCCTCTGCGGAAGCCGCGTTCTCGGGCTGTTGGTCAAGCAGGGTCACTCCACCGCCCAGCAAGCGCGGCGCGCGCCGGGTTCCCTCCGGCCAACGACGCGCCGGGTCCGGCCCGGTACGAGTGATCATGCCCACATGCTCCGACGGAACTCCTTTTCGCGCTGCGGCGCCGACGGGAGTAGTTCATATGCGCAGATACGCTGTATGCGTGCACCCTACGGCCCGGAGTCGCCCTGCGCAGGCGCGCTCGCGATCGACCGGGTGGCAAGGCGTTGAGAGGATTTGCAATGACCCGTTCCATGTGGATGCTGCCACTGTTCATCGCTCTGGCAAGCACGGCCTCTGCGCAAACCAGCGTACCGGGCGACGTTCATGCGTCCGATCCGGTCGGGATTGTCGCAGACCCTTGCCCCCAGCATCCCGATCCCACCTCCGGTGCCGGCTGGGAGGCCTGGAAGCTCCACATGATGACTCGCGATTTCGCGCAGCTCTGCCGCTACGCCGCTGCCAACCGGACGCTTGCCAGGAGCGGGGCACCGGTCCGGGTCGTCTTCATGGGCGACTCGATTACCGACAACTGGATCCATTCGGACGCGGCGCTCTTCAGCAAGGGCGTGGTCGACCGCGGCATCAGCGGACAGACCACGCCGCAAATGCTCGCGCGCTTCCGCGCCGATGTGATCGCGCTGAAGCCCAAGGCAGTACATATCATGGCCGGCACCAACGACGTCGCGGGCAATACGGGAGCCGCGACGATCGAGACGGTCGAAGGCAATATCGCGAGCATGGCGGAGCTCGCCCGCGCCCATGGCATCAAGGTGATCCTTGCCTCGGTCCCGCCCGCCGCCGCTTTCCCGTGGAGCCCCTCGAAACAGCCGGTGCCACAGATTGCCGCGCTGAACGCCTGGCTGCGCGCATATGCCAAGGCTGAGGGGTTCGGCTATGTCGATTACTTCGCCGCCTTGGCGACGCCCGAAGGCGCAATGAAGCCGGGGCTTGCCAGCGACGGCGTCCACCCGACCGCGCAAGGATATGCCGTGATGCGCCCGCTCGCGCTCGCCGCCATCGCGCGAACGCTCGGCGAGTGAGGCTCAACCGACGCTCGATCCTCGCCGGCATGGCCGCGCTGCCGATGGCACGCGGCGCGCTGGCGCAGAGCCCGATGGGGCTTGCGCGCGGTCCGGTCGAACCCAACTGGCCGTCCCTCGTATCCAACTATCGCTATCCCGACTGGTTTCGCGACGCCAAGCTCGGCATCTGGTCGCATTGGGGCCCGCAATCGGTGCCCGAGCAAGGCGACTGGTACGGTCGGTTCCTGTATATGCAGGGCCATCCAATGTACGCGCATCATCTCGAGACCTATGGCCACCCTTCGGTCACCGGGATGAAGGATATCCAGAACCGCTGGACCGCCGACCGCTGGGACCCCGACGCGCTGATCGCGCGCTACAAGAAGGTCGGCGCGCGCTATTTCATGGCGCTGGCGAACCATCACGACAATCTCGATTGCTACGACAGCCGTTATCACGCGTGGAATTCGCTGCGTGTCGGCCCAAGGCGCGACGTGGTCGGGACGTGGGCGAAAGCCGCGCGCCAGGCCGGCCTCAAATTCGGCGTATCGAACCATTCGGCACATAGCTGGCATTGGTACCAGACCGCTTATGGCTACGACCCGACCGGCCCCAAGCGAGGCGAGCGCTACGACGCGTTTCGGCTGCGCAAGGCCGATGGCGCGGGCCAGTGGTGGGACGGGCTCGATCCGCAGGAACTCTATACCGGTGGTCATGCGGTGATGCCGAACGGGATCGATACGATCCCCGGCATGGAAGCGTGGCACGACACCCATGACGGCCAGTGGATCGAGACCGGCCCCACGGACGACCCCGCTTACGTCACCAAATGGCTGTTGCGGCAAATCGACTTGGTCGAGAAGTACAAGCCCGACCTCGTCTATTTCGATGATTACGGCCTGCCCTTCGGGTCGATTGGGCTCGAGGCGGCGGCGGATTACTACAACCGTTCGATCGCATGGTCGGGCAAGATCGATGTCGCCTTGTTCGCCAAGCAGCTCAAGCCGCACGAACGCTTCGGGGTGGTGCAGGATGTCGAGCGCGGCTTTTCCGACCATCTGTGGGACGAACCGTGGCAGACCGATACCTGCCTCGGCGATTGGTTCTACAACGTCGCCCGCTTGAACGACAAGAGCTACAAGACCGCCGAGCAAGTGGTACAGCGGCTTGCCGATGTCGTGTCGAAGAACGGCAATCTGCTGCTTTCGGTCCCGCAGCCAGGCCATGGCTCGATCGACAGCGAGGAAGAGAAGATCCTGGACCAGCTCGGCGGCTGGACCGCGATCAACGACGAGGCGATCTTCGGTTCGCGGCCATGGCGCGTCTATGGCGAAGGCCCGACCCGGCTGGCCGCGGGCATGCAGAATGAGGCCGGCGCGAGCAGCTTCACGCCGCGCGACGTCCGCTTCACCACGAACAAGGGCGCGCTTTACGTGCTGTTCCTGGGATGGCCGGTGGGGACCGCGTCCGTCGCGTCGCTCGCCCATGGACGAATGTCGGGTGTGATCGAGCGGGCGACCTTGCTCGGCGGCGGGCCGGTAGCGCACCACCAGGACACGACCGGACTGCATTTCGCCATGCCACACCAGCCCGTTGGCGGGTTCGTACCGGTGATCCGGCTCGACGGGCGCGGGTTGGTATAGCCTTGGCTGCCTGGATTTTACCTCGAAGCGACAACACCGGACGACGCCGGACCGACCGCGAGAATGATCTGACTCATCCGGGTGCGGGCGCTGCCCTGCCCCCGTTCCGGCTCAGGCAACCGCTGCATCGATCACTCCCGACCGACGCCGTTGCCGTCGTCGTCGGGCCTTGGCTCTCGCATGAAAAAAAACTCGTCCGGGCGACATCGCCGAAGCGATGCCATCCGGACGAGCAGGGGGAGGAAGCGGGGATCCGCCCGTTGCCGCGCGGATCAGACCGACCGTCGGTCAACCTTAGAAGGTGATGCGCGCAACGCCCGTGATCTGGCGATCGCTCATGATCGAATCGCGCGGGCGGGTGAGGATGCCGTAATAGGTCGAGCGCACCGTGTTGGTGAGGTTCGTCCCATTGAGCGTCAGCGAGAAGTGCGGCGTGATGTTCGCGGTGATCGACGCATCGAGCTGGCCCGACGCCTTCTGGAAGATCGGCAGATTGCCGGTCCCGTTGGCGGAGGTCGTCACGAGGAACTTGTTGCGCCAGTTGTACGCGGCTCGGGCCGAAATAATCCCGCGCTCGTAGATACCCACCAAATTGAAGTTGTACTTCGATAGCCCTTCGAGCGGCAATTGCGTCACCGGGCCCTGGCTCGCCGGGCTCGGCGCCTGGGAGTCGACATAGGTAAAGTTCGCCTGCGCGCCGAGGCCGCTAAGCGGGCCGGGCAGGAAGTCGAAGAATTGCTGATAGGCGACTTCCACGCCCTTGACCTTGGCCTTGGCGGCATTGTCGTAGGTCGTCACGTCGAACGTGGCAGATTTGCCGTCCGCGAAGGTCACGGACGATTGATTGATGACCGTCTGGATGTAGTTCGAGATATCCTTGTAGAAGCCCGCCACCGTCAACGAGCCCGTTCGCGTGAAATACCATTCGGCCGAAACGTCGAAATTGGTCGACTTCATCGGCTTGAGATAGGGATTGCCGGTCGAGGTGGTGTGTTGCTGGTTGGCCTGCGCATCGCCCGGCTCGGTGAACGTAACGGTCGGGTTGACCTGATCGAACTGCGGACGCGAGATGTTCTTCGACGCAGCGAAGCGCAGTTGCAGCTTTTCGGTCAGGTGAGCCCGCAGATTCAAGCTCGGGAGGACGGACGTATAGCTGTTCGTTTCACCAAGCTGGGTAAAGGTCGGCGGACCCGACACCGGGCCATTCGTCCCCGGGATGAGATCGACGCGCTGATAATAGCCGGAGACGGCGGACTGCGTCCGAACAACGCGCACACCAATATTGCCGTCGATCGGCACCGGCAGCGTGCTCGCCTTAAAGAACGCCGCGGCATAGCCGGCATAGCTCTTTTGCGATTCGGTGTTGATGCCGCTCGGCAGATACGCCGGCGTCGTGGTGACACCAAGTGCGGCGCGCGTTGCGTCATAGTTCAGCACGGTCGGGAGCGAGAAGGCCTGGATGTTGCCGAACAGATTGGCCTGCCCACGGTAAAAGTCGCTCAGATCGACATAGGTCAGGTCGCTCGCCGGTCCGGACTGGCTGGTATAGCGATAGCCGGTGTCGTTGGTCGTATTCTTGCGATCGGCATAGCGGATACCCGCCTTGATCGAGCTGAGGATACCGCCGTCGAAGCGATATTCGCCATCGAGTCGGCCGACCGTGTCCGTGCCTTTGGAATTGTTGAGGTCGTCGAGATAATAGGCGTTGCTGTAGGTCCCCGGGTTCGACAAGCCGGCCGCCGAGGCGATCTGGAACGACGGGGTGGTGCCCGAGATATTCTGCGTCAGCGTCGTCGCGGTGCCGCTCAGACCGACGATCGAGTTGAGATTGTCCGTCTTTGAATCGACATATTGGAAATCGCCGGTGATCGTCAGATTGGCCGACGGTTTCCACTTGCCGTTGAGCGAATAGTCGCTGGTCACGGAATGGCGCGAGCCGATCGACGTGTTGTCGCCAATCGGGACGTTCGTGAAGGTGCCACTCTGGAAATCGCCGTTCGAGGCGTACGTGAAGGGCGCTCCTGCCTGCGGCGTGATCGCCGCTCCGCTGGTGTAGGCGAAATAGCTATAGCCATAGTCGCGCACCTTGTAATCGTTCCGGAAATATTCCCCGGTAAAGTCGAGCGTGCTGCTCGGGCGCCATTGCACCGACACGTCGAGGCCGAAGCGGCGGCGGTCTCCGATGACCTCGCCGATGCCGGTGCCGTGCGGTAGCGTCGTGGTCTTGCCGGTGCGCCCGAGCTGCGCGGCGGTCGCGACGTCGCTCGCGCTATTGGGCGTACCGTCGGCCTTGAGGCTCTGATCCAGCGTGTAGAACGGCTCGGTCGAGATCGTGTCCTGGCGGAAGGCGGTCTTCTGGTACGACGCGCTGGCCAGCACGCCGATTTCGCCAATGCCGGTATTCCAGCGGTCGCTGATCAGCAGCGACGCGGCCGGCTCGCTCTTGCGGACGAGGTCGAAATAGGTGTTCGCCGCCGAGCCCGAAATCTTGAAGCCCTTGAAATCGAACGGCTTGCGGGTGCGGAAATTGATCGTGCCGCTGAGTTGATCCTCGATCAGATCCGACGACGGATTCTTGTAGACGTCGACCCCGGCGAGCAACTCGGAGGGCACGTCCTCGAGGCTGAGGGCATTGGTCTGGCCGTTCGCCGTGAAGATGTCGCGGCCGTTGAGCTCGGTGCGAACCTGCGTCAGCCCGCGGATCGCGACCGAACTGCCCTCCCCGAAGTTGCGTTGGATCTGGACGCCCGAGACGCGCTGCAGCGCTTCGGCGACGTTGCGGTCGGGCAGCTTGCCGATGTCCTCGGCGACGATCGAATCAACGACCTGATCCGCATTGCGCTTGATGTTCTGCGCCGACTGCAAGCTCGCGCGCACGCCGGTGACAACGATATCCTGGGCCACCGGTACGGGTTCAGCCCCAGTTGGTTGCGGCGCGGTCGCGGGTGCAGTCGACGGGGCGGATTGGTCGGCGGCGGGGGCCTGGGTGCCTGACGGAGCCGTAGTCTGCGCGACGGCGGGGGCGGCGATCGCCACGAACGGCAGGATCGACGCGCTCAGCAACAGCGCCTTATCAAGCCCCAAGCGGCGGACCGCATCAGCAGCAAACATGCATATTCCTTCCAAAGCGCGGCACTCCGCTGGCGCGGGGCTCGTAAGTCATCCTGGGAAGGGAGTGGCCATCGGCGTTGCCTCGCCTCTCCCTGCAAGCCTCCCTCGCATCAACCGAGGTTTCGAGGAGGTCTTTCGATGGCGGTCGGCTAGGCGCGCCATATCGCGCGGTCAACCTTAATTTGTATAGGTGATTATGGTTTTCATATGTGAACAGATTGTTATATTTCGTTAGCGCTATCAGAAATCGCGGAATCGCTGGCTTTTGGACCGGTGCCGTCATCGCGAGCGGTTAGCAGGGCGGCGGCATTCCGTTCGACCTGTGTGACTTACAGGCAACGGTTCTTTGCGCTGCCGACCAGCACAGACCGGGCAACACGGCCGCGGCAATCTGCTGCACCTCAGTCCTTCCGTCCAAGATGCGGGACGCGCAATTCTCCGGTCCACAACTGCGCGCCGCTTTCGCACGGCGGTTCGAGCTGATAGCCTCCGCAAGACGGTTGATGGCGGGGGCGTTTTCGATGCGACGGAACACGAAATACTGGCTCGCTCTTGCTGCGAGCACGATGACCCTGGCGAGCAGCAGTGCTGCCGCGCAAACCCCGCAAATGCTGTTCAACACCGCACAAGCCGCGTTCGATACGGGCGACTTTGCCGCGGCGATCGTAAACTATCGGGCCGCTCTGGCTGTCTTGCCGTCGACCGCCCATTCGGCAGCGGTGATCCATGCGCGGCTTGCCTATGCACTGCGCGAGACTCGCGCGTTCGATGCTGCAATCGCCGAGGCGACCCTCGCGGTCCGCGCGTTCGGGACGCAGAAGGTCACGCGCGACGACGACCTCTCTTACGCGTTCTTGCTGCTTGGCAGCTTGCACCGCGGCGGCGAGACCAATGCGCAGGCGATCCCCGAGCTGCAAAGCGCGATCGCGGCGGAAACAGACCTGTCGTCCGCAAACGCGCTGTCCGCGCGCTACACGCTCGCGCTCGCGGCCCTCACCGAGCAGCCCGATCTCGCCGCCCGGACGCTCGATGCGATTCGCGCCGACGTGCCCCGCTTTGGCAAATTACCAAAGACCGATCAGGCCAACGTCCTGAGCACGCGGGCGCTTGCGGAGCTCAACCGCGGGCAACCCAAGCTGGCCGTCCCGTTCATCGAACAAGCGCTCGACCTGACCGGGCGGACCTCGACGCGGGTCTCGATCAGCGAAGTCCGTATCCGCGGCAATGCCGCGCTGATTTATGCGCGCCTCGGCAACGAGGAGAAGGTCCGGCAGTATCTCGCTTATTCGGGCGCCGGGCATTTGCCGGACCAGAGCTGGCTGACGGTCTCGGACAAGGACCTTCCGGTGTGCGGCGACGATGTGACGCCGCAGGATGTCGCGGTGGTCGAATTCGCCATCGCTGACGACGGGCGCGTGACCGGCACGACCCCCGTGTTCGCGAGCAGGCCCGGCCCGCTCGGCAACGTCTTCGCAGCCAGCGTGAATGCCTGGCGCTGGCAACCCGCCGCGCTGGCGAAGCTCGACGCATTCTGGCGGCAGTCGGTGCGGCTCGAGCTACGCTGCGTCAAGCGGCCGCCATTGCTGTCGCTCGAAGACGCGTTCCGCGATCGCACGCGGGACTGGCTGACCCAGAACGGAGTCGATCCCGATGCAGTCGATTCCACGTTCGACCCCGATCGGCACGGCGGCGGTGCGATCCCGAAAGGACTGTTCGCGGTGCGCAGCGCCAGGGACAACCACAGCCGGGCCGAAGCGCTCGCCGCGCTCGATACGTTGCTGGTCGCCCGGAACGCCCCCGCCGACGTCCGCGCGTTCGCGCTCTACGTCGGGTCTCAGTCGGTAAACGCGGCGTCGCGACGGGGCTGGCAGAACGACAAGGCACGGCTGCTCGGCACCGCACTCGCACGGCTCGACGACCAGCCCGGCGCGGAACGTGCCCGCGCGTGGCTGCGCACCGAGCAGGCGCTGGCGTTCGAGGCGGGGGGCACGTTCGCGCCGTTGCAGGCGCTGCTGCAGGCGGCGATCGCGACGCCGCCAGCACTGCTCCCGCAGGACGACCCGATCCGCAGCCTCGCGCAACTTCACCTCGCGTTGCTCGACAGGCGCAAGGGCGCCCCGGCGCGCGCCGACGCGCGGTTGACCGACGCGGGAATTACCCCCGAACAATGCTCGCTGCTCGATGTCCGCCCCGTGCCGCAGAATACCAGCATTTCCAGCGACGCCTTCCCGAGCGAGGCGCTACGCTGGGGGTTCGAAGGAAATGCGCGCACGGCCTTCGACATCGCACCCGACGGGAGCGTCACCGACGTCCGCACCGTGATTGCCTATCCGCCGTTCGTGTTCGGCCCCTCGACCGAAAAGGCAGTCGCGCGGTTCCGCTATCTCCCGCCGACGCTCGGCAGCGAGGTCCTCGGCTGCGTCGGCCAGTCGATCAACGTGGTGTATCGCCCGCCGAAGTGACGCCGAGCAGCGCGTCGACCAGCCGCGCGATCTCGCCCGGGCGAAACGCGCCCGCCTGAACCGCCACGACGCGCCCGCGGGAGTCGATGAGCCAGGTCGTCGGCACGGCACCGCCACGCGGACGATAGGGCGCGCTGATCGCGGTCGCGATCGGCACGCGCATCGCCGCCGCCTGCCGGTCGAGCAAGCGCGGCTCGGTCCGCGTTCCCGCATCGATCGCGAACACAGCCACACGCGCGCTGCCATGGTGCGCGAGCACGGTGTCCAGCTCGGCAAGCTCCCGCTTGCACGGCCCGCACCAGCTCGCCCAGAAATTGAGGATCACGACGCGCCCCGCCAGGCTGCGTGAATCGACCGTCGCGCCGTGGTAAAGCTGCACGGTGAAGGGAGGCGCCTGCTCCCCCGCACGCGGCGAGGCGACCGGAGCGATCGCCGCCAGAACGCCGATACAAGTACCGAACAGACGCTGCACCTCCTGCTCCCAAGATGGATCGACGTGGACCGATCCCGGAATATACGGTCCGAGGCTTGGCGGTAAGCCTCGTCGCACCATATTGCGCCAATGGGCGGACGTGTGAAGCGAATGGCGGGGCTTAAGCAGGCTGCGGAGCGCATGCCGGTCGGCGACTTGGCCGGACGATGCGGCCTTTGCGACCGGACACTCGGCCGAAAGATCGAGTGGCACCACCGCATCCCCAAAAGCCGCGGTGGTACCGAGGTCCTGCCGGTTCATCCCATCTGTCACCGTATCATTCACGCCAGTGTCTCCAACCAGGATCTCGCCACGACCTTCGCGGACCTCGACGCCTTGCGCGCGCGCCCGGATATCAGCCGATTCCTGCGATGGATCGCGGACAAGCCTGCGGATTTTCACGCACCGACCCGCCGCGCCGATCCGCAATAGCCGCATAGGGTCCGGCCGCCGCACCAGGACCTGCCTGCGCGGCATTCGGGCCGTTTGCGCGCATGCATTCCGTGGCCCGGCGCTCCTGGCACTTAACGACCTTTCGACCGTTCCGCTGCGACCAGAACAGCAGGATACGCTCCATGACCAACGATCCCCGCACCAACCAGCCAACGAGCTTTCCCGGCGAACCGCAGCAGCCCGCCCCCGGGCTTGTCGTCGACATGAAGACCAAGCCCGACCACGGCGAGCAAAGCTACGTCGGCAAGGGGCTGCTGGCAGGCAAGGTCGCGCTCATCACCGGCGGCGATTCGGGCATCGGCAAGGCAGTCGCGATCGCCTATGCGCGGGAGGGCGCCGACGTCGCGATCTCCTACCTTCCCGTCGAGCAGGCCGATGCCGAGGACACGCGTGTCTGGGTCGAGCAGGCTGGTCAGCGCTGTGTACTGTTGCCGGGTGACATTCGCGACCGGGATCACTGCGCCGCGCTGGTGGAGCGGACGGTTGCGGAACTCGGCGGCCTCGACATATTGGTCAACAATGCCGCGGCGCAGACGATGAATGACGATCTGGCCAGCATCGATGATGATGAGATGCAGGCCGCTTTCTCCGCAAACGTGTTTGCCATGATCCGTCTGGCCAAGGCCGCGGCGCCGCACATGCAGCCGGGGTCTGCAATCGTGAATACGACCAGCGAGCAGGCCAAGGTCGCGAGCAAGAGCATGATCGTCTATGCGGCGACCAAAGGGGCGATCTCCAGCCTCACGGTCGGGCTGTCCAATCTGCTGGTCGCGAAGGGCATCCGCGTCAACGCCGTCGCGCCCGGGCCGATCTGGACGCCGATCCAGCCGATCGCCAAGTCGCCGGAGGAACTGGAAACGCTGGGCCAGGACACGCCTTTGGGCCGCGCCGGCCAGCCCGCCGAACTCGCCCCCGCCTATGTTCTGCTGGCGTCGGCGGAAGGAAGCTACATGACCGGCGCGGTAATCGCCGTGACCGGCGGGGTTCCGATCAACTGACCGGCGGACAGGCGGTCGCGACACAGGCAACGACCGCCTGTTGGCGAGCGGCACCGCATCGCGCCAACCGCACGCGCACGGGGTGCGTGCGGTTGGCGCAAGCCGACGTCTTGGGCGCTGGCGACATCCGCTATCGCATCGAGGACGCGTCTGCCGTCCGCGCGTCGTCCCGGACGCGCGCCACATGCAGTACAAAGGCTGATTGCGGTTTCAGCCGCGGGGGCTGCAGACCGGTTGCCATCAGCGCCTGGCCCGACACTCAAGGACGACCCCCAGCGAAGCCAGGCCCAGGACCATCTGCGGCTCGCAGGCACGCGCCGCCCTGCGGAGACCATCTTTGCCGGGTCTTTCGCGCGGCCGCCCGAGCCGCGGTCGACGACGACGAAAGAACGAAACGGCAGGTACGCAGGGTCTACCGTTCAGGCGGTGCCGAGCTTTGCGATTGCCCGCTGCAAAGCGTCGTCCCGCCGGGCCGTGAGGTCCGACAGCGTGGCTTGCGCGAGGTCGAAGCGCAGTTCGTGCATCGTCATCCCGGAGCGATACCCTTCCGGCCACACAGCCGTCGGCTCGAAGCCACAACGTTCGAAGAACGGCGCGACCAGGGGCGATGTATCGACGGTCACGTACCGCGTGGCTGGATCGGCGTGACGGATGACGTGGATCAACCGCTCGAACACCAGCAAGCGACCGAGGCCGCTGCGGTGATACCGCCGCGCGGCCATCCCCCAATAGAGCAGCGCCTTGTTGTAATGGTCCCAGACCTCATAGCCGCCAAACGCCGCCGCCTCGCCATCCACCGTGACGATGAGCGCGGGACCGTCGGGCTCGTCGAGCGTCTCCTGCAACCAGTCGCGGTCGCCTGCCCCAAAATACTCGGGCAGGTTTGTATCGAAAATGGCCAGCACCGCGGAACGGTCCGTTTCCGTATAGTCGCGAACCTCGATCCTGCTCATGCTGCTTCATCCCACATCGCGACCGTTTCGATGGCATCCCCGGTATCGCGGGTCCAGCAGCGCGACCGTCCTTCACACACGGCGCTTGCGTGAACGCGATCGAGGATGCTGGTCTCGATCATTTCGGGAGTGAGACGGCGCGGCTCGCCAATAAGCTTGGCATGCGCCTCCTTGATCGTCCACCGACGCAACCACGCGCGGGGCTGGTCGCTGCGGTCCAGCTTCCGCAGCGCGGTCGCTTCGCCCGCGCTGAGCATGTCCCATAGCGGGGCCACGCCGTCGACCACCTCGCGGTCAACCGCAATCGGTCGCAGCGCGACCGCAATCAGCGACCGGCCGCCGCGTTGCGACAGCCCGATGTACCAGCCGGGTGGACTGGCCACGCGCGGTGCCCCCGCGGGACTGCGGGCAAGCTGGACGACGCCGGCGCTCAATTCGGCCCGTCGCGCAACGAGCGCACAGGCGAGCGTATGGCGCGCGGTCGGCCCCGCATCGGGCACCCGCCACACCACCGGTGCGGCGCCCTCGGGTAGCGCCGCAAGCGGACCGTCATGCCACAGCGGGGTCATGCCTCGTTCGCGATCCGGGCCGGACTGCCCTCCCAATTGGTACCGTCGGGCAAGGTCTCGCCCTTCATCACCACCGACAAATCGCCAAGCTGCGCGTCCGCTCCGATCTCGGCGTCGTAGAGAACGATCGCCAGCGATCCGATCGTTGCGCGATCACCGATGCGGATCGCCCCGACCTTCATCACCCGGTCCTCGAACAGATGGGTCTGCAGCCCTGCAAAGTCGTTGAGCGCAACATCGTCTCCGATCGTCACGAGATCGTGTTCGGTCAAATCGGTCGTGTCGATGTAACAGCGCTTGCCGACCTTTGCGCCCATCAGCCGCAGGTAGACGCCGATCCACGGTGTGCCGCGCAACGGCTCGAGCAAATTGGCGACCGCAAGATTCTCGTAGGTGGCGGTGACGAGTTCGGTGCGCCAGACGAACGGGCTCCACAGCGGCGCGGTGGTCACCTTGTAGCGCCCCACCACCGTCCATTTCAGCGCGAGTACGAACGCGCCGCAGGCCAGGCAGAAACCGACATACAGGAAGGGGAACGCCAGTCCGATGACCAACCCGCCGCGTTCGAGATCGTCGAGATCGCCGACGACGGACAACAACAGGCTGAAGAAGACGAGGAACGCGGTCAGCGACAGGGTCGTCCGGACCGCCTCGATCGATAGCCGCGTCGCGATCAGCCCGCGTGACGGATTGAAGCGGGCGCCCTCATCGAACATCGTCGCGACCTGCCGCACTGGAAGCTTGATGGCCGGCGATCCGAACCAAGTGCTGCCGGTCTCCAGCGCATCGGCCGGGTCCTCGGGCGGCTTGGACAGCACGCCGATCAGCACCTCGTCACCAATCTGTGCACCGCTCGGCAACAGGGCCGAATTGCCGATGAAGCTGCGCCGGCCAATCCGCGTCTGCGCCAGTTCGATCGTGCCATGACCGATCCTTGCTGCCCCGAAGATGACGGAGTCGGCGATGAAGCTTTCCGGCCCGATCTCGACCAGATCGGGAACGATCGCACTCGCCGTCGAGATTTCCGCGCGCCGTCCGACGGTGACGCCGAGCGCACGATACCATGGGATGACATAGAGGGTCGCGAAGATGGGGTGGAGCAGCCGCAGCGCCAGGTCGTTGATCTGTTTGACGAGCCAGTAGCGAACGTAGAAGCCGCTATCGAGTGCATACGTCCCCGCCGATACCTTGCCGAGAATCAACCGCTTCGCCGCCACCGTCAGGACGCACATCATCACGACATAGGTGATCGCGAGCAGCGGCGAGACGAGGACATAGGCATAGCCGGTGGTTGCCCAGTCGAGCTCCATGAGCGCGATCAGCCCAGGTGCGATCGGCAGGATCGCGATGATCGGCAGGAGCAGCGCGCCGATCAGCAGGCCGAGCGTCGCCGCGGGCGCCTCGCGGCGACGTCGCGTCGGACGCGCGGGCACGGCCCCCGCAACGGCAGCTGGCGACCCCGTCCAGCGCTGGCGTGGCGGTACGGTCATTTCGGCCGGCAAGGCCGACATGTCGTCGAGCACGGCATCCTCGCCGAGGACGGCGTTGCGACCGACCACCGCCTGCGAACCGACAAACGCTCCTGCCCCGAGCGTCACCGTGCCCAGGCGCAGCATTCCCCGCTCGACCGAGCTGGTGGCGATCACCGCTTGATCGCTGATGATCGCGTCGTCCCCTGCTTCAAACAGGTCTGCGGTATCGATGATGCCAGTGCCGATATAGGCGCGCTTGCCGACCTTCGCGCCCAGCATGCGGTAATAGCCGCGGATCATCGGCGTTCCGGCCAGATAGGGCGTCGCCGTGACGCCGATGATCCGCCGAACCAGCCACCAGCGGAAATAATAGCCGCCCCACAGCGGATAATCCCCGGCCTTGAAGCGACCAATGATGACCCATTTGGCGACGACGGACAGCAGCATCGTGGCGATCGGCACGATCGTGAAAAAGGCGGCGCTCAGAACCAGCGCACTGATCCGGTCCATCCGCCCGGCGAGATGGGTATAGGCGATATAGGGCGAGAACCATTGCAGGCCGGCGAGCGCATAAATCGGTAGCAGGGCGATGGTCTGCGCGGCGACGCACAGGTGCCGCTTCCAGGGCGCGATCCGCACGAACGTCCCGGCATGTTGCACCGTCACCGGTGCTGCCCCACCGATCCGCAGCGCCAGCGCGCGGATCGTGGGAGCAGCGTACACGTCCTCCAGCGACAGCCCCTGCAACCCCGGGACCTTCCGCGCGGCAGACACGAGCCGTGCGGCCTTGAGCGAATGCCCCCCAAGGTCTTCGAACAGGTCATCGAGCACCGAGACCGGCTGCGGTGCGAACGCCTCGGCCCAAACACGGTGCAACTGTTCCTCGAGCGGTGTCGCCGGGGCGGCAATCGCACGATCGGCATCGACGATAAGCTCGGGCTTGATCAGCGCCTTGCGATCGACCTTCCCGGATGCGGGCAACGTCGGCAAGGCGGCTAGCAGCTGATAGGCGGCGGGCCGCATGTAATTGGGCAGCCGTTCGGCAACGCGGGTCTTGAGATCGGCGACATCCGCCGTCTCCCCCGTCCGCGCGACGACGAACGCGGCAAGGAATTCCGCGCCATCGGGATCGGCAAAGAGCTGTACGACGGCCTGCGCGACGCCGGGTGCTTCGCCGATCACCGCTTCGATCTCGGCGAGTTCGACGCGGAATCCGCGGATCTTCACCTGCGTGTCGATCCGGCCGACGAAATCGATGTCGCCCGCCGCGTCGAGGCGCACCAGATCGCCCGAGCGATACACCCGCTCCGGACCGCCCGACACCGTATCGAACGGCGTGTGGGTGAACTTCTCGGCGGTCAGATCGGGCCGATTGACGTAGCCTAAGCCGACGCCCGGTCCACCGATAATCAGCTCCCCCTCCTGCCCCGCCGGCACCGGATGGAGCGTTTCGTCGACGATCCACGCGGTATAGCCGGGCAATGGCTTGCCGATCGTAATGCGCTGGCCGGGCTGGACCTCGGTCCAGGTCGCGGTGACGGAGGTTTCGGTCGGGCCGTAGGTGTTGAGCAACCGCAGCCCCGGCCGCGCCAGCCGACGCGGCAGATCGGGCGGGCACGCCTCGCCGCCCATGTTGATCAGCCGGAGCGTCGGAACGGGATGCTCGACCAAGGCAATGAGCGACGGCACGACGTGCCAGATCGTCGCCCCCGCATCGGCGAGCGCCACCGCGACGTCGGGACCGCTGGTTGCCAGCGACTCTGTCGCAACGAGCAGCTTGGCGCCCACGAAGAACGCGCTCCACATCGTCTCGACCGACATGTCGAAGGCAAGGCTGAAGCCCCCGAACACGACGTCACTTGGATCGAGCGCCAGGATCGCGCTTTCCGATCGGACGAGATGGCAGGCATTCGCATGGGTGATCATCACCCCCTTGGGCCGCCCGGTCGTACCGGAGGTGTAGATGATGTAGGCCAGATCGCCCGGCGTCGCGCCGGTCTCGGCCCGCGCGAGCGGTGCCACCGGTTCGGCGGCGAGGTCGCCCAGTTCCGCATCGATCGCGAACGTCGCCCCGGCCATGCTCGCTGCGCGCGCCGCGACGGTCAGCGTCAGCTTCGCACCACTATCCTCGACGATGAAATCGATGCGGTCCTGCGGATACCCCCAGTCGACCGGGACATAGGCGGCCCCGGCGCGCAGCACGCCCAGGATCGCCATATACTGATCGAGACCGCGCGGCAGGCATAGCACCACGCGATCACCACAGCCGATGCCGAGCGCCCGCAGCCGGTGCGCCAACGCCAGACTACGGCGCGCCAGCGTGTCATAAGTCCACGTCGTGCTGCGCCCATATTCCTCGCTGGCGCCGATGAGCTCCAGCGCCGGCGCCGTTCCGCGATGCACGCCTTGCGCGTCAAACAGTTCGTGCAGCAGCTCGTCCCGGGCATAGGGCTCTTCGGGCCGTAATGCGGGGGCCGGGGCGATCGACGCTTCTATCACGGCTGCGACGATCGGCGCGTCCAGGGTCGTTACCCCATCCGCCTGCATCCGAATGGCTCGATCTTTCAAAATCTTCTGTCCCGACATCCACGACTGCCGGTCTTGTGGACGGAGGCAACGGTAAATCCAAGTCGCGATGCTCAGCCGACATCTATCCGGGCGGAAAGGTGCGCGGACCGGTGCCCCACCGTCCCCGTAGGGATCGAGAGGGCGCTGCCGGTTCGTCCGCACCGCGCTACGGTGCGTTCGAACACGGCAGCGGCGTGACGATCAGAACTTGAACCGGAAGCCAGCCTCGTAGCTCTGATCGTAAAATTCGCGCTGGGTCGTGCGGTTTGACAACCCCTCATAGTAGCGCAGCGGCGAATTGTTCAGGTTCTTCGCGTTGAAATATACCGCCATGTTGCGCGTCACCTGATAGGAAGACGTCAGGTCCAGCTGCGTCCGCTGGTCCTCGAACGTATCGAACCCGCTGCCGCCGCCGACACCGAAGATCGCGGCATCGACATGGCTGAGCGACAGGCGCAGCTGAAGCCCGTGCGCCTCATAATAAGCGGCGAGGTTGTAGGTCAGCGGAGAAGTGCCCGGGAGCCGGCTGCCCTCCCCCGGGCGGATCGCGAACTGCGACCAGACATAGGTGACGTTGCCCAGGACACCGAAGCCATCAAACGGCGCGGGCAGAAAGCTCAGTTTCTGGTTGTACTGCGCCTCGATACCACGCGCGTGCGACGATTTGACGTTGGTGTAGCTCGTTACGTCATACCCCGCATAGGAGGTGCCGCCAGCGTCGACATATGTCGTATTCTGCTGGAGATTGTTGACGATATAGTTGTTGAATTCCTTGTCGAACCCACCGACCGACAGGATCCCGGAATCCGCCATGTAATATTCGAGCTGCGCGTCGAACGCGTTGACGGTGGTGGGTTTCAGACCGGGGTTGCCGACCGACACCGCGAGATTGCCGGTATCGATGACCGCGCCCGACAGAAGCTGAAGGAAGCCAGGGCGACCGATGCCGGTTGAATAGGTCGCGCGCGCGATCACCTGTGGCATCAGCTCGTAGCGCAGCTGTACCGTAGGGAACACGTTGGTATAGCGGGACTTCCGCGACGCGGGCGTGAAGACGTTGCCGTCCGCGATCGTGGTTCCGCGATACGTACCGTCGGTGTTTTCCACGCGCACCCCGGCCAGAACGCCGAGCTTCCCGAACGTGCCGGAATATTGCGCATACCCGGCGTAGACATTCTCGGTATCGTTGAAGAAACCTTGCGCATTGCGTTGCGCATTCGCGGCACTGGTGAATTGCGCCAGCGGTGCCAATACCGCGCGCATTGCCAAGATACTCGGCGCATATCCGACGTTGTAGGTTCCGTTATAATAGTCGGTGTACGGACCGCCCCCGAGTACCGCGCTCAATGGCGTCGTAGGCACGCCGGCATAGCTCACGTTGTTGGGCTGATCGATCTTGTCGCGAAAACGCAGCTTCCCACCGACCTGAAACCGACCGTCTCCGCCGAGCAACGTGGTTGGCACGGTGACGTTCAGCACGGCTGCATATTCGCGATCGTGCGCCCGCTCGGTGGCATTGTTGGCGCCGGTGAGCGTGAACTGTGTCGGATCACTGGGGTTGAAGCCGGTCGGCGTCAGCGTCGGGTACAATCCCGTGATATTGTCATAGGCAACCGTGAAGGTCGGTCGTCCGGGGCGGGTGAAGGTCGAATTGCGATCATAGTCCCGGTGATAGGTCGAGGCAGTATAGGAAAACTGATAATCAACGATCAGCTTGTCGAAATCGTTACGACCACCGGCGGCGGCGATGAAGTTCAGATGGGTTTCCTGCTCGTCGCGAAGCGTCACGCGCGCGTCGACACCGGAAGCGGTGATGACGTTGCCACTCGTCGCGATCGTATCACCCAACCCCCGATATTGCAGGATCGAGCGGTGCACCGACTCGGTATAGCCAGCGTCGTTGGCGCGAATGTAATAATGGCTCTGCGCGTCCGGGTTCCAGTCCAGCTCGCCCCCGAAACCGAAGCGGCGGCGATTGTACGAATAGCGCCGCAGGTCGAGCGCATCGAGCACCCTGTCGCCCGGCGCGCCCGGTTGGACGGCATCGAGCAACCCCGGCTCGACATCGTCGAAGCCGCGCTTGTCGGTGTGGAACGAGCCGGTCAGCACGATGGCAAACTGCTTGTCAGGGCCGAAGGCCGTGCCGGCGGCGGCCTCGCCGATGAACACGTCGCCGTTCTTGTGCGCGCTTTGATAGCCACCGCCAATCGTCCCTTCGACGAACGGTTTGTGCAGGCCAACCGCGGTGCGTGGCGTCAGTTCGACCGAGCCGCCGAGGCCTTCCGCTTCCTGATCAGGCAGGCCGCTCTTGCGGACGACGAGCCGATCGACGGCACCGATCGGCACGGTGTCGAGTTCGACGGCACGGCCGCCGCCGCCGAAATACGTCCCGCCGGGTTGGGTATTGAGCAGGGTCACGCCGCCAAACGTCGTCCCGTTCAGGTTGCCGTCGATGCCACGGATGTTGACGAAGCGTCCTTCGCCGGTGTCGATCGCGAGACTGACGCCGGGAACGCGGCCCAACGCTTCGGCGGCATTGAAATCGGGATATTTGACAATGTCTTCGGCGGCCTGAACGTTGATCAGATTGGGCGCCGCTTTCTCCTCTGCGCGCGCATTCTTGGACGCGCGGGTTGCCGTGACCACGATATCGTTATCCGGTCCCGGGGCCGACTCCGCGACGGTCTGCGCTTGCGCGCCGAGCGGGAGAAACGCGAACACCGCCGTCGGAAACAGCGACAACGTCCTGGTTTTCATAATGTTATCCCCAATCCTTGCGTTGAGCGGTCCAATGACCGCGCTTTTTCGACGCTCCCGGTTCTCTTCGGGTGGGGATTTATTGTTACAGGATTGGGACTTCGGGCCGTTCTTTCCTAAGGTTGGCAAGAAACAATCTTGAGCGCTTCGGTCCTTTGCCTGTCCATACTGGAAATTGCCGTCGCGCGTGCCCGATCACCAACCACGACGGCGCCCAGAACGAACGGCGTGGGGTTCTAACACCATTGGCGTGCTCTTCCTGCCCGGGGCTCGTGCGATGGACCGGCGGGGCGACAGCAACCACCGTGCCACCGCCGCCCCGCACGCGCGTCAGGCGCGCTTGACCACCAATACGTGAAAGGACCCGGGCACCATCGCGGGCCGGCCGCCGCCCGCGGCAGGAGCGTCAAACTTGGCCGTGGGCAGGTAGATCGCCCCCGTTTTCGGATCGAGCGCGCCGGTCCGCGCCCCGACCTCGGTCTTGACGGCGCCGGCATGCGTCACGACGCTGCCACTGATCGAGAGAATATCGAGCACGCCGTCCTTGCCGCACGGGACGAACGCGAGCCCGCGTGCCTCGTCCATGATCACTGCATCCGGCCCGACGCCGATATCGACCAGCGCCGTCAACCGGCGCGAACGCGCGTCGACGATCGCGGCTTTGCCATTGGCGCACGCGGCGATCAGCCGGCCATGCGCAACGTCGTACCCGAGGCCGGTCGGCGCCTTGCAGCCCGGGAGGGCGATCGCCTTCCCCATGACTCCGCGCGTGACATCGACCGTCTCGATCTCGTCGGAGTCTTCGTTGTTGATGAAGAGCGTTCCGTCCGATCCGAATGCCGCATATTCGAGGGCGGGCTTCACGCTGATCGTCCCGGTCACTTTGGCCGCTGCAAGGTCGATTACGGACACGGTGCCGCTGTCCGCGTTCATCACGAACGCATGCGCGCCGCTGGCGTCGAGGATGGCGGCATCGGGCTTCTTGCCGACCACGATATTGGCGGTTTGCGCGCCGGACCGGGTATCGAACAACCGCACCGTGCCGTCGGTCCCGCTCGTCACGAGCAGCTTGCCGCCGCGCAGGGGAACGACCGCGTGCCCACGTTGCACCGTGCCGAGCGTGGAGACCTTGCCGGTCGCAGTATCGATCACCGTAACGCTCGTGCTGCGCGCGACATAAACATGCGTGCCGTCCTCATCGGCGCGGGCATAGTCCCAGGAGCCATCGGGCCCCGCAATGGACTGGGCGACCGTATACGTGGGTGCAGACGTCGCCGCGACCGAGAGCGGCATGGTCGCAACGGCGAGCGAGGCAAGAAGCAATTTGCGGGGCATTGCAGTCTCCAGGATGACGGGTACGGCCTTCTGGCGCAGCCGCTCCGGCGCGTCACGTTAGGGATTCCTAATCCGCGTCTTTCACCACGGTGCCATCATCGATGCGCGGACGAGGGGACCGACCGGCGCTCGACGAGCAAGGCCAGGCGCCTCATGCAACGCTCTTTCCTTGTCGAGGCCAGCCGGGCATGAGGGACGAATGTTTGGGTCGACCGATATCTCTGGCGCGGCGCACGTCGTCCAACTGGCGCTGACCCCGATCTTCCTGCTGACGGGTCTCGCATCGTTGTTGAACGTGTTCACGACCCGCCTTGGCCGGATTTCCGACCGCGTCGATCGCCTCGCAGGCGACGCATCCAGCCATCCCCGGCAGTTGGCGCGACTGCGCCTTCGATCCGCCGCGCTCGACCTTGCCGTCTTGCTGGCGGCGCTGGCTGGCGCGCTGACATGCTGCGCCGCCCTGACGCTGTTTCTGGGTGCGCTGCGAAACGCCGGCACGGGGCAAGTCCTGTTCGCGCTTTTCGGGTCCGCACTGATCTGTGCGATCACCGCGCTCGCCGCGTTCGGGTTCGAAACGATCCTGTCGGGCCGGTCTGTCCGGGAGCAAGCGCAGCCAGGTGGCGACCAACAGGAACATGGCGCGGCCCTACCGATCGCCGGCATGCGAAACGCGGACGACACGTGAGCAGTATCGACACGGCGGTATGGTTGACGCTGGGCGCGATACACCTGGCCGTGATCCTGCGCGCAATTTTGCTGGAAGGGCGTGACACCTACGCGCGCGCGGCATGGGTCCTGCTCCTCGTCGCGCTGCCGGGGGTCGGGACCGTCCTGTATGTGCTGTTCGGGGAACGGTGGATCTCGCGCAAATTCCGCAAGCGTGCACGGGATTGCTACCACGCGCTTCTCCCCTTCGCGCCGCCAGCCTCGACCAGCCCGGTTTCGCCGGCCTTCACGGGTGCCTTTCGCACGTGCGAAGCGGCGAGCCGATGGCCCGTTTCGACCGGCAACCGGGCGCACGTCGCGTCCGGGGCGGATGCGGCGATCACCGCGATCGTGGCGGATATCGATGCGGCGACACTGACGGTGCATCTGTCCTTCTACATTTGGTTGAGCGACGGCAACGGCACCAAGGTTGTCGACGCGGTCTGTCGTGCGGCGCGGCGGGGTGTCGTTTGTCGGATCGTCGCCGATGCGATCGGCTCGCGCGCGCTCATTGGCTCCCGCCACTGGAAGCGCATGCGCGATGCGGGCGCTCGGCTCTGCGCGTCGCTGCCCGCTCCGCTCGGATTGGGTTTCCTCGCCGGGCACCGCACCGATCTGCGAAACCACCGGAAGATCATCGTGATCGACGGCGGGGCGACCTGGGGCGGCAGCCAGAACTGCGCGGATCCGGCGTTCCTGCCCAAACGGACGTTTGCCCCGTGGGTCGACATTCTGGTTCGATACGAAGGCCCGATCGCGCGGCAGGCGGAATTGATCTTCGCCTCGGCCTGGATGGCGGAGACGGGTGAAGACATGCGTCCGGTCCTGGCAACCGAAGTCCCCGGCGCGTTGCCCGGCGGGATCACGGCCATTGCGGTCGGAACCGGGCCGTTGTCTCCCGATGCGACGATGACCGATATCTTCGTCGCCGTGCTGGCCGCGGCGCGCGAGCGGGCCGTGATCACGACGCCCTATTTTGCGCCCGATCCTCCGCTGCTGAACGCGATCGTCGCCGCCGCGCGGCGCGGGGTAGAATTGACGATCGTCTTTCCGCAGCGAAACGACAGTCGGATCGTGGGCGCGATCAGCCGCGCCTATTACCCCGTTCTCGCCCGGGCCGGTGCCCGCATCTACGAATTCCGCGGCGGCCTGTTGCATGCCAAGACATTGGTCGTCGACGATGCGCTCGGGCTGGTCGGTTCCGCCAACATGGATCGCCGCAGCCTCGACCTGAATTTCGAGAATAACGTGCTGTTCGAGTCGTCTACGCTGGCGGCTGAGGTCGGCGATCATCAGCGGCGGTGGCTAGCCGATGCGGTCGAGATCGACCATGATGGCGTCGCGGAGCGGTCGCTGCTGCGCCGCCTGTTCGACAACCTGCTGACCATGGCAGCCCCCTTGTTCTGACCGAAGCGATCCGACCCAGGCGATCGCATGTTCGTGGCCGGGCGGGGTGCTGGCCATCTTTGGTGTCGGACCGGCCGGGTCGACGTCAGGGCGATCCGAACTTCCGCTCGACCGAAACCCCGGCCTTCCGCAGGAACTCGGTCGGCAACACGCCCCCGGCGCATACGATCACGTCATCATTCGCGATTTGCGCTCGCCCGCGTGCATTGACGAGCGCAACATGCCGATCGTCGATTTCCAGGACCTTGGTTCCGGTGCAGCAAACGAGCCGCCCCCCGGACACGAGCATTTCCAACGTGGCACGGTTCTTTTTTCGGGCCCGATCGAATGCCTCGCCGCGGTGCATCAAGGTCACCGTCGTTCGCGGAACATCGACCAGTGCGATGGCGGCTTCGATGGCGCTGTCACCGCCGCCGACGACCAGCACGGAGCGCCCGACATATTGTTCTGGTTCGATCAATCGATAGACGACCTTGGTCTTCCCCTCGCCCGGCACATCGAGCGTGCGCGGCGTTCCGCGCCGGCCGATGGCGAGCAGCACGCGACGGGCGTGGACGGTCCGCGCCGTCGTCGCGATCGAGAACCCGACGCCCTGCGGGACAATCTCCAGGACGCGTTCTTCATAGGCGATCGGCACGCCGGCTTCGTCGACGACCTTGGTCCAGATCCCGATCAGGTCCTCCTTGGAAATCTCGCGGAAGTTGAGCGTCCCATAGCCCGGCAGCTCGACCGGCGCGGTCATCGCGATTTTCCCGCGCGGGTAGTGCGCGACGGTTCCGCCCAGACTGTCCTGCTCGATCGTTTCGCACCGCAGCCCGGCCTGTTGCGCCGCCAGACTCGCCGAGATGCCGGCCGGTCCCGCACCCACGATCAGCAGATCCAGCATGTCGCCCGTGCGGTCGTCCTGCTTCGTTGCCGCAGCGATCGAGCCAATCGCCTGCCGGCCCTGCTCGATCGCATTGCGGATGAGCCCCATCCCGCCGAGTTCCCCGGCGATGTAGATGCCGGGCACGTTGGTTTCGAAGCTGGGGTCGACATAGGGGATGTCGACGCCCCGGGTTGCGGTGCCGAACACCAGGTCGATGGCGTCGGCCGGGCATGCCGTCTTGCAGGCACCATGACCGATGCACCGGGTCGGGTCGATCAGATGGGCTTTGTCCTCGATGAGCCCGAGCACGTTGCCCTCCGGACACGCCAGGACGCATGCGCCACAACCGATGCACGCATTGAGGTCGACGACTGGATGGAGCGAGGGAGGCTCGATCAGGCCGGCGTCGATCGCGTCATCGCGAATGGCCTTGTGGAGGTCGGAGCGGCGTTGCCGGGTGAGCACGTAGCTGGCCCAGATCGGTATGGCGGGCATCGCATAGGCAAGCCCAATCGTGAAATCGGTCACGGTATGTTCTCGACGAATTGTTAGGCGCATCGCCCTTCGATGGGCCGATACCGCAGAAATACGTAGTCAGCTGAATGGGTCCGTAACGGCCGCTTGCGATCGTCGAGCGGTGGGGAAAACGCGCTGGTTGGCGGCCGTTTCAGACTTTCGAAGGATACGTCCGCACCGGACCTTCCTTGTCCCGAATCCCTCATTCCTTTATGGTTCGAAGGCCGTGCTGGCAGGCGCAGGCGTACAGGAGCGTGTTCGTGCCTGCCCGCGTATCTGCCTTTTTCACCGCTGACGGACCTGCGCTGTCCTGGCGCCTGCCAAAGGCGTTGGCCGCCCGGATCCCGAGCAGCGTCGGCCTCGCGGTCGGCGCTGCCGTGCTGGTTGGATACCGCAACCGAGCCCATCTCGGTATCCGGCCCGATAGCGGGGTCGGATACTGGCTGGGAATCATCGGCGCCGCGATGATGCTGGTGCTGCTCGCCTATCCGCTCCGTAAGCGGCTGGGACAGGCCATTCCCGGATCGGTCGGTTTCTGGTTTCGGTTCCATATGCTGCTCGGGCTGCTTGGCCCGGTCGCTATCCTGTATCACGCACGGTTCGCCTATGATGCGCTGAACAGCGGCATCGCGCTTGCCGCGATGCTGATCGTCGCGGGTAGCGGGATCGTCGGACGCTATTTCCATGGCCATCTGTATCGCGGCTACCGGCTGCAGCACGTCGAGGCGAGCGAGCTGGCCGACACGATAATGACCGCCCGCGCGGCGGTCCGCGAGGATGCCGACGATGCGATCATGCCGGAGCTCGCATCGTTCGCGTCGCGTGCCGCCGATATCCGCGGATCGCTTCCGGTCACGATCGCAAAAGCGCTGTCCCTCACCCTGGCAATGCGGTTGCGCCAAGGCACGCTGCTCCACGAGATCCAGCATCACCTCGTCCTCGTCGCGGCCGAACGACACTGGTCGAAAAGTGACCTGCAGCAGCATCGGCGGGATGCCGCGCGCCACCTGGACGACTATTTCCGCGCGGTGCGGCAGGCCGCGACCTATGGCGCATTCGAGCGGCTGTTCGCGCTGTGGCATCACCTTCATCTTCCGCTGTTCGGCTTTCTCGTGCTGGCGGCGATCACGCATGTCATCGCCGTGCATCTGTACTGATGCGACGGCAGCTGATCCTCTCGCTGCTCGCCGTGCTGGTCGCGGTTGCCGCGTTCACGATCGTGACCCGGCAGGTTCTGGAAAGCGTCGTCAGTCCGGGTCCGCTCAGCGCGCCGCACGCCAGCCTGCGTGGCCGGTGTCTCGCCTGCCACGTGCCGTTCGCGAAGGCGGCGCAGAACACGACCTGCATCGCGTGCCACGCGCGGGTCGGACGCGATATCGCCGACCACCGCGGATTTCATGGCCGCGTTTCCGCCATCGCAACGGCCCGGTGCAGTGCGTGCCACCAGGAACATCGCGGTCCGCATGGTGACATCGTCCATTTCGATCCGCACCATTTCGATCATCGGCTCAGCGATTTCGCCCTGACCGGTGCGCATCGCGGGGTCGCCTGCCATGCGTGTCACCGCCCGCACCTGGCGTTCGCTGCCGCCCCCAGCGCATGCACGGCGTGTCATGCCAAGCAGGATGTCCACCACGGCCGCTTCGGAAAGGACTGCGCGTCCTGCCACGATTCACGATCGTGGAAGACGATCCACGCGTTCGATCACGCGCGAACCGGCTATCCCCTTATCGGCCTGCATCGCCGGACGGCCTGCGCCGGGTGCCACGGTAACGGGCGGCTGGCCGGAACGCCGCGAACTTGCATCGCCTGTCACCGCAGCGACGACGTCCACCACGGTGCCCGCGGCAGCGATTGCGCCGCGTGCCACACGCCGGCGGGATGGAAGCTCGCCACGTTCGACCATAATCGCGACACGCGCTTCCCCCTGATCGGTGCCCACGCATCGGCCGGCTGTGTGGGCTGTCACGGCCAGAACATGGCCCAACGGCATCCACCGACGACCTGCATCGCCTGCCATGCGAACAAGGATGTGCATCACGGTCAGTTTGGCGCCGATTGCGCAACCTGCCATGCCTCCACCCAATGGCAGTCCGTCCATTTCGATCACGACCGGATGACCCGATTGCCCCTGAAAGGCGCGCATCGTGGCGTCGTCTGCACCGCGTGCCACGTCGGACCGCTGCATTCGGTCAAGCCGCCCTCCACCTGCATCGGTTGCCATCGCGCCGACGACCCGCATCGCGGGCGTCTCGGTCCCAATTGCGCGAGTTGCCATAACGAAGCACGGTGGCGCGAGGCGCTGGGCTTCGACCATGGGCTGACGCGGTTCCCCTTGCTCGGGCAGCACGCGCGGACGCCCTGCATCCGGTGTCACGTCGATCGCAGCTTTACCGCCAAGGGGCTGGCCTGTGCCGCCTGCCATGCCGATGACTTTCACAAGGGCCGTCTGGGCCAAGCGCCCGACTGTGCGCAATGCCATGTCCCGAGCGGCTGGGATCGATGGCGGTTCGATCATGCGCGCCAGACCGGTTTTGCCCTTGATGGCAAGCATCAGGGCCTTGCCTGCGCAGCCTGCCACCGGGTGGCCGCACGCACCGCCAAGCTCAACCCGAGCTGTTACAGCTGCCACCGCGCCGACGATGCGCACCATGGCGCTTTCGGCCAGCAATGCGCCCAATGCCATTCGACCAAGGGGTTCCTGCCGGCCACGGTCCCGGCCCGTCTCGAGTCGACAAATGCGAGCCGCGCCCCGGCCCGGGAATGTCCATCAGACGGTCTGCATGGCGCCGTCCTGCAATGCTGGCAGCTCGCGCAACAGCGGTCGTCGCCCGACGACATCCGGAGGCGTCGATGAAAGCTCTATCCTTCGTGGCCTTCTGCCTCGCGACCCTGCTGTTCTCGATCACAGTCGTGGCCGAGGTGCCCGGGAAGCACGGGATTGTCGACCGGATGGACCATTATGCGACCGGCTTTCCGCTCGAGGGTGGCCATGAACGGGTGGCATGCGAGGACTGTCACCGCGGCGGCGTCTTCAAGGGGACGCCACCACGCTGCGGCGACTGCCACAACGGAGTCCTCGCCGAGGCGCGCGGCCCGCGACACATCCCGACGGCGCTCTCGTGCGACACCTGTCATTCGGTCCAGGACTGGCGACTGTCGCGTTTCGACCATACCGACGTGCTGGGCGGATGCGTGCGATGTCACAACAATTTCACCGCCCCGGGCAAGACCGCAACGCATCCGGCGACGAGCAACACCTGCGAGGATTGTCACGACACGGTCCATTGGAAATTGCTGCTCCCTGGCATCCACGCGTCGGCTCGCCCCGACACCCGGCGCGCGCACGGCGGCTTTGCCTGATGGTCGTCGCAGCCCCTGCGCCGCTCGCGGATTGGCAACGGCCGGCAGCCGTCGCGGCGCCGTCGACGGACCCGCTCGTCGCTGCCTGCCGCGGCACCGTGCTTGCGCCCCAGGTGGAAACGCCTGCGGCAGTGCCCGACGTCAATGCCTCGGCGACGCGGGAACGGGATGCGGAAGACGCGATCCGGAGCAGCGATACGGCGCGGGCCCTGGCGCTGCTTAGCCCGTTGGTCCTACAGCCGGGCGATCCGCACATGCCCCGCGCCTGCGAGCTGGTAGGCCTGCTGCGCGAGCGCGCTGGCAGCCAGGACGATGCCCGGGCCGTCTATCAGGCGTATCTTCTGCGTTTCCCGCAGGATGAAGGCGCGCCGCGCGTGCGGCAGCGTCTTGCCGCGCTGGGTGATCGCACCGCGCCGATCGCCAGGGCCGCAGCGCCAGGGTCGAGCGTCGCCGCGGCAAGCCGCGCGTCGCTGCGGGGTATCGTGTCGCAATTCTATCTGCACGACCGCAGCAAGAGCGTGTTCCTTTCCGCGCAGCCGGCTACGGCCTCGACCAACCCGGACCTTCGCGACAATGTCGACGAACTGTTGAGCGTCGCCGATATCAGCGGTCGCGCGACGCTCGGTACAACCCGGATCGAAGCGCGCGCATCCTTCGGTCATGTCTCGGAATATCGCCCGGTCATCCTGGTAGGTGCGGATCGCAATCGCGGGTCGTACGATCTGCTCGACCAGCTGTATCTGGACATCGCGACCGATCATGGGAATGCGTCCGTCCGGATCGGACGACAGGTCCGCTATGGCTCGGGCATCTTTGGTCGCTTCGACGGGGTCCGCGCAGGGGTGGATCTCAGACCCAATGTGCGGCTCAACGCGGTTGCCGGTTTCCCAGTATGGTCGGAACGGCAGACGTCGGTCGACCGCTCACGCGCGTTCTACGGACTGAGCGCCGAGCTGACGTCGTCGAACGGCCAGCGCGCGGTCAGCGTCTACTGGTTCGACCAGCGCGCTGCAGGACTGGTCGATCGCCGGGCGGTCGGGATCGAGGGACGTCTTACGTCCCGCCTTCTGTCGATCTCCGGCCTGGTCGACTATGACGTCGCTTTTGCCACGCTCGACGCCGCGCTCGTCAATGCCTCGATCCGGCTCGGCCGCACGTCGAACGTGACGGTCCTGCTGCAGCAGTTCCACGCGCCGACGCTTGCGCTGACCAACGCCGCGCTTGGCCAGTCCACCCCCTCGCTCGACGTGGTGCGCGACCTGCTCGCGCCCGATGCGCTGCGGCAGGCCGCCCGCGACCGGACCCTGCTGACGCGGTCCGCCAGCGTCACCTATACGCGAGACCTGTCTCCCGCGTGGCACATCATCGTGGACGGCAGCGTGTTCGATACCAGCGCTTCGCCAGCATCGTTCGGTGTACCGGGGTTCCCCGCCGCCGGCACGGAGTTTGCCTTCGGGGTTCAGGCCATCGGCGAAGGGCTATGGATGCCGCGGGACACCTGGTTGGTCGGTCTGCGCTCCGCCATCCTGCAGCGGTCGCACCTTTACGCCGGCGATCTGACCGTACGCCTGCCCATCGCCCCGCGCCTGACGGTCGCCCCGCGCCTGCGCCTCGCGCTGCGTGACCAGCGGCTCGAAACGGGTAATCAGCGAGTCCTCGCACCGTCGGTTCGCATCGTGTGGCGCCTGACCCACAATACCGAACTCGAGGCGGAGTGCGGCGGCAATTTCAGCTGGCAACGCTACACGACCCAGCGCTTAACAGGGTCGCGGTTCGAACGCGCCTTCATCGGGCATATTGGGTATCGCATTCGTTTTTAGGCCCGACGACGGGGCCTTGTGCAGTCCTGCCAGCATCCCGATCCGGACCAGGTTCGACGTTCCGTGAATGTTGATCTTCGTCATGATGCTAGCACGATACACTTCGACCGTTCGGACACTCAGCCGCAGGTCATGAGCGATCTGCTTGTTGAGGTGGCCGGCAACGATGCCTTGCAAAACCTGGCGTTCCCGGCGGGAAAGGCGGGTAATCAACGCTTGCGCGTCGGCCCGGGCATGTCCCTCGATCGCGCTATCCTCCGGGTTACCGTCGCACGTCAGCGACGACTGGACAGCATCGATCAGGACCTGGGGGTCGAACGGCTTTTCGATGAAGTCCCGCGCGCCTAGCTTCATCGCCTGCACCGCGAGCGGCACGTCGCCGTGACCCGTAATCAGGATGACCGGCGTCTCGAGTCCGCGTGCCTTCAGGCGCGCGAGCAGTTCGAGACCGGTAACGTCCGGCATGCGGACGTCGCTGACGATACAGTCACTCGACACACCGTTTGTCTGGTCCAGGAAATGCGCGGCGGACGCATGGGCCGAAACGTCAAATCCGGCAGCGCCCAGCAACCGCACCAGCGATTGGCAAACGTCCACGTCATCCTCAATCACCGAGATGCGCGGCCTATGCAGCAAGTCTGCTTCCTCCCGCGTCGGCAAGTGGCAAGCTGAACCAGAAGCGCATCCCGGCACCCGAATTTGGTTCGCATCCGATCTCGCCTCCCAAGGTTTCGACGATCGTCTTGGCGATTGACAGACCGACGCCCAGACCATCGCTCTTGGTCGACTTGAACGGCGCGAACACATCCAGCGCGCTGTCGGGTGCGACGCCCGCCCCCGTATCTACAACCGATATGACGACATCGTTCCGCGACCCCGCACGCGCCTCGACCCGGATCATACGGACCGCGCTTTCGCTCATGGCTTCGATCGCATTGCGGATCATGTTCAAGAGAACCTGCTGAACCTGAACCGGGTCGATCAGGACCGCCCCCAGATCAGGATCGAGATTCACGACCAGACGAACACTGGCATCGCGCACCGCGAACTGCACCAGCGAAACCGACTCGCTGATGATCGCCCCGACGGCAATGACCTGTCGTACTTCTGGCTTGCGTGTCACGAAGACTCGCAAGCGCTTGAGGACGGCTCCTGCACGCAGCGTATGCGCCAGCGATGTCTCGAGCGCATCCGTGAGCTGGCCGCGGTCGATGGTGGCCCGGTCGACCTCGATCTTCGCGGCACCGAGACAGGCGCCGATCGCCGCAAGGGGCTGATTGAGCTCATGCGCAATCGCAGAACCCAGCTCACCCAACGCCGTTGCCCGCGATACGTGCAGCAGCTGCCGCTGCACGTCCTCGAGCCGCGCGGCCGCAGCCAGCGCCTCGGTTTCGTCCTGCAAGTGAACCGTCAGCCAGCGCCCAGCGGCCGAGGGGACGCTGGAGGCGGTCAATCGCAACTGAAGCGCACGACCTGACGTAGTCGATCCGGTCGCCTTGATCGCGCGGTCACCATCACCTGCCGACAAGTCCTGCAGTAGCTGGCGAAGCGATCGTTGCCCTGTCGGAAGTCCCACGACGAAATCACCGAGCGGACGACCAAACACCGCATTGCCGTGCACGTCGAACAGGGCGCAGGCCGCGGCATTGATCGCCCGAACGAAACCTGCCGCATCGACGATGACGATCGGAGCGGGCAAGTGGTCGAAGATCGACTGCAAATGGGCTTCGCGAATACGAAGCTTCTCGGCAAAGACATTGCGATGCGCTTGTTTCTGGCGTTGCCATCCCCCGATCACGGCGAAACACGCCGACAGGCAACCGACCACGGCGATATTTTTCCACGTGAGCAGCGCCATCGGCAGTGTCAGGGCCATAACCGCCTGAACGACCAGGTTGGAGACCGAAGTGACGAGTCCGCCGAACGTGCCGGTCAGAAAGGTGACCAGCAGGACAGCGGCAATCCCCCAGAGGAACGGAAGCTGGATCTCCAGCACTACGTCGAACGCCACGGTGACGCACAACGCCAGGCCACACCCGACCATTGCGGCAAAACCGGCCCAAGCGTGATCGACCAGCGGCGGCGGCGTATCGTCCAGCATCTGCCACAGTCGCCTCACGCCCGCCCCCTCAGGATTAGACTTCGAACGGGCCACGAAATAGCACGGTTTGACGTACGTCGAAAGCACTTGATGAATGCCCGATGAATGTGAAGACACCGCTGGGCGCTGCCGTGTCTGGGAATGGGCGGACAGCGGCCGTCGACCATTCGAGCGCCCTGCAATTTCCTCGGGCGCACCAGGGTCGCAATGATTGCCGCCCGGGCGTCACACACAACCCCTTGAAGCGCTGGCACTTCCCCGCCACCATGCAGCGATGCGCTCGCTCCTCCCCCCCCTCGCCGCTCTCGCGATCCTTGCCACCCCCGCGTTCGCCAAGGACGCGGCCCAGCCCGTCCCGGACCCCGCCCGCCTGAAAGCCACCGTCGAAAAGCTCGTGAGCTTCGGCACGCGGCACACGCTCTCCTCGCCCGACGACCCCGTCCGCGGGATCGGTGCGGCGCGCAAATGGGCGGGGGGCGAGCTCACCCGCATTGCGGACGCGTGCCACGGCTGCATCACCGTCGCCAATATCGCGCAGACGATGACCAATGCGCGCGCGCCCAACGGCGTCAACATCGTCGACGTGCTCGGCTTCCAGCAGGGGCTCGACCCCAAGCGCGTGATCATCGTCGGCGGACACATCGACAGCCGCGTCACCGATGTGATGGACATTACCAAGGATGCGCCCGGCGCGAACGACGATGCCTCGGGTGTCGCGCTGGTGCTTGAGGCCGCACGCCTGTTGTCGAAGGAGAAGTTCCGCGCCACGATCGTCTATGCGATCTTCTCGGGCGAGGAACAGGGGCTGATGGGCGCGTCGCTGCTCGCCGATACCGCCAAGCAGCGCGGCTGGACCGTCTCGGCAATGCTCAACAACGATATCGTCGGTAATACGGTGGGGCAGAACGGCGTCCGCGTCGCCGATCGGGTCCGCGTCTTTTCCGAAGGGATTCGGGCATCGGAGGACTTGCCCGCGCAGATCGCCCGCCGCGGCAATGGTGGCGAGGACGACGGCCCGTCGCGCAGCCTCGCCAAGGCGATCGACGGAGTCGCGCAGGGGATCCCCGGCGGGCTCGACGTGATGCTCGATCGCCGCCCGGATCGCTTCGGGCGCGGCGGGGACCATGAGCCGTTCCTCAAGCTCGGTTACCCGGCGGTGCGCTTCTCGGTCGGTGCCGAAAATTATACGCAGCAACATCAGGACCTGCGCACCGAGAACGGCATCCCGTACGGCGACACGGTCGACAAGATGGACTTCCCGTATCTGGCGAAGGTCACCGCGATCAACGTCGCGACGATCCGCCGCCTCGCGGCCGCCCCCGCCGCGCCCGACGGCGTGACGATCGCGGGTGCGGTGGCGACGGATACCACCGTGACCTGGCAGCCGGTCGTCGGCGCGGTCCGCTACCGCGTGCATCTGCGCCGCAACGACGCGCAGGACTGGCAGAAAGTGGTCGAGGTGCCTGCCCCGGCGGTCACGACGGTGCTGAAGGACGTGATCGTCGACGACACGTTCGTCGGGGTCGGCGCAGTCGGCGCGGATGGGGCGGAGAGCCTGGTGACGTTCGCCGGTCCCGAGCCGCGCAAGCGCTGAGGTGGAGGATTGCCGGGTAGGTCGGTTTCAGGGTTCGCTAGCGGTACAATCACAACAGCTTCCCCGGCGAAGGCCGGGGCCCAGTAGAGGGCGACTTATGGCGGTTGCCATGCCACGTTACAGCAACCTCCGCTACTGGGCCCCGGCCTTCGCCGGGGAAGCGGGGATGGGTCGTCAAGCGGACAACCTGTCGAAGCGCGATCGCTATCGCCGCGAACGGCTGCGATGACGGCTGCGGCGCTGCACACGCGAAGCGACGGCTCTGTCCGGATAGCCATAGGATGCGCCGCTCTGCACCGTCACGACGCTGCTGCCCCCGGCCTCATACCGTCGCGCAGCACTGCCGGAATACGCCGCGTTCGTCGCGTACGTGGTAACCCCGCCGCGCGACACGACCGGCGGCAGGACGATCACGGGCGGCTCGTCGACCGAGCCGTACCCGCCATTGCGTTCGGCCCGATCGGCCGCCTCTCGCACGATCTCGCCTGCGTCGACGTAGACCGCCGGCCCCGTATCCTGTTGCGATGGCGGTGCGGGCGACCGCTGCGCCGCGGCGGCGGTCGCTCCCGACACCATAGCAAGCGCCATCGTCAAAACACCCAGACGTCGCATCAGACCCCTCCCAGCAAATTCTTGCCTGCCGGATCGGGATGAAGGTTCGGTAAACCCCGCCCCGTTCAGCCAGCGATGCGCGGGGCAAGCAACGCCATCAGCGCCTCGCACCCCGTGGCATCCTGTGCGTCGAACCGCGCCGCGCTCGGACTGTCGAGATCGAGCACACCGATCAGGCGGTCGTCATGGACGATCGGCACGACCAGTTCGGAGCGGCTCGCCGCATCGCACGCGATATGGCCGGGGAAGGCATGGACGTCCTCGACCACCTGCGTCTCCCGGGTCTTCGCCGCCGCACCGCAAACGCCGTCGCCGAGCGCGATGCGGATGCACGCGGGCTTGCCGAGGAACGGCCCGACGACCAGTTCACCACCGACCATCCGATAGAACCCCGCCCAGTTGAGGTCGGGCAGATATTGCGAGATCAGCGCTGCCGCATTCGCCATGTTGGCGATCGCATCCGGCTCGCCATCGGTGAGCGCGTCGAGTGCCGCGTGGAGATCGCGGTAGAGGTCAGCCTTGGAACTCTCGTCGATCGTGAAGGCGTACATGGCGGGAAACTCCGGAATCGTCGCGGGGGTGTGGCGGTGGCTTTAGAACGCTCCACACCTAATTGGTATCGCTCACGCTGCCGCGCCACCCCGATGCGCGTGATCGTCTCGGGCACTTGCTGTGATCGGAAAGTTCCGTTTCGGTTTCATCGCCCCGTCCCGCAGGGGGCTGCGCTGCACGGTTCGTCGCCTGCCCCGGTGCGACCAGCCGATGCTGCCAACAAGGGATCCGATTTTGATGAACGCTACCCCACGCCATCGTTTTGGCGCGCTCCTCGTCGCCGCCGCCTCGACAAGTGCGATCGCCGCACCGCTGGCGGCACAGACGCTGTCGCCCGCCGACACGCAGGTCGAGACCCGCATGACCACCGCCGCCGCCCCGACCGGCGCGGACAAGCCCGCCGCCGCACAGGCCGGCGTCAATGGTACGGTCGATGCGAAGGGCGGCGCGCGCACCACCGCGCCCGTCCAGATGACGCGCGACAATGGCGCGCCGATCGGCGAGAACCGCCACAGCAAGGCAGCGGGCGACCTCGGCCCGGTGCTGATCGAGGACACCACGCTGATCGAGAAGCTCGCGCGGTTCGACCGTGAGCGGATCCCCGAGCGTGTCGTCCACGCGCGCGGCACCGGCGCGCAGGGCGTCTTCACCGCAACCGCGGACATGGCCGTCCTCACCAGTGCCTCGCTGTTCACCGCTGGCAAGCAGACCCCGGTGTTCGTCCGCTTCTCGACCGTGATCCATCCCTCGGGCAGCCCCGAAGGCCTGCGTGATCCGCGTGGCTTCGCGACCAAGTTCTACACCGATCAGGGCAATTGGGATCTGGTCGGCAACAACCTGCCGATCTTCTTCATCCGCGACGCGATCCAGTTCCCGGACATGATTCACTCGCTCAAGCCGTCTCCGGTCACGAACAAGCAGGATCCCAACCGCCTGTTCGACTTCTTTTCGGCGACGCCCGAGGCGACCAACATGCTCGCGCACGTCTATTCCAACCTCGGCACGCCCGCATCGTACCGCACGATGGACGGCAATGGCGTCCACGCGTTCAAGCTGGTCAACGCCAGGGGCGAGGTGGTCTTTGCCAAGTTCCGCTGGATCAGCCGTCAGGGCGTCCGCAACCTCAACGGCGCGCAGGCCGCCGCCGCCGGGTTCAACTATTTGACCGACGACCTGTACGGCGAGATCGCCAAGGGCAATTTCCCCGTCTGGGACCTGATGGTCCAGACGATGAAGCCCGCGGACTTCGCCAAGCTCGACTATAATCCGTTCGATGACACCAAGGAGTGGCTTGGCGTGCCGTTCCGCAAGATCGGCGAAATGACGCTCAACAAGGTGCCCGACAATTTCTTCGAGTACACCGAGCAGTCGGCGTTCGCGCCGTCGAACATGGTGCCCGGGATCGAGGCGTCGCCGGACCGGATGCTGCAGGGGCGCCTGTTCTCCTACGCGGACACGCAGCGGTATCGCCTTGGCGCCAACGCCCTGCAATTGCCGGTCAATCGTCCGCTCGCGCCGGTCGCGAACAATAATCAGGACGGGGCGCTGAATGCATCGCAGCGGACCTCGGACGTCAACTACTTCCCCTCGACGACCGAGCCCAAGTCGACCGACGCACGCTCCCGTGCAGCGCCGTATCAGGTCAATGCGATGGTCGATGCGAAGGCCATCTCGAAGACCAGCAACTTCGCTCAGACCGGCGATTTCTACCGCGCGCTCAAGCCGCAGGACAAGGCGGACCTGATCGCCAATCTCGCGGGTGACCTCAACGTCGTCACCTCGGCGCGGACCAAAACGGTGATGGTCAGCTATTTCTACCAGGCGGACAAGGACTTCGGCACGCAGCTCGCGACCGCGGTCCATGTCCCAATGGCGGACGTCAGCCGTGCGGTCAGCGACTATCGCGCTGCCAATCCCGCGAAGCCCGCGCGCTGAGCGATCGACCGGCGACAGCCCCTGATCGGGCTGTCGCCGGTACGCCTCCGCCTCAATCGAAAAGACCGACATGGCCCTGTTTGCGATGCTTCTTGCCGCTGCAACCCCTCAGTCTGCTGCCCCCGCCCCCGCCCCTGCCCCTGCAGCATCCCTCCCTTCACCCGAGCGTCGGCAGCAGTTGCTGTTCGAGGCGGCGCGGCTTGGCCGGACCGACCTGATCGCGCCGCTGATCAAAGCGGGCGCGAACGCCAATGCCTATGACGACCGCGGCTTCACCCCGCTGATCCTCGCGGCGTACAATGGCCAGCTCGCGACGGTCGAAACACTTATCGCGCAGGGCGCGGACCCGTGCCGCGCCGATCGCGACCAGGGCAACACCGCGCAGATGGGCGTCGCGTTCAAGGGGGACGACGCGGTCGCGGCGCGGTTGCTCAAGGCGGGGTGCAACGTCAACGCGCGCAACGGCGCGGGGCAGACCGCGTTGATGATGGCGTCGCTGTTCAACCGCACCAAGCAGGTCGAGATGCTGATCGCGGCGGGCGCGGATCGCACGATCACCGACCAGTCGGGACGGTCGGCCGCATCGGTGGCGGCAGATCAGGGCAATGCGGCGATGGCGAAGCGAGTCGCGCGGTGAAGGGATAGGAGCCCAACCCCTACCCGTTCGCCCTGAGCGAAGTCGAAGGGCCGCTTGCATGACGGACCGAGGCCAGTGGCGAGACCGGGGCTTCGACTCCGCTCAGCCCGAACGGGTTGAGTCACCACCCGCAAACCGGAATTGACCGCAGACGGTGTTCGTCAGTCCACGCTGACCCGCCCCCGCCCCGCCTTCACCACCGCGCGGCCCTTCTTCGAATCGACCCGGCGTGCCTTCGCCGCCCTGCTCGGCTTGGTCTTCACCCGGCGCGCCTGCCGTTCGTGCGCGCGTTCGAGAAGCTCGACGATCCGCTCGCGCGCATCGACCCGGTTGGCCTCCTGCGTGCGAAACCGCCGCGCGGTGATGACCAGCGTACCGCCCGCGGTCATCCGGCTCCCGGCGACCGTCTTGAGCTGCTGATACGCCCAGGGTTCGAGCCCGAGCTTGAACACGTCGACTCGCAGCTGGACCGCGGTTGCGACCTTGTTGACGTTCTGCCCGCCCGGCCCCGAGGCGGCGAGGAACCGCTCCTCGATCGCATCCTCGGGCAGCTCGATCCTAGCCATCGGTCGGCGTTTCGGGAGCCGCGTCGGGTACAGCTGCCGCCACTGCATCGGCCTCGGTGAACCCCGCCGCGATGAACCGCGCAGGCAGCGGCGCCTTCGCCACGATCGGCTCCTTCCCCGCGCGTGGGATCGTCAGTTCGGCGGCGTGCAGCAGCGTCTCGCCCCCGCCCGCGCCATAGACCGGATCGCCGACGACCGCCGCGCCGAGTCCCTCGAGCGCATGGACGCGGATCTGGTGGGTCCGCCCGGTTTCGGGAATGAACTCGACGAAACTGCGCCCGTCCTTGACCGCCAGCAGCCGCCAGTGCGTCCGCGACGCCTTGCCCTCGGGGCTGCCGACCATCCGCCAGCCGTCCTCGACCGTACTCACCTTGGCGAGCGCGAGATCGATCAGGCCGCCCTCCCCCTCGACCACGCCCTCGAGCACCGCGAGATAGCGCTTGCGCACCAGCCCTTGCTCGAACGCCTGCTGCAGCCGGGCATGCGCCTTCGGGTTGCGCGACAGCAACAGGCACCCGGAGGTATCGCGGTCGAGCCGATGGACCGGCACCGGCCAGCGCTTGAACCCGAAGGTCAGCCCGTCGAGGTGGTTTTCAAGGCTCAGCGAGCCGTCGCGCGGACGGTCGACCGGGAGCCCGGCGGGCTTGTCGATGACGAGCGCCTCGCCATCGAGGAAAAGAACATGGTTTGCCAGCATGGCCGCCTCTTGCCACCGCAAGCCCGCGCATGCCAGAGGCGCCGCGTCGACAGTGGTGAGAAGACGTATTTTGCGGGGTGTTCAGTCGACGTTTCGAACGGCCACGGCGGTGTTGATCGCACTCCTGGCGGGATCGGCCGCCTTGGCCCAGCCCGCGCGACCCGGAGCACCGACCAGTCTGGTAGCGTCCGACGACGGCCGCATGCTCGGACACCTGCCGTACGGCGACGCGCGCGCGCAGGATCTCGTGATCGCGCCCTCCGGCTTCTCGGTTGGGGCGACTTGTCGCGTCCATCGTGACATGCTTCCGGATCTCGACCAGATGCTGGCGGCCGCCGCGACCGCACCGGGGGTTGGGAACAGCCTGCGCGGCATATCGTGCCACCGTGACGTCGCGCGGCAGCATGCGGTCTTCTGCCACGAGCGGCATCGCGCAACCTGCATCGATGCGGTCGATCGCGCGCGGTCCGTCGCCCCGCCGGGATATAGCGAGCATGCCACCGGCTATGCGATCGACTTCGGCCTTCGACCATCGCGCGCATGCCCCGACGTGAGCTATTGCTTCGCCTCGACTGCGCCGGGGCAATGGCTGCTGGCACATGCTCCCGATTATGGTTTCGAACTGTCTTTCCCGGCGGGCAACCGACAGGGCTTGACATGGGAACCGTGGCATTGGCGGTGGGTCGGCACGCGGGAGACAGTTCCCGGGGCCCTCGCGGCGCGCGCGCTGTTTGCCAGAGCCCGCACGCTATATCCGGCGCTTCCGATCGCGCGTGATGTTCTGGCAGCCAATGCCGCGGCCGCACCCGTACCGGGCAACAGGATCGCCCCGACGCTGTTGCCCTTGCCCGATATCGGCGGGCTCAAAATCAGACGCCGGTAGGCGAGCCAACCACCCCCGAAGGCATGGCCGGCTCGCTCCCGTCGGATCAGAACTTGCCGCTCAGCGACACACCGATGATCCGCGGATCGTTGAAGACGGCGGCGTTGTAGTTATCGAGCACGCCCTTCAGGTTCTTCTCGTTGGTCAGGTTGCGCACGAACACCGCGATCTCATACGCGTTCGCCGGTCCGGCGTAGCCGGCTTTCAGACCCGCTTCGAACGTGCCGTCGGACGTGTATTCCACCGTCTTATAGGGCACGAAGCTGGTGTAGCCCTGTACGTTCACGTCGCCCGAAACGAACAGTTTACCGCCATTGCCGAGCGGCAGGTCATAGCGCGCATTCGCGTCGAGTTGATATTTCGGGGCGTTCGGCAGGACGTTGCCATTGATCTGGGCGAGCACGGCCGTGACCGCTCCGGCACCGTTGCGGACGTTGATCGTGGGATTGAGCACGGTGCACGTCTTCGCCCCGTTGAGGAAACAGACCGGCGCATAGACACGCGTATCGTTGACCTCGGTGTGCAGCACGCTGCCCCCCAATCCCAGCGTGAAGTCGCGCAGCGGACGCCACGTCAGTTCTGCCTCGCCGCCCCATGCCTGGGCCTGATTGGCGTTGAACAGCAAGCCGTTGTTATTGGCATCGTTGCCGTTCAACTGGATGTTGTCGACCTTGTAGTAGAAGCCGGTCGCGTTGAACCGCAGCGTGTTGTTGAGCAGGTTCGACTTGACACCCGCCTCGTACGACATGATCGTCTCGGACGTCGCCGTGACGAAATCGCTGCCGAATACAGCGTTACGCCCCTGGATCGTAGGCCCGCGGAAGCCGCGCGCGACCCGCGCGTAGACGCTGACATCGCGATCGATCTGGTACAATGCACTCGCATCCCAGCTCGGCTGCGTATCGGACAGACGAACATAAGGCCGCACATTGTCGGTCGCGATCGGCGCCCCCGCGGCATTCAGGCGACGCTGGACGAGCCGTGTCGACTTGGTGTCGTTGGTGACGCGCACGCCGCCGGTGAGAGTCAGCTTGGGCAGGATCTCGTAGCTGATCTGGCCGAAACCGGCGTAGGATGTATTGACGTTGCGGATCACGACGAAGTTGTTGGGATTGCGCGCAGCCTGCCCCGGCAACAGGAAAAAGCCGCGCTGGTCGAACTCGGTCGTGTCGCGCGAATCGAAGTATATCCCGCCGATCTGCCACTTGAAGCGGCCCTTGCCGGCATTGGACAAGCGAACTTCCTGGCTGAGCTGATCAAGATCTCGTACGCGCCCTTGGCTCTCGGCGGTGAACAGCGCACCCGGATAGTTCGCGCCGATGCTGCCATCGGTATCGCCGCGGCTATAGCCTGCGGTCGTCTCATAGGAACTGATCGACGTGAGCACGACGCCGCCGAAATCGTTCGTCGCGTTGAACGACCCGCCATAGGTCTTGTACGCCTGCGGATTGTTGGCGCCTTCGTCGAGGCCGACGACGCTGCGCGGCTCCGCGCTGACGTCGTTCGACCCGAGCTTGATCGCACCGCGATGGAAGATCGTCGAGGAGCCCTTATAGTCGCGCGCATGAGCCGACAGCAGCCCGGTAAAACCGGTTTCCGGGGGCGTCAGCATCAATTGAATGCGAACGTCCTTCTCGTCGAACCCGCCGAGCTTGTCCTTGCCGCCGACGGTCCCGTCGTCGCTCGGGCCGGCATACCGGTTGTCGATCCAATTGTCGCGATGCTGGAACAGCCCCGACACGCGGAACGACAGGACGTCCTTCACGATCGGGCCACCGACGCCCGCGTCGATCGTCGCGGTATTGTAGCTGCCATAGGATGCCGAGGCGCGGCCCTCGAACGTGTTCGTCGGGCGATTGGTATCGAACTTGATGATGCCGGCGGTCGTGTTGCGTCCGAACAGCGTGCCCTGCGGGCCACGCAGGACTTCCACCTGGCGGACGTCGAACACCGGATTGGACTTCAGGACGACGTGCTCGAGCACGACATCGTCCTGGATGATCGACACGGGCTGCGAAGCGCCCAGATAGAAGTCGATGTTGCCCAGACCACGGATGTAGAAGCGCGGAAAGATGCGGCCCGTCGTCGTCTCGGCGTACAGGCCCGGAATACGATTGGCGAGTTCGAGAATATCGCCGCCGCCGGTCTGGAACGTCCGCAGCGCATCGCCACCGATCACGCCGACCGAAACCGGGACTTTCTGCAGGTTCTCGGTACGGCGCTCCGCGGTGACGACGATATCGCCGAGACCATCGGCCGTGGTGGGCGCGTCGCTCGTCGCGACAGCGACCGGATCGGGGGCCGTCTGCGCCTGTGCCATCGATGCGGCAAACACAGCGGAGCCCGCTGCCCCCGCCAGCAACACGGATTTTACAAAAGTCTTGTTCACGAAAAGGTCCCCTTGATCGTCCGGGGAGAACGGCTGCTCGACACGATCGAGCGCGCCCATTGGCGTCGCCCGCACGTCGGCCCATCCAAGGATCGGAAGCCATTCCCCGCGGCGGCGGCTAGAACGGGATTGTTTCGCAGTCATGACGAATCGTACACGGCGGCAGCATCGGGCGCACTTCAGTGATCAGGTGTGTCCTGGCGGCATCAATGCGCCGGTGGCGGCTCCGTTGGTCGCGGCTGACGACAGGGGTCGACGCAACCCGAGCGAAGGCGATAGGGACAGCCGCCATGACTGAACGCCCCCCCCTTCTTGCCGTCGAGGATGCGCAAGCGCGTCTTCTGACGCTGGCACCGCGCATTGCCACCGAAACGGTCCCCTTGCGCAAGGCCGCCGGCCGCTGGGCCGCATGCGCCGTTACGGCTCGCCGGACCCAGCCGGCGCGCGATCTTTCCGCCATGGACGGCTATGCGGTTCGCTACGATGATCTGGGCGGGCCGCTTCGCCTGATCGGAGAAAGCGCGGCGGGCCATCCCTTCGACGGCGCGCTGAATGCGGGCGAGACCGTCCGGATCTTTACCGGAGCCGCGCTGCCCGCCGGTGCCGACGCGGTGCTCATCCAGGAGGAGGCCGAGCGCGATGGCGATGCCGTCCGCCGATCGGGTGCCGGCCCCGCCCGTGGCGGGAACATCCGGCTGGCAGGCATCGATTTCCGTCTCGGCGACGTGCTCATCGATCGGGGCGATCGGCTGAGCCCGGCGCGGATCGCACTCGCGGCCAGCGGGGGCCATGGCGACCTGCTTGTCGCCCGCCGAATTCGGGTCGCGATCGTCGCAAGCGGTGACGAGCTCACCCTGCCGGGGTCGCCCTTGGAGGATGGTACGCTTCCGGAGTCCAACGGGGTCATGCTCGCTGCGATGCTCGCGGATTTGCCGGTCGATATTATCGACCTCGGCATCCTGCCCGACCGGCTGGAGACGATCACCGACGCCTTCGTAGGGGTAGACGCCGATATTCTGGTGACCACCGGCGGCGCATCGGTGGGGGATCACGATCTCATCCGGCCCGCCCTGGCCGCGGCCGGCGGGTCGATCGATTTCTGGCGGATCGCGCTGCGTCCCGGCAAGCCGATGCTCGCGGGCAAGATCGGGGAAATGCTCGTGCTCGGCCTGCCCGGGAACCCGGTGTCGGCGTTCGTAACGGGCGCGATCTTCCTGAAGCCGCTGATCGCCGCGATGGCCGGCGCGCGCGATCCCCGCCCGATGGCCTATCCGGGCATCCTGGGCGCGCCCCTCAAGGAAAACGACCGTCGCCAGGATTACATGCGCGCGACGACGCGTGCTGGGCGGGTCTACCCCGCCGACCAACAGGATTCATCGCTGCTGGCGACGCTGGCGGGCGCTGACTGTCTGATCATCCGCGCGCCCCATGCGCCGGCGGCCGCTGCCGGGGACTCGGTGGAAATCCTGCCGATCGCTTGACGCCCGCCTTTCTGTTCCGTATAGGTTCGCAGTCTGTTCCGACGAAAGGGCCCGGGATGCTAACGCGCAAACAGCATGAGCTGATCTGCTTCATCAACGACCGGCTGGAGGAGACAGGCGTCTCGCCCTCATTCGAGGAAATGAAGGAAGCGCTCGATCTCAAGTCGAAGTCGGGCGTGCACCGTCTGATCAGCGCGCTCGAGGAACGGGCGTTCATCCGTCGGCTGCCCAACCGCGCCCGTGCGCTCGAAGTGCTCAAGATGCCCGAGCGGGGCGCCAAGACCCCGACACGCGCAGCACCGGAAGCGCCGCCGGCGAACGTGCGGCCGCTGCCCAATCCAGCGAACGACGTGATCGAGATCCCGCTTCACGGACGGATCGCAGCCGGCGTGCCGATCGAGGCGTTCGAGGGCGCCTCCATGCTCGCCGTGCCGGCGGCATTGCTGGGCGGCGGCGAACATTATGCCTTGGAAGTCGCAGGCGATTCGATGGTCGAGGCGGGGATCCTCGACGGCGATTACGCGCTGATCAAACGCCAGGACGTCGCGCGGGATGGCGAGATCGTCGTGGCGCTGATCGACGACAGCGAGGCAACGCTCAAATTCTTCCGACGCGAGGGAGCGATGGTCCGGCTCGACCCGGCCAATCGTTCCTATGATCCGCAGCGGTATACGCCGGCCCAGGTGCGCGTGCAGGGCAAGCTGGCTGGCTTGCTGCGCCGCTACGACTAATCGCGCGCTGGATCCTGCGTTCCTGCAGGACGGTCGGTGGCCCTCCGTCGACCGTGACGGATCGGCACCCGATCTGCTGGGATCGTAATCCACGGGTGCCGGTCGCCGGGCGTGCGCACGGTGCGAACCGTTGCGCTGGCCGCTGACCACGGGGCAGCGGGGTGGAAGGTAATCGCGACTCCGCCCGTCTGCGTCAGGGTGGATCGATCCAGCCGCAGCCAGCGCGGACGGCACCGTCGGGACAGCCATCGGTCGCTGATGACGATATCGGCACGTGCGCAGGCTCGGATAAAGTCGTCGATCGGGACGAGGTACGGGCTACGCGTCGCCAGAATGGTCCAGCGTCGAGCGCCGATGATGCGGGTGGCCATGCACAGGTCGCGGCTGCAACGCGCGTCGCGCTGATCGGACCATAACACCGGCAACCCCGCCGTCCCGCCGCTTTGCGCCATCATGTCGGCGGTATAGTCGCCGGTTCGATCCCGCAGCAGCGCGACGTCCCCCGCCTGGGTTCGGATCGCGACATGCCGTCCATCTCCCGTCACCAACAGGTCGGGAGCGGGCGTCAGGAACGCCCATAACGCACCGGTCAGCAGCGGAACGACGCCGAGCCGTCGCCATCGGGTCCGCCACAGGGCGATCCACAGGCCGCCCGCGACCATTGCCGCATAAGCGCCCGCCGGCATGGCCGGCAAGGGCGCGACCGAGCCGGGGATCGCCGCCGTTGTCCTTGCAATCCAGAGCAATGCGTCGAGCGCGAGCCGGGTGGCCCACCAGAACGGTTGTCCGGCACCGATCGTGTCGAGCAATAGGGCGGCGGCCTCCAGCGGCATGACGACGAACGTTGTCAGCGGGATGGCGACGATATTCGCGACCGCTCCGTAGACCCCCGCCTTCTGGAAATGGAACAGCGAGATCGGCAACAACGCGGCTTCGACCACCAGCCCGGTCATCAGCAAGGATCCCGTGCTACGCAGCAGATGCTTCAGGCGCGGCTCCTCCCGGGCTGCGACCAGCGCCCGGATACCGGGATGGTCGTTCCAGGCGATGATCGACGCGACCGCTGCAAAGGACAGCTGGAAGCTCGGGCCCGACAGGGATTCGGGGTATAGCAGCAGGACCACCACCGCGCCCGCCGCGACCAGCCGCAAGGTCAGCGCTTCGCGCCCGAGGGCGAGCGCGACCAGGACGCACAATGATGCGACACAGGAACGTATCGTCGGAACCTCGGCGCCTGTCAGCAAAGTATAGCCGATCGCGACCACGGCCCCCGCCGCGCCGGCACGAACGGCAATCGCAGACGCAGGGCCAGCCACGGAGACAGCGCCAACAGGCGCGTGACGAGGATCATCGTCGCGGCAACCGCTGCGCTGATGTGGAGCCCACTGACCGACAGGAGATGGGCGAGGCCGGAGCGCCGCATCGCCTCGGTATCGTCCAGCGGAATCGATCCCTGGTCCCCGGTCGCCAAGGCGGCCGCAATGCCCCCCGCCCCGCCGCCTCCGGCCCGCTCCTGGATATGCGCGGACAACGCCTCGCGCAGACCGGGCAAAACGGCTGGCTCCCCGCCCGCGAGGACCGTTACGGGCGCAAAACCACGGCCCGTCGCGCCGATCCCGTCAAACCACGCGGTCCGGGCATAGTCATACGCGCCTGGCACCGCCGGTTCGGGCGGGGGCATCAAGCGCGCCGCGAGGCGTATGGTCGCCCCTGCCACGAGACCAACCGGAACATCCGCCTTTGCTAGATTGAGGCGCAACGCGGGTGGCAGTTCCGGAAGCCGCCGCGATACCGCTTCCGGGCGGGAGACGACCGAGATCGGCGCCAGCCGCAATCGCACCAGATCCCGCGCGACCAGCGGCTCGACCCGTTCCACCCGCGCCGTGAAGGTCAGAATTGCGGGGCGCGCCAGGATCGGATGCGCGATCCGCTCCGACCGCCACCACACGAGCCCCAGCCCCAGCGCGACCGCCAACGCGCCAACCGCCAGCGCGCGCGCGGCCCGCCCATGGCGTCCGCGCGCCACGGAACCCAGCGCGATCGCCACCGCCACGAGCATTGCGGCACGCCATGCGCCCGGATCGGGCAGGACAAACCACAGCGTGATGCCCAGCCCCAGCATCACCGGCAGCCATAGGGCGAGCTGGTCGCGCTCAGCCTCCAGCCAGCGTTCGACCTCGTCCGCCACCGCCATGCCGCCGGACCCGAGATGTGACGGCCATGCGCGCACGCCGATTTGAAGCGCCGGAAAGCGCGTGCTAGGGGCGCTGCAGGCTGATCCGGCCATCGAAATTCTAGTCTGGGAGTATGCGCGGTTGAGCGCAATCACTGAAACCACCACCGCTGCCAGCAGCGCTGATAACGCTGCCGCCAATGCACAGGTCGTGACGCGGTTTGCGCCGTCGCCGACCGGCTTTCTCCATATCGGCGGTGCCCGTACCGCGTTGTTCAACTGGCTCTACGCGCGCCACCACGGTGGCCGGTTCCTGTTGCGGATCGAAGATACCGATCGCGCCCGCTCGACCCAGCCGGCGATCGATGCGATCCTGACATCGCTGCGCTGGCTCGGCCTCGATTGGGATGGCGACGAAGTGTATCAATCGGCACGCGCCGATCGCCATGCCGAAGTCGCGCATCTGATGGTCCAGCGCGGGCATGCCTATCGCTGCTATCTGACTCCCGAGGAGCTCGCGGCGATGCGCGCCGAGGCTGAAGCCGCCAAGAAGCCGCTTCGGGTGCGCAGCCCTTGGCGGGACCAGGCGGCCGCGGCGGACGACAGCCGCCCCTTCGTCGTCCGCCTCAAGGCGCCGACCGAGGGTGCCGTCACGATCGATGATCGTGTGCAGGGCGCGGTGACGGTTCAGAATGCCGAACTCGACGATCTCGTGCTCCTGCGGTCGGATGGAACGCCGACCTATATGCTCGCGGTTGTGGTCGATGACCACGACATGGGCGTGACGCAAGTGATTCGCGGCGACGATCATCTCAACAACGCCTTCCGCCAATTGCCGATCATCCGCGCGATGCAGCAGATCGAGGGAGGTTGGCCCGATCCCATTTACGCACACATTCCGCTCATCCACGGGTCGGACGGTGCCAAATTGTCGAAGCGCCATGGCGCGGTCGGCGTCGAATACTATCGCGACGAGCTCGGCATGCTGCCCGAGGCGCTCGACAATTATCTGCTGCGGCTTGGTTGGGGGCATGGTGATCACGAGATTATCAGCCGCGCCCAGGCAGTCGAGTGGTTCGATCTGGCCGGTGTGGGCAAGTCACCATCGCGGTTCGACTTCAAGAAGCTTGAAAACCTGAACGGCCAATACATTCGCGTCGCGGATGATGCACGGCTTGCCGCGCTTGTTGCCGAACGCCTTGATTTCGAGCCGACGGATCAGCAACTGCAAGTTCTTGAAGCGAGCATGGCCTCGTTGAAACCGCGGGCAGCGGATCTGCTCGATCTCGCCAACGGCGCCGCCTTCCTGTTTCGCAAGCGCCCGCTGGAGATGGATCGCGATGCTACCGCGCTTCTGTCCGGCGACGCCCCCCGACTGCTCGCCCGGCTGCACGCAGCGCTTGACGCAGTCGAAAGCTGGGATACGGAGAGCCTCGAAACTGCGGTACGGCAGGTCGCCGATGACGCAGGGGTCAAACTCGGACAAGTCGCGCAACCACTGCGTGCGGCGTTGACCGGGCGCAAGACCTCGCCTGGAATTTTCGACGTGCTCGATTTGCTCGGGCGTGAAGAGAGTCTTGGTCGGATCGCCGACCAGATGCTTGCTTAAGTCACGAAAGGACAAAGGATGACCGACACCGCCAAACTGAGCGCCGCCGGCAAGGACCTGGATTTGAAGGTCATGCATGGCAGCGTCGGTCCCGACGTGCTCGATATCCGGAAGCTGTACGCGCAAACCGGCATGTTCACCTACGACCCGGGTTTCACCTCAACCGCCAGCTGTGATTCCGCCATCACGTACATCGATGGCGATGAGGGCGTTCTGCTGCACCGCGGCTATCCGATCGGCCAGTTGGCCGAGCAGTCGACCTTCATGGAAGTCTGCCACCTGCTGTTGAACGGCGAACTGCCGACCAAGGACGAGCTCGACAAGTTCAGCTACACGATCAGCCGCCACACGATGCTGCACGAGCAGCTGGCGACCTTCTATCGCGGCTTCCGTCGCGATGCGCATCCGATGGCGATCATGTGCGGCGTCGTCGGCGCGCTCAGCGCCTTCTACCAGGATTCGGCGGACATCACCGATCCGCAGCAGCGCATGATCGCGAGCCATCGCCTCATCGCCAAGATGCCGACGATCGCTGCGATGGCGTACAAATATTCCATCGGCCAGCCGTTCATGCATCCCAAGAACAACCTGAGCTACACCGGCAACTTCCTGCAGATGACGTTCGGCGTTCCGGCAGAAGAATATGTGGTGAACCCGGTCGTCGAAAAGGCGATGGACCGGATCTTCATCCTCCACGCCGACCACGAGCAGAACGCGTCGACCTCGACCGTTCGTCTCGCAGGGTCTTCGGGCGCCAACCCGTTCGCGTGCATCGCGGCGGGCATCGCCTGCCTGTGGGGCCCGGCGCATGGCGGCGCCAATGAAGCCGCGCTCAACATGCTCCGCGAGATCGGCACCGTCGACCGCATCCCGGAGTATATCGCGCGCGCCAAGGACAAGAACGATCCGTTCCGCCTGATGGGCTTCGGTCACCGCGTCTACAAGAACTACGATCCGCGCGCGACCGTGATGCAGCAGACCGTGCGCGAAGTGCTCGGCGAGCTCGGCGTGACCGATCCGGTGTTCGATGTCGCGATCGCGCTCGAGGAAATGGCGCTCAGCGATCCGTACTTCATCGAGAAGAAGCTGTTCCCGAACGTCGACTTCTATTCGGGCGTGATCCTCTCGGCGATCGGTTTCCCGACGACGATGTTCACGGCATTGTTCGCGCTCGCCCGCACCGTCGGGTGGGTCGCGCAGTGGAACGAGATGATCTCGGACCCCGAGCAGAAGATCGGCCGTCCGCGGCAGCTCTACACCGGACCGACGCAGCGCGATTACGTTGCGCTGGATGCGCGCAAGTGAAGACCCTGGTGGCCCTCGTCGGTGTGCTCGCCACGCTGATGGGGCTGCTGTGGATCGGCCAAGGTTTGGGGCTGGTCCATTGGCCTGCGTCGAGCTTCATGATCGCGCAGACGCAATGGGCCGTCTACGGCGCGGTTCTGGCCGCAGTCGGACTGGGTGCAATATGGTGGTCGCGGCGGCGCTGACCCGAAGCGACGTGCTCTTCGACAGCTGACTGATCCCTGACGACCTGAACATCAGGTCGTCAGGGATAAGCTCGCGGCGCCGGGCCCGCCACGCAATTCAGGCGGCCTTGGCGCCCGGCGTGCCGCATTTGGCGAACTTGCCGTTCAGCCGGCATCGGGTCGGTTTGGGCGTCGCGGTCGCACATTTCATGAAACGCCCCTTGGCGTCTTTGCAGGGGGCCGCAAGGGCGGGCGCAGTCCCTGCCGCGAACGCCAGAATCGACGCCGCCAGAATAATCTTACGCATACAAACTCTCCTCACCCCTACATGGGCGAGAGGAAGGTACGCCAAGCGCTGCCGGCGTCAATCCGCGATTAGGATAAGCGCTCCATGCCCCGGAGCGGCAGCGAAAAGACGAAACGGGCACCCTGTCCTGGTGCGCTGTCGACGGTCACGTCCCCTCCCATCGCGCGCGCCAGGCGTCGCGCGATATAAAGGCCAAGGCCCGATCCGCCCGCCTCATTCTGGTCGACCCGCGCAAACTTTCCGAAGATGCGCTCCTGATCGGTCGAAGCGATTCCCTTGCCCTGGTCGGCGACGATGATGGCGGCGATATTGCCGTCACGCTCGGCGCGGATCCAGACCATGCCATCGATCGGAGAATAGCGCACAGCGTTGGCGATCAGGTTGACCAGGACCTGCAACGCCCGCCGGAATTCGCCCGTCGCCGGTAGCATTTCGCCGAACGCCGGCTTGTCGATCCGAACCCGGGCGGAAGACGCGCGGATGTTGAGGAGGCCCGCTGCTCGTCGCGCGACATCCGCCAGGTCGATCGCGTCCTGGGCTACGACAAAATCGGGCCGTTCGATCGCCTGGAGATCGACCAGATCGTCGACCAGTCCCATCAAATGCCGACCGGCGCTCGCGATGTCCGCGGCATACTCCGCATAGTCCTGCCGCAAGGGCCCTTCGGACTGCGCATGGATGCTGTCGGCGTTGGCAATGATCCGGTCCAACGGAGCGCGCAAGGTCTGGTCCAGCCGCGCGGCGAAGGCGTTGGCGACCGAGTCCATGACGGCATCGCCCGCGATTGCTGCCGGATCCTTGGGCCGGACCGGGATTGCCGGGTCGACGATGTGCGCCGCTCCGATGAAGCCGATGAAGCCACCGCTCGCATCGCGACGCGGCGACGCCGACAGGAGTACGGCCTGCCCCGTATCGCGCACGGTCGCAGGTTGATCGTCGAACCGTCGTTGCAGGGCGAGGCCGTGCAGGATCGGAAACGCCCCGACGTCGTCCTCTGCGAGCGCGAACAGGCGCGTCAGCGGCTGGCCCAATAGCGCCCCGCTCGGCAAATCCCCCGTAGCGGCGGCGTTGGCCGACAGGAAGGTAAGCGACAGTGCGGAGTCGGTTTCCCACAGCCAATCCGCCGCGCTGCGCAGGAAATCGGCGCTGCACGCTTCGTCCACCGCGGGCGGCTGCCAGGACGGTCGGGGGCGCCACCCCGTGATCGTCAGGTCGATCCCGTCGGGCTCGGCGGACGACGGTGTCGGTTCGGCACCGACCCGCAGGTCCAGATCGGCGCCCCCGTCGGCAACGACCACGTTGCGCGACACGCGGATCGCGAGGCGCAGTGCCAGCCGCGCAAGCGTTACCAGCGGCGGAACCGCCAATACATGCCCCAGCGCACCGCCCGCGCGCGCGTTGAGGTCAAGCAGAGCCTGGTCTGCCGCGATCAACCGACCGTCGCGATCCAGCTTTGCACGGACGGGCGTGAACGCCGGGTCATCCAGGCTCACGCCGGTGCGCCCCGCACCGCGGATGTCCGCCGGGTGCCACGCGCAAACGCCGTCAAGGCGGCGCGATAATCCCGGTGCAGCAACAGGGGCGCGAGGGCGTGGCGTGCCGCGACACAGTCGATCTCTGCAATATCATTCAACGTATCGGCAAAGCCGTCGATATCCCGCCGGGGATCGGCTTCGGCGAGTGACAGACCGAACCGCGCGATCGTCGCGCGGTCCAGATCGATCGCGCGCAACGTCAGCCATAGGCGGTCGCCGGAAGGGTCCAGCACGATCTCGCGCGTGTCGGCATAGTCGAGCCCGAGGCCCTGCGCGATCAAGGCGATACACAGGGACAAGCGACGATCGAGCAGCGCCTCCATCAGCAACCGCGCGCGGTCGGCTGGCGTCGGGTCCAGCGCGACTGCAAGCTGCAACGCGACCGCCTCGAGCCGATCGCGCTCGTGATGCGCCGCTATCACGTGCTGCGCCGCCTCGGCAAGCGCGCGATCGAGCGCGGAAGTCGTTGCGCCGGCCGCGTCAGGAAGATCGGTCCGTACCGCGGCCGCGCTCCACCAGACGAGCCGATGCTGCAGTTCGGCGGGGAGGTCGCTCGACGACGAAGTCCCGTCAGGACCGCTGAGGCGACGACGGCTTTCCGCGGCCAGCAATGCCGCAGCGCCCGCCCCTACAGCAGGATTGGCGTGATGCAGCAGCCGGGGCAACAGGCTGGACCGCTCGGGATCATCCGGCGCAGACGTCGGTAGCGCATCCGCGATCGCATCCTGCCGGATCCGGCCGAGCAATTCCCGCATCACTTCCGGATCCCGCAGCAACCCACTGGCGATCAGACGTCCGATGATTGGCAGTGCCGGCGCGCTGACCCGGTCGGCGAGCGCGGCTTCGTCCCGGGCAATCAGCAGACGGGCAGCATGTCGTCGGAGCGTTGCCTCGACCGCGCCGGTCAGTTGGGCAAGCAGTCTGGTCATGCCCAGTCGCGTGCGATCGTCCAGTCGCGCATCGTCCGCAAGGAACACATCCTCGATCGCGCCGCACAACCGATCTTCCGCGCGCACCGCCGCCGCCGCCGCGCGTTCCAGCAGCGTCGTGACGCCGCTCCGGCCCCCTGCATCCTTTTCGCGATCGTTGATCGGCATGCCGGGGACTTACGCCGTTTGTCTCCCAAGCGGGACTAGGGCTTTTGCCGAAAAGCCTCGATTGCGGCCGCAAGTGTCCCAGCAGCGTACAGTCCCGCCGCGGCCAACCCGATCAACGGCCAGCCGATCACGACCAGCGGTAGCAGGATCACGAGGTACGCGGCGGGGCTCGCCCACCAGCGGCGTAGCAGCGCCGGCAGGGCAGCACGTTCGAGCAGCGCGCCCGCGACGATCAATCCGCCCGCCAGTGACGTTCCCGCGACGGGGTCCGCCCTGACCCCGATCGCCAGCACGACGAGTGCGACGATTCCCGATCGCGCATGCATCGCGACGGCGGCGATCCTGTTCTCTTCCCGGACCCAGCCGAGAGCGGTTGCGACGCTCGCTGCGACCAGCGCCACGGCAGCGAGCATGAGCCCGATCACGGGGTGCCGTGCCACGATCACGCCCAGCGCGGCAACGCTCAACGCCCCGGCGAGCGTCAGCGGCGCCAGCGTGGGCACCAGTCGTGCCATCAACGGGGGAAGCGAAAGCCGGACCAACGGCGCGAGCAGGAAGCGCTCCGCCCACCGGACCGGCTTGGCCACCAGTGCGGCGACGGTGCTGGTGCCGCGGCGTGTCAGCGCGTCCGCGCTGCGCTCGATCGCATGCTTGGGGGCATCTCGGGGGTCGAGGCGGACCTGTTCGGCGCCGGCCTGCGCCGCGACCCGGAGGAGCGTCGACTGGAAATCATAATCACGCGGCATTGCAGCCACTTCTGCGACGCGCTTGCCATCCAATAGCGCCAGCCCCGCCCACGCCGCCTTGGCACTCACGCGCTCGTAGCGGTGATCGTCCGGATCACAGATGACGATCGTATCGTGGCCGGCGCTCGCGAGGCTCTGGATGATGTCGCCGCTCGTCACCACGCCGTCCGCGACGATCAGGACGCGGGCCAACGGGTGGAGCTTGGCGACGGCATCCTGTGCGCTGCGCACCGCGTCGACCGATCCGCCGCGACGTCCGATCCGACCGATCACCCCCAGCAGCTCGGGGGTCATGCGCGATACGACGAGGATGATCTGCGTCGCGCCCGCTGCCGCCAGCAACCGCGCCTGGAACTCGACCAGGGTCAGCCCACCGAACGGAAGGGTGCCCGCCAGCGTCCCCGGGCGATCGTCGGCGTCCTCGGTCGTAAAAATCAGTCCTGCCAGCATGGTCGCGCTGTTACGGCGTTCCGAAGATCTTGGCAAAGGGGCAGCGCGGACGGCCCGTCTTTCGACAAGAGCCGTCACGAGACCTCACAATCGATCGACCACCCGTCGCAGGCGCCGCATCAAGGCAGCATCGTGGGGGTCGGTTTCGGCGGCCTCCGTCGCGATCGCCATCAACCGCACCGCTCCGAAACTGGCCGCCAGCCCGCGGAGCCGCCAGGCGGCGCTGCGCCATTCGGCATCGCCGGACGCATTCTCCAGGGCATGGAGTCCGCGACGGACACTTTCGAGGAAGGCGACACGCAATTCGGCGATCAGCATGGGCTCATCGCCTACTGCCGCCGCGAGCGTCGCATCAATTGCACCGGGATCATACGCCATGGATCAGCCTCTAAGGACCAAGGACTTAAGGTTAAGTTGCGCTATTCGCTTTGCCTAGCGGGTTTTCGTGGTAAAGATCGGCGATGAACGGGGGTTCTCGCATCATCGACCTAAGGCCGAATGGCCGCTCACCGTCCGGCCCAACGTCCGGCAACGCGACCCGTGGCGGCTTGCTGTCGCAGTTGGAAGCCCTCCCGTCCGACGCGGAACCCCTGCCCATGCACCATCTTTCCCACCCCGACGACTTCATCGACGAGGAAGTGCCAGTTGCGCGCTTTCCCTGGCTAGCCGTAACGGGCGGGGTGCTGGCGGCGGTATGGATTGTCGCGATGCTATGGCTATCCTGGCCGGACCTGCCGCAGCTGACCGCCCCCGGGGTCGTCACTTTCGTCGCGGGGCTCTGCGTTCCGCCGACGCTGATCGGAATCGTGTTGCTGCTCGCGTTGCGCACCAGCACCGCCGAGGCACGGCGGTTCGGACGGACCGCACAGGCAATGCGCGCCGAGGCAAGCAATCTCGAGCGTACGATCGACCGGCTGTCCACCCGCATCGACGATCATCGCATCCAGTTGACCGAACAGAGCGAATGGCTCGGGACGCTCGGCGACACCGCGGTTGCGCGCCTCGCGGGCGTGGGCAACGGATTGCGGGACCATATCGCTTCGGCCGACGCGCATGCGTCCACGCTCGCCAAAGCGGCAGAAAATGCGCAGACGCGGCTCGATGTCCTGCTCGCGCTGTTGCCCCGCGCGCACGGCGAAACCGATGCGCTCGCGCAATTGCTGAAGGCGACGGGCGTGACGGCGAGCGAGCATGCCGCCGCGCTGGACGCGCAGTTGTCCGCCCTCGCCGAACGCGGACGCGAGGCAGATGCCGTGGCGAACGGCGCCGCACAGAAGCTCGCGGCGCACATCACCCGCATGGAAGCGACCAGCGAAACCGCCGGTGCGCGGCTTGAACAGGTGACCGGCAACATGTCGCTCGCGGTCGATGGACTGCTGGGACGGACCGCCGACGCGATCGATGAAGCCCGCAAGGGCATTGCCGCGCAGGGCGATGCCTTGCTGGCGATGCTCGGCACGAATCAGGCCGCCTTGGAGCGGGTCGCCCACGACAGCGCGGACGGCCTGGCGTCGAGGATCGTCGAGATCGAGGCGCTCATAGACCACATCGCTGCCCGCCTCGATGCGCAGCGCGGGACTGGCAGCGACATCTTTGCGGAACTCGATCACGGCATCGCGCATGTCTCGGGCCGGTTCGACGCGCTTCATGCACAGGGGATCGATCGCAGCCAGACCCTCGCCGCCTCGATCGGCGCGCTGGGCGGCTCCGCGCACGCGATGACCGAGGCGCTGCGGATGGGCGATACCGTGGCAACCACCGCGATCGGGACGATCGAGCGACTGCTGCTTGCGCTCGATGCCACCGCACGCGAGATCGATGAGACCCTCCCTGACGCGCTGACGCGGCTCGACACCAAGGTGTCCGATACGCGTCGCCATGTCGGTGCAACGAAGCCCGAGTTGCTCGCCCTCGTCACCGCCGCCGAAAGCACACACGATGCGATTGAAGCGATTGCGCATGTCGTCGCCAATCAGCGCGATACGGTTGACCAGCTGGCGGGGACGCTCATCGACACACTGAGCGACGGCAAACTCAAGGCAGATGCCTTGGGCCAGATGGTCGACGATACGATCGGCCAGACGCACCGCTTCGCCGACGAAGCCGCGCCGCGCCTGGTCGAGGCGCTCCTGCGCGTCCGCGACACGGCGAGCGCCGCCGCCGATCGCGCGCGCGAAACATTGGCGAGCGTCATTCCCGATGCCGCGCTTGCGTTCGAACAGCACAGCGCAGCCGCGGTCGAACGGGCCGCGACGCGCGCGGTCGAACACCAGCTCGCCGCCATCGCAACGGCCGCCGACGCCGCCGCCGATGCGGCGGCGCGCGCGTCCGCGCGACTGGAGGATCGCATCGCGGCCCTGTCCGACGCGTCCGCGATCCTGGAAACGCGGTTCGAGGATGATCGGCTGGAACGCGAGGCCGCGGACCAGAATTCGATGGCGCGACGGGTGTCGCTGCTGGTCGAGGCGCTCAATTCGGCCTCGATCGACATTGCCAAGACGTTTTCGGCGGATGTTTCGGACAGTGCCTGGTCGGCCTATCTCAAGGGCGACCGCGGGGTGTTTACCCGGCGGGCCGTCCGGTTGCTCGATACGACCGAAGCGCGGCAGATCGCCTATCTGTACGATCACGACGACGCGTTCCGCGACCACGTGAATCGCTACATCCACGACTTCGAGTCGATGCTGCGGGCGATCCTCTCGGGCCGCGACGGCTCGCCACTGGGTGTGACGCTGCTGTCGTCCGACATGGGGAAACTGTACGTGGCGTTGGCTCAGGCGATCGAGCGCCTGCGGACCTGATGGGTCACGGGCCTAGGGCTCTGGAGAACGCCTAGGTATTCAGGGTGGATTGGACGTGGCGTGGGCCGCTCGCGATCACCCGATACGACGGCCGAAGCCCTGGCGGCGTTGAACCACTGGGTTGCCCTCGGCTTCGAGGATCGACAGCGTCCGCTCGAACAGACCACGCAGGGCTGCGACCTCCGAGATCGCTTCGTCGGGCGTATCGTGACCCTCGACGCAATCGCGCGCCACCACCTCGATCCGTTCGGCCAGCGCACCGAGCGGCTCGGCACCGAACTGACGCGCCTCGCCCTTCAACGTATGCGCGGGAATGATCAACGCCGCGGCATTTTGGGCCCGCATGGCGGCCTCGATCGCGGCGACCGACTTTACGCCGTCCTCCCGGAAATAGCCGAGGATACGGACGAACCCTGCACCGAGTTCATTCCGCGCGCGCGTGAACGCGACCCAGTCGATCAGATTTCTGTCGTCGAGTGACACCGTCGTCTCCCCCCAAACACGTCCGCCACGGACATGAAGGTCATGCGGCCGGTCTAGTCGGATATCGTAAACGAGGCGTTGACGGGGCTCGCAAATTCGCCGCTCTGTCGAATTTTTTCGCGTGATGTCATGCGGATGTTCGCGAACTGTCGTTTCCGCGACATGCGAAAGCGCCCTGTCCCCTCGCGGGGACAGGGCGCTTAAACGTTTATCAAACCGTTCCGCCAGACGCGGTCGGGTATGAATCAGCAGCCGTTACGGCGGTTCTGCGACTCGTCATGCTTCTTGTCGAGATGACGACCGAGCAAGGCGCCGCCGACGCCGCCAGCCACCGTTCCGAGCGTACCACCGCCGAGGACGTTGCCCAGTACCGCGCCACCGGCGCCGCCTGCGATCGTACCGGTCGTGCCGTTGCTGCGCTTGCAGTCCTGATACCGGCGCGAGTCGCGACCACGATACGAGCGATCACGATAATCGCGGTCCCGGTAGCCATCGCGGTAACCGTCGCGATCCTGTGCTGCGAGAACCGGGCCCGGGAGCGCTACTGCAGCCATCATGACCGCCATCATCATCTTCTTCATGATCTTGTCCTTCGTCACTAAACCCTGTGGCCGAACAACGGCGCACCCGTCTGAAAGTTCATTTTCGCGACGGTTGTCATTCGGCCATGTAGCGATCGAAGCGGTCCTTCCAGTCGGGATGCCACCGCGACAGTGCCGGACGATTTTCCGCCAGATCGCCGGCCGCCCACAGGATCCGTTTGCGATCCTGCTCGGGCGTCGTCTCGTTGTCGGGGCACAGGAGATAGAAATCCCCCGCTGCAATCCCCGCGAGCATGAAGGCAACGACCTGGTCGGCGGACCAGGCGCCCGCCGGCTGTTCGACGGCGCCGCGCGCAGTCATGCCGGTAAAGGTGAACCCGGGGATCAGCAGGTGCGCGCTGACGCGGTCACCCGTCTTCTGCCGAAGCGTGTGAGCCAGACCTTCGGTCAGCGCCTTCACCCCCGCCTTGCTGACATTGTACGCGGTGTTGCCGGGTGGTTGCGTGATGCCCTGCTTGGACCCGGTGTTGATCACCAGCCCGGCCGCCTCGCTCGCGATCATGCCGGGTACGAAGCTCTGCACGCCGTGCACCACGCCCATCAGATTGACGCCGAGCACGAGATGCCATTCCGCCGGATCGGCCAGGACGTCGCCCCCTGCCCCGACTCCCGCGTTGTTCATCAGGACCGAAACGGGTCCGTACCGATCAGCAATCGTGGCGGCGAGCCCTTCCATCGCGGCGCGGTCTGCGACGTCGACCGCCATCGCCAGCGCACCACTACCAATCGAAGCCGACGCGGCGTCCAGGGCGGCACCAGCGCGATCGACGATGATCACCCGCATCCCCAGGGCGGCAAATGCGGTCGCCGCCGCCAGACCAATCCCACTCGCGCCACCGGTTACGACGGCGAGTTTATCCTGCGAGAGAGCGCTCACAGGTTCAGTGCTGCCATCTGCGGCGCGGCGTACCGCGTACCGGTGGCGGCGCCCGGCGGAAGGATCGCATCGATCCGCGCCAGATCATCCGCGCTCAGCACGACGTTGAGCGCCCCGAGATTGTCCTCGAGATAGGTCCGGCGCTTCGTGCCCGGGATCGGGACGATGTCGGTGCCTTGCGCCAGGACCCATGCCAGCGCGAGTTGAGCCGGCGTACAGCCCTTGTCCCTGGCCATCTCACCGACCGCATCCGCCAGTGCGAGGTTCTTGGCGAACGCCTCGCCCTGGAACCGCGGATGGTTGCGCCGCGTATCCCCCTCGGGGAGGTCGGCGGGGGTCTTGAACTGTCCGGTCAGGAACCCGCGACCTAGCGGCGAATAAGGCACGAATCCGATGCCCAGTTCGCGCACCGTCGGTAGCAGCGTTTCTTCGGGTTCGCGGCTCCACAAGGAGTATTCGGTCTGCAGCGCGGTGATCGGATGCACCGCATGGGCCCGGCGGATCGTTTCCGGTGCTGCTTCCGACAGACCGAGATATTTGACCTTTCCGGCCTTGACCAGATCGGCCATTGCACCGACCGTCTCCTCGATCGGCACGTTCGGATCGACGCGGTGCTGATAATATAGGTCGAACACGTCCAGCCCGCTTCGCTTCAGGCTGGCGTCGCATGCCTGCCGGACATACTCGGGGCGTCCGTTGATCCCCTGGAAACTGCCATCCGTGCCGCGAACGTTTCCGAACTTCGTGGCGACCTTGATCCATTCGCCCCGTTCCCGGACGACGCGGCCGACGAGCTCCTCGTTACGGCCAACCCCGTACATGTCGGCCGTGTCCAGGAAATCGACGCCGAGGTCGATCGCCCGGTGGATCGTCGCGGCGGATTCGACGTCGTCTCCGCTGCCGTAAAAGTCCGACATGCCCATGCACCCGAGCCCGAGCGCCGAGACCTCCAGCCCTTGCGAGCCAAGTTTACGCATTTCCATTCGAACTCTCCTTGGATCGGGCAACGACGGCCCGGAACATCGATCGCCCAATGTCTCGGCGCGCAAAGGGTTGCGCCATGCCTGCCGCCGCTACGGCGATCAGGCTCCGGGATGCGTTCAACCGTCGCTCGGCACGACTTCGACGATATCGAGCGCATAGTCCTTCCAGCCACGCATCCGTGCCGCCTCGGCCGCTGCCTTGGTCTTGCGCCGCGCGTCGGCGAGGGACTTGGTGTGGCCCCAGAAGACTTCGGTTTTCCCGCTCTCCAGAATGGCCACGATTCGCCAGTAATGCGTGAACGCGACCGCGGTCGGTCCGATCGTCTTGCTATACCCGTCCGGAAGGGTCGCGGTCAGATAGGTGCGCTTCTTCGCCATGGTGCACGCTGATGTACCCTAGCGCGATCTTGCTCAAGTGTCCTGCACAGGCTGGTGCACACAACCCAATCAGAAGTGCAGCGCTCTGACGGGCGTCGAAACCACCCTGTGTCTACGTTGAGACCAAAAGTGATAACGCAGGCTGCGCCTCGACACGGCCCATTTCGATACGGCGGCACTACCGATTTGGTAGCGGAGGAGGGACTTGAACCCCCGACCCCAGGATTATGATTCCCGTGCTCTAACCAACTGAGCTACTCCGCCAAGCCGTATCGAAGAGGGGGCGCTATAGGAGCGAGACCGTTGCGCGGTCAACCGCCTTTTCACGCAAAAATGTGCCGGGACAGCGGTTCCCATGGTCCACCGCGATACCACCAGCTCGCAAGCCCTGCGATCCGTACCGTCCGCGGCCTGAAATCCCCCTCCAGCGTCTGCAGCAACGCCTTGGCCGTGGCGGGCTCGACCTTGTTCTGGATGGTGACATGCGGGCGCCAGCCGGCGCGATCCTGCGGCGTCAGCACGGTGGCGAAGGCATCCGCCAGCCCCGCACGAATCTCTTCAAGCGCCGGCGAATCGATGCGGAACGCCACGCCACGCCCCAGCGACATCAATCCGGCGATCCGCGCGTCAGGCGCCGGGACGCCGCGCGTTTCGGCCGTCAGCCGCTGCTTGATCTCGCGGTGCAGACTGGGCGCCAAATGATGGAACATCGTCAGATGCGCGGCCAGTTGGTTGCGCTCGGGCGGGAAGTGCGTGCGACGCAAGTCGTCGAAGAACAGCGTATCCGCAGCGGCAAACAGCGCGGTCACGATGATCGGCGCACCCCCGGTGGGCTCCATGGTCAAATCTCGAGCTGGCTGCCGAGTTCGACCACGCGGTTGGTCGGCAGGCGGAAGAACTCCATCGCGCTTTCGGCGTTGCGCAGCATCCATGAGAAGAGCTTCTCGCGCCAGATCATCATCCCGGGCCGCGACGACGGCAGCAGCGTTTGACGCGCGAGGAAAAAGCTCGTGTCGATCATCCTGAACTCGGCACCGCAGCGATGGACGTTGGCGAGCGCGTTCGGAACGTCCGGCTCCTCGACAAAGCCGTACCGCAGGATCATCCGGTGGAAGCCAAGCCCGAGGTCGTCGATCGAGCAGCGCTGGCCCTCGGGGATATAGGGTTCGTCGGCGATCTTGACGGTCAGCAGGATGATCCGCTCGTGCAGCACCTTGTTGTGCTTGAGATTATGCAGCAGCGCATGCGGCACGCCTTCCGGCGAAGACGTCATGAACACCGCGGTTCCCGGCACGCGCGTCGCAGACGTTGCGGCGGACTGGATGAACACCTTGATCGGCATGGCTGATTCGCGCATCCGGTCGATCATCAGCTGCCGCCCCTTCGACCAGGTCGTCAGCACGACGAAGATCAACAGGCCGACCAGCAGCGGAAACCATCCGCCCGACGGGATCTTGGTGAGATTCGCGGTGAAATACGCCCCGTCGACCAGGAAGAACACGCACAGCAGCGGAACGGCCAGATAGACGGGCCAGCGCCACAGCCGGAACAGTACGATCGACAACAGGCACGTATCGATCAGCATCGCTCCCGTGACCGCGATGCCATAGGCCGAGGTCAGGTTCGACGAGGTGCGGAAGAACACCAGCAACAGAAGCACCATGGTCCCGAGGATCCAGTTGATCATCGGCAGATAGATCTGCCCCACGGTCGCAGCGCTGGTGTGTTCGATGCGCAGGCGCGGAATGAAGCCCAGCTGGATCGCCTGATGCGTGACCGAGAACGCGCCCGAGATGACCGCCTGCGACGCAATCACCGCCGCCGCGATCGACAGCAGCACCAGCGGCAGCCGGAGGTGCTCGCCCGCCAGCATGTAGAACGGGCTTTCGAGCGCGGGCATCCCGATGCGGGACAGCAGGGCACCCTGTCCCATGTAGTTGAGCATCAGCGCCGGCAGCACCACGCAAAGCCAGGATACGCGGATCGGATTGCGCCCGAAATGGCCCATGTCCGAGTATAGCGCTTCCGCGCCGGTCACCGCCAGCACGACCGACCCGAGCGCGAGGAACGCCCGCACCGGATCGAGCGCGAAGAATTCAAATGCATAATGCGGCGACAGCCCCCACAGGATCTGCGGCGTCTCCATGATACTGAGCAGTCCGAGCGCAGCGATCACCGTGAAGTACACCAGCATCACCGGCCCGAAGAACAGGCTGACCCGCGCGGTCCCGCTCCGCTGGATGGAGAACAACCCAATCACGATCGCCATGGCAATCGGCAACACGAACTGGCCCAGCCCCGGTGCAGCGACCTTCAGCCCCTCGACCGCGGACAGGACCGACACCGCCGGGGTGATCATGCTGTCGCCGTAGAACAGCGCGGTGGCGAACACGCCCAGCAGCACGATGCCGCGCGACCAGCGCCGCGTCGTCGTCCGGCCGTTGACCAGCGCCAGCAGCGCCAGGCTCCCCCCCTCGCCCTTGTTGTCGGCCCGCATGAGGATCGTAACGTATTTGAACGTCACCACGATCATCATCGACCAGAAGATCAGGCTGACGACGCCCATGATGTGGAGCGCGTCGACCGCAAGCTTGTGATGTCCCGAAAAGGTTTCGCGAAAGGCGTAGATCGGGCTGGTGCCGATATCGCCGAACACCACGCCGACCGCGCCGACGGCAAGACGAACGAGCCCGTTCTTGCGATGCTGAGGTTCGATGGCGGCGGAGTCGCCCGCCGTCGTCAGGTCCGTAGCGGATGCGTCCACAATGCTCACAATGCGCTGAATTTCATACCGATTCAACCGGATGGGTCAGGATGATCCCATGATACCGGTGCCTCGACGGAGCAGCGAATAGCATGCGCCCCCAGCCCCCGCAACGCCACGCTCACGCCTCGCTCGCCAATGTACGAATGGTGAACTGCGTGACGAGACGATGAACCCCCGGCAGGGCCGACAACACTTCGCGGTGAATCCGTTCGTAACTGTCGTCCTCGCGTACCAGCACCTTGAGCAGATAGTCGGATTCCCCGCTCATCAAATGGGCTTCGCTGACCTGCGCCGTGCGGGCCAGCGCCTGTTCGAAATGCATCATCGTCGCCTGCCGCTGGTCGGTCAGCGTCACCGAGACGAACACGGTCGACGGATTCCCCCGCGCTGCCGGCGAGAGCCGCGCGCGATACCCGAGGATCAGCCCCTGCTGCTCCAGCGCCTTGACCCGGCGGTGCGCGGCGGAGGGCGACAGACCGACCCGTTCCCCCAACGCCTCGCTCGTGATCCCCGACTCTGCGCCCAGCTGCGCGATGATCTTGCCGTCGATATCGTCCATGCGCGATTGCATTGCGTGGCGACGGCAAATAACGCAATCCTATCCCGTAAAAACCGGTGGACGGTGCGCCTTTGCAAGCACTTTGGCGCCACGCTGATGTATGCTGCCGCAAACTGGATCGGAGAGTTTGAATGCGCGTCGGTGTCCCCAAGGAAATCAAGAACCACGAATATCGCGTCGGGCTTACGCCCCCGTCCGTCGCCGAACTCGTTGCCGCCGGGCATTCGGTCGGCGTGCAGACCGGGGCAGGTCTCGGCATCGATTTCGAAGACGCCGACTACGTCGCAGCGGGCGCGACGATCCTGCCGGACGCCGCCAGCGTGTTCGCGCAAAGCGACATGATCGTGAAGGTCAAGGAACCGCAGGCCAGCGAGATCGCTCTGCTCGAGAGTCGCCATTTGCTGTTCACCTATCTGCACCTCGCTGCCGACAAGCCCCAGGCCGAGGGCCTGATGACATCCGGTGCGACCTGCATCGCCTATGAGACGGTCACCGCGCACGACCGCTCGCTGCCGCTGCTCAAGCCGATGAGCGAAGTTGCCGGTCGCATGTCGATCCAGGTGGGCGCCCATTATCTCGAGAAGGAACAGGGCGGTCGCGGCGTCTTGCTTGGCGGCGTTCCCGGTGTGGCCCCTGCCCGCGTCGCGATCCTCGGTGGCGGCGTCTCGGGCGTCAATGCGGCACAGATGGCCGTCGGAATGCGCGCCGACGTCACGATCTACGACATTTCGAACGCGCGCCTCGCCGAGCTCGACATGTTCTTCGGCAGCCAGATCAAGACCTCCTACGCCAGCAAGGCAGCGATCGCCGCAGCCGTGAAGAACGCGCATCTGGTGATCGGCGCCGTGCTGGTACCGGGCGCGGCGGCGCCCAAGCTCGTCACGCGCGACATGCTCAAGACGATGAAGCGCGGGTCCGTGCTGGTCGACATCGCGATCGACCAGGGTGGCTGCTTCGAGACCAGCCATGCGACCACGCATGAGGACCCGGTCTTCGAAGTCGACGGCGTCATCCATTATTGCGTCGCCAACATGCCGGGCGCGGTCGCGCGGACCTCGGCCTTCGCCCTCAACAACGCAACGCTTCCGTTCGTGTTGAAGCTCGCGAGCCTCGGGGCGGAAGCGGCGATGGCGGCCGACCCGCATCTGGCAAATGGACTCAACGTATCCGACGGCAAGATCCGCCACCAGGCGGTTGCCGAGGCGCTGGATCTCCCGTTCGACGCCTGGACGCACTGAGACGTCTCGCACGGCCTCGGCAAAACTGATACGGTCCGCTTGTGCGTATCGTTCAGCTTGCCGGGGCCCTGCTCTGCTGTTTGGGACTGCCTGCCACGGCGCAGGTGCTTCCCCCTCCAACGCCACCACCCGTGGTACAGATTTTACCTGCGACGGCGGCGCCTCGGCCGCCTTCGGCTGCGCCCGAACCCGTGCGGGAGACCGCGGCGATGGCGTCGCTGGAAGACGCACGAGAATATGCGCGGCAGTTCGCCGTTTCGATCGAGGAAGCGCAGAACCGCCTTCTGGCGCAAGACGCCAGCGTTGCCGCAACGGATGCGATTGCCGCCACGTATCGCGCACGGCTCGCCGGGGTCGCGATCGAGCATCGTCCGTCCTATCGCATTCTCGTCTATTTGACCGGATCCGATCCGGTTCCGGCGCAGCGGGTCGTCGTCGGCAGCTTCAGCGTGCCGATCCTGTTCCGCACCGGCGCGCGCGTCACGCGCGACCGTGTGATCTGGGCGATGACCTATCATCAGGCGGCTATCCGCGCCGCCCTGCGCACGCCGCCCGGGATGGGGCTCGATCCCCGCACGGGCGAACTCGTCATCACCATCGGCAACCGGGACGCGCAGGACGGTGCCGAGACGATTCGCCGGCGGATCGAGGCGATCGCCGGGGTACCCGTACAGGTCCGTGCGCTCGACCATATCGACGTCAATCTCGCGGTGGAAGGGGGTGCCCGGGTGGAGGGCGTCGATCCGGGCGATGGCCGACGCTATCTGTGCACGACGGGCTTTGCCATCACCGACGGAACGCGGAGCGCCATTACCACCGCCGCGCATTGCGTCGATCAGTTGAGCTATCGCAACCGCTACGGGGTGCTGGAGCCACTGCCGTTCGTCGCGCAATGGGGCTGGGGCTATCGCGACGTGCAGATCAACGCGTCCCCCGAACCGCTGGCGCCCACTTTCTTCGCGGATACGGCCAAGCAAAGGGTCCGGACAGTGACGGGGCAGCGCAGTCGCGCCAGCACGCGCGCCGGCGACTTCGTATGCCACCGCGGGGAACGCACAGGTTATAGCTGTGCCGTGGTCGAACTCACCGATTTTGCCCCCGCCGGCGATCTGTGCGGTGGCGCGTGTCTCCCGACGTGGGTCGCGGTTGCCGGACCCAACTGCAAGGGCGGCGACAGCGGCGCGCCGGTCTTCGCCGGAACGACCGCGCTGGGCATCGTGAAAGGCGCGAGTTACCGACGCGACGGATCCTGCGCCTTCTACTTCTACATGGCACTCGACTATCTTCCGGCGGGCTGGACGATCCTGCGCGACCCCATGCCCCTGCCTTCCCTTCCATAGCGCGACACCGCGCCCGGATCATTCCTGGTCGGTTGCACCGCGAAATACAGCCGATTGCAGGGAACGCTGCCAACCGCGGTGGGTTCGATGGTCGCCTGCCCGCCTCGGGACGAGGGTCCTTGACCTGATCCGTTGCGTCGTAGGTTCAACCAGGAGAGCCGGATTGGTTTGGCGCTCCGCAACGGGCGAAGCCGTGATATGCCAATTCTGACGACCGACGACCTCGACATCTCCTACAGCGACGATGGGCCCGCCACCGGAACGCCGGTTTTGCTGATCCATGGCTGGCCGGACGACGCCTCCACCTGGGACGGCGTGCGCCCCGCCCTGCACGCAGCTGGGCTTCGAACGATCGTTCCGTCGCTGCGTGGGTCCGGGGCGACGCGGTTCCGCGGCGATGCGCCCCGAACGGGAAACAGCGCGATCCTGGCAATGGACGCTATTGCGCTGATGGACGGGCTCGGGATCGATCGGTTCATGGTGGCCGGACACGATTGGGGCTCGAACACCGCGGAGGCCCTTGCCGTCGGGTGGCCCGATCGGGTCGAGCGGCTGGCGATGCTGGCGACCCCGCCGCGATTGGGGGGTATGCCGACCCCGCCGTTCGAACAGGCACAGCGGCAGTGGTATCACTGGTTCATGGCGACCGGTCGCGGTGCGCAGGCGGTGCGCGACGATCGCCGCGGGTTCGCACATCTGCACTGGGTCAATTGGGCGCCGCGGGGATGGTTCGACGAAGACACGTTCAACCGGGTGGCGCGGTCGTTTGCCAATCCGGACTGGGTCGATGTCACGCTCCACAGTTACCGCGCGCGCTGGGACGAGGCGGCGCCGGATCCGCGCAGTGCCTGGCTCGAACAGAAAGTGAGAGAAACCAAGGCCCTGTCGCTGCCGACACTGTATTTTCAAGGCGCGCGCGATGGAGTGAACCCACCAACGGCGGCAAGCGCTGTACCGGGCAAATTCGCCGGTCCGTTCGGTTTCGTGCAATTGGCGAACGTCGGCCATTTCCCGCAGCGCGAAGCCCCGGCCATTGTCGCGCGGCTTCTTGTCCGGCTCTTCAACGGCGACCCGCAAACCCTTCATTTCGATACTGAAAGGATGATGTCCATGGAAAAGCTCAAGCCTTGGATGGCGGGTCTGGCGGTCGCCGGGGCCGTCGCCGCCACCGCATTTGGCGCGGCGCGCGCTCGTAACGCCCCCAACCGCCTGTCGCTGGTTGCGCGTTTCGATCGTCAGGTCACCGGCGTCGCCATCACGGCGGATGGGCGCCGCTTCGTCAACTTTCCGCGCTGGACCGACGATGCTCCGATCTCGGTCGCGGAGGTTCTGGCCGACGGCTCGATCCGTCCCTATCCCGACGCGGAGTGGAACAGCTGGCGGAACGAACGGGCAAACGAGCTTTCGGTCTCGGATCATTTCGTCTGTGTGCAGTCGATCGTCGCCGACGGGCAGGGTCATCTCTGGGTCCTGGATCCGGGCGCACCCGGCAACGAGAAGATTCTGGAAGGCGCCCCGAAGCTGGTGCGGATCGATCTTGCCACCAACCGCGTCAGTAAGGTGATCCCGGTGCCCGGCGATGTTGCGCTGCAAGGGACCTATCTCAACGACATCCGTTTTTCGCCCGACGGGCGAACCGGATATATCACCGACTCCGGCACGCGCGGCGCGATCATCGTGGTCGATCTCGAGACGGGCCAAAGTCATCGGGCACTGGACGGTCATGTCTCGACGCAGGTCGACAAGACCGTGACGGTGACGGTGGACGGCAAGCCACTCGTCCGTCCGGACGGCCGACAACCCGCTTTTTCGGCGGACGGCATCGCGCTGTCGTTGGACGGCGAAACACTGTATTACCAGGCGCTTACTGGAAAGACGCTCTACAGCATTGCAACTGGGAAGCTGCGCCCTGCCGTAGCGGAAAGCGAACGCGCCGCCGCGGTGCGGACGGTGGCCACGACTCACGTCGCCGACGGTTTGTGGATGAGCAAGCGGGGTACGCTGTATCTGACCTCGCCCGCCGACAATGCGATTACGCGGCTGGTCGGCGACCGGGTCGAACCGGTATTGAACGACTCTCGCCTGCGCTGGCCAGACACGTTCTCCGAAGGTCCCGACGGGCGACTCTATGTCACGGCAAGCCACATCCAGGACACCAACTGGTTCAATCCAGCCGCTTCACCATCGATTCGCACTGAGCTGTTTGTATTTTCCCCAAAAACCGATTGATCCGCCACGTTCGGTTGGAACAAGCGGGGAAAACCGACCGGGGTTTTCCAAAGTTTTCGCGGAAACGGGCGATTTTTGGCGTCACGGCTACGGCTAGGTCGTCGAAGATACGCGATTTTGACAACGCTATCTTGTGGTGTTTTGGTCGGCACATCTGTGGGCCGACCGGCATCCCCTTGAAGAACAACGCTTGTCTTCGGGGCGAGAGTTGACCATCGTCACCAAGCGAGAACTCCCGGCTGCACATCGGCCTGCTTGTTCTGCCTGTATGCCTGTGCGGACGCGTTAACCCTTCGCACATAACAACATGGCAGCAGTCCTTGTGGTGGTCGTATGGAGAGCGAGGTGGTCGGCAAGGTTATCCGCATACTGACCACATTGCTGGCCATTCCGCTATCCATCGGCACGGCGCAGGCGATCGTCCCGCTGCTCGGAACCGCCTGCGTCGCTTATGCGACGTCCGCCGCGATCCCGACCGACCGGCAGGTGACGGATCTTCCCTTTTCCTGCAGCCGAGCACCACGCCCCCGGAATATTCGCTGGACATGGCTTCGCATCGCGCCCGAGCAATTGCGCAGCCTTCCGCGTGGCTGGCGTCTGCAGGTGGACCAGACACGCTTCGACCGGGTCATGTTGATTACGGTCACACAGGATGGGACCGTTCGCCACACGACCCGAAGCTGGTCCGATCTGGCAGATATCGGCACCCCCGGCGGCGTCCTGACGTTCCCCATCGCCGATGCGGGAACGTCCATCCGCGGGATGTACCTTGGGTTCGACAAGGTCGACGACCTTTCGCTGGTTCGCTCGATCACGGGCATGACCAGTATGGAAGCGGCCCGTACACGCGACCGTTGGCTGATCCTTATGGGCCTCTTTTCAGGTACTTTGCTGTCGGCTTTCGCGTATAACGTCATGATCGACCGCGGTCGGCGGTTTCCGTTCCAGCGGTGGTATCTCGCATGGATCACGATCGCGCTGGTTTACGGTCTGGCGTGGTCGAACGTCGGCGGCGTTCTTTTCCCCGGCCTGGTCGGCCCGCTGGTCGTGTGCATCGACTATATCCTCGTCGGCGCGCTCGTCGCGGCGGGCGGCATGTTCTTCCTGTCGCTCGTCGAGGATCGGCTGCTGCCACGCTGGCTTCAACTCGCCGGACGCTGCCTTGCATGGACCGGGTTGGTCGTCGGTCTGCTCGGCGCGACCAAGGATCTATTGTTCCCTGCCATTTTGATGGACCGCCTGCTCAACTTCGCCGTGATGGCGAGCGCGATCATGGCGTTCATGGGCATCGCCTATGCGATCCGGCGCGGCAGCCGCGTGGTGTGGTTCTACGTCATTGGCTGGGGGCCGGTGATCGCGATCTTCGCGTTGCGGGTCTTACGAAACCTCGGCCTGTTCCCCCAGGGCGATGCGCTCGACATTGCGATGTTCGCCGCGTTGGCGTTCGAAGCGATCATCCTGTCGCTGGCAACATCCGACAGGTTCCGCGCGCTGTGCAACGAACTCGAACTCGCCCGTCAAAGCCGGGAATGGGGCCTGATCGAAGCGGAAAAGATGCGCAGTGCCGCACTGACTGATCCGTTGACGGGGCTCGGCAACCGAGCCGCCTTCCAGAACACGCTGCAGGGCTTCGTTGCGAGCGGGCGCGACACGCCCTTCACGCTGTTCCTGATCGACATTGATCATCTGAAGGACGTCAACGACCGGCTGGGCCATGCGGCAGGCGATGCGATGTTGTGCCACATCGCCACCCGGCTGGCCGCCGTCGCTGCCAAGGGGGGTGCGATCGCGGTGCGGCTCGGCGGCGACGAATTCGCGATCGTTGCGGCGGAGGGTGAAGACCAGAGTACCCGGATCGAAGGCGAACTGATGCTGATCCAGGGGGCGATGTGGCGTCACGGCGAGGAACGCCGCGCGCTGTCGCTCAGTATCGGATCGGCGCGCTGCCCTCGGGACGGCCGCGAGCCCGATTTGCTGTACCGCAACGCCGATCTGGCGCTTTACCAGGCCAAGCGGCTCGGACGCAGTCTGCATCACCGGTACGACGCGATGCTGCGGACGTTGCTCGAAGTCAGTACGACCTTCGCCAGCGATGCCGAAGTGGCCATGCAGCGGCAGGAGTTTCTGCTGTATCTCCAACCGATCATCGACCTGCGGGATGATAGCGTGATCGGCTATGAAGGCCTCCTGCGCTGGCAGCATCCCAAGCACGGCCTTTTGATCCCGAGCCAGTTCGCCGATATCCTGGTCGAGGAACGGATCGGCCCGCGGGTACAGGACCATGTGCTCGACATCGCGCTGCGGCTGCTGCGCGACCATGGCGCGGACATCCGGCGTCTCAGCGTCAATTTCACCTCCGCGCAGCTATCGGGCCCGGTCGCAGCGAAGCGTGTGCTCGCCCGGATGGCCCATTTCGGCGTGTCGCCGAATGCGCTGTGCATCGAAGTCACCGAGGGTGTCATGCTGGGCCGGGCCGCGGACGGCGTTGTCGGGACCTTACATGCGCTGCACGACGCGGGGGTGCGCATCGCGCTCGACGATTTCGGTACGGGCTATGCCTCGCTCAGCCATCTTCGGCAGGTGCCGGTCGATACGATCAAGATCGATCGGTCGTTTATCGCGGCGCTCGAACGCGCATCGGACAGCGCCGAGGAAATTGTGCGCGCGATCATTGGGCTGGCGCATGGCCTGGGCAAGGACGTCGTCGCCGAGGGGGTCGAGAACGAGGCACAGATGAATATCCTGCTCGAACTGGGATGCCGTTTTGTTCAGGGCTATCGCTTCGGCCGCCCCAACCCGTGGCGCGGCGCGTCGCCCGAGCCGATTGCGATGTCGGCGACCGGCGCTTGAGGGGGACAGACCATCGACCCGATGATCGGGCGGCAAATTGCCACGGTCTTCCCCAATCCCCTGCAAGCCGCTGCTAGCGAAGTTACCGCCTGGCCAGCACATTGTGCTCCATCGAAGCGTCGCCGAGTCCGTGACGCTCCTATCCGCGGTGTTGCGGGATCTTGGTTCCCAGCAGCACGAGGCGCTGGCCGGTAATGCCAAACCAGTGCGGCGTCCCGGCAGCGATCAGGAACACGTCGCCGGGTCGCAACGCTCGCGTTGTGCCGCCGACGATCCGGCCGCCTTCGATCAGGGTTGGATTCGTCGTGGCGGCATCGGTCATCGTCCCACCGGAGACCAGCGTACCACTCCCGGCCAGGACGACCACATATTCGGCCTGATCGGGATGTACCGCGGGCTTGCCGGGCTTGAGCCAATATTCGATGGCGGCATCGGCATTGCCTGCGCGAACGATCGGCTGATAGGCAAAGGTCTGCCCCGGTTTCAAAGCCAGGCGCATCTGCTCGATCTGCGCCGTGATCTCCTCCGCCGGGACATAGGCGGCTGGCGCGGTCGCTCCACGGGCTTGCGCCAACAAGGGAGCGGGCGCCGGTCCCGCCAGCGCGATCAGGCCGATCGCCGTGAAGGCAAGGGGAACACGCGAGATGATGGTGCTGATGGCCTTGCTCCCCGCTGGGGCGACATCCTGCCCCGTTGCGACAATGGTATCTACCGTAATGTACAGGGTCGCAAGCATGGAGGCTATCGGCCGGCTTGCCGGGTGGCACGTTCCCCTTGCCTCCGTTGCAGTGCAGCCCGCTGGAATTGCCGTTTGGCGCCAAGGGTGGCAGGACGCTGTCCATCCCGCGGGATCGCACGCCCTCCGGCGGGACGCGCGAGGCGGACCGGTGGCATCACGGAGCTAGACATGCGCAAAACCTTGGTCATCCTCGCCCTATCCCTCGCGTCTTCCGCCAGCGCCCGGTCGAGCGATGCCGTGATCACCCTGCGCAACGACGCCGGCATGGTCGTTCGGCTGATTCCGTTCGGTGCGACGGTGACGCAGATCGAGGTGCCCGACCGGAACGGCCAGCGCGCGAACATCCTGCTGGGTTTTGCTACGCCCGCCGAATTCCACGCCAAGAACGGGAAGGTGTCCTTCGGCGCGACGATCGGCCGCTATGCCGGACGGATCGGCGGCGCGCGCTTCGAGATCGACGGCAAGCCGGTGATGCTCGCGGCGGACGACGGACCCAACGCGCTTCACGGTGGTGGCACGGCCAAGTTCGACACACGGCAATGGACGGTGCGCGCCCGCAGCACGCGCGCGGTGACCTTTACGCTGGACAGTCCCGACGGGTTTCAGGGATTTCCTGGGCGATTACAGATCGCCGTCACCTATCGGCTGATCGCGGGCAATGCGCTGCGGATCGATTACACAGCACGGACCTCGAAGCCCACCGCGCTGAACCTCACCAACCACGCCTATTTCAACCTTGCCGGAGAGGGCAACGGGTCGATCCGCGCGCAGCGGTTGCAGGTCAACGCGACGCGCTATGTGGCGACCGACGGCGGCGGTATCCCGACCGGCGCGTTCCCTTCCGTCGTCGGAACCGCGCTCGATTTGCGAACGCCGCACGCGCTTGGTCCCGGCATCGACAGCCGGATGCCGCCGATGGGCGAGCATGGCTACAACCACGCCTGGCTGTTCGACAAACCGCTCGGCGCGCTGGCACCGGTAGCGCGGCTTGACGACCCTGCCTCCGGGCGAACGCTGACGATCGAGACGACCGAGCCGTCGATCACGGTCTATTCGGGTGGCTATATTGACGGCCAGGACAAGGGACCGAGCGGTCGCGTGATGCACGCGTTCGACGGGGTCGCGCTTGAGACGGAGCACCTGTCGGACAGCCCGAACCACCCGGACTTCCCGAGCACGCTACTGCGGCCCGGTCAGGTCTTCCGCTCGACCACGATCTGGCGGTTCGGCACCCGTCCGCGGTAGCACAGCGCGCCGCTGGTCCTGAGCAGTCAACCGCGCTTTTTCGCCAGCATGACCGGTTGGCCGGTGTAGGTCACCTCGGCATCGTACGCGCCGTCGCGGGCAGGCTGGCCCGCGACGATCCATTGCACGCGCAGCTTGCGCGTTGCGGGCATCCCGTTCCAGCCACCGCCCACCCGCTTGCCGAAGCGGACCGTCCCCGTCCGATCGTCATAGGCGATCGGAATGCGGGAATAGGCGCCGGACTTGTACGCGGTGGACCGGCCGTCATCCTCGTACAGCGAGAAGCTGCCGTCCGCGCCTGGGTAGACGAGAATCGTCAGCGGCGCATCCCGATGCTCGTCGACATATTGCGTGACCGGCCCCGTCGGCACGATCGCACCGGCGCGGACGAACAGCGGCAGCCGCTCGAACGGCGCATCGACCGTGACGCGCGCGCCGCCTTGATAGGCGCGGCCGGTGTCAAAATCGTACCAGCGCGTTCCGGCGGGGAAATAGACCGACCGCGTGCGCGCCTGGTACGCGGTGACCGGCGCGACCAGGAACGCATCGCCAAAGAGATATTCGTCGTCGATCCGGCGCACCTCGCGGTCACCTGCGAACCCCGCGGCGAGCGCGCGCATGATGCTGCCGTCCTTCATATAGGTGTCGGCACCGACCGTGTAGATATAGGGCATCAGGCGATAGCGCAGCGCATCGTACCGGAGCATCGACGCGCGCATCGGTGAGCCTTCGGGGCTGATCTCGTAGATTTCGCGATACGGATATTCGCCGTGGCTGCGGAACAGCGGGCTGAACGCGCCGAACTGGAACCAGCGGAGGTTGAGCTCGCGCCATTCGTCCAGATTGGCTGCGGTCGGCGTCTTGCTGGAGAAACGATCCTCGAGCGCGAAGCCGCCGATGTCGTGCGTCCAGTTGGGGATACCCGACATCGAGGCGTTGACGCCCGCCGAGATCTGCGCGCGCAGATCGTACCAGCGGCTCGCCACGTCGCCCGACCAGATCGCAGCACCATAACGCTGCAATCCGGCGAACCCCGAGCGGGTGAGCAGGAACGGACGCACGTCCGGTTTGTACGCGGTCCAGCCATCGAAGAAGGCGCGCGCGTTCATCAGCGGATAGCTGTTGAAATATTGCGCCGCGGGTCCGGCCGCGGTCGGCCCCATCGCGTCGATCCGCTCAGGGATCGAGGTGTTTGAATGCATGTCTGGCTCGGACGCATCCGCCCACCACGCATCGACGCCGATACTGGCGAGCCGGCCCTCGATCTGCTTCCAGAAGATCTTGCGCCCTGCGGCGGCATAGGGATCGTAGATCGTGCTCTTGAAGCCCGGGCCGACCCAGTCCTTGTTTCCCTGCCGCAGATTGCCCTGATACACCACGCCCGCCGCCGCGAGTTCCTTGTAGGTGTCCGTGGTCGGGTAGAATTTCGGCCAGACCGAGATCATGAAATTGGCGTGATCGGCGTGGACGTCGGCGAGCATCTTCGCCGGATCGGGAAAGCGCGTGGCGTCGAAGCGATGGCTGCCCCAGTCGGGATCCTGCCAATAACGCCAGTCGAGCACGATATTGTCGAGCGGGATCTTCATCTTGCGATAGCGCGCAACGACGCCGGTCAGCGCGTCCGCTGTCTCGTAGCGCTGGCGCGACTGCCAGAAGCCGTATGCCCATTTAGGCATCATCTCGGCCTTGCCGGTAATCTGGCGATAGCCCGCGATCGCGCCGTCGATGCTGCCGCCGGGGATGAACCAATAGTCCTTCGCTTGCCCGACATCGCTGGTGAACCACAGCGAATGGCGATCGGCCTCGGGGAGCGGATCGCTGTGGAAGAAGGCCATGTACCCGGCGTTCGGCTCCCACTCGATGCGGATCGCGACCGCCTTGCCCGCCGTCATCGGTAGGTCGACGTTCGCGTACCAGGGGTTCCAGTTCTGGCGCCAGCGATCGAGCACGAGCTTCCCGTCGGCATAGACCTTGTAATAGCTCGAGCCATAAAGACGGAACTTGTGCGTGCCGGTCACGGTCGGGTGCACGTCGCCGCTCCACACCACGGTCTGCTTCTGCACCGCATTGCCCGCGGTGTTCTGGCCGCCGGTCGCCGCGACGGTGCGCGCCTTGGCAGCTTCGGGCCAGGCCTTCTGGTCCTTGATGTACTGATAGTTGATCGTGGCTTCCTGCCGCGTCACCGCGGGCTTGCCATCGAGGAAATACGCCGCGCGCCAGCCGGGCTTGCCCCCGCTGCTGACCTTCATCCCCGCGCCGACGAAGGCATAGGGCTCGGGGTTGCCGAAGCGCGTGATCGCATTGTTGTCCCACAACAGGCCGTAGCCGCGCGTCGACACGACGAAGGGCACGCCGATATCCATGTTGTGCTGCGCGAGATCGATGTCCTCGCCGTTGTAATCCATCTGCGTGTTCTGGTGCTGGCCGAGGCCATAGAGCGCCTCGTCGGTGCCGCGATTGAACTGCTGCGAGACCGAGACGAACGGCTTGCCGTCCGCCTCGGTCGCGGCGAAGCGGACGGGACCGGACTCTTCGAGCAACGGCTTGCCGGTGGGGTCGAGGAAACGCACCTGCCCGGTCGCGAGCGCGACTTCCGCGGTCGCCCTTGCGGTGGTGATGCGCACCTGCCCTGCGGTTTCGGTCACTTTGAACGCGCCCGCCACGGGTGGCTGCGCGACCATCAGGCTCGGCGCGCGGGAAGCCGTTCCGCCGCCCTTCGGCGTCGTTACGACATGGATGATCCCGTCGCCGTGGACGGTGAGTTCGACGCTCTGGCCGGGGCCGGTGGCGGGGGTGACCTTGACGCCGTCAGCGGTGCGCTCGAACCGCTGCGCATGGGCCGCCACCGAGGTCAGCGCGCTGCCGAACAGCAGCGCCGTGATCAGAGGTTTCATCGTCATTCTCCCGGATGGCGTATGGGGTGAAAGATCATCGCGCCGCCACGGGGTCACCGTAGAATATGCCCCGTCCATCGGTGCCGAGGTAGACGCGACCCGCGCGGCGGGGATCGCCCGAGACGACGCGGTAGCGACCGCCCCAGCGATGCGCGTCGTCGTCGATCCGCGACCAGATCTTGCCCGCATCGACCGAGCGCCACACGCCGCGGATGCCCTCCAGCGTCCCGACTGCGAACAGCGCGCCCTTGCCGAGCCCGAAAAGCTCGACGTGCAGCGCGCCGCTCGCTGGCACAAGTGTCACGCCGCCGTTGGTGCTGAGAAACAACCGTTCGCCCGCCTGCAGCCACAATGTGCCAGCGCGGTCGGGGGCAGCGAGCAGTGCGCTTTGCGCCTCGCGGCCCCGGCGACCGGCGGGTGTCAGGTCGGCTGGCAGGCCATGCCCCGCAACGGGTGCGAAACTCGCCGCCGCATCTTGCGAGACGAGGAGCCGTCCGCGATCGGCATCGACGGCGTAGAACAGGCGCGGATCGCGCTTGTCGGCAACGGCGCGGGTCTTTCCGGGCAGGCCGCGCACCGGCGACCAGCTCCGCCCGCGATCGCGCGAGACTTGCGGGACCGGGGTCGTGACCACCATCGTCGTGCCGTCCGCCGACACGGCGATCGGCCAGTCGCCGTTCAGATCCGCACGCGCTGGCGGATCGCCCATCGGCGGCAGCTTGAGCATCGTCCAGGTCCGACCGCCATCCTCGGACCGCCCGATCGAGGCTTCGCGTGGGCGATCAAGGTACAAACTGCCGGTGCGGACGATCACGTTCGGCGCGAGGCCCGCGTAGTCGATCGCATTGGTGTTCGACATGTACGGGTTGACGAAGGTCGGCTGCGGCGACCGGTCGAGATCGTCGTGGACGAAGCCCGCAAGATCGCCGAACCCGGAGATCAGGGGCGCACCGCCGGTCGGCGAGACGAGCGTGATGATCGCGGTCTGTTCGATGCCTTTGGTCCAGGGAGTCCAATCGACCGCAGCACCATCGATCGACTTGGTCGCGTAGACCGTGGCACCGGTCGTGTAGGCGACATGCCCCGGATCGAACGGATCGATCGCGAGGCCGGAAATCCAGTGCCCGAAATCGGCACCCTTGCCCTCGTGCAACAGGAACGGCGTCTGCGCCACGTCGCGTCGGCTCCGCGTGCCGACATCGCTCCAGTCGGCGCCGTCGTTGCGGGTGAGCCAGAGCGAATCGCCGTGGCGGTAGCGATCGACCGTGCTGACCGCGACCGTGCCGGGACGCATCGGCGAGACCGCGACCCCGAGGAACGCGCCCTCCGCGCCGGTGTCACGCCACGCTGCGGGGGTTACGTCGCGTCCGCGCCCGTCGGGCTGGTAGCGCCACACCGCCCCCGTCGCGATCCCGCTCGGGCCGAGCCCGCTCGCGTAACCGACCCACAGCACGCCGCGGGAGTCGACGACGCCCTTGGTGGCCACCAGCGCAGGCCCGGTCGCCGCGACCCAGGAAGCGCCGCCGTCGTCCGAACGATAGAGGTGCGTATCGCCCGGATCGGCGACCCCGGCCCAGATCCGCTGCGACGCGTGTCCCATGCCCCCGCTCGTCGGGTCGATCGCGACGAAGGCAACGCCGCCATGCGTCTGGCGTGGCGCTGGCCGTCCCAGCCCCGTGACCGGGAACGCCGTGACCTTGGCCCAGGTCGCACCCGCATCGTCGCTGCGCCACAAGCCGTCGTGGCGCGAGCCGAAGAACAGGCGGCGCGTGTCATTGGGATCGACCGCGAGCCGCTCGCCGAGGCCGCGGCCATCCTCGTTGCCACCCATCGCGAACGGCACCGGCGTGACGCGCCACGTCCGCCCTCGATCCGCCGAGCGCAGGATCGCGGCAGGCTGACCGGCGTTCATCCCCGCCGCCATGTACACGACGTCCGGGTTGCGCGGGTCGGGGGCGATGCTTTCGATCCCCATGAAGCTCGGCGTCGCATTGCCGTCCTGCAGCGGCAGCCAGCGCTGAGCCGCTGCGTCCCAGCGATACGCCCCGCCCATGTCGGTGCGCAGATAGGCCAGACCCCGTTCGGCCGGGCTGAAGACGATATTGGGGGCATAGCCACCCGCACCGACCGTCACGTTGGTCCAGCGATACGGCACGCGCGCGGCCGTCCGCGCCGCACCCGGGATCGGCAGCGACAGGGCGACCGCCGCGGCGATCGTGGTCCATGCCGCCACCGATCGGGTCATGCGCGCAACAGGCTCACGCTGCCGCCCGCGTACCGAAGCGCCGCGTTTGCGCGAACGTGACGAGGTCACGGTTCGACGGCAGATTGGCGATCGCATAGTCCGCCTGTCGCCGCACTTCCGCGAACGCGCGCCGCGCATCCTCGTGATAGCGCAGCGCGCCTGCCTTCGCACTCAGGTCGGTCTTCCAGCCCATGCCATACAGGACGTACTGCCAGCTCGCCTCGGTAAAGATGTCGATCTGCCCGTCGATGTCGAGCTCGTTGGGGGGCCGGAAGCGCCAGCGGTCGAGCATTTCGAGCAGGCTGTCGGGCACCGACGCATCGGCGACATTGTCGCGCCAGAAGGCGGTGTCGGTCCGTTCCGAGATGCAATAATGCAGCTTGATGAAGTCGAGCGCGCGTTCGTAGCGGCGCAGCAGGTTCGTGTTGAACTGGCGCGCCGACGTCTCATAGTCGCCACCCCAGGGGAACAGGTTGGCGATCATCCCCGCGGACACTTCGGCGAACGCGATGCCGGTCGCCTCGAGCGGTTCGAAGAACCCGCTCGACAACCCGACCGCGACGCAGTTCTTGACCCAGTTGGTCTCGCGATAGCCCGCCTCGAACTTGAAGTGGCGGACATCGGCATCCGCCCCGGCGGCGCCGAGATACCCGCGCAACACGCGCTCGGCGGCCTCGTCGTCGCTATGGTCGGACGAATAGACGTGCCCGATGCCGCGCCGGCGATCGAGCCCGATGTCCCAGATCCAGCCCGAGTCCTGCGCGGTCGAAATCGTGTAGGACGCGATCGGCGCGTCGGGCCGTGCGTAAGGCAGTTGCGCGGCGATCGCGCGATTGCAGAACAGCACGTCGCGGCATGACTTGAACGGCACGCCCATCGCCTTGCCGATCAGCTCGGCGCGAAAGCCGGTGCAGTCCACGTACAGATCCGCATCGAGCACCCCATTCTGCTCGGTACGCACCCCGGCAATCGCGCCGTCCGCGGCGAGCAGCACTTCCTTTACCGTATCGGTGAGGTGCCGGACGCCGTTCTTCACCGCCTGTTCGCGCAACAGTCCGGCAAGCGCGATCGCATCGAAATGGAAGGCGTAGTTTAGCGGTCCGACATAATCCGGGTTGGTCGGCAATTTGGGCGCGCGTTGCCGGTCGGCAGCCTTCTTCTGCGGGTTGGAGACCTCGTCCCAATTCTCCGGGCCGCCATGCCCCAGCAGCCAATAGGGCAGCAGGTCGAGCCCGTCGCTTGCGTCCGCGACCTGGAACGGGTGCGAGTAATGATCGGTCGCCCCCTGCCCTGGCGCATGGCGCCAGTGGACGAACTTGGCGCCCTGCTTGAAGGTCGCGCCGCACCGCCGGACGAGCTCCGCCTCGTCGATGCCGATCGTCTCCAGCGTGCGCCGGATCGTCGGGAACGTCCCCTCGCCGACGCCGAGGACGCCGATATCGCGGGACTCGACGAGCGTGATGGCGACGCCGCCGGGAAGATCCGCGCCGAGCCGCTTGGCGAGATACCCCGCAGTCAGCCACCCGGCGGTCCCACCGCCCACGATCAGCACGCGCTTGCCCATTCCGTCCCTCCGCTCGCTCGCCCGCCGCCATCACCTCGGCGGCGGGCGCATCATCGTCAGAAGGCCAGGTTGATGCCAGTACTGATCCGGCGATCGGCCTGGAACCAGCTCCGGCCCACCAGCTTGCCGTTCGGATACCCGCCCATCAGCGTGCGCTGCGTGGACGCGGTCAGGTTCGTTCCCTGTATCCCGAACGACAGGTTTTGGGTCACTTTGAAGCGAACGCCAGCGTCGATCGACCCGTAATTGCCGCCATAGATCGGCAGCGCGATCTGCGTGGAAGGGTCGGTTCCGCCGTCCTGGTTGGTGACCACGTTCGGCGCGCTGTAATAGGTGTAGGGCGAATTGGTGCCGTTGCTGTTGGTCGACAGCAGATATTGCGAGCGCCACGAATAGGCGACGCGCAATGACACCGGGTTCCGCTCATAGAGCAACGTCGCGTTGAAGTTGTGCTTCGACAAGCCAACCAGCGGCGCGTCGTTTTTGATCGTCCCGGTAATGTCGCGATACAGATCGCCGGGATTGCTGCTCTTGATGAAAGTGTAATTGCCCTCGAACCCGAACCCGGCGAGCGCGCCCGGCAGCATGTCGAGGAAGAAGCGGCCGCCGACCTCGACGCCCTTGACGGTCGCCGCCTTGGTCGAGTTGCTGTAATCGGTGGCGGAGGCGGTAACGCTTTCGGTCGACCCATCGGTGAACACCACGTTCACCTGCCGGTTGGTCAGCGAGAAGATCGGCAGGTTGGTCAGCCGCTTGTAGAACGGCGCGATGTGGAACGACGTGCCCTTGCGCCCGTAATATTCGAACGACAGATCGACGTTGTTCGAGAGCGTCGGCTTGAGCAACGGATTGCCCGTGTCCGCGGTGAAGTTGTTGAAGTTACCGATCGCCCCCGTCGGGGCATTCGGATCGCTGATCGTGTTGACACCGACCGAACCCGAAGCGCGCAGCGCGCTGAAGGTCGGGAGATCCATCGTGATGTTGTAGCCTCCGCGGATCTTGATCCGATCGGTGAGGGCGTATTCGAGGTTGACCGACGGCAGGACGCGGGTGAAGTCGGCCTTGCCGCCGCGCGGGACATAGGTGTTGGCCAGAATCTGCTGGACACCGTTGCGGATGAAGGCCGTGCCACCGTTCTGCTGAACGAAACCGCTGCCCTCATTCTGGATGTGCACGACGCGCACGCCGACGTTCCCCGAAATGCCCGGCGCGTTGCCCTGAGGCCCGAAGCGGACCAGGGCATAGCCCGCGATGTTCTCGGTGCGGTTCGTGGTCAGGTCGCCCGGCAGCACGAAGCCCGGGGCGCGAATCCCAGAAAGACCGCCATAGCCGGTCGCCGGCAACGGCCCCGACGCGGAACAGTCATTGTACGTAGCGGAGCCTGGAGCACCGCAGAAGCCAGAGGGCGGCGACTGCACCAACCCGGTACGGTTGACGTTGAAGCGCGACGCCAGGTTCTCCGACGCGAACATCAGGTTGCCCGGCAGCGTCGCGGCGCCCCGGAAGAAGTCCTTGAACGCGTGCGTCGCGACGTCGCCCGCTGCCGCATTGGCGTAGGTCAGCTGCGGATCGCCGTTCCAGCCGCGGCCGAGCGCGGTCCAGTTGTAGCCGTTCGCGAGATCGCGCTCGGTCCGCTTGGCATAGCGGCCGCCGACCTTGATCGACCGGAAGAAGCTGTCCTCGAACTTATATTCCGCATCGAGCTGCCCGGCATCGAGCCGGCCGGTGTTGTTCTCGTTGTGCGGCATCGAGGCCGACCAGAAGTAATTCGCCGGATTGGCGAACGATGCCTGCGTCCCCGGGCTGACGCTGATCTGCGGCAGGTCCCCGCGCAGGTCGATGCCATAGCTCTGCCCGAAACCAAGATCGCGGAAGATATCGATGCGATCATAGACCTGATGCGAATCGACGCGCTGCAGCGAGCCCTTGACCGACAGATGGCTGTCGGCGGGCGCCCAGGCGAACGACAGCGAGTAATCGCGCGTCACGGTATTGCTCTGGACGAAGCCCTTGTTACCGCTGCTGGTGATCGCCTGGCCGGTCGGCAGGAAGGTCTTCGGATCACGATTGTAGAGTGCGTTCGTGCTCGTCAGCAACCCGTTGCTGTCGAACGTGCTGCTCGCCGGATCGACCGCGAGCGTCTGCGAATCGAGCTGCGTACCGTAGTCGCTCGACTGGCTCTTGTAGCGCGACTGGAAGAAGCTGCCGGTGAAGATCAGCGATTCGGCCGGCTGCCACTGCGCGGCGCCGTAGATGCCGTAGCGCTTGTACTGGAACGCCTCGTCGCCATAGGCGAAGCCGCTCGGGACATATTTGTTGGTGCCATCGCTGAGCGCGGTCTTGAAGTACGGGCTGGTGCGGATGAACTGCGACAGCGAGCTGAACTGGCTGAACGCAATGTCGCCGAGCAGGCCGATCCGGCCGATCGGCGTCTCGAACGAATCGGTGACGAGCACCGAGCCGGAGGGATCGGCCTTGTTCGCCATGTCGCCGACCGCCAGTTCGCCGGTTCCCGCGACATGAAACTTGCCGTTGAAATCGAACGGCATCTTGGTCCGCAAATCGATCTGGCCGCCGGTGCCGCCCTCGATCAGATCCGCGGTGGAGGCCTTGTAGACATCGACCGCCGACATCAGCTCGGGGGTCACATCGCTCCACAGGATCGCGCGGCCATTGTTCGCGCTGAAGATCTCGCGGCCGTTGAGGCGCGACGCCACGCCGGTCAGACCGCGCACCTGCACGCCCGAACCCTGGACCGAATAGTGATCGGGATCGCCGAGTGCGGCGAAACGGACGATCGACACGCCCGACACACGCTGCAGCACCTCGGTAATCGAATTGTCGGGCAGCTTGCCCGCATCGTCGGCGACGACGGAATCGACGATCGTTTCGCTGCGGCGCTTGCGCTCGTCGGCGGCCTGGAGTGCGGCGCGGCGGCCCGTGACGACGATATCGCTACCCGCCTCGGCGGCAACCGGCGCGTTGGTTTCCTGCGCGGGCGCTGCGGCCTGGGCAGTGTCCGGCGCAATTGCCTGCGTTTCCGCTTGTGCCCACGCGCTCCCACTGGCGCTGGCGGCCAGCAAAGCGGCTACCGACACGCTCGCCCGCATGGCGCGACTGCCACGCTGATGCCGAACGAAATTGAACGTCAATTCCTTCATATACCCTCCCCTTGTGCAGCGCGCCCCAGGGCACCGCACTTCCGCCAACGCACCTTATCACGGCACTGATGTCGATTTTTGTTAGCGGTAGCATGTTCAAATTACAACTGTGCTTTTACTGGTGCGCCATCGCACGTTCGCGCGGTACAGTCGGGCAGATTACGGTACCGCATTGCGCGTTCTGCGGTGGAGGGCGTACGCGGGACGTGACGCGCCAAGCGTCGCCGCTCGGATCCGTTGAACCGAAAGCCGGATGCAGGGCGTAACGAGATCCGGGCAAGCCGACGCTTCACGGTTCGCCGTACGGTCCCGGCTCGGCGCCGGACCAAGAATAGGAGGCACCTCGATTGCCACCGGAGCCCGAATGCCGCATCGCCGCCCCGGCGCCACGGGCTTGAACCCGATCTGCATCACGCTGGTTTCGAACGGTCCCAGGCTCTGGGCGGTCCGGGTCAGGGCACCGGATCGATAAACTTTCGCAACGCCTCGGCCGCCTTGTCGCGCACCGCCTGCCACTTCGTGGCCGGAAGGCGGTGATCGAATTCGATCACGCGCGCCGTCGCGGGCCTTATCCCTTTCAGCCAGTTGTCCGCGTTCTTGACGCCATCGACCAGTGCCGTGGCCGGCAGCCCCAGATGCTCGCGCCAAAGTCGAATGCGATAGGCCTGCGCCAGGCTGTTGACAGCCCCACGGCCGGCCGTGGTGCCGAACATGAACGCGTCGACTTCGCTATCATGCTGATATCCGCGCCGGTTGCAATTGGCAGAGCCGATGATCGCCAGTTCATCGTCGATGACCCATGTCTTGGCATGAACGTAACAATGCGGTCCGAACGTCGGCACGGTTTGACTCCGCGATAGCTGGAAGACCCGGAGCTTGGCGGCATCGGCTTGCGACAAGCCCCGCAACGCCCTTTCCATGAAGTCACGCCGATATTCAGTCATGAAGGTCGGCTCTGTGATGGCGTTACCGGGGATCAGGATGGTGACGTGCGCAATCTGGGGGAGGACGCGATTGATGGTATCGGCGACGTCCAGGTCGATGAGATACTGGTCCTCGATATAGAGGAAGCGCTGGGCGTTCCGGATTCCGGCCAGAACGAGTTTCTGGATGTCCCGCTCTTTCAGGACGGGGGGTGCACCGGGAAACGACCTGACCGGATTGAAGGTGCGTCCGATCATGACCGAGGTCACGCCGCCGAACGGTGCGTCCTTGTCGGCAACGGCCGGCGGCGTCGGGATCGGTGCCGGCAGCCGTTCCCCTACCCCCCGCAACGGCCCCTTGGCCCCGGCGTCCAGCTTGGCTCCGTCCGGATGATGACGCCACCGCATGATGAAGGTCTGCAACAGGTCCCAGGCTGCCGGCCCGACGATCCGGCAATGCACGTCATGCTGCGGATCCCCGGTCGATGGCGAGACCGGCTCCAGCCTGTTCCGGTTGATGTCCAGACCGCCACAATATGCGAGCAGCGTCTCGCCCCGCTTGATGACCAACACCTTCTGGTGATGCGCGCCGGTCAACGCGACGGGATCGCGTGCTGCGATCGCAGCCAGGACGGCCGCCGCCGCACCGTCGACCCCGCCCGTAACCATTTCCTTGACGAGGTCGATTTCGGACATCGGATGATTGTTGGCCGTCAGATCGTCCCGAATGGCGGCGCCATTGGGCAGCGTATTGACGAACCGAACCGTCAGAAAGTTCGCGCCCGGTGGCTTGGCCCAGAGGATCACTCGGATCTGGACGTTCCGCGCGGACGCCGCGCTGAGGAGTGCGCGCACCGTGGTCGCAGCATCCCCGGGGATCATGTTGAAATCGTCGCTGATGTCCCAGCCGAGCAGGTAGATGTAGTCGCCGTCGCCCTGCGCCAGCCGGATGTCCGACACCATTTCCTCGAACGTCTCGCGCCCGTCGATGAGGGTGCGTACGGCATTCCCGTCCCGCAAGGCGACGCCGGAAGAAGCGGCCGCCGCCAGCAAGGGACCCCAGCGGGACGGGGTCAGGGCGGACGGCGCGATCTGCCCCTTCGGTTTCGTGGCGGCATGGACGTCGAGCGCTGCCCACGTGTGCGGACCAACGACGCCGTCCCATTCGGCTGGCTGGAACGGAAAGGCGAATTTCTGAAACGAGACGACCGCCGCACGCGTGCGCGGTCCGAAGATCGCATCGACGCGAAGCGGGCAGTTATCGAGCCCACTGCCAGCATCCCGCATGAGCCGGGCATCGACCCGGTTGAGCTTGCTCTGACACTCGCCGACACTTTCGCCCTGCGATCCCAGGCGGATCATGGGGTGGCCGCTTGCAGCGAGGCTTTCGCGCGCACCGAATGCGTCGGCGCCGGCGGTCAGGACGGTGTTCATGGCACGGCTCCCGTCTATTTCACGCCAGCGAGATCTTTGAAGGCCGCATGTCGCGAGGCGAGCAAGCGGCGCTGGCGGAGCAATTCGTCCTGCTCGGCGACGCTCTCCACCGCCGCAATGTCGCGAACCTGCTGGTGCGCGAACGCGCGTGCGCCGCGAGTCAGTTGTCGCGCTACCCGGGCCACGCGCTCCGGCAACTGGCCACGGATCAGCCGCAGGAAATGCTCGGGGTTCAGGGTCACCAGCGCGCTGCCGCCTTGCCCCGGCCCCAGAAACTTACGCTCGAAGATCGCGAGGTAGCGCGCGGGATCCGCGCGGACACGGTCGAGTACGGACTGATAGCCGGGTCCCAGCGCACTCGCCGTGAAATTGCCGCTGACGATCACATCGACGCACTGTTCGGGGGTAAGCGTTTCGAGAGACGACATCACAGGCTCCTCACGAAGGTGTTTCCGGTGGTCGGAGTGGCAGGCGGGGTCGGACCGGACTCAACCGGCTCGAGCGCCGTCCGAACCCGCTTCACCCAGTTGATGACGTTGTCGCGGCGGGGATCGAGGTTCGGGTCGACGGTGTGCCGCACGGGGATCCGGCGGTAGATGCGCGGATCGGGCACGGTGATCCCGCGCCGGCGCGCGATCGACTGCGGTGGAAAGGTGTTGAAGGCAAAGAACGCATCGTCGACGGTGTCGTCAAAGCGGTTGAAGATGCAGTGATGGAATTCGTGCGCAAGCGTGTCGTTCTTCTCGGCGACCAGCGGGTTCACGAAGATGAAGAAGCGCTCGCCGATCGGCACGGGCGTACCGGTCCCGAACTCCGCATAACCATTTGCGCCATTGTCGGAGACGACAAAGATCGCCGTCAGCGTGGAGTCGGGTGATCCGGGCAACAGATCGTCGAGCACGGCGCCCTCCGCGTCACGGGCGTTGGCATTCTGATCGTTCGTGAATAATCCGATATACTGCCCGTTGGCGTCCTGGGACCTTGCGGGCAGGTCCCTCACCTCGATCGCGCCCGGAAAGATCCGGAGGCCGACCTGCGCCCATCGTTCGTTCGCAAGTTGAAAGAAGCGCGCGATCTTGCCGCTCGAGACGTGGGGCACCGGAAAGGCAATGCCAAACAGCCGACTGCGATAGACGACCACGCGCACGTCGAGGCGCAACCGTGCCTCCGGCGATCGCTCGAACACCGGGATCGTCACCGAGATCGGCAGGAACGGAATATTCCGGGCGTAGGTTGCCAGGACCGAACTATCGAGATCAGCCTTGCGCAGGCGGTGGTTGGACTGCCCCCGGAACCTGATGCCCGCCGCGGCGCCGCTCGCGAACCCGCTATGCGTCTTCTGGTTGGCGTCCGTTTCATCCGCGACGAGCATCACCGCCTTCGATACGAACAGCTTCGAACCAGGCGATGTTTCCGCCAACTCCAGGTCCTGCGAGGCGGGAGCGTCGAAATCGCTGCCTGCAGCGTCGACGGTCTTCCACTGGACGATGACGGTCGGGCCAGCCGCCTGCGGATCGCGCACGCGGATGTAGAAACGCCGTGAATCGAGGCCGATGAAATTGTCCGTTTCGGCTTCGCCGTTGAGGATGTCGCCGGATGGATCGTAGGCCTTATTCCACAAACCGAGCATGACGGCGGTCGCAACCGGCGCGCCCGCCCCCGGCGCGTGGCTGTCGGTGGGATCCAGCACGATCTCGATCGTGGCGCTCTGGGGAACGATCGGTGTGACCGCCCCCCCGCCCGGCCGCGACAGTTCATCGAGCTTGGCCCAGGTGTGGGCGCCGATCACACCGTCCCATTCGCCGGGCTGGAACGGAAAGACCTGTTTTTGAAACGATACCGTGGCCGCCCGCGTGCGCGGCCCGAACAGCCCGTCCACCGTCAGCGGGCACCGGTCGAGGCCTGGCCCGGCTTGCCGCAACGTGTCGTGAATGGCGTTGAGTTTCGTCTGCGCCTCGATCACCGAGGGGCCGCTGGATCCAGTCCGCAGCACGGGGCGCGCATCGGCCTCCATCAGCTCGATGGCTTCGAAGGTTTCTCTGCCCGGCGGGCCTGCGGTTGCAGCACCGGGTACGGGCCGAACGATCACGATGTCCTGCAGCAACAACCCATCGGGTCCCGCGATGCGCCGCGCGAAGGGGGACGTGGTGCCATCCGGGTCGAGCAGCTGAACATACTGACCGGGCCATGGCCCCTCGGTGACGAGGCCGGCCTCGGAACATTCCTTCTGGCTGAACAGCCGCGCCCCCCCGACCAGCACCGGCTGCTGCCCTGATCCATCGGTGATCACATCCCCGCGGTCGACCGGCAGGAGCGGCCGTCGACCACACCATCCGACGACCTGCACACCCTTGTCCGCGGGATCGAGCGCGCGGCCGATCAGCACGTCGCCGCCGGTCAGGCCCGGGAGAGACGGGGGGCGACGGTCGATCTGTTCCATGGTCGATGTCCTCATGTCCGGGTTGGAGAGGAGCCGTGTCGCGCGCGGAGGTACGGTCGGCTCGGCAAGGGTTCGTGCGGCAACGACGGCCTGCTCGATCGCGAGCATCCCGTAACCACCGCGCGGATCGCGCACGTCGGCGTGATCGAGGGTGGCGAACAACGTCCGCCGGATGGCTGCAATAGGCTGTCGACCCGCCGCCTGGAGCATGAGCGCAAGGGCACCCGCGACATGGGGCGACGCCATGGAGGTGCCGCTCATGCAAATATACCTTGGCCTTGTGTCGCGGCCGTCGAACGACCGGCAGGAAAGCACCTTCACGCCCGGGGCTGTCAGCAGCGGTTTTGCGCGTCCGTCGCGCGTCGGGCCGACACTGGAAAACGGACCGATCGAGAAGCTGCCGCCGTGCGCATCGTGCGCGCCGACCGCGATGGTCCGCAGCGCGTTGCAGATGCTGCCCGTGGTGCCGCTGGGGGTGGCCGCATCCTCGCGGAACCGGACCTGGCAGGATGGACAGCCCGCGTCCCGCTCGATCCAGCTGTGCCAGCGCCCATCGACGACATCGACCCCCGTCAGGGTGATGCGCCACTCGCCGAGCGGTGCCCTGTCCTTGAGCACAAGGTTGATGAGATGATCGCCATTGTTGGGATCGAACGCGCGATGATACAGCACCCCCGCCTCGGTCCCGTCGGCCAATCGGATCGGCGCATGGTGCCCGCGGCTGCACGCGGCCACGGCACCGGCCGGCCCTTCGACCGTCGCGTGAAACTCGTCCGATCCGGGATACCAGGTCTCGATCACCACGTCAGTCGCGCTGCGCCGTTCGACCCTGAACGGCAGCATGTCCTGCTCGGTCTCGTGCAGCCGCCCGGCCATGTGGCAGCGGCTCGAGAAATAGTTGCCAGTGCTCTGCGCGATGGCAGTACCGGGGCGATGCGTCAGCACCCAGTCGATCGCCTGTTGCAGCAGCAGCGAGTCGTCATGCGGCCCGGCCTGCCGCCCGACGCTCGTGTTGATGGCAAGCGGCAGATCGCCGGCCTGCTTGACCGCGAAGTCCAGCGCTTCCAGCAATTCGACGGAGTTCCCGAGATCTTGCTCGCCGGCCCCGAGATGGCAAAAGACGATCTCCGCCTCCGGGGCAACGCCTGCCGGACCGCCGCCCCGGCCATTGCCCGCAGCGATACCGAGCACGTGCGTCCCGTGCTGCGGCTGGGGAGCGAAGGCATAGCCCAGCGCGCCGAACGGATCGCCGCGATGCAAGGCCCGATCGATGGCGGCGCGATCATAAATCGTACCATAACCATAAGGATTGGCACCGCCGCCGACAGGTCCCCGCTGGTCCCAGATCGCGCGGATGCGGGTCGTGCCGTCGGCGTTTCGGAAGTCCGGATGGGTGAAGTCACACCCCCAGTCGAGTACCGCCAGCACGACGTTCTTGCCCGTCTCGACCAATCCGTCTGGCCGGCGAATGTCACTGGCAAGGACCTCGGACACTTCTTCATCGACGATTTCGTCGAGCTCGGCGGCGTACACGCGCGGGGCCTTCATGCTCGCGACCGCTGGGTCAGCCCGGATATGGGCGAGCTGCGCGCGCCGGGCGCGGATCGTGCAAATTTCGCCGAAGCGCGCCACGATCCGCATCCCCGTTGGCGGAAAGGCGCCGGACTTGAGCCGAACGACGACCGCGACGTCGTCATTCGGCCCACCTTCGCCGATCAGTTCCTGGAGAGCAGGGTCCATCGGCGAAACATCCCGTCACTTGGTCGGGGTTTTGGTAACCTGCAGGGACGCCTGCAGTGTTGCCACGGCCTTGGTCAGGCCATCGATGTCCGTCCGTAACGTTCCCAGCAGCATCAAGGCGTCCTGCGCGGACTGGTTGGCGGCGTTGGCCACCTTCAGCGCGGACGAAGCGTCCTGACGCGCGTCCTCGATATGCGCATCCTGCTCGCCCTCGGCGATCAGCCATCCGACATTTTTGTCGGAGACGGTCGCCGTACCCTCGACGCCTGGCGCGACGCTTGCGTTGTCTTCCGCCCGGTCCAGCATGGTCTTGGCGGTCACGATGCCGACGAACGGTTCCGGCATCAGCGCCGCAACGATCGCCGCCCGCCCGCGATCGTCACTGTCGATATGGTCGTACCGCTCCGCAAGCGCGTAACCGACCGCGAAATTCATGAGATTCATGGCTCGTCTCCAACCGCATGGCGCATCACTTGCGACCCATCGCAAGGATCAGCAGCGGCATCATCATGTCGTTGGAGGACTGGGCGGTGCCCCCCGCCGGTTGCGGACCGAAACTGCCGCTCAGGAGCAGCATCGGCAGGAGCGTGCTGAAATTGTCGCCGCTATCGACCATGACCTTCTCCCCGTTCATCAGAACGGTCTTGGGTGCGCTGATCACCGGTGTCAGCATCACAGCCATCTTCATGTTTTCGATCGACTGGCGCAGGCCATCGGTGACCTGCTTGCGCTCTTCGATCTCCTTCTTGACAGTATGTTCGAGCCGGTTGTGGGCCGCGCCCAGACTCTTGAGCCCGCTTTCGAGGGATGCGATGCCCTTGGTGTTCACCGCGATGCGCGCATCCAGGCGGTTGGCGGTCGCCGTCAATTCCGCCTTGGTGGCATAACCGTTCGCGACCGACTTGGCGACGGCATTGCCGAACTTCGGCCGTTGCAACGGCTGGTTCCGCTTCGGGCTCCACTCGGCGGATTCGAGGTTCTCGCCGAACATTTCGTTCCATTCGGTGGACTCCAGGGATTCTCCGAAGCTTTCCAGCGTCTCAAACGCAGTTTCGTTAAACATTGACGGCTCCTTTCACGTTCTAGGCCCTGTTGAATGCTCGGCTATGGGCGTCGATTGCCGCGACGGACCGAGCAGCCGTGCGCGAATCTCCTGATCCGGCCGGATCATGCCGATATGGCCGCGTCCCCGGCAGCTCGGGCATTCGCCGTCTTCGCCCCAGCACAAGCCGCACGCGCCGAGCGCCGCCGCGAGATCGGCCAATCTGAGTTTGGCGGCGCGATACGACGCGAGGATGCGAGCAGCATTCGCGCGCGTCGCGGCGAGTTGCTCCTCGGTTCGCGCGAGGCGCACGGCAAGGGCATCGGTCGTGTCGCGATCCAGCGTATCCACGGCATTCGACACGGCCGCCGTGCGCGCCTGCATCATCTGGACGAGCATCGCCATTTGCGGGTTCGACTGGCCAAGCTGATCCATCATCTGCGCCAGCATGGCGGGAGAAGTGTCGGCGCCGGACAATCCGAAGGGCTCAGGCATAGGATTGCTCCCTGCCCCAATCCTCGACCCATTCGTTGCCCGGCCATTCCGGCCAGCTCTCGGCACCGTCCGCGAATTGGAAGACCTCGCTCGCGCTCGGCTTGGCGCTTGGCGCCAAACCGGGCCAGTCGGGCTGGCTGACGGTGACCGTGGTGGATTGCGCTGGCGGACGCGAAGACGCCCAGATCGATGGTGTAAGGGCCAGCAGCGTCAGGAGGGCGTCGGTGCGCCCCTCGCTGCTCTCGGGATTGATACCGATCGATTCCCCGGCGGCCAGGACGAATTCCGGCGTTGCCTCGGCATTTTCCGCAACTTCGGCAGCTTCGCTCGCGGCCCGTCCCGCAAGGCTGCTGAGCGCCGACAAGAGCGTATGGACCGGCACCTGCTGGCCACCGATCTGCAAATCGCGCTTGCCGTACCCGCGCATGGATGCGGACAGAAGGCCGTTGAGCATTTCAGGTCGAGACAGGACGCCCATCAGCGTTCCCACGCTCCCCCCGCCCGCTCCTCCCGGTCCACCGGCTCCGCCGCCGGCTTTGCCGAAGATGGAATTCACGAGACCAGCCGCACCGGGCATCATGCCGGCCCCGCCCGTCGCGATCGACCCGAGCCCCCCGCCCCGAAGCCCAGATGCCAGACTGCCGACCTGATGCATGACCCCGCCCACCGCACGCAGCGTCGGGTCGTTCGACTGTTGCATGATCCCGCTCGCGCCGCCGGTGACCGCACCGGCCAGCGCACCCCATGGACCAAAGGCCATGCCGCTGGAGGCACCCTGCAATATGTTCGGGGCGGCGCGGGCCAGCACGGGTGCGGCCTGCTGGGCGAACTGCCCGACCGATTGCCCGGCGCTCTTGAAAGCCTTTCCGACGTCGTCGAAAAACCCTTCGACGGCTTCCGGTGTCATGCCGGGACCGTAAACGGCCTCTACGATCCCGGTCAGTTCACCGTAGCTGGCTTCGACATACTCCGGGGCAAGACTGGCCCGGAGGCGCGGAAAGGTGGCAACTTCAGGCGACATTCGGTCAACCCTTTCTATCAGAGAGATTCATGCGTCGGCGCAGCGTCTGGAAAAGGAGCTCAGGCAGGTCGTCGAGCGAATTGAAGGCTCCGATCCGCGTCCCGTCGATCTCAGATAGGTGGCCCCGCAACGTCGAGCAGCCCTGGAGGGTGCCGTCGGCCCAAACCCTGACGATGAGGCTGACGGTGTTCTGCTCAAACTGCGGTGACTGATCTGGATCGTCATCGGACACGTCCATCGCGCCAATTCCGCCCGGCCCATTCCGAGTCGACCTCTTGTTATCCGAGCGCGGTCACCGCGGCGTCACGACCGGATCACGCCACCGTCACCGCAGCGGTCGACGCCATGAAAGCGCGATGGGACCGCTTTGTCAGAACCGATATCGTCGAAGCATGGACGATGCGTCATCGCCGCCTGCGCACGACGACGGGTGTTGCATGACGGTGGCAAAGCGCTGCGAAGGACTAGCTTGCAGGGCAAAGGGGAGACTAGCGATCGGCTTTAACGGGCAAGCGGAGCGGTCGCCTTGGGGCCGCCCAGATCGCTACCGGGTGCGGCGACGGCGCCCTGGGCCGCGACGCGAGGAAGACCGGCGGCTACAGAAGATCGAGCGCGTGATCGAACGAGGCTAGGGCGGAGATAATGCCGGCCCGGCTTTCCAGCAGGGCCGATTTCAGGGGGCTCGCCGCGGTCACGGCTGGCGGTGGGTGCAAGATGTCCCAACGGGCTCCCCTCCCCGCAATCTCTTGCGCCAGGGCCACGGTCGACGCCATCGGCGATACGCCCAATTCATCGGCGAGCACCTGCACGCAATGCCGATACTGTCTGAGGGCAAGGCCGCGGTTCCCGGTCCGTGCATAGGCCATCATCAGCAACCGCTGCGCACTCTCGCGGAGCGGTTCGAGCGCGCATGCAAGGTGCGCGGGATGGATGGCATCCTGCCATCGCTCGCGTTCACCCAGCAACGTCGCCAGCTGGACCAGCGCGTCGATGTGCAGGCAACGCAGGCGTTCGCGCTCGAGCAGCACCCATTCGGCGAACTGACCGTCGAGAAAGGCGCCCCGGCAGTAGCGGATGGCGGCAGCGAGATTGTGCAGATCCACGTTCCCGGATGCCCGGACCTTGCGGAGTCGCGTCTCAAACGCGAGCGTGTCGACCCAGGTCTGGGCATCGAGATACAGCGCGTCGCCATCTGCCAGGATCGGTTGAGATCGCGTACCGACCTGCCCCTTCAACCGCCACAGCATCGTCGCAAGGCAGTGTCGCGCCTTTGCCTCTTCCCGATCGGGCCAAAGCGCCGCGATGATCGACGTGCGACAGGCGCGACCGTCCCTAGCGGTAGCCAGATAGGCGATGAGCGTCAAAAGCGATGGCGATGTGCTGACCGGGTTGCCGTGTGCAGCACTGAGTACAGGCGGTCCAAATAATCGAGCAGCCCAGCGACCCATATCAGACCCTCTCCAATCCTTGACGCCGCAACTCGGATCATACCCCCGCCGCGCCATATCTACTGGGATTTTTTAGGTACTTATGCGTGCTATTTCGTATATTCGCAGTGACTTAGGCCGCGATCCCCAATCGTTGCCGATCGCCGGAATCAACGTCCGACGGCCCGTTCAAATTTACGGTCGACTCAGAATTCGATACATAAATTACCATGTTCGTCGCATTCTTACGACGACAGGGACCGGATTTGAGCCAGTCGGGTTCATTTCCAAGACGAAACTATTTCGGAATTCGCAAAAGGTTCCAGCCACGCGAAAGGACGAGCAGCCGCCTAGCCACAACGTCGACCGCATCCCCTCCGGACCTTCCTTCTGCCTCTTCGATGACCACGAAGAAGGCGGGAGCGTCCAGCGTCGACATGCTCCCCGTGTGGGGCCGCCGGATGCGGCGTTCGAGCAACCGTGGACATACGACGTAGCGCCCTGCGTGGCGCTTGCGGCGCCACGACCGATATGGCTCCGCCGGGAGTGTTCGGGCGCAAGATAGATTACCCGATCGGCAGCCCGAACATCAATTGGCGCACGAAGCGCACCGGTGGCGCGCCGTGCGCCAGCACTGCATCATTATACCGGCGCAACGTGTAGCCGCTGCCCCAGCGTTTCTTCGCTTCCTCGCGTAATGCCTGATGCTCCGCATAGCCGCTGAAATAGCTCAGAAGTTGCACGGCACTCAGTTGCGCGCGGGTCCACTTGCCGGCCGCCTCGCGCTCCTGCTGGAAGGCACCCTGCATCATCAGCGTCATGGCCTGTTCGCGTGTCATTCCTTCGGTCTGGATACCGATGTCGAGCAACGTGTTGGCGATGGAGCGCAGCCGCATCTTCAGCACCGTCAGCTTGAACAGCACGTTCCCGTCGACAAAGCCCTCGTCGGCCATCATGCCTTCGGCATACACCGCCCAGCCTTCGACGAATGGGCCCGAGCTCAACACCGCTCGCAGCACGTTCTTGCTCTGGTTCTGGTGGAAAAGCTGCAGATAATGCCCCGGCATCGCTTCGTGCACGACGAGGTCGTGGACCATGAAATCATTGTATTCGGACAGGAACGAGGTGGCCTGCGCATCAGTCCAGTCGTCGGGGATCGGCGAGATCGCGAAGAAGTTCGCGCCGCTGGTCTCCAGCGCACCGGGAGGATCGTCATAGGCGACGGCAGTGCCCTGCTGGAACTTGGGCATGGTGATGATCCGCACCGGCGCATCGGGCATGCCAACCAGATCGTGCGCACGGACGAACGCGGTCGCGCGATCAAGGTCAGCCTTGGCGGTGGCCATCAGCGCGTCGCGCGCAGGGCGTTGCGCATAGCTTAGCGCCAAGGCCGCGGTGATGGCGTGCTGCTGCTGGTCGGCGCTGGGGTCGGCCGGCAACGGTGGGGCGTCCGCACGGCCCGACAATGCGGTCCGTGACAGCGCATACATTTGCGCCCGCGTGTCGGCCATCGCGGCGTGGGCGCGCGCCTCCAGATCGGCACGCGACAAGGTGCTCATCAACGCGAAGCGCATCGCCTGGTCATACCGTGCCGCGCCCAGCCGGAAATCGCCTTTCGCTCCCGGCACCAGTACCGTGTCGAGCCAGTGCTGATGGTCGGCACTGGCCTGCTTCAGCCCGGCAAGCGCAGCGTCGAAGCGTGCGCGATCCGTCGGGGCCAGCTCGCTGGCATGCGGGGCCAGCATCCCCTGGGCAATGTCCACGAGCCCAGCATTCCGCTTGGCGACACTTTGCGCCATCACCAGCGGAACCCGTGCGACGTCGAGCTGGGTGCGGGCCGCAGCGAGATACGCCGGCAATTTCTCCATCCGGAGCGTCGCCGCCTTCAATCGCACCGGCCAGGGTGCGAAATCGCGCGCCGCGAGGCCATAGAGCGCGGCCCCGGCAGCGTCGTTGTAGAGCTGCGGGTCCCACGCCCAACGCTGCAGCGTCTCGATCGTCCAAATGTCCTGGCGGATCTGATTGTCGAGCAGCGCAGCATCCACCTGCGCGTCACGGCTCAGTTTGGCGCAATCGATCTTGGCCAGTTCAGCGAGCAGGCCACGCTCTACCGCCAGCTGGCGGGCTCTCCCCGCCGCCGACGGATCGCTGAGGTCGCCGTCGAAGCGATGGTCGCCGAGCGTCGTGCCATATTCGGGCGCCAGGCGCGGCAAGGCATCGAGATAGCGCCGGCCGATCTCTTCGAAGCGAGCGGAGGGGCCTGCCGCATCCGATGCTGGCGCAGGCGTCGCCGCCGGTGGTCGCGCCAGTGCGGACCCGCAGAGCAACGCCACCAAAACACACCCGATCGCCGTTGTCCGCCGCACCATAGATCTCCCCAATCTCAAGCGGATGAACCTATGGCGAACGTGACGCGGACGCCAGCGCCGCGTGCATGGCGTTGCAGTCCTCCAACGGCACGCAACCATGGTCGTCGCGATGCGCGGCGGCCGATCATGCGCCAGCGCCTGGACCGCGAATCATTCGCCGTCCTGGCGATGTTTCGAACACACTGCGCGGCCGGCTTCGACCGATCGGAGGTCTGCACCCGGTCGCGATGTCCTAGATTGAACGGCGTTACCCGGCCGCTAGCGCGGAAGCGATCTCTGCCGCCTTGGCCTGGCGCAGCACGCCGCAATCCCGGATGCTTTCCAGCGTGCGCTGATAGTCCAACAGGCCGACATTGGCCTTGCGGATCGAGGCGCCCACCTTGGCATCGATCCGCTCCGCCCGGTCTGCCCCGCATTGCGACCCCAGCGCGGCGGGCAGCCGGCTGGTGAGGAAGATGCCGTTGCCGCTCGCGAGCAGCGTATCGTAATTGGCGAGGATCCAGTCGGCCCCGAGATCGCGCGTTTCCGCGTTGCGGGCGATGTCGAAGATCAGACCGATCCGATCGTAGCTGCGCAGCCTTTTGTCATCGAGCGCGAGGAGATAGGTTGCAGCGTCGGCGCGCCCGCTTTCCGCGGCGGCACCGAGCGCATTCTGGCGGAAGGTCGGATCCTCGCTCGACAGCGCCTTTTCGACGAGCAGCTTCACCGCGGGAACGCCGCCCTCCTGTGCGATCACGGTCAGGGCCGCACCGACGAACGCGGGATCGAGCGCTTTCGTATCGCCCGCGAGATACCGGTCGCCGGCGGCCTTGAGCTTGCTTCGAACCACGGGATCGCGCGCATCGTCGGCAACCAGGCCGACAATTCTGTGCCGCAGGTTCTGGCGGCCAGGATCTTCCTGCGCGTACGCGCCGGCGGCCGGATCGAACCCGAGCGCGGTCAGGTGGGGCGTGTAGATCGACGCCATCAGCGCGCGATAGGCCGGCAGCGACGCGGGGGTGATCAGCCCGCGTGCGCGCCAGCCGGCGATCCTGCCGCCGCCATCGAGGCTGGCAGTCGCATCGGGGTTGGCCGCGACCGTGCGCGCTTCCGCGATCAGCCAGGCGGCAGGCGCCTTGCCGGCACGGAACGCTGCCCACAGGCTGTCGGTGGTGGCGAGCGCCTCGCCCGGCGCGAGCGTTCCGGCGGCGGCAATCAGCGCCTGCCAGTCGGTGGCCGCGAGGTCGAAACGATAATATCCCGCGCCGCCGACATTGGGCATGATCAGACCCGATGCCGGCGCGGCAAGCCTTGTGGAGGATTGGTCGAGCAACGCGCACTGCTTCGCCGTGCCGACCCGAACACAGAACGGAATCGTCCATTTCAGCGGCGGCGGCGTCGACCCGAGAAAGGCATAGCGCGACTGGGTGGCGACGATCGCACTGCCCTGTCGCCGCACGTCGACGACGGGCACGCCCTGCTGATCGACGAACGACTTGAGGGCGGCAAGCACCCGCGGGTCCTGCGCCGCATCGGCGATCGACTGGAAGAACTGCTCGGACGTCGCATTGCGGTACGCATGGCGCTGGAGGTGAAGGCGGACGCCCGCCTTGAACTTCTCGTCGCCGAGATAGGCGGCAATCATCGCCACCACCTGCCCGCCCTTGCCATAGGTGATGCCGTCGAATGCGGAATCGATCTGGCCGTTCTCGGTGATCGGCTGGTGGATCGGGCGGCCGACCTCCAGCGCGTCGGTGTTCATCGTCCCGAAACCCTCGTTGAGAGCCCCGACGCCGATGTTCAGCTCGGGTCGCCAAAGGTTGCCGATGCGATAGCCCATCCAGTTGGCAAAGCTCTCGTTCAGCCAGATGTCGTCCCACAAGGCAGGGGTGACGAGATCGCCGAACCACTGGTGCGACAGCTCGTGGGCGACGACCATACCGAAGGTCTGCTTGTCGCCGGTGGTCGCGCCGGGCGCGAGATAGATAATCCCGTCTCCATAGGTGTCGGCGCCCGCATTCTCCATCGCGCCGGGCATGATCGGCGAGCCGATCTGGTCGAGCTTCGGGAAGGGAAAGGGTTTGCCAAAATAGTCCTCGAGCAAGGACACGATCCGCGGCGTCTCGGCCATGACATAGGCCATCTTGTCCTTCTGCGGCACGGTCGCGACGGCACCATAGGCCATCGGTACGGGGCGTTCGGGCGTCGGCGCGATCATGCCGGTCTGATGGACGAACGGCCCCGTGTCGAACGCAACGAGATAGGTCGGCAGCGGCTTCGTGACGGCGAACTGGTGCTTCTCCATCCCGCCCGCGACGCTGGTGACGGACACCTGCGGTGCGTTGCCAACCACGACCAGACCCGGATGCGTCGTCACGGAAACGGTGAACGGCGTCTTGAAGCCAGGCTCGTCGAAACCGGGATAGGCTGAGCGGGCGTCGATGCTCTCGAACTGGGTCCAGCTGTACCATGCGTCGCCGACCTTGACGTGGAACAGGCCGGAGGCGCTGTCACCGAAAGTGCCGGTATAGTCGAACTTCAGGGTTGCCGCGCCGGCCGGGAGCGCGCTCGCGAAATCGAGCCGGGCCGTGCCGCTCCGGTCCACCTGAGTGAAGGTCGCCGGCGTCGCCTTGCCGCCAACCATCGCCACCGCGCTGGTCATCTTGAGGTCGCGGCCGTGAAGATAAAGCGACTTGGTCGCGGCCTTTATCGTGACGTCGATCTCGTCATGGCCCTTGAAACCCTCTGCCTCGGGCAGGATCGTGAAGTCGAGGCGGTAGGCCGTCGGCACGGCCGCATCGGAAAGCCGCCCCTTGGGCGCGTTCGCATCGGGAACGATCGTCGCTTTGGCGGGGACCGCGGCCACGGGCCGTGCGCCCGCTTGTGCTGTGGTTGCGAGCAGGAAGGCCGTGAATCCGATCGAGCATGAGGCGCGCATGAGGATTTCCCAAGAAGAGGTGCCCCAGGGGTGTATGTTAGCGTCCTCGCCCCGACAAGCCTTGTCAGGGACTGCAGGAAGGGGCGCCAATCAATGGCAAACGCACTGTAGTTTTGTAAGAAACCGCGTATAAGTATCTGCGTATTCTGCAACAACGGAGTGCCTTCGGGCTCCGTTCCGCCAGCCGGCAACTGCCGGCCGTCTGTACGCAACTGTGCGGGTCGGGCCAACACCGGCGCACTTCGACCTCAACGCCCGGTCGGGCGGTGCAACTCCTGAACGGACACGAAATGGCGTGGAGCGTTCAGGAGGTGCCGCGCTGTCTGGTCGTCAGGACCAGTGCCGCCGGTCGGGGACAATCATCGGCGGTCACCTCCCGGCTTGCGGAAGGCAAAGGCGAACTGGCTGGTCCGCCCGCGGACGCTTGGGTCGAACACCTTTCCCGTCAGCGGATCGGACGTGTTGTCCAGAACGGTGCTCGCGCCGGCAAACACGAACCCCGCCGCCTCGACCTGACGCCGGACGATCACTGGGTCGATGCGATGAAGCGTATCGGTATCCGCCATCCCACGACCCGGGGCGCTGCGATGGTCGATGACGATGAAATACCCGCCTGGCCGCAACAGGCGGAAGGCATCGCGCGCGAGCGCATCCGGACCCGGCTTGCCCAGAAAGGGATCGGCATAGTCGTGGTAGTTCTGCGACGTCCAGATCACATCGAGCGGCACGGGCGCGGTCGGGAGCGCCTGCGGTTGCACGGCGACGGTAACGTTGCGATAAGCCGGCGCTGTCGCGACCTGCCGCAACGCCGCCACGTCGCGCGCCGCCAGCCTGGCATAGGCCGCCGGCCAAACCGCATAGACATGGCCCCCCTGCCCCACGATGTGGCTGAAGATCCGGGTCCAGTAACCGCCACCGGGAATAAGGTCGAGCACCCGCTGCCCGCGCGCAAGATGCGACAGGGCGATGAGGTCGGCCGGATGGCGCCTGGCATCCTGCTGGCTATCCTTCGCCCGGGCCGGGTCGCGTAGGGCCTGATCGATGATGGAGGGGTCGGCGGCGTTGGCCGTTGCTGGGAATGCCGCCAGCGTGAGCAGGGCGGCAAGGACGTTCGGAAGGCGGTGAAACGACATGGGTGCTCCTGTGAAAGCGCATCGATGCAGCGGTTCGGGTAAGTTTAGGCCATCAAGAAGGTGTAAAGAAGACAGGACCGCGGCGTACGCGCCGCCACGCCGGTCTCGGCCGTGCCTGTTCCGGTTTGCGGCAGGCAGGTGCTAGAGGGTCCGCATGACGGTACGAACGCAATGGCAGATCGGAGCGTGGACGTTCGATGCGGACAGCGCGCGGCTGATCGACGGGGAAAAGCAAGTCCCGCTCGAGCACCGTGCAGCCCGCACGCTCGAGCTGCTGTGTCGCGATCGCGGTCGACCGGTGTCGCGGGAGGCGATCCTGCGGCAGGTCTGGTCGGGCCGATCGGTCAGTGCCAACAGCGTCGCCGTGGTGATCGCAGACCTGCGTCGCGCACTCGGCGACGATGCCGCTGCGCCGCGCTTCATCGCGACCATTCCAAAGCGCGGCTACCGGCTCGGCGAGGAAGCAGAAGCGGCAGACGCGTTACCGCAGCGCGCGCCGGCCCAGCCGCGCGCCCGCTGGCGCCTGGCGACGGCGTGCGGGATCGCGCTCCTCGCCGCGACTGTCTTCATTGCGGGTAACCTGGGCGCGCATCACACGACCGTCGTCGTGACCCGCACCGCCAACGACACCGGGCAGGCGGGATATCAGCCGCTCGCGACCGCGCTGCACGCGCTGATTACGGACAGGCTCGCCGAACGGGGCATGGATGTGGTGCCGACGGACCGCGGATCGGCGCCCGTCCGGCGCCAGCGCATGCTGTGGCTCCGGTCCCGGCTGATCTTGTGGAACGGTATCTCGACGCTATCGCTGGAATCGATCGATGCGTCCGGGCACGTGACCTGGTCAGCGATGGCCGTCGCACCGCCGAATGGGCTGGCATCGGAGACGATCGTCCAGTTGAAGCGGTTCGACGCCAAGGTGCGCGGTACCGACCAGTGGCCCTGGCGGTGACGGCTTCGTCCGGGCACCGATCAATTGCGAAGGCTTGCCGGTCCGACTAGGTTCGGTCCCGTCGGTCCGGCTTCATAGACCGTGCGCAGCGCCATCATGCGCGCGATGACGATCGCGCCCGACCTAGCCGCCGCGGCCCGGAAAGCGGGACTTGCGGTTGCGCCGCGCTTCCGGAATGATCCCGCCAGCGGCACGTCGCCGCGAGGGACAGGTACATGGTTCGATTCATCGTGGCGGTGCTGGCCCTGATCACGTCGCTGGCGACGCCCGCATTCGCCGCCGACGGCGACCGCCGTGCCTTCGTCATCAAGCAGTTCAAGCTCGAGAACGGAACCGTCCTGCCAGAGGCCAGGGTGATGTACGCCACCTATGGCACGCTCAACGCCGCACGCGACAATGCGGTGTTGCTGCCGTCGCACTATATGGCGGATTCGCACGGCTACGAATGGCTGATCGGGCCGGACAAGGCGCTGGATCCCCGAAAATACTTCCTCGTGGCGACCGAACTGTTCGGCAACGGCAAGTCGTCCTCCCCCAGCAATACGCCCGCGCCGTTCGACGGCCCGCGCTTCCCGGTCACCAGCATTCGCGATAACGTCGAGGCGGTGCATCGGCTGCTCGGCGGGGCGCTCGGCGTCCACCATCTGCGGGCAATCGTCGGCTTTTCGATGGGCGGGGAACAGGCGTTTCAATGGGCCGTGAGCCACCCCGGTTTCGCCGACCGGATCGTCGTCACCTCGGCGACCGCGAAAGCCTGGCCGCACGGCATCATACGGCTCGACAGTCAGATCATGGCAATCCAGAATGATCCCGCTTTTGCCGGCGGCGACTACAAGACGCCGCCCAAGGCCGGGCTGCAGACCTTCGGGGCGATCTGGGCCGGCTGGCTCTTCTCACAAGGCTGGTGGCGCGAGGAACTGTGGCGCGCCGGGGCCGCCCCCGGCACCACCTACCGCAGCGTGTTCGAGGGCCTGTACAAGGACTTCGTACCCGGCGGCGATGCCAACGACCTGATCCTGCAGATGCGGACGTGGCAGGGACACGATATCGGCGCGACACCGGGAATGGGCGGCGACATCAAGCGCGCGCTGAGGTCGATTGCGGTGCCCGTCCTCTACATGCCCTGCGCGACGGACCTGTACTTTCCCGTCGACGATGCGCGCTACGAAGCGGGGTTCATGCCCCATGTCACGCTGTTACCGATCCCCTCGCTCTGGGGCCATACCGCGGGCGCGGCCAGCAACCCGGCCGATGCCAAGTTCCTTAACGATCACATCGGCGCCTTCCTCCGCGCGGGTGAGCGACCCGGTTGACGGCAGCGCCCTGCGTCCAGCCCCGCCCCGGCCGACCGCTGACGTTCAGAAATCGGGATCGAAGTTGAAATAGAGCGGGTTTGAAAGCGCGATCATCTTGCCGCTCAGTACGGTCGATACCGGCACTTGCGGATACGGGGTTTGCGGGCCTTCGACCTCGACCCGGTAATAGCTGCGACCTTTGGCGGAAGGTGTATCGATGAAGCTGACGGCATTGCCGACGGGATCGGTGTCATAGGCGCCGAACGGGTCGCCGTTCTTGATCACGCGGACGTGATACACCGCGCCGGCCACGCCGCCACCGACGAGCCGCACCTGAAACGTGACCGGCTTCCCGGTCGGGCGCGCATCGTCACCCATCATCATGTCCATTCGCCCATCGCTGTCGAGATCGGCGCGCAGCTCGACGCGCGGGTCGTACGGATTCGCGCTGATCGACACGCGGCCGTTGGTCAGCGCGTCGACCACACCCTTGGCGTCGTGCGTTTTCGCGAACACCCAGGTGGTCGGCGTGCCGACGTAATTGGCGTTGCGTTCGGCCGTGTGCGACGTCTTCTGCTCCGGCGTATCGGGCGTGCCGTGATGCGAATCGCTACCGCCGCGCCCGGTCAGCTTGCGGCCCGATTTGAGCATGTCGTCCCAGATCATGATCGCCGCGGCATTGTTCGGCCAGATTGCCGAATTCCACACCTCGAGCGAATCGAGCATGTCGAAACTGAAGCCGAAGTGATCCTTGCCGGCGGGGTGGTTACCCGAGAGGTGAATACCCAGCGACCGCTTGACCGCCAGGATCTTCGCGTCGCGCGCATCGCGCACGTCGAACAGGCGCTGATGGTCATACGGCTTGGCCGAGAAGACGTTGCCATGGCCCCGCTCGGTCGTCCATTCGGCGCCGTAAAGCAGGATCACCGATTTGGACCTGAACTCGGGGTCGCTCCACGTGTTGTGCGCGACGTCGCCCGCCACGTGATTGTCGTGATCGGTGATGCCGAGATAGTCGAAGCCGGTATCCTCGGCGAACTTGATAATCTTCGCCTCGGGATTGTTGGTCGAATCCTTGCTGTGACGCGAGTGCAGATGCAGGTCGCCCTTGAGCCATTGTCCGTCGCTGAGGCTGGCGACCGGCGGAATGCGTGGACTGTCGCCAGGCGCGGCAAGCAGGGGCGTCTGCGCTGCAACCAGCGCGAAAATTGCGAGACGAAGGCGCACGGCAAGGTCCTTTCGATCGGGGAAGACGGGGCGCGGCGCCCATGCGCCGCGCCCCTTCAAAGGGTCAGAAGCGGTAGGTCAGCGATCCACGATAGTTGCGCTGATAGAGCGAGCTGCCGATGTAGACAGGCTGCCCGGCCTGGCTGTTGTCGATCGTGCCGGCGCGCGGGTTGCCGTTGACCAGCCCGAAGGCGTTGGTGACGTTGGCGACGATCAGCCCGAATTGCAGCTTGGGCGTGATCTGGAATTGCGCATCGAAATCGACCGACCAATAGGCCGGCAGCCGAATCTGATTGGCGACGTCGGTATAGAGCGCGCCGACATAGTTGACGTCCGACTGCAACCGCACCTTGCGGTCGAAGAAGGTGAAGCCCGGGGTGATGCGGATGGTATTGTCGGGAACGCCGTTGACCTTGTGGTTCGAATAGTCGGTCAGCACACCGGCGCTGTTGGTGTAGACGAACTTGCTGAACCGATTGTCCTGCCAGGTCCAGGAAGCGTGGAGATCGAACCAGTTGGTCGGCCGCCAGGTCCCCTCGATTTCCGCACCGGTGGTCTTGGTGTCGCCATACACCGTGACCGGTGACAGCAGGCCGCTCGCAAGCTTCTGGTAATCGCTAATCGCATAGCTGTTGTAGATCGTTCGGAAACCGGTGGCGTAGAGATCGACCTTGCCGCGCGAATATTTCACCCCGCCCTCGAGCATGTTGAGCGTCTGCACGACGGGGGCCGCATTGGCGTTAGTGATGAAGCTCGACACCGCCGGGAGACGGAACGTGTCGGTATAACGCGCGAACACGCCGAAGAACGGACGAACCTGATAATTGGCGGCAGCGGTCCAGCCGACGTGATCGTATTTGCGCGAGAACGGCGTGAACACGCCGGTGCCGACGCAGACCGAGTCATCGGCGCTGGTCGGGCTCTGGCCGAGATTGACCTTCTTGGTCCCTTCCACCTGCCCGCGCGTCTTGATCTGCTCGTAGCGCACGCCGCCCTCAAGCCGGAACTTGGGAGTCAGCTGCCACTCGTCGCTGGCATAAGCGGCGATATTGTCCGAGCTGCCGCTCGCATTGGCATATTCGGCGCCATATTGGATGACGCCATTGTCGCTGATCTTGTAGAGCTTGTTGCCCTTCGCATCGACGAGATAGGCGTCGAGCACTTCGGCATGCGCCTTGACGTCGGTCAGCACGGCGGCGCTCAGCGCGTTATAATCCTCCTGCTCGCGCGCGTAATAGACGCCGAACGCAAGATTGTGCGTGCCAAGCAAATCGACCTTACCGACCAGCCGCGTATCGGTGATGAACTCGTCGAGCGGCACAGTGTGCGTCCGCGCGAGGTCGATCAGCGCCAGACCATTGCCGTTCTGGTTGGCGAGGTCGAACGCCGCGCCACTGTCGCGATAGGCCAAGGCATAACTGGTCCCCGCCTTGGGTTTGCCGAAGGTGCTCGTCAGCAGTGCGGTGGCGGATGCGGCGACCGTGTACGGCGTGATGCTGTTACGCTGCGTCCAGCTCGTGCGATAGCGGACATTTTCCTCGACCTTGAACGTGTCGGTAAGGTCGTAATGCGCCTGGAAGCTGAGCTGGGTCAGCTTGACGCTGCTGCCGACGCCATCGTCGAACTTGACCGTGCCGTTCGGCGTCAGGAAGTTGAAGTAGCGCGCATCGGGGCCAACGACGTTGTCGACCTTGTTGTCCAGACCGACGACGTTGCTGGGCGTGCCGTCGACATTGGCCTGGTAGATGCCGCCGCCCCAATAGCCGACCCGCTCGTCGATCCGCTTGACGCCCAGCGTGATCCCGCCGCGCTCGAACTCCTTGGACAGGTTGAGGCGGATCTGGCCTCCGCGATCCTGCGGGAAGCCCGAATTGTGCGGGCCGTCCGACACGCGGTAATAGCCGCCGGTGAAGAAATGCCACCCCGTCGCGCCGATCGGCCCACCGAGCCAGCCGTCCACGCGGTGCGAATTGTAGCTTGCCGCTTCGTAGCGCACCAGACCCTCGAGCGTGTCGCCGCCCTTGCGCGTGATGAAGTTGATCGCCGCGCCCGGCGCGTTCGAATAGAAGATCGCCGACGGGCCACCGCGCACCACTTCGATCCGCTCGACGCTCTGGTCGACCCGCAGCGACTGGTCACCGTTGAGCCAGCCGAGCCCGGGATCGCCCTGGATCGGGATCCCGTCCTCGAGCAGCGCGACGGTCTGATAGCCGTCGCTCGGGATGCCGCGCACGCGCACGCCGCCCGAAACTTCGCCCGAAGTCGGTGCGCTGTAGAAGCCGGGTACCTGCTTAAGCGCCTCGGCGACGCCGATCGGTGCGCGGATGCGCAGGTCCTGGTCGGAGATCGTCGAGATCGAGTAGCTCGTCTCGACCTTGCGCTGGCGTGACGTGCCCGCGCGCCCGGTCACGACGATGTCGTCGCCATCGGCGATCTCGGTCTTGTCGGGCTCGGCCGCCGTGGTCGCAGCCGGACCGGCAGCAGCATTTTGCTGTGCGAAAACCGGCCCGGCGAACGCCGTGCCGGCCAGCAGGGTGGCGACGAGCGCCGATCGATGAACGAAGGAATGGATCATGGTGCGCCCCGATAGATTCGTGTCGACGGCGCATATGATAGTAGTTGATATCGTTTTTATGACAGGTCGGAAAATGTCGGTCAGGCATCGATCCGTGCAGCACTATCCGGCGTCACAGCGACGGCCGGTGCTGGCGGCGACCGCGCCAGATCGGGGTGATAATAGAGCGCGCGAAAAATAAAGGTCAGATCTTCAAAGACCTCGTCGCGCACGTCAGTATCTTCCTTGAGCATCTCATCGACCGAATAGGCGATCTCTACCGCGAGTCGTGTCCGGCGGCGGACCAGGTCGCGCGAGACGCCGGGCAGATAGGGCATGTACACGTCCGTCATCAGATCGGTGACGAAGCGATGCGACGCGAGGCGGATGTGGGCAAGGCTCGGCACCGCGCGCAATGCCCGCATGATCCAGATCGCCCCTGGCTGCTGCCGTGTGATCGCGTCCATTTCGCGGACCAGATCCTCGATATGATCGACCAGCACGTCGTATCCCGCATCGCGATAGCGATCGACCCACCGGGTGAGCGCTTCGTTCTGGCGCTGCATCAACCGTTCCGCCAGCGCTTCGATCACGGCGTATTTATCGTCGAAATAGCGGTAGAAGGCGGGGGACGTGAGCTTCGCGCGCTGGACGATCAGGTTGCTGGAAATCCGTTCGACGCCAACTTCTTCGAGCAGCGTTTCCGCGGCGGCAAGCAACAGTTCGTACGTCTTGCGCGACCGCTCTTGCATCGGCTTGCGATGGTTGCTCAACACACCTCTCCTGCCGCCTCTCGCGACCCCCGGCTTTCTCATGATCGGAACGTCGCGGCAACGCGATATTGATCGCTATCGTTTCGGCAACCAGGACCGCATCGCGCTACCGTTGGGTCAGGGAGCGGCCGGCAACAGCGGCCGACGTCCTGCTCGACAGCGTTCCAGTTCGACGCGAAGCACGTCGACCAACTGGGCGGCGGGCATTTCGCGCGCGAGCGGCGCACCCTGCCCGGCCCATTGCGCCGCGAACCCATGCTCGCCCCGCGCCCTGGCCGCCGCGTGCAGCGCCTTGCCGGCATCGTAAGCGATCGGATAATCGGGCGGCAGGCGTCCGTCGAGCTGACCGGCGAGCGCCGTGAAGCGGTTGGCAAGCGCCCGCGCTGGACGACCCGAGATCAAGGAGGTCATGACCGTATGATATCCACCCGTCCCCTTGAGGGCGGTACGGTAGGCCTCGTCCGCCGCGGACTCCGGACAGGCGACAAACGCCGTGCCCAATTGTGCCGCGCTGGCACCGAGATCGAGCACGGCAGCAATGCCCGCGCCATCCATGATCCCGCCAGCCGAAATGATCGGTAAGCCGGCATGCCGGACCAGCAACCGCGTCAGCACCGCCATGGGCAGCGCATCGTCGGTGGCGGCGGGATCGAACATCCCGCGATGCCCGCCAGCTTCGATACCTTGGGCCACGACCGCATCGAGTCCCGCCGCTTCGATCGCCTTGGCTTCTTCCACGCTCGTCGCGGTGGCCATCAGGAAAATATCGCGCGCGCGCAGCGCCGCGATGATGTCGGCGGAGGGGAGCCCGAAGTGGAAGCTGATCACGGGGGGCGCCGTTTCGAGAAGCATCGCCAGCATGTCTGGATCGTCGTCGAAACTCTGGTAAATCGTCTGCAACTTTGCTGGCAGAACCGCATCGAACGAAGAGAAAAGCGGTGCCAGGCCTTCCAGCCAAGCCGCCTCGCGGACCGGATCCGCCTTGGCATTACCATGAACGAACAGATTGACGTTGAAGGCGCGATCCGTGCGGCCGCGTAGCTCCACGATCATTTCATGCGCACCGACCGCATCGGTCGCGCCGACGCCGATCGAGCCGATGCCGCCTGCATTCGACACGGCGGCCGCCAGCGCCGGAGTGGCGACGCCGGCCATTGGCGCCTGTATCAAGGGCACCGCCAGCTTGAGATGCTTTGTCAGATCCATGGCATACAGTCCGCTCGACGGTTCACGTGGCCGCTATCCGATATCGGACCCAGCGTCGCAACCGGAACGCACTCCCATAGCAGATGCAGACCGATCGCGTATCGCTGAGCGCGATCGGACGACGTCCAGCGTCGTCAGAAACTTCCCGTTCGAACCGCGCGTGATCCAGGACCGCAGGAACGGTCAGCGTCGGACGACTGAAACGGAGAACTTCGGAATGAGCGCGCAATCGCTGGGTGCCGTCCCATAGGCGGCATGATCGATGCAGTTTGCCGCAGACGCGAAATTCGTCGCGATGGCGGCGCGAACGATGCCATTGTCGCGCATCGATGCGTCAACCCCGCCCCCCGCCACGGACGTGGTGATGCTGCGATCGAACAGGACCCGTGCAGTGTCGATCCGGACCAGCCGATACCGAAGCGTCGCCGTGGCCCGATTATGCGCTCCGATGTGAAATGGGGTCGTGCTGCCTTCCCAGGATACGAGCAGCCGCACATGCGCGGTACCCCGCGCAGGGGACAGGAAGTTCATGCGGTCGAACGTCTCCCGCAAGGCCGCGTTGACGCTCGATCGCTTCGCCGCGCGAATGAAATTCAGGCTGGAACTGCCCACGGTTGTGGGAAGCCCCTCGATGTCACCGACCTCGACATGGTGGTAGAGGACGTGGTTCCGATCGACGGGCGTCGGGGACTCTGGCTCGAAGGGCAGACCGATGGCGACCATCGGTATATTGTTGGTCGCGGCATCGACCGGTGTGGCGGTGAGGACGCAGGCAAGGATGAGTAGATACCGCATGACCGATCGATAATGCGAACCCGTTCGTGGCCAGTTAACGCGAACGGCCTGTTCGTCTTGTCGTGCGTTGGGGCGCCTTGCGGCATTGAGACGGTCGACCTCCCGACACAGACCGCTAGAGGTGGGGTATCGCCGTTGTGAGGTTCCGATGCCCGATCGCCTTAAGATATTGTTCCAGCACGTGCTGCCCAAGCAGCAGTTGACGGAAGTCGCTGGCCGGATCGCCGCCATGGAGGGAGGTTTGCTGACGACCCGGCTCATCCGCTGGTTCGTTCGGCGATATGCCGTCGACATGCAGGAAGCCGCGAACCCGGACGTGGGCAGCTACAAGACCTTCAACGCTTTCTTCACGCGACCGCTCAAATCCGGCGCGCGGCCGATCGCGGTCGCGGATTTCGTTTCTCCGGTCGATGGCGCGATCAGCCAGTTGGGCACCATCGACGACGATCAGATCCTGCAAGCGAAGGGGCATCGCTTCAGCACGACGGATCTGGTCGGGGGTGACGCCGCGTTGGCCGCACAGTTCCGTCATGGCAGTTTCGCCAACCTGTATCTTTCTCCCAAGGACTATCACCGTCTGCACATGCCATGCGACGGCACGCTCGCGCGAATGATCTACGTGCCGGGAACGCTGTTTTCGGTAAACCCGACCACCGCCCGCGGCGTCCCCAACCTGTTTGCCCGCAACGAACGCGTTGTCTGCGTCTTTGAATCGCCGGATCATGGTCCGTTCGTCATGGTCCTGGTCGGCGCAACGATCGTCGGCAGCATGGCAACCGTCTGGCATGGCGTGGTCAATCAGCGGCGCAATGGCGCGGTGTCCGAATGGACTTACGGCGACCGGGAGATCGTCCTCCGGCAGGGCGAGGAAATGGGCCGTTTTTTGCTCGGATCGACGGTCGTGATGCTGTTCAGGCAAGGTACGATGACGTTCAACCAAGCCTGGAAGCCCGAAGAGACCGTTCGCCTGGGCGAACGGATGGGCGATCGCCCCAACCGGGACGCACCCCCCAGCTGATGCTCAGCGCCAGGCGTATTGAGGGAATGCCTCCGTCTACAACCCGTGCTGGTCGCGCCGCACGGCTTGCTCGAAGCGGTTGATGATCCTTCCGCGCTTCCCGCCCGGGCGCGCAGCGATGGGGGCCCACCTGCCGCTTGACGTTGGAATATTGGTCCAGCGCGAAGAATTTTGCCGCGTTTCCATAGGGGCGCCCCGGCGGCGCGCGATCTGCGGATCGGGCAGCCGAGTGTGTCACAGCGGATCGCGGCGCTCGAGGATCGCTTGCAGATACGCCTGCTCGTCCGTCGACCCGCCAGCTGCATCCGTTCGAAGCGGGACAGGCGTATTAGGAGCGGGCGCAGGGCTAGAGGGGCGCTTGGGGCTATGGTCATCGCTAACCCTCGCGCGGTTGCCCGTCGTTCCAAGGATCGGCCCGTTCCTGGCCGCGCACCCCAAGCTGTGCCCCGATCCCGTCATGGCCGGGAACGTCCAGCGCCCGATCGGACCGTATTCCGTTCCCCCGCGACTCGCCACCCGTCAGAACCCCAGGTCGCTCAGCCCCGGATGATCGTCCGGCCGACGGCCCTGCGGCCAGCGATACCGGCGCTCGGCTTCGGTGATCGGCGCGTCGTTGATGCTGGCGATCCTGCGCTGCATCAGGCCATGCGCGTCGAACTCCCACAGCTCGTTGCCATAGGAGCGGAGCCAGTCGCCTCCGTCATCATGCCATTCATAGGCGAAGCGGACGGCGATCCTGTTGTCGCGGAAATCCCACAGTTCCTTGATCAGCCGGTATTCGTGCTCGCGCGCCCATTTACGGGTCAGGAAGGCGACGATCGCGTCGCGCCCCTGGAGGAAGTCGGCGCGGTTCCGCCACTGGCTGTCGGGCGTATAGGCGAGCGCGACCCGCGCCGGGTCGCGGCCGTTCCAGCCATCCTCGGCGAGACGGACTTTCTCCGTTGCGCTGTCCAGCGTGAAGGGTGGCAGCGGCGGGCGTTCGGCGTCCATCATTCATCTCCTCGTGCGGCGAGTTTCGCTCGCAGGGTTGCGTTCTCGGCTTCGAGCGTGGCGATACGGTCGCGCAGCGGAGTCACCGCTAGCGCAATCTCGGCTTCGGTGAAGCGCGGCGTGATGTGCTGAGGGCAATTCCAGTCGAACGTTTCCAGACGGAGCTTGAACAGGCGTTCGGGGACCGCCCGGTAGCCCGGGATCGCCAATTGCGCCGCTAGCGCCGGATCGGCGTCGACTGCGATGACCGCGATATGCGCATAGATCTTGAGTCGTTGGCGTCCGGCATAATCCATCAGGATCAACGCGACACGATCGTCCGCGGTGACGTTGCCGAGACTGATGTACTGTCGGTTGCCGCGATAGTCCGGGAAAGCCAGCGTCTCGGCATCGAGCATCTTGAGGAAACCCGTGGGGCCGCCGCGATGCTGGACATAGGGCCAGCCCGTTTCCGAAACGCTCGCCAGATAGAAGCTGTCGCGCGCGGCGATGAACGCGGCTTCGCTCTCCGTGAACCGGTCGAAGTCGCGGTGGCCCGTGAAGTCGCTCCAGATCCGGTCGCTGCCCATCGCCGCCTGCGCCGCCTTGACGCTCGGCGTGGCCGCGATGTCTAGGAACCAGTATGCCATGTCCGATCCTTTCCTGGGAAGACGAGCCGAAGCGGAACTGCCCCGGCCCGGCGGGCGTCAGGCGGCTTCCGCGCTGTGTATTACCGGGAAGTCGATCTCGGTCTTCGCGACCTCGTTGAGGAGGTTCGTGAAGACGTTGTCGGCAACGAGCGCGACGATCTCGACAATCTGCGCCTCGGTGAAACCGGCCAGCTTGACCGCGGAGACGTCCGCATCGCTCACATGCCCCCGCTCCTGCGCAACTTTCGCGGCGAACGCGACCGCTGCGTCAGCCTTCGGGTCACCCGAATGCCCGCTGCGGTTGAGCGCGATCTCTTCAGGGCTGATTTTCGCAAGGTTGAGGCCGAGATAGGTGTGCGCGGACAGGCAATAGTCACACCCGTTGACCTGCGCGACCGCGATCGCGATCCGCTCGCGCGTCCTGACGTCGAGCGCCTTGGCCAACCCGCCGTTGAAGCCGAGATAGGCGGTCAGCGCGGCGGGGCTCTTCGCGATCAGGCGGAACAGGTTGGGCACGACGCCGAGCTGCGCATGGACTGCATCGAGCAGCGGCTTGGATGCTTCTGGTGCTTCGTCACGGGTGGGAATGGTAATGCGGGTCATGGTTCGTCTCCTGTCGGCTCGAACCGAAAGCGGCTCGGTGACGGGAAGATGGCCTTTCATAATCGTCAGCATAATTTGGCAAGCACGAGAAGCATCCTTCCATTAAATGGAATAGTCGGTAGGAAACGGCGTGCGGACGAACGGGAGGTTCGATGGATCGGCTCGAGGCAATGTCCATGCTGGTGCTAACGGTCGATCGGGGCAGCCTGTCGGCCGCGGGGCGCGCGCTGCGCGTGCCGCTCCCGACGCTCAGTCGCAAGATATCGGAGCTCGAGGCCGCACTGGGCACACGCCTCCTGATCCGCACGACGCGCAAGCTCAGTCTTACCGAAGCGGGCATCGCTTATGTCGCCGCCGCACGGCGCATCCTTGAACAGGTCGAGGAAGCCGAGCGGATCGCCGCCGGCGAGTTCACCACCCCGAAGGGCGAGCTCGTCCTGACCGCGCCGATCCTGTTCGGACGGTTGCATGTCCTTCCCGTCGTCACCGAATTCCTCGCGACCTTTCCGGAGATCACGATCCGCCTGATGCTCTCCGACCGCAACGCACATCTGGTCGACGACCATGTCGACATGGCGGTGCGGATCGGAACCCTGCCCGACAGTTCGCTGGTCGCGACGCGGGTCGGGACGATGCGCACGGTGATCTGCGCAAGTCCGACTTTGCTTGCCGACCACGGCACGCCCGATTCACCCGCGCAACTGTCGCAGATTCCCTGCGTCAGTTTCGAGCTAGTCACACCGACGCCCCACTGGCGCTTCCCAACGCTGCGACCCGCAGGCACCCGCGACGTGCCCGTCACCGTGCGGCTGTCGGTCACCACCGCCGAAGCCGCGGTCGACGCCGCGATCGCCGGGATCGGTGCCACGCGGGTCCTTCACTATCAGGCGGCCGAAGCGATCGGCCGCGGTGATCTTCGGCTCATTCTGGAGGATTTTGAGCCCGAACCGCTCCCGATCTCCCTGATCCATGTGAGCCATGGCCGGATGCCGCTCAAGATGCGCAGTTTCCTGGATTTCGCGGCGACGCGGCTGCGGTCCAGGATCTAGCGGGTTCGCGCTCCAGCGAGACTGCACCGATCAGCGCCGCGAGTGGCTGCTGGACTGGATCGTGTGGCGCCCGGGGTTCAGCGACCGTGCGGGTCTTCAATGATCGCCCAGCCAATCGGCCCTGATCTCGCCGTTGTGGCCCTCCGGCGCCAGCACGGCGCGCAAGGCTTCCAGCAGCGGCGGCAGAGCCTGCGTGAAGGCATAGGGCGGGTTGACGATGTAAAGGCCTGCGCCATTGTAGATACCGGCCTGATCGCTATCGTACAACCAGTGCTCAACGCGCAGCACCTTCGGGATGCCGAGCTTGCGTACCTGCTCGTTCCACCGTGAATGCGTGGCGCGATCTTTCAGCGGATACCAGATCACCGTCACGCCATGCGCCCATTTGCGGTGAGCGGCCGCAAGGGTGGCCGTGATCCGGTCACGTTCATCCGTCTGCTCGAACGGCGGGTCGACCACCACCACGCCGCGCGCGGTTCGGGGCGGCAACATGGCTAGCCAAAGCTCGTAGGCGTCGCGCTCGTGCACGGCCGCGGGTGTGCCGCGCATCACGCCGCGCAAGGTATAGGCGTCCTCCGGATGCTTTTCGTTCAGGACCAGGAAGTCCTGCGGGCGGAGAAGCTGCGCCAGGACCCGCGGCGAGCCCGGATAGACGTGCGGCTCGGGTCCGACGTTCACCGCCTGCACGGCGGCGCGGTAGTCGTTCAGCAAGGGGTTCGGGTCGGCAAAGACCCGCGACACGCCCTGCGCGGACTCGCCGGTGCGTTGGGCCTCCGCGCCGTCGAGGTCATACAGCCCGCAGCCGGCATGGGTATCGATCAGGGTCAGCGCGCCCGGTTTCTGCTGCAAGGACCGCACGAGGGCGATCAGCAGGCTGTGCTTCACGACGTCGGCGCTATTGCCGGCATGGAAAGAATGGCGATAATTCATTGCACCTCGATATCCCAACGATTGACCTTGATACGGGCAGCAAGCCGCGTTTGCCGAGCGCACGGCGATTGAGGGACCCGATGCGGGTGCTAGTATAAAGGCGGGCTGAAACCTTCAACGCCCTTCCGCGCGAAGCCTCGACCTTGCCTTGGCGATCGCCTCCCGAAGCGGAGACGCGACGCTGCGGGTGCATCGGACCGTACGATGAAAGAGTTGCCGGACGCGACTGGCGTTAACCCGAAGGGCGCTATCGTGATCGCGTGTCATGCCATGCCGACTTCAGCGACCATCTCGTTGAGGTCGGCGACAGCCTTGATGACGAAGACCTGGGAAACGGAAATTGCGGCGTCGGCCTCGTCAAACGCGCCAACCGATGCCTTAATGCTCGAGCGCGGTGGCGCTGGCACTGTCCGCATCCTCGACTGCATCGCATTGCCCGCCGCGCCCGAGCTCGCGCCTCAATCGTGCCACCTCCCGTTCCAGACGTTCGATGCGCTCGAGGGTGTAGCCGAAGCTGGTGTAATCCAGCGAGGTCAGGAAGGCGCCGACCGCTGTGAAGGCGCGGCGGACTTTCCCCTGCCCTGGGGCGGAATGGCTGGCCGTATCCATCGTCAAAAGCTCCTCATTACCGATGCCGATATCGGCACAGGCGTCGCGGCGGCGGCAGCGCGGCCAACGATGGATCGCGCGACGGCATCGTGCCGGGCGATCGAGAGCATCCGGTCGATATAGTGCGCATTACAGTATCGGCGGTGAAGATACTATAGCGATGAGTACAAAATCATTGACCAAGCAAACGAAGGTTCTATAGCGAACGATATAGAAGGCCTTGCGGCAATCGTGCGCGAGGCCGGTGTTCCGCGCAACGTTGGGTATCGAGCCCACCGCCGTCACGCGCATGGCCAAATCATTTGTCAAAGGAGACAACGAGATGAAGATGCGCAGGATCGTAAGCGCCGAGGGCAAGACGGGCGTCGTCATGCAAGTCGACGAGATGCTCGATACCGAAACAGCCGATCGGGTGACGAACATCTGGGGGTTCGATACAATCCCCCACCTGCCCCTGACACCGGAGCACGTGCTCGGCGCGTACGAGCGGATGGGGATCTTCGGGCCGAAAGACTCGGTCCGCGTCGATCTCCAGGTCGCCCCCCCCGAGAAGGCCGGCGCGACGGATCTCGACAGCCTGATGTCGAAGATCGACTTCGGCACCGGCGGGGGCATGACCCAAAGCGCGCATGGTGGTGCGATGCACCGGACCGACACCATCGATCTCGCGGTCGTGCTCAAGGGCGAAGTGGAGATCGCCTACCCGGGCGAAGACGGCCAAGTCCACACGACCACAGCCAAAGAAGGCGACTTCTTCGTGCAGAATGGCGCCTTTCACGAATTCCACAACCGCTCGGACGACCCTTGCGTGATCCTCATGGTCGTCTTCGGCGCCGAGAGAATGGCTGCCTAGGCGACCGGGACACTCAGACCGGGAACGCGGAACCACCATGGAACAGATCGAAACGAGGACATCGCAATGACCTTTCCGACACGCTATGCGGCGGCAGTGGCAGTGCCGCTGCCGGACGACGACGTCATCAGGCCGGTTATCGAGGCGTATTACAGCAGCGCCTATCAGCCCGACACGACGCTCAACGTCGTCAAGATGTTCGCCGGAACGGGCGCGCACTTCGCGGGCGTGATCGATACGGTCAACGCGATCTTCGGTCCCGAAGGCATCGACCCGAAGCACCGGCAGGCGTGCATGATGCGCGTCGCCAAGGATTGCGACGCCCCCTATGAGTGGCAGATCCACGCGTCGATCGGCCGTAACGTAGGGCTCAGCGAAGACGAGATCGCCGCCTTCGCCTCGGATGGGCCAGTCGCCGGCGTCGGGCAGGATTATATTCTGCTGTGCCGCGCGTGCGACGAGTTGACCGGCGCCAAGACGCTCACCGACGACACGCTGAGCGAACTGCTGGCTACATTTGGTGAGGTTTCGACCCGCAAATATATCCTGTCGATCTCGGTCTTCGTTTTGATGGCGCTGTGTCTCAACGGCAATCGTGTCCCGCTGGAAAGCAGCGACAAGGTCAGCACGGTGACAACGAGCAATCCTGCCGGGTTGGCGGTGAGGCAAAGCGACCCACGCCAAGGGTAATCCTGGAAAAACGGCGTCCAGAGCCAGCGCTTTGGTCGGCGCGACACTGGGCGTCGCGTCCAACGAATAGGAAAACGACATGTCGCTATTGAACACCAAGATCGCCGTCGTGACCGGCGGCAGCAGCGGCATCGGCCTCGCGACCGCCAAGCGGTTCGTCGAAGAGGGCGCGCATGTCTTCATCGTGGGTCGCCGCCAGGCCGAGCTCGACCAAGCCGTGGTTGACATCGGCAGGAACGTCACTGCCGTTCAAGCCGACATCTCGAAGCTCGAGGACCTCGATCATCTCTATGAGATCGTTGCAAGAAAGGGCAAGATCGACGTGATCTTCGCGGCTGCGGCCTTTGTCGAAAAGGTCCTGACCGTCGCCGTCACGCCCGAGCATTTCGACGCGACGTTCAACGCCAACGCGCGCGGGACGTATTTCACGGTGCAAAAGGCTCTGCCTTACTTGAACGACGGGGCGTCGATCATCCTCGTGGCATCCGCGGGCAAGACCATGGGCTTGCCCGGCCGCAGCACCTACAGCGCCAGCAAGGCGGCGCTGCGGTCGTTGGCCCGGACCTGGACCAGCGAATTCAAGGATCGGAAGATCAGGACCAACGTGCTGAGCCCCGGTCCGGTCGAGACGCCGATGTTCGAAGGCCAGTTCCCGTCCAAGGAAGGCGCTGCCGAAGCCAGGAAGCAGATGACCGCGACGATTCCGCTGGGCCGCCCGGGACGCCCGGAAGAGGTCGCGTCGGCGGCGCTGTTCCTCGCCTCGGACCTGAGCAGCTACGTTACCGGCATCGACCTTCCGGTCGACGGCGGCCTGACGGCGGTCTAGGCCAGGCAGGCGCTCGCGGTTCCGCGCCAGACAGGAGAGCATCCGGGAATGATGATCAAGGTTCTATGGGCCGCCGCAGCGGCGACGCTATCGGCAGCCCCGCTCGTGGCGGCATCCTACCGTACGCCCGTGCCGACCACCTTCGAGAGCCGCGGCGCCGATCGGCGAGCGATCGAGGCGGTGCTCGAGACCTATACCAAGGCGGTATCGACGAAGAACCAAGCGCTGTTTGAGACGCTGCTTCTCAACAAGGCGGTCCCCTTCTCCGGCATCCCGGTTGCTCAACACGCCGGGAGCACGCTTGTGGATACGGCCCGATACGAAGACTTCCGCAAAGGCGTGTTCGACGGGGAGCCCTTCATCCAGCGATTCCAGGATGTTCACATCGCGCAGGATGGCGAGCTCGCCCAGGTTTCACTCGTCTTCGTGAACAGCACGGCGAAAGAGCAAATCTGGGGCTGGAAGACAATGCAGCTGGTCAAGGTCGGCGGCCAATGGAAGATCGCGGCGGAGTTCTTTACGGGCCACGAGTGACGGGTGATGGGCGAGCAGCGCGTTGAACGCGAACGTTCGACCCGCCGCTCAGCGCCCGGTGACCTCCCGTGAGGCGTCAGAAGGGTCGGCATCAGGCCAAACCGGCAACGCTAGCCCGATCGCCCGTCGCAAGTCCGTCCGCGTTGCCCCGGACTGGGCTTCGACCGCCATCCCCCAAGCGAAAATCAGCGTGAGGCGCGATAGCGCGTCGGCGTCCATTCCCGGGGGAAACCGCTCGACTTCGTGCGCTTCGGCGAAGCGATCCCGGAGCCGCTTCCGCATCTGCTCGCGAAATCCCGCCAGCCATTCCCGCAGGGGCGCGCCGGCCGCAGAGGGAAGCGAGCTATTCATAGCGAGGCAGCCCGGCGCATGTCGTGAGTCGGTAAGCACATCGGCGTACCCGTAAAGAAAGTGCGTCGCGACGGCACGCGCCGTCGGCTCCCGCAAAGCCGCCTCAGCGATCTTATTCTGTTCGACGAAGTATCGCTCGATGACCGTCTTGAACAATGCTTCCTTGCTGCCAAAAGCGAAGTAGAAACTTGGCGGAGAGATCCCGATCGTTTTCGTCAAGTCGCTCAGCGAAGTCCCCTCGTAGCCGTTGCGCCAGAAGAGGGATGTTGCCTTGTCGATCGCGTCGTCAATTTCAAATTCGCGTGGGCGGCCCATTAATTCAGTCCAAGGTTCTATACCATTCGCTATATATGACGGAATGGGGTCGGGCACAATTCTCCGATGCCGGTCGCCAGAGAATGGCGCCGCGAACACCCCGCCCCTTCCCCGCCCCGGCGCTCGATCCGGCCGTGCCGATCTGCCAGGCTGCTGGAGTGACTGCCGAACCAAAGCAACGAGTCTGCCAGGCTTCGCTTCACCGCATAACCCTTCAACGCTTGTAACCTAACGCCCACCCAGTCCGAATGATCGACAGGGTGCGGACCGTCCGTGTTGCCGAGCGTCACGAACAGGAAAATTGATGCAAGAGCTTCTTTCGAACGACGACGGCACCGGCCGCACGCCCGCGCCCTTGCGCAGAACGCTGTTACTGGCGGCGGCAGGCCTTGGTGCGCTTGGCGTTGCGTCGGCCAGGGCAACCGCGAATGGGTCGATCTCGCCTTCGATCGGGGTCGACCTGCCGCCCGCTACGGAGGGGGTGAGTCCTTTCCGTGTCGCCATCGCGCCCGCCGCGATAGCGGATCTCAGGCGACGCCTTGCGATGACCCGCTGGCCCGAGCAGGAGACCGTGACCGACGGTTCGCAAGGCGTCCAATTGCAGCGGGCGCGGATCCTCGTCGACTATTGGCGTGATACGTATGACATGGGCCGGCTCGAACGCAGGCTCAACGCGTTTCCGCAATTCCGGACGGCGATCGACGGCCTGGGGATCCATTTGCTCCATGTCCGCTCAAAGCACGCGAACGCCCTGCCGATCATCCTCACGCATGGATGGCCGGGCTCGGTCGTCGAGTTTCTCGACGTGATCGGTCCGCTGACCGATCCGGAGGCGCATGGCGGACGCGCCGAGGATGCCTTTCACGTCGTGATCCCGTCGTTGCCGGGCTACGGCTTTTCGGACAAGCCGCGCCAGACAGGATGGGACGTACCGCGGATCGCCACCGCCTGGAGCACGCTGATGAAGCGGCTCGGCTATGGGCGCTGGGTCGCGCAGGGCGGCGACTGGGGCGCGCATGTCACCACGTGGCTTGGCGTGCAGAAGGCCGAGGGGCTGGCGGCGATCCACCTCAACCTGCCGACCCTCTCGCCGCCACCGCTCGACGGCGCGCCCAACGCCGAGGAGAAGGCGGCGATCGCCGAACTCAAGACGTTTTTCGCCACGATGACGGGGTATGGAAGCATCCAGGAAACACGTCCGCAGACACTTGGCTACGGCCTCGTTGATTCTCCGGTCGGGCAAGCGATGTGGATCTACGAGAAGTTCACCGACTGGAGCGACAGCAACCGGAACCCGGAAACGGAAATTGCGCGCGACGCGATGCTCGACGACATCATGCTGTACTGGATCACGGGGACCGGCGCCTCATCGGCAAGGCTCTACGCGGAAGACGCGGGGGAGCAGACGGCGCGGCAGGTGGTCGATATCCCTGTCGGGGTCAGCATCTTTCCGGCAGAGATCTACCGGCCGCCACGCATCTGGGGGGAACGGACCTATCCCAAGCTCTTCTACTGGAACCGCGTAGCGAAGGGCGGCCATTTCGCCGCGTTCGAGCAGCCGGCGCTGTTTACCGCGGAACTGCGGGCGTGCTTTGCCAGGATCCGGACTTAGCAAACGGGATTGCGCATCGCGATGAGATGAAACGGGCCGACTGCGCGCGGAAAGGCGACCTGTAACCGGAGACACGCGCCGAGCGGATTAGCGTAGGGCGCCCCACGGTGCGCGCTTACGCGAAGAGGAACGACCTTATGTCACCCCGCCTTCTGACGACCCTGATTGTCCCGCTTGCGCTGGCCTCGTGCGGCCAGGCGGATAGCGCCCCCGCCGCCCCGACCCGCGCGGCGCAACCGATCGCGGGCGCATCCGCCGCGCATCCGGTGGTGCTCGAACTGTTCCAGAGCCAGGGATGCTCGTCGTGCCCGCCCGCCAACGCCAACGTCAACGCCCTTGCCGACCGACCTGACGTCCTCGCCCTGTCGTTCGCCGTCACCTATTGGGACCAGCTCGGCTGGAAGGACACGTTCGGTTCTCCGCGCTGGACCGCCCGCCAGTGGGACTACGCCCGCGCCGCCGGACGCGGGCAGGTCGCCACGCCGCAAGTGATCGTCAATGGCGGGCCGACTATCGTCGGCAGCAATCGCGCACAGCTCGACGCGCTTCTCGCCAGCGCGGGACCGGCGAAGGGCGGGCCGGAGATCAGCGAGGCCGACGGTCGCGTCCACCTTGCCGCAGCGGCCGCGCCGTCGGCCCCGGTGACCGTGTGGTTGGTCCGCTACGACCCGCGATCGCGCGAGGTCCCGATCAGCGCAGGCGAGAATGGCGGGCGTACGCTGCCGCACCGCGACATCGTGCGCGAGCTGGTGCGGCTTGGCGACTGGCGCGGGCCGGCAGCCGACTTTCGTTTGCCCGCCGCAACCGAGCGCGGCTTGAGCAGTGCGGTGCTGATGCAGCAGGGACAGGGTGGCGCAATCGTCGCGGCGCGCAAGCTCGCGGCCTAGCATGCCCCGTCAGATCTGATCCTGATCGTTTGGATACCGGTCGGAGGTTTGTCGTCAGCTGGTCGGCTACACCGTCAGGCTTGTCTCGACCACCCTCGCAAGATCGGCGCGGCTCGCGCCTGATCCCGCCTGGACCGCCATTCCCTGGAGGATCGCATAGAGATACTGGGTCAGCCCCTCGGGATCGATCTGCTCGGGCAGGTCACCGTCGCGCTGGGCCTGGCGAAAGCGCTCGACCAAGGCGGCTTGAGACGACTTGCGGCGCTGGATGACGTCGGCCTTGATCGAGTCGGCTTCCGGGCCACAGGTAATGGCACTCATGACGCCCAGGCACCCCGTGGGACCCTGGCTGCTCGTTTGCGCGTCGAGCGCGCCGCGAAGAATATGGTCGGCAACGCCGCGCGCGGTCGGTGCGGCGAGCGCCTCGCGGGTACCCGGCGTGTATCCGGCAGGCAGCGCGATGCGCAGCCGCGGGGCGAGCGCCTTCTCGTCCGCCGAGAACTTCGCGGCCATCCGCTGGCACAGCTCGCCGTGGTGCTCGAGGATCGCCAGCTCTCGGGGCAGGTAGGCGATCCTGTTGCCGCTATCGACGTAGAGTCGGGCGTTGTGGCTGTCGAACACCGAGATCTGGCGGAGCTGCGATGGAGCCGGTGTCGCGGGATCCCACTCGATCTCCGTCACCGCGTCGTCTCCGACCTGGTAGCGCACCTGCACCCGCATCGGCCCGCCGCCCGCGTCGAAAACATTCCCCCGCAGCTGGTCCGAGGTAAGGCTCCGGCACAGCCGCTTGGCGATGCGGGTGTATCCGCTCTTTCCGCTCCCGTTTTCCCCGTACACCAAGGTGATGCCCAGGCCCGCCATGCGCAGCTTCTGGCCACCCGCGAGGCGGTCGATGTTTTGCACGGGACCAAGTTGCGCCAGCACCGTGCGCCGCGCCTCGCCCGAGCCGCCTCCGAGATGGGAGGCGTCGATGGCACTCATGGGGTGGAACGTCGAGCCTGCTCCTGCCACGGCGCGCACATTGTCGAGGATACAGTCGGCATCCGCCTGCTCGACGGAGTGATCCGCGGCAACGGCGATCCGCCGCAGGCTGTCCTTTACCCAGTTGGGCTGCTCTGCAGCCCAACCCATTAGATCCTTAGCCATATCCCCCCCAGTCGGCCAGAATGATTGAATCCGGTGGCCGAAGCACGTGGGGTTTCAAACAAATCGACCCGAAGTACCAGTGGAACGAGCAACGGAGTTTGAACGAACGCCCAATGTGCCGTTTCGTGCTAAAAGCAGGCGTACCTCAATCAACCCCTACCGCTCGGAAATGCCCTCGGCACCGCCGTCGGAACAGATGTCCGCTTAGCGCGATCGCCGCCCAAAAGCGGACGAGCAGCTTTCCACCCTCACAGACCTTCCGGTTGTCCGCATAGGTCTGGTCGTAACAGTATGGCTTGTCAGTATCGTCAGGCGCCAATCGGACGTATCAGCTACTTCAAAAATAGAGGCTCGACACGAAAGCGTCGGCGGGTTATTTCTTCCTCGCTTCGTTTTGGGATGCGCGGACGAGGTATCAGGTCAACAGCCGCCACCTGGAACGGCTGCATGCAGGTCGCCCCGGGGCGCGCTATCAACCCCGCCTTTCCGTTTCCCGCCGCTGCGAGTGCGGGTCAGCAAACGCCCTTCGGGGTCGATTGGTACGGTTCCAGGGATCGTATGCGCTGACCTGAGTATCTCCCGATGGAAACCTACTTGAACACAGTGCCGTTCGTCGGTCGTCATCGGTCCGCGAGCCTTGCAACCCATGCCGTCTTCGCCAACGGCACCCCAATGAGCCGTATCGAGGATATGGCGGTTGCCTATATCTCCTCAGTTCTCAACGACGAACGACAAGAAGCGGCGGCACCTCCCGCCCTTCGCGCCGACCTCGTCTGGAGGAAACACACGCTGAAGGTGGCCATCGAGGGACGGCAGCGAGACCTTCGCCAGCTTCCCGGCGAGCTGCTCCTTAAACCGCTAATGTTTCCCCGCAACTATCGCCTGTCCGACAGCATAGGTGCATGGGTAACCCGCCTGCTGACAGGCGGAACGACGATCGCCGACGTCGATCAGTTGCAGAAGGATCTCGGGTTCGACATCGCGGGGCACACAAGAAATCTGCAGGCCCTTCGCACCTCGTCTGCCAACAGCTGGCGGCTGCTCCTTCGGGGCGACCTCGTTGGCCTCTACCTGCAGGCGCCCGACGCGCCCGACCAGCGAACGCTTCTCCGCGCAGTCGTCAGAGACCACGCGCTGCTCCTCGGCGTCGTCCGCGCCAGACTGCTCGCCGAGTATCTCCGACGCCTCGCGACCGAGCCGATGGGTCCGCGCTTCGTCGATGACGATCCAGTCTGGGCGAGGCAAGGCACCCTCCTCGTCGATCGGCTCGTCAAACCGGCCAGGAGTCTGGAGCAGCTGCTCGGCATGGCAGGGGGTAGCTCGGGCAGGAAGGCGCTGGACCGCGCGGTCGCCAGTGGTCGGCTGGCCTACGATCACCGACTCCTGCCGATGGCGCGGCGCGTCTATCAGCGCATCGGTCCCGCCGCATTCGACGCCACGGCAGACCAGCGCATCACTGCAAACATCCGAACCACCATTGCGCCGCTGACCGCCATTACCGCTACAATGCTGCGCGACGATGGGATGGGCAAGGAAGGCTTCGCCCACGCCCAGCTCGGACTCTCGGTCCCCGAGGCTGTTACCGTTCTGGCCCTGAACCTTATCGCCCTACCCGGCCGACTGGATGCGGCACTCCGTGCCATCGACGAAGGACAGCAGGTGTCGGTGGCGGCACCGACGCCGGCCGCCTTGCTCGGCACCGCTAACCGCGTGCGCCGGATTGCCACCGCGCTGAAAGCGATCAGCCGCTGCGACCGGCATATTGGCGATACGAGCACAGGCTCTGACAACAAGGCGGGGCGAAAGCTGCTGCGGCGAGTCCATAAGCTCTTGGACGACCCGAAGCAGCCGCACGGTATGGTCCTGCTCCAGATCTCGCCCGCGGAATGGCTGCGACGATGATCTCCACAGCAGTTTTAGGTACCCTGTCGGTTAGTCGTCCAAGTCGTCATTCCATCATGGATGAAACCCGCTGCCACTCCTGTTCGCGTCGACCCGCCGGGCGCTATCGATCCGGCCTTCGCCACCGGCATAACGAAGCTCGTCGAACTGATGGCGAGGCAGGCGGCAGCCGACCATCACGCGCGCTGCGCGTCCGCCCCGCGGGCGACCGATGATTTAAGCACGCCCGCGGCTTGATATACTCCTGACAGAAGCTGGTCCTCTGCTATGCTTATGCACCCCGCCCCCCGCATCGTCCTCTACGGGCGCCACTCGACCGCAATGCAGACGGCCACTTCGAGTAGCGATCAGACCGAATCGTGCATGAAGCTGGTCGCCTATGTTGGCGGCACGGTGATGGCGACCTATCATGACCCCGAGCATTCCGGCTATCGTCGCGATCGGCCGGGACTTAGAAACCTGCTGAGGGACATCGAGGCGGGAACGGTTGACATGATCGTCTGCGAGGCGCTCGACAGACTTGCGCGCGATGCCGAGGATGTGGCCTGGCTCGGCAAGAAGCTTGCTTACCACCGAGTGCAGTTACACACGGTGAGCGAGGGGCATGTCGACGAGATCAAGTTCGCCGTCGCCGGGCTTTTGGGGGCGATCTTCCTTAAGCACCTGATCGACAAGACGCTGCGTGGCATGGAGGCGGCAGTGCTTGCCGGGCGGTGCGCCGGTGGTCGCTCCTTTGGATACAAGCGGGTCATCCGCCTCGATGACCGCGGCGAGCGCATTCGCGGCTTGCTTGAGATTGACGAGGCACAGGCGGCTATCGTCGAGCGCATCTTCACCGAGTTCGCGGCCGGCGCCTCGTCCATCCAGATCGCGACCAGGTTGAATGCCGACGGCGTGCCGGGTCCGCGCGGCGGGCAGTGGAATGCCTCGACGGTTCGCGGCGATCCTAAAAAGACGACCGGCATTCTCAACAACCCGCTCTATGTCGGCCGGCTAGTATGGGGACGTCGGCAGTGGCGTCGCAACCCCGATAGCGAGAAGCGCGAGCGACGTTATCGCCTACGTGCGCATGCCGAATGGATCGAGGTCGCCGTGCCGGATCTGCGCATTGTCGACGACGCGCAATGGAGCGCCGTTCAGGCACAGATCAAGCAGCGGAAGCGTCCGAGCATCGGCGTTCCGGTCGCTCGCCAGAACCGTAAGAAGCATCTTCTGTCGGGCCTCATCCGCTGCAGTTGCTGCGGGTCAGGCTACACCATCTCAGGAAAGGATTATTATCGTTGCGCTGGCCAGAAGGAGCGCGGCACTTGCTCGAACACAGTATCTGTCCGGAAGGGGGCACTCGAGAAGGCGACCCTCTCGATCCTTCAGCACCACTTGCTGACAGAGGATCTTGCCCAGCTGTTCGCCGACGAGTTCAAGCGCGAGATGGTGAGGCTGACGAGCATGTCAGTGCGACAGGACCAATCGGTCATCGAGCGCCTGGCCGTCGTAACCCGCGAGATCGACACGCTCGCCGCCAACATGCTGGTAGCCTTGGCCAGCCCTGCCCTGCTGAAACTCCTTGCGAACCGCGAGTCCGAGAAAGCGCGCTTGGAAGGACAGTTGGGCACACCGACGACGGTCGCACCCTCGGCCATGATCCTGCCGCATCCAGAGCTTCTGCAACTGTTCAACGAGAAGGTCGGCCGCTTGCGCGAAATGCTCGACGCTGAGACGGTCCGGGGCGAAGCCGCAGAGATTCTGTCGACGCTCATCGAGAGCGTGACGATCTATCCCGAAGGCCCTCATGGCCCTGAGGCGGAAGTGGTCGCCCAAGTGTCAGATCTGATGGCATTTGCCACAAACGACAACGCCGCCCCGAAGGGCGGCGTGTCGAGTTCTATGGCGGTGGTTGCGGGGACAGGATTTGAACCTGTGACCTTCAGGTTATGAGCCTGACGAGCTACCGGGCTGCTCCACCCCGCGACGGTTCCGCGGGAGCGGAACGAAAGGGTAGATGACATGTGAATGGGTTCTTGGAGATACGAAACGAACG